>DATIDD010000038.1:0-5586 GCA_035456465.1 Gaiellaceae bacterium | reverse complement strand
CCCGTCGAGGTCGAGGTCGGCCCAGCTCGCTCCCCAGCCGGTGACCTGCTGTCCGAGCGCCGGCGCGAAGTCCGGGCGCGCGTCGGCGAACGGCCTCCCGGTCAGGCTGCGGTAGGCGGCGTGCAGCTGGCCGCGCGAGTTCGTCACGAACAGATCCTCGCGTCCGTCGCCCGAGTAGTCGCCCGCGGCGATGCCCATCCCGGCGTTGGGATCCGCAACCGCTTCCGTCCGACCGCGCTCGACGAGCCGGAAGTCCAGTCCGTTCCTCGTCGGCTCGTTGAGGTACAGCCGGTTCGGGTCGAGGTCGTTCGCGACGTAGAGATCGAGCCGCCCGTCGCCGTTCGCGTCGGTGAACGTCGCGCCGAGGCCGTGGTCGAGACGCCTCGGCTCGAGCCCCGCGAGGCGGCCGACCTCGCGGAAGGTCGGATGCGCGCCGGTGCCACCCTCGTTGAGGAAGAGAAGGTCGCGGACGGCGCCGTGATCTGCGGGGAAGCCCGACTCGGATCCCGGTAGGCGGTGGTTGACGTCGGTGTAGCCCGCCACGAACAGGTCGAGCCTCCCGTCTCCGTTCACGTCGGCGACCGCGGCGCCCGTGTGCCAGCCCGGCTCGTCGATGCCGGCCGCCTTCGCCCCCTCGGTGAACGTGCCGTCGCCGTTGTTCCAGAGGAGCGCGTCGTAGGCATTGCGTCCGACGTCGTAGCTCGTTGCCGTGACCACGAGGTCGGTCGTCCCGTTGCCGTCGAGGTCGGCCGCGACGCAGCCGCTGCCCCGCATCGTCAGCCCCGTCCGGGTCGAGGCCGTGACGTCCACGAACCGGCCCTTCACGTTCCGGTAGAGACGGCTCGAGGGCAGCCCGCCGCGCGAGCGGTATGCGGGGACGTCGCTCTGGGCGTACGAGTTGACGACGTAGAGGTCCAGCCACCCGTCGCCGTCGTAGTCGAGCCAGCAGAGGCCACCGCCCATCATCGCGCCCGGGTCGACGGACACGCCGTAGCGGAACGCGCCGTGCCGGAAGTCGAGGCCGACGCTCGACGCGACGTCCGTGAGCGTGAAACGCGCCGGGACCGCCGCAGCCGTCACCGGTGCGCGCTCCGCCTCTCCGCGGACGCCCGCGACGAGGTAGCGGCCGCCGCTCGCCACGACCTCGAACGTGCGGACGACGGGCTGCGGCTCGTCGCGCCGGACGACCACTGCGGCGGATCGCCCGTACGTCGTGGTCTGCGACGTGCCGGTCACCGTCGCGACGATCAGCGGTGGCCCCTGCCCCTTGCCGCGCTCGAGGCGGAGCCGGACGCGCTCTGCCTCGTACGTCGCCACGTCCACGGTGCCGCCGCGACCGGCATCGATGCGCCGCCAGAGCTCCGCGAGCCATGGGCCCGTCGCCGACCGTCGCGCCGCCGCCTTGTCGCGGGTTCGAAGCGACTCCGCCGCGCCCTCGAGGTCGGCCACCAGCGTGGTCGCGACCCGCTGTGCGGTCATCCGATCGATCGCGGCGACGCCGCGCCCTGCCGCGACCGTCACCTCGGGGACGCCGCTCGAGGATTGCGCGACGGCTGCGTGCGGGGGGGTCGGCGAGAGGAGCCCGGCGGCCACGACAGCTCCGCCGGCGGCGAGCGCCACGGCTCCGAGGCCGGCGAGCCGGAGGTTGCGGGGGCCGCTCGACATCCACGCGGCGAGCCGGCCGCCCGGGTTGCGCGCGGCCCCGAGCACGAGGACCGGCCGGACGGCGCAGACGATCGTCAGCGACCCGAGCACCGCGAGCTTCGCCGAGAACTCGCTCGTCCACGGTGCGATGAGGAGCGTGGCGAGGAGCCCGACGGAGACGGCGTACGCGCGGCGGCCGCGGTCGCCGGCGGGGATCGTCCGCGGATCCGTGATCATGAAGAAGAGGAAGACGAGGATCTCGGGCGACGTGACGAGCGTCCACCAGAGGTCGAAGCCGCCGATCGGGCCGAGGTGCCACGCGGCGGTCATCTCGTGCCCCGTCGCCGCGAGGATCGCGACCCCTGCCGCGAACGTGAGCCAGAAGCCCGCCGCGATCGGCACGAGACGCAGCCGCGAGAGGATCGCCAGGCCGCCGCCGACGATCAGCACCAGCGCCAGCGCCAACGGGACGGACATCGGCCCCCACCAGAAGGGCAGTGGGTCGGCGCGTTCGGGGCCGAAGAGGACGAAGCACAGCACGAGCCCGAAGTTGGACGGGTTGAAGACGTGGCGGCCGCGAAAGGTGATCACGTACTTCGAGAGGAGCCCGACCGCGGCCGCGCCTGCGAAGAGCCACCAGCCGTTCATGCTCCACCAGTCGCCGTGCTCGGTGCCCGGCACCCGGAGGACGAACGCGACGCCGTTCCCCGTCAGGAGCGCGCTCGCCGGCCACATCAACACCTTCTGGCGTCGGAACGCGATCGCGACCTCGAGCACCGCGCAGGTGACGAGGGAGACGAGGATCTGCGCGATCGAGAGCTGGAAGTCGAATGCCGTCTGCCCCAGCACCTGGAGCGTCACGATCACGCCCGCCAGGTGCAGACGGGGATCGCGCAGCGTCGGCAGCAGCACCGGGTATGCGGTGCCGCGGATCCGCACCGACGGTCTCCCGGGCGCGGCGATGGCCGGAGCGCTCATCGGCGACAGATGGTACGCGCGCGCGGGCGAGCTCTCAGTCCGCCCAGAACCCCTCGAACGCCGCGGGGTCGGACGGCAGCGCGAGCACCTCCCGCACGAGGCCGTCCTCGAGCCGGAACAGCAGCACCTGGTCGAGGTCGAGCCGCCGGCCGTGGCGCTCCCCCGACGCCCGGTAGAGCGCCGCCGCGCGCGAGGCGCTCGCGAGGACGTCGACGAGTTGCGACGCGTACGTCGCGCCGGTCTCTTTCTGCAGCCGCGCCAGGAAGCGGAAGATCTCCTCGCGCCCCCGGTAGACGCCCGCCATCGCGCCCTCGCCCGGGACCGTCCAGACCGCGTCGGCGGCGAAGAGGTCGCGGAGCGCGAACCCCTGCTTGCGGGCGAAGGCGTCGAAGATCCGCCGGACGACCGCCTCGTTCGCCGCGCGCGCGTCAACCACGGGCACGGCCGCGCTCCCACTCCTCGATCAACCCCTCGACGTGCCGCCGCTGGGCCTCGGTGAAGTCGAACAGGTCGAGCAGCCGGCGCGCCTCCGCAGGGTCGTCGTTCGCGACCGCCGCCTCGAGGTGCTCCCGCTGCGGCGTCGGCTGCCGCAGCTGGCGGCGGAGCCAGCGGAGAAGGCTCACGGTGGCCTGGTCGGTCATCGCGCGCTTACGCTACTCGGGTGGACACGTACCTCGCGATCGCGAGCCGCCGCGACGAGCGGCGCTACCGTCCGGACCCGCTCCCGGACGAGGTCGCCGGGCGTATCCTCGACGCCGGCCGCCTCGCGGGCTCGGCCTCGAACCGGCAACCGTGGACGTTCGTCCTTCCCGAGGGCCGGGCGCGCGTCGAGGCCGTGGCCGAGACCGTCTACGTCCCGGCCAACGTGCTCGGCGCCGGTCTCGTGGTCGCCGTCGTCGTCGGCCCGAAGGGGCCGGTCGCCTTCGACGCCGGCCGCGCCGCGCAGAACATGCTGCTCGCGGCGTGGAACGAGGGGATCGCGTCGTGCCCGAACGGGATCGCCGACCGCGAGGCGGCGCACGCCGCGCTCGAGCTCGGCGAGGAGGAGACACCCATGATCGTGCTGACCTTCGGCCTCCCCGGACGCGTGCGCGACCCCGAGTCCCGAACGGCCGCGGACTGGAGCGCGCGCGCGAACCGGCGTCCGCTCGGCGACGTCGTCCGGCGGCTCTCGTGACCCTGCCGCTCCGCGGCGGTGTCGACGTCGGCGGCACCAAGATCCAGGCGGTCGTCACGGGCCGCGCCGGCAAGGTCGTCGGCCAGGCGCGGCGGAACACCCCGACCGGCGGCCCGGAAGCGGTCGCCCACGACGTCGCACTCACGATCACCGAGGCCGCGACGAACGCCGGCGTGCGCGTCCGCGAGCTCGCGGGGGTCGGCGTGGGCGCGCCCGGTGCGGTCGACGGCGCGAACGGCACGGTGCAGCAGGTGCCGAACATCGACGGCTGGGACACCCCGTATCCGCTGGGGACGGTGCTCTCGGAGCGCCTCGCCGTGCCGGTTCACGTCGGCAACGACGTGAGCGTCGCCGTCGACGCCGAGCGCCGCTACGGCGCCGGACGCGGCGTCCGCTCGTTTCTCGGCGTCTTCTGGGGCACGGGCGTCGGCGGCGGCCTCGTGCTGGACGGCAGGCTCGTGCACGGCCGCGGCTCCGCCGGCGAGATCGGGCACGTGTGCGTCAAGCCCGGCGGCCGCCGCTGCAACTGCGGCCTCCGCGGCTGCGCCGAGGCGTACGCCGGACGAGGCGCGCTCGAGCAGCGCGCGAGACGCGAGGCGCGGAAGCGGAAGACGATCCTCTTCGACCTGCAGCACAAGCGCGGCCGGGACAGCCTGACGAGCGGGATCTGGCTCCGGGCGCTCGACGCCGGCGACGCCGTGGCAACCGAGCTGCTCGACGAGGCCGTCCAGGCGCTCGGCGTCGCGATCGGCAGCGCGGTGACGCTCCTGGACGTCGAGCTCGTCGTCGTGGGCGGCGGGCTCGGAGAGCGGCTCGGTGCGTCGTGGCTGCGGCGGCTCGAGAAGGCGGCGCGCCGGCACACGTTCTTCCGCGAGCCGCCCGCGTACCGCCTCGCCGAGCTCGGCGACATGGGCGGCGCGATCGGGGCCAGCCTGCTGGCCCGTCCACAGGCGCGCGCCGATTGACAGGGGGCGGTGGAGCCGTTTAGTTTGGGCGCGCTCCATACAAATGCCCGCCCAGATGTCGCTCCATCCATCCGCCGAAGGACGTTCGCTCGCGTCCGACCAGACAACGGTCCGACGCGCGAACCTGTCGGTCGTCCTCCGGCACGTCGCGTCGGCGGGGCGGTGCTCGCGCGCTCAGGTCGCCGCCGAGACCGGCCTCACGCGAGGAACGGTGTCGAGTCTCGTCAACGAGCTGATCGCGCTGCGGCTCCTCCGCGAGACGGGTGAGGCCGCCTCGCCGCGTGGTGTGGGACGCCCGGGCATGGCGCTCGAGCTCGCGGACGTCGTCGTCGGGATCGGGCTCGAGGTGAACGTCGACTACCTCGCCGTCTCCGTCGAGGACATGACGGGGAGCGTCCGCCACGAACGCCGGGTCTATCACGACAACCGCCGCTCCGCGGCACCGACGGTGCTCGACCGCCTCGCCGTCGCAGCCCGCGAGGCGCTCGCCGCGGCGGCGGCGCAGGGGCTCCGGCCGGTCGGGGTCTCGGTCGCGGTGCCCGCCCTGGTCGAGGAGGCATCGGGCACGGTCGTCTTCGCGCCGAACCTCGGCTGGGCGGACGTTCCCGTCGCCGCGGAGCTCGAGGCGCGGCTGGAGCTCCCTGTCCACGTCGAGAACGAGGCGAACCTCGCGGCGCTCGCCGAGCACTGGACCGGCGCCGCCGTCGGGATCGACGACTTCGTGTGCGTCTTCGGTGAGGTCGGCGTGGGCGGCGGGGTCATTCTCGGCGGTCGCCTGTTCCGCGGCTCCCACGGGTTCGGCGGGGAGTTCGGCCACGTCTC
>DATIDD010000037.1:0-2541 GCA_035456465.1 Gaiellaceae bacterium | reverse complement strand
CGCCCGCGGGTCGATCATCGTCGCCGCCGCCGGGAACGAGCGGCTGCGGGAGGATCCTCCGATCTACCCGGCCGACTTCCCGCACGTCCTCACCGTCGGCTCGACGAACATCAACGACCAGCCGTCCGAGTTCTCGAGCACCAGCCCGGCCGTCGACCTCGCCGCTCCCGGCGAGGCGATCCCGTGGCAGCACCCGACCGATCCGGCGCTGTGGCAGACGGCGAACGGCACGAGCTTCTCCTCCCCCCAGGTTGCCGCCGCGACGGCGTGGGTCTGGACGGCGCGCCCGGGGATCGAGAAGACGCAGCTCTTCGACCTGATGCGGAACTCCGCGCGCGACATCGGCCCGAAGGGCTTCGACAGACGGACCGGGCAGGGCCTGCTCGACATCCCGAGCGCGTTGACCCGCGGCCTGCCGCCGATCGACCCCATGGAGCCGAACGACGACGTCGACCACGTGAAGGCGCACGGAATCTTCCGCACCGCCGCCCGGCCGTTGACGGCCCCCGGGAGGCGCCGAGCGGCGCTCAGCGCCCGCGTCCACGCGACGGAGGACCCCGACGACGTCTATCGGTTCTGGGTTCCCGCCCGGCGGACGGTCACGGCACAGATCCGCCCGACGGCAGACGTCACGCTCGCCGTGTGGGCGGCGGGCACGCGGAGCGTCTACGAGCGCGGCAAGGCGCGGCGCCGGGACCTGATCACGGCGAGCGCCCGCCGAGGTGGCCGCCCGGAGGCCGTCCGGATCGAGAACGATCGTGCACGCGGCTACTGGGCCTACCTGGACGTCTTCCCGGCGAAGGGCGTCCGCTCCGCGCGGTACTCGCTCGCGCTCAGCTCTCGCGCACTGCGGTAGCGGCCGAATACTCGACCGGCAGGCCGGCCGGCGCGATCCCAGGCTTGCGGACGCGCACCTCGACACGCCGAACAGGGAAGCGGGCCGCGAGCGCCTCGGCCACGGCGGCCGCGAGGGCCTCGATCAGCCGGTACTCCCCGCCGTCGGAGACGTCGCGGACGCAGGCGGCGACGGCGCGGTAGTCCACGGTCGCGTCCAGCCGGTCCTCGGGCGGCTCGTCGATCGTGAGCGCGACGTCGTAGAGGAAGGTCCGCCCGGTCTCCCGCTCCTCGTCGTCGACGCCGTGGCGGCCGAAGACCTCCAGTCCGACGAGCTCGACGATCACCCGAGCACCGCCCGCGCGGCGGTCAGCGCCTCGACGTGCTCCTTCACGTCGTGCGCGCGGAGGATCGTGGCGCCCCGCTCGTAGGCGGCGACCGCGGCGGCCAGGCTGGCGGAGAGCGGGCCCGTCGTCGCGTCGGGATCGCCGAGGAGCCTCCCGAGCGACCGCTTCCGCGAGAAGCCGACGACGACCGGCCGGCCGAGCTCGGTCAGCTCGCCGAGCCGCCGGACGAGCTCGAAGTTGTGCTCGACGGTCTTCCCGAAGCCGATGCCCGGATCGAGGCAGATCAGCTCCTCCCGGATCCCGGAGTCGACCGCGAACCGCAGCCGCTCCTCGAGGAACGCCTTCACCTCCGACACCACGTCGTCGTACGTCGGGTTCGCCTGCATCGTGCGGGGCTCACCCTGCATGTGCATGAGGCAGAGGTACGCACCACCCTCCGCGACCACGGCGCCGAGGGATGGGTCGGCGCGCAGGGCGGTGACGTCGTTGACCATCTCCGTGCCGAGCTCGAGCGCCTGACGCGCGACGTCCGCCTTGGCCGTGTCGATCGAGACCGGCAGGCCGGCGAGCCGCTCGATCACCGGCAGGACCCGGCGCAGCTCCTCGTCCGTCGAAACCGGCTCCGCCCCGGGCCGGGTCGACTCGCCGCCCACGTCCACGATCGCGGCGCCCTCCTCGGCCAGGCGCCGCGCCGAGGCGATCGCGTCCTCGGGCCGGAAGTTGACGCCCCCGTCCGAGAACGAGTCCGGCGTCACGTTGACGATCCCCATGACCGACGGCCCCGGGAAACGCTCCTCGGCGGATGGTCGGCGCGACACGCCGACAGCGTAGGCCGCAGTCGCTAGATCGAGCCGCTGAACGTGTCGCACGCCGCGGGGCGCCGCTCTTCGTAGCCACGCGAGAACCAGCGCCGGCGCTGCTCGGACGACCCGTGCGTCCAGCTCTCGGGATTGACCTGCCCCTGTGTCTGCTCCTGGATGCGGTCGTCGCCGATCGCGGAGGCCGCGTCGAGCCCGTCGTTGATGTCCGCCTGGGTCAGCTCCTCGATCAGCCCGTTCTCGACGGCGTTCCCCGCCCAGACCCCGGCGTAGCAGTCGGCCTGTAGCTCCGAACGGACGGCGCGGCTTTCCGGCCCCTGGCGGTCGTTGCCGATTCGATCGAGGATGCCGAGCTGGTTCTGCACGTGGTGGCCGTATTCGTGGGCGATGACGTACGCCTGTGCAAACGGCGCGCCGCCGGCGCCGAGACGCGACTGCAGCTCGTCGAAGAAGCCGAGGTCGATGTAGACCAGCTGGTCGCGCGGACAGTAGAAGGGGCCGACCTGCGAGCTTGCGAGGCCGCATTGCGTCTGCACCTGGTC
>DATIDD010000036.1:0-35286 GCA_035456465.1 Gaiellaceae bacterium | reverse complement strand
CAGGATCCTCTCGGCGGCACGGCCTTGGTGCGTCGGAATCACGTGCCCGAACGGAAACAGGTTGCGCACGGCCTCGAGGAACGTGAACCACGAAGGGGAGCCGGCGTAGCTCTCGTCGCCGCGCTGCACCGCCGCCCACTGGTCACGGGACATCGCTCCCGTGCCGGAGTCGGTGAGCAGATCAATGAGGACGTCGGCGGCGTGCAGGTCGAAGAGGTTGTAGTGCGCCCTCTCGAGCGCGGCGCGTCGCTCCTCCTCCGTCGTCATCCGCAGCGGCTCGACGGAGTGGATGCGGAACGGCTCGATGATGGTGTTGAAACTCATGCCCAGGAAACCTAGGACGACGAGCGCGCCGCGTCATCCGCGTTCACGCGGATGGGGTCTGCGAACAGGACTGGTCGCTCGACCAGATCTCTAACCGAGCCCCGAGGAAGTCTGCTGATTCACGGGCACTTAGCCTGGAGGCTTCTCCACTGAGGATGCCCCCGGCCGGAATCGAACCAGCGCACGCGGTTTAGGAAACCGCTGCTCTATCCACTGAGCTACGGGGGCCCGCGCCGCGGATGGTAGCCCCGGCGCCCGGCCCACTCTCCGCGGCCGCATCGTCTCCCGCGCGGATCTGGTTAGATCGCACCGCGTCCGATTCGCCCGCGGAGGGCGCTGGGACAGGAGGCGCGGCTGCACTTCGGCGGACTCCAGATCGCGGTCCTCATCGTCTTCGCGGCGCTGAGCCTCGTGCTCGTCGCCGTGTTCGTCGTCGCGGCGGCCTCGTCGCGGGTCGACGTGCCGGTCGCCGAGCTCCGCGCGTCCGCCTACTGGCTCCGCAAGCGCTGGCTCGCGTTCCTCGCGGCGACGGCGCCCGTCGTGATCGGGATCGGGATCCTGCTCGCGCCGTACTCCTCGACGGCGGGCGCCGGCCGGACCGGGATCACGGTGACGAGCGGCCAGTTCTTCTTCCTGGTCGACCCGCCGAGCGTGCCCGCCGGCACGAGGGCCCGGATCGCGTTCACGAGCCGCGACGTCAACCACGGGATCGGGCTGTACGGGCCCGACGGCGTGCTGATGGGGACGGTGCAGGCGATGCCGGGCTACGTGAACAAGCTCGATGTGACCCTCGACGAGCCGGGGACGTACCGCCTGCTCTGCTTCGAGTACTGCGGCATCGGCCACCACCGGATGGAGGGCCGCCTCGAGGTGCCGCGCGGCTGATGGCGACCGCTGTCTCCCCCGTCTTCCACCCCGGCGCGACCGCGATCCCCGACGCGCGGGCCGAGCAGTCTCTCGTCGGCTGGCTGTACGGGCTCACGGCCGTCGCGGTGGTCGGGCTGATGGGCCTCGCCGGGCTGACGCTCCGCCTGACGCAGGCTGACGTCCTCCATCTCTCGCCCGCCTGGTTCTACCGGGTGATGACCCTGCACGGGGCGGGGATGATCACCGGCACGCTCGTCGCGATGATGGGCGCGCTCTGGTACGTCCTCCGTCCTGCGGTGCCGCTCCGGCTCGAGCGCATGCTCGCCGCGTGGGCCTCGATCGCGGGCGGGGCCGGCCTCGTGATCGTGGCCACGCTCGTAGGCGGGTTCGCGACGGGGTGGACGTTCCTGTACCCGCTGCCGTTCAGCCCGGTCGGCGAGTGGGACGAATGGGCGACGGTGGTCTACTTCGGCGGGCTGCTGCTCGTCGGCGTCGGCTTCCTGATCTTCTGCATCGACGTCCTGACGGCCACGACGACGACGTACGGCGGGCTCGCGCGGTCGCTCGGGATCCCGTATCTCCGCGGCCGCGACGACGACCCGCCGCCGCCGCACGCGATCGCCGGGACGGTCGTCGCGATCGACGGGCTGCTCGCGATCACCGTCGGGACGACGATCGTGATCGCGGAGCTCGGGCGCACGTTCGACACCGGGATCACGCTCGACGCGCTGTGGGCGAAGAACCTCACGTACTTCTTCGGCCACTCGATCGCGAACCTCGTCATCTACCTCGCCGCCGGCGCGGTGTACGTGCTCCTGCCGCGGTACGCGGGCCGCCCCTGGCCGACGACGAAGCCGATCGTCGTCGGCTGGCTCGCGACGCTCCTGTTCGTCGCCACCGCCTACTCGCACCACCTCTACATGGACTTCGTGCAGCCGCAGTGGGCCCAGTACGTCTCGCTCACCGCCTCGGTCTCCGCCTCGATCCCGGTCGCCGTCGTCACCGCCTACACCGGGCTGATGCTCGTCTGGGGCTCGCGCTACCGGTGGACGCTCGCCTCGACGCTGCTCTACCTCGGCTTCCTGGGCTGGACGATCGGCGGCCTCGGCGCGGTGATCGACTCGGTGATCCCGCTCAACTTCCACTTCCACAACACGCTCTGGGTCGTCGCCCACTTCCATACGTACATGCTCATGTGCGTCGTCGTCTGGATGGTCGCCTTCGTCGCGTTCCTGCTCGAGCGGGCGGGGGAGCGCACGGGCTCGGTCGCGCGGGCGCGGATCGGGATCGGGGCGATGGTGATCGGGGGCTTCGGGCTCGTCGCGATGTGGTACCTCTCGGGCGCGCTCGGCGTCCCGCGGCGCTACGCCGTCCAGCCCGCGGGGACGGAGGGCTACAGCGTGGCGGGCTCGGTCTTCGCGCTCGTGTTCGCCCTCGGCTTCGCCGTCGTGCTGCTCGAGCTGGCGCTGCTCGCCCGCCACGTCCGCCCGGGCGGTGCGCGGGCGGTGGCGGAGCGGGAGGCCGACGAGCTTCCCCGGCCGGCCCCCCCGGCACCCGGCGATGTCCCGCTCACGACCGCGCCGCAGGTCGGGCTCGCGCTCGCCGCCGCGATCGTGGCGCTCGTCGCGCTCGCCCCGCCGGTGACCGACGCCGTCGAGGGAGCGCCGCGCTACCACCACCTCCAGCACACCGCGCTGTTCTTCATCGGCGTCGTGCTCGCGCTCGTGCTCGCCTCGATACCCGGTGCGACGCGGCGGCTCGGCGCCGGCCTGCCGGGGATCGCGCTCGCGCTCGTGATCCTCGCCCCGGCAGGATTGATGGTCCTGATGGTGCCGGCTCTCTACGAGCAGCTCGAGGGCGACCCGTTCGCCCACTTCGCCTACCACGTCGGCGCGATCGCGTTGGGGTTCCTCACCGGCGTCGGCGCGGCCGGGTTCGGGCGCGTGACCGGCCGGATCGTCGCCGCGCTGGCGATCGCGATGCCGCTGCTGTACGCCGCCGGAGTGTCGGGGAGCTGATGGCCGAGCGAGCCTCCGGCGACGGATTGCTGGGCTGGCTGGTCGGCGGCGTCCTCGTCGGCGTCGTCGTGCTCGGCCTCGTCGCCGCGGCGTACGCGGTCGGGTACAGCCGGGGCGAGGACGCGGCGCAGCCGGCCGTGACGACAGGGCAGACCCCGACCGCGACGCAGCCTGCGGAGACGACGCAGCCCGCGGAGACGACGGCCCCGGCCGGCGGCGACGCGACCGCCGGCAAGGAGGTCTTCGCGTCCGCCGGCTGCGGCTCGTGCCACACCCTCGCCGACGCGGGGACGAGCGGCACGGCCGGCCCCAACCTCGACGAGCGGAAGCCCACGCAGGCGCAGGTGAAGGCGATCGTCTCGACCGGCCGGAACGCGATGCCGTCGTTCGGCGGGCTGCTCGACTCCGGCCAGATCGACGACGTGGCCGCCTACGTCTCGTCGGTCGCGGGCACCTAGCGCCGCCGGGTGTCGCCGCTCGTCCCGCGTCCCGCGCGCGGCCGCGTCTTCGAGGCGGCGAGACGCGTTCGGCTCTCCGACGTCGATCGCGACGGGCGGCTGCGGCTCGACGCCGTCGCCCGGTACCTGCAGGACGTGGCGAGCGACGACGTGGTCGACGCGGGCTGGGTCTCCGACGACCACGTGTGGGTGGTGCGGCGGACGCTCGTCGACGTCGTCGAGCCCTTCGTCGGCGACGGCGTCGTGGAGCTGGCGACGTGGTGCAGCGGCATCGCCTCCGCGGCCGCCGGGCGGCGCACCACGCTGCTCGGCGACCACGGCGGGCGCATCGAGACCGAGACCGTCTGGATCCACCTCGACCGCGACCTGCGTCCGGCGCGCTTCGACCAGCGGTTCGTCGATCTCTACGCGGCGGCCGCGTCGGGGAGGCGCGTCTCGACCCGCCTCGAGCTGCCCCCGCCGCCGCAGGCCGCAGCGCGCTCGCCGTGGCCCCTGCGCGCCACCGACGTCGACCTCCTCGGCCACGTCAACAACGCCGCGTACTGGCACGCGGTCGAGGAGGCGCTCCTCCCCCGCGGCCGCCTGCGCGCGGTGCTCGAGTACCGGGCCCCGGTCGACCTCGGCGACGAGGTCGAGCTGACGCGCGCCGACGGGTCGATCTGGCTCGTCGTCCGAGGCGCGGTCCGCGCGGCCGCGGCCGTCCGGGCTCAGTGAGCTGCGTGCGCCTCCTCGGCGCGAATCCGTCGTCTGGCCTCGCCGAGCCGTCGCAGCTCGTGCAGCGAGGTCAGCACGAGCACGCCGATCACGACCGCGAGCACCCACAGCGCGTCGACGCCGTCGAGCGCGAGCGCGACTGCGACCGCAGCGGCCCCGCCGACCAGGCGGTCCCAGCTGACGTGCCCGGTGATCCGGAAGCGCCCAAGCACCGGGCCGAGCAGGTAGAGCGCGATCCCCAGTCCGAGCGCGACGCGGCCGCCCTGCGAGAGCGGGTCGTGCGGGTGCGCGATCGTCTTCTTCGCCGCGACTGCGTAGAAGATGATCCCGAGCACCGTCGGGAAGTGGAAGATCGAGAACACGTCGCGGGCGAGCGGGCCGCGGCGCTCCTCCGACGCGAACCGCAGCGCACGCTCGGCCGCCAGCGCCGTGAAGTCGAAGTAGGCCCACCACATCGCCGCCACGCCGCCGAACGCGATCGCCACGGCCGCGACGAACGTCGCGTCGCGCGGGAGTTCGGCCGCGCCGGCGCCGACCGCGACGACCGACTCCCCGAGTGCGATGATCATGAACAGCGCGTACCGCTCGGCGAAGTGCGACGGTGAGACGCGGAAGCCCGCGCCGGCGACGTTGAGCGCGCCGAGCACGTCGATCGCGAGCGACACCGCCCAGAGCAGCACGCGCAGGTCGCCCTCCGCGAGCCCGCCGGCGAACGCGACCACGGGCGCGACGAGGAACCACGGCGCGAGCTTGAGGACGGCGCGCTGGTGGGCCCGGTCACCGCGCAGGCCCCAGACGTAGAGCGCGACGTGGAGGACGCGGATGCCGAGGTACGCGGTCGCGAACCAGATCCCGTCCTCTCCGTACGCCTGCGGGACGGCGAGCGCCATGAAGAAGGCGCCGGCGGCGGCGGCGATCATCGCGCTGCGCACGAGGATGCTCTCGACGTCGATGGCGTTCGTCATCCACGCGTAGCCGCCCCACGCCCACCACACGAGGCCGAGCAGCAGCGCCGCCCTCCCGAACCCGGCTGCGCTCGTGTCCTCCACGAGCACCGCCGTCACCTGCGTGATCGCGAAGACGAAGACGAGGTCGAAGAACAGCTCGAGGTACGAGGTCCGCCGCTCGCCCTCCGCCTCGCTCGCGGGGCGCGCGAGCTGCTCGATCGACGTCATCTGTCGCGGTGAACGTGCCCGTCGGGCGACGAATTCCGGGGCTGTGCCCACCGCGGAGGGGCGGGTCCCGCCCACCCCGTCGGGGAGTGACGCCCGGCCCGGCCGCGCCCACGCTGTCGAGGAAGCGACCGAGGAGCCGGGGACGATGGCGACACCGACACAGATCGCACGGCGGGGACGGCTCGGCCTGGTCCTCGGCACGATGCTCGCGACGCTGCTGCTGGCGGCCGTCGCGTACGCGGACGACATCGCGAACACGCTCGACCTGTCGGTGGACGCCGTCGCCGAGACGCTGCCGCTGAACGTCGGCGGCGGCGCCGGGACGACGACCCTCTACGTGACGCCGCGGAACGGCGACGGCAAGAGCGGGTGCAACCTCACCGGCAGCGCGACGCTCGTCCTCGCCGTCTCGACGAGCGACGCCGCGGTCGCGACCGTGAGCCCGACCTCCGTCACGTTCGGGAGCTGCGGCGACACGCGAGCGCTGACCGTCGCCCCGCACGACGCGGGCAGCGCCACGATCAGCGTCTCCCAGGTCTCGAACTCGAGCGGCGGCACGTTCAATCTCGCGCCCGCGACCTTCACGGTCACGGTCGCGCCCCCGCCGAACACCGCCCCGACGATCGCCGTCGGCGGGGTCGCGGCCGGCGCCTCGTACGCGACGGGCACGGTCCCGGCCGCCACGTGCGACGTCGTCGACGCCGAGGACGGCGCAAGCTCGTTCGCGGCGACCCTCGGCGCCGTCACGGGGCCGTACGCCTCCGACGGGATCGGCTCGCAGACCGCCTCGTGCTCGTACACGGACGCGGGCGGGCTCACCGCCGCGGCGTCCGCGACCTACTCGATCGTCGACCCCTCGGCGCCGACGATCGACGCGACCCTGAGCCCCGCGACGCCGGACGGCCTCGTCGGGTGGTACGTCGGCGACGTCACCCTGACGTGGGCCGTGGACGAGCCCGAGTCCCCGGGCTCGCTCGCGAAGACCGGCTGCGTCGACACGAGCGTCACGACCGACCAGGCCGCGACCGACTCCACCTGTGCGGCGACGAGCGCCGGCGGGCCTGCGGGACCGGTGACGGTGACGATCAAGCGCGACGGCACCGCGCCGACGATCGCGGGCGCAGTCGCGCCGGCCGCGCCGGACGGCGCCGCCGGCTGGTACACGACCGCGCCGACCGTCTCCTTCACGTGCGCCGACGTGCTGTCCGGGGTCGCGAGCTGCGTCGCCGACGGCACCGCTCCGGCCGCCGACTCGGTGACGCTGGGCGAGAGCGCCTCGGCCCAGAGCGTCGGCGGCACCGCGACCGACGCCGCCGGCAACACGGCCACGGCGTCGCTGGGAGGCCTGCTCGTCGACCTCTCGGACCCGTCCGTCGCCTCCTGGAGCGGATCGATCGGCGACGGCGACAGCTTCTATTTCGGCTCCGTCCCGCCCGCTCCGACCTGCTCGGCCGCCGACGACGTCTCCGGTCCCGCCGGCTGCGCCGTCACCGGCTACTCGGCCGCCGTCGGGACGCACACGCTGCTGGCCACCGCGAGGGACGTCGCCGGCCGGACGGCCATCTCCTCGCGGACGTACACGGTGCTGCCGTGGACGCTGCGGGGCTTCTTCCAGCCGGTCGACAACAGCCCGGCCGCGCCGGCGAGCGTGATCTGGAACAGCGTCAAGGGCGGGGCCACGGTGCCGCTCAAGTTCGAGGTCCTCGTCGGCGCGACCGAGCAGACGGACACGGCGGTCGTTCGCTCGCTGACCTACCGCGCCACGGCCTGCTCCTCCGCACCCGCCGACGACCTCGAGCTGACGGCGAGCGGCGGGACGAGCCTCCGCTACGACGCGGTCGCGGGCCACTACGTCTACAACTGGCAGACGCCGAAGGTGCCCGGCGCCTGCTACGTCGCGACGATGACGACGCAGGACGGCTCGACGCTCGCGGCCTTCTTCAGGCTGAAGTAGCCACGGCGTCCCGCAGCCGCGGGTCGAGCGCCACGTGGAGCAGGTCGACGAGCAGGTTGGCGACGATCACCGCGACCGTCAGCACGACCGTGAGCCCGAGCACGAGCGGGTAGTCGCGCGCGAGCACCCCCGCGACGTAGTACCGCCCGATCCCGGGGATCGAGAACACCATCTCGACGACGAACGAGCCGGTGACGAGGTACCCGACGATCGGCCCGAGCGCGGTCACCACCGGCACGAGGGAGTTGCGCAGCGCGTGCACGCCGACGACCCGCGTGCGCCGAAGGCCCTTCGCCGAGGCGGCGCGGATGTGGTCGCTCGACAGCGTCTCCAGCATCGCGCCGCGGACGAGCCGCACGCACCAGGCGGCGGGAAGGAGGGCGAGCGTGATCGTCGGCAGCAGCTTCGCGCGCCACGAGTCCCAGCCGCTCGTGGGGACCAGGCCCCAGCGGACGGCCACGAGGTAGATGAGGAGGCTGCCGACGAGGAACGCCGGCACCGAGGAGGCGAGCGCCGCGCCGAAGCGGGCCAACCCGTCGACCGCCGTCCCCGCCTTGAGCGCGGCCAGCACGCCGACCGGGACGCCGACGCCGACGGCCAGCAGGAACGCGAGCAGCCCGAGCTCGAGCGAGACCCTCCCCTGCCGTTCGATGATCGAGTTGACCGTCTGGTACCGGTAGCTGAGGGTGTTGCCGAAGTCGAAGCGGGCGACCGCCTCGAGGTAGTTGAGGTACTGGCGGTACCAGGGCAGGTCGAGCTGGAACTTGCGGGTCATGTTCCGCTCGATCGACGGCGGGCGCCAGTCGCCGGACTTCGACCAGTAGACGTTCGAGATCCCCACGAGTTGGCCCCTCCGGAGCGGGCTTCCCTCGATCGACCGCATCATGAAGAACAGCATCGTGACGACCACGAAGAGGACGGGGATCGTCCACAGCACGCGGCGGAGGGTGTACGTCAGCACTAACCTGTAGAATAGCAATTAATGGTTAGTCCGCCCACCTCCTACTCGCGGCTCGTCGACGGGCTCGAGCTGCCGCTGCCGCTCGCGGGCCACCCCGCGCTCGAGCTGTGCAACACGCGTGCGGGCTGGGGCGAGCCCGAGCCGAAGGAGTACCTCGGAAGCACGGAGCACCTCGCGGTGCTCGCCCGGGCCTGCGGGCTCGTCTCGCAGGCGGAGCTCGACGGGCTGCGGGGACTGGAGGCCGAGCCGGACGTGCTGCGTCGGACGCTCGCCTTCCGCGAGGCGCTCTACGAGGTGTGCCTCGACCCGCGGCCGGGGCCGGCGTGGGACGCGGTCGCCGCCGAGGCCGAGCGCGCCGCGTGCGCGGCGTCGCTCCGCCCGGACGGATGGGCGCTCCCGCTCGATCCCGAGCTGCCGCTGCTCGCGTTCGCACGCGCGGCCGGCGAGCTCCTCGCCTCGCCGCATGTGCCGATCCGCCGCTGCCCGGGTCACGGCTGCGGCTGGCTCTTCCTCGACCCGCGCGGCCGGCGCCGCTGGTGCACGATGGCGACCTGCGGCAACCGGGCGAAGGCACGGCGCCACGCGGCCCGCGCCCGCTCCTCGCGCGGGGCGTGACCGTGCACGGCACCACCGACCGTCCCGCTACGGTGGGGCGGAGATGGCGGACCGAGCAGGGATCGGGCTGATCTCGGCGCAGGCGACCGTGGCGGAGCTCGTGCTCGACGACCCGCGGCGCGCGCGCCTGCTCGAGCGGCTGGGGATCGACTACTGCTGCGGCGGCAAGCGCACGCTGGCGGAGGCCTGCCGGCGGGCGGGGCTCGATCCCTCGGCCGTCGCCGTGGCGTTGGCCGCCGCCGACCTCGTGCCTCCGAGCGCCGAGGAGCGTGACTGGCGCGAGGTGCCGCTCGACGCGCTGTGCGCCCACGTCGTCGAGGTCCACCACGCGCGCCTGCGCGAGGAGCTCCCGCGCCTCTCCGGCCTGCTCACGCGGGTCGCGCGCGCACACGGGGCCGAGGACGGGCGGCTGGTCGAGGTCGAGACGACCTTCCGCGAGCTCCGCGGCGAGCTCGAGACGCACCTCGAGGACGAGGAGCAGCGCCTGTTCCCGGCGATCCTGTCCGGCGGGGCCGCCGGCGACCCGGCGCTCGTGGCCGAGCTCGAGGTCGAGCACGAGGAGGCCGGCGCGGCGCTCGAGCGGCTAAGGACGCTCACGGACGGCTTCGACGTCGACCGTGCCCGGTGCAACACGCATCGCGCCTCGCTGGACGCGCTGCGGGAGCTCGAGCTCGACCTCCACCGCCACGTGCACGAGGAGAACAACGTGCTCTTCCCGCGCGCGCTCGCGGCGGCACGCGGCGAGGCGGCCTAGAGCTCGCTGACCTCGGCGTGCCGCTCGTCGATGCACGCCTGCGCCCAGACGGCGGCCGCCGCGGCGACCCGGTCGGCGTCGCTGCCGTCGGGGAGCTCGATCCGGACCTGGTAGACGGCGCCCTCGGCCTCGGGCCCGACCTCGTGCCGGTGCTCGCCGACGATCGAGGCGTTGCCGAAGTCGTGCACGAGCGCGTGCGCGAGCTCGTCCAGCTCGGCCGGAGTGGCCTCGCGGCCGGCGAAGATGCCGAAGTTGACCCGCACCTCCGGGCCGGACTCCTCGCCGCCGGGGACGACGAACGCGATCAGCGGGTCGGTGCGCACGTCGCGCCTTGTGCCCGCCTCGGCGGATCGGCTAACGCTCGGTCGGAGACCAGCGGAAGCGGCGCGCGGCCACCGCGAGCCCGGCGACGCCCCACGCCGCGACCGCGGCGATCGCGGTCGGGTCGTCCCACAGGGCTGTGCCGTCGAGGTAGGAGCCGCGCACGAGGTCGAGGAAGTACCGGAGCGGCAGCACGTCCGCGACCGCCTGCAGCACGTCGGGGTAGTCGCGCGTCGGCCCGAACGAGCCCGACAGGAACGCCATCGGCAGGATGACCACGTTCACGATCGGCGAGACCCCCTCCGACGAGCGGACGAGCGACGCGAGCGCGAACCCCATCCCGGCGAAGGCGACCGCGCCGAGGAGGAGCGCGAGCACGAACGAGCCCCAGGCCTGCGGGAGCTCGGCGTCGAACGCGAGTCGCCCCACGAGCAGCAGCACGAGCACCTCGAGCCCGAACACGATCAGCGTCGAGGCGACGACGGCGGCGAGGTAGACGGCCGCCGGCAGCGGCGTCGCGCGCAGCCGCTTGAGGATGCCGGACTCCCGGCGCAGAACGAGGAAGATCGCCAGCCCGCCGAGGGCCGTGTTCGCGAGGCCGTAGCCGATCAGGCCGACGAGCAGCCAGCTCGCCGCCGGATGGCCCTCGATCTCGCCGTCGTAGACCGCGCCGAGGAGCAGGAACAGGATCAGCGGGAAGAGGAAGACGAAGATCGCGGCCTCGCGGCTGCGCCAGAACAGGAGCTGCTCGATCCGGAGCTGGTGGGCGAACAGGCTCACGCGCGTGCCCGGCGCACGCCTGCGGTGGTCATGATCCCTGCTCCTCCTCGAGCAGCGCGAGGTAGACGTCCTCGAGGCTCGGGCGCCGGACCTCGAGCCCCTCGAGCTCGTGGCCTGCGGCGAGCGCCTCGCCGGTGAGCTCGTGCAGCGTCCGCGTCGGCTGGGCGGTGCGGAGGACGACCTCCTCGCCGTCGCGCCGGAAGCGGATCTCGGCCTCGGCGCCGCCGCCGCGCAGCTCCGACGGCGCGCCGATGCGGACGATCTCGCCCGCGCGGAGGACGGCGACGCGGTCGCAGAGCTCCTGCGCCTCGTCGAGGTAGTGCGTGGTGAGGAGGATCGTCTTCCCGAGCGACCGGAGCGCGCGGATCATCTCCCACGCGGCCCGCCGCGCGGCGGGGTCGAAGCCGGTCGTCGGCTCGTCGAGGAACAGGAGCTCGGGGTCGCCGACGAGCGCGACGCCGAGGTCGAGCCGGCGCTTCTGGCCGCCGGACAGCGTCTTCACGCGCGCGTCCCGCTTCTCCTCGAGGCCCACGAGCCGGACGACCTCGTCGACGTCGCGCGGCCGCTCGTAGTAGCGCGCGAACATCGCGTGGGTCTCCCGCACGGTGAGGTTCGGGAACGGCTCCGACGTCTGGAGCACGACGCCGATCCGCTCACGGAACGCGCGCTCGTGGCGCGCCGGGTCGAAGCCGAGCACCGCGACGGTGCCGGCGTCCCGCTCGCGGTAGCCCTCGAGGATCTCGACCGTCGTCGTCTTGCCGGCACCGTTGGGGCCGAGGAGGCCGAACACCTCGCCGGCGGCGATGGCGAAGTTCACGCCGCGGAGGGCGGCGAGGCCGTCGTACGCCTTCCGGAGACCCTCGACCGAGACGGCCGCGCTCACAGGCGGATCGAGCAGTGGCCGCCGGGCGGGAACGCGACCTCGCCGGCCCCGAGCGCGGCGGCGACGCGGCCGCAGTCCGGCTGGTGCGCGACGACGATCACCGTCTCGCCGCGCCCGTCGACGGCCGCGCGAACCGCGGCGGCGTCCGCGCCGGGCGCGAGCCGCTCGTCGACCTCCGCCTCGACGCCGGTCGCACGGGCGATCTCGTCGGCCGTCTCGCGTGCGCGCAGCAGCGGGCTCGTGAGGATCGCGTCCGGACGGGGGACTCGCGCCGCGACCGCCCGCGCCTCCGCACGGCCGGCCGGCGTGAGCGCCCGGAGCTCGTCGGGCCGGCCCGGCGCTGCCTCCGCGTGGCGCACGATCACGAGCTGCACGACGGCATCGTAGGGCGGCGCTCCAGTCTGGGCGCGGCCACGCGCCCAGACTGGAGGAATATCGTGGCGCAGCTTTGCCGGAGCCATTGCCGGTCGAATGCGTCCCGGCGGCGCGATGATCGTGGAACCAATTCCTTGTCAAGCGGCGCGGGTCGCGCTATCGTCGAATGCCTCATGTCCGAGAGGAGCGAGCTGATGACCTTCCCGTACGCCATTCCCACGTTCGTCACCGGCGCCGAGCCGGCGCCGACGGCGTACGTCTGGGAAGAGAAGGAGGAGTGCAGGGGCAATCAGCTCCGCTCCGCCAAAGCCCTCGCACGGAGGCGCGATCGCTAGGTCTCTAGCGGCATAGCAGCTCCACGCGAGGGCGACCCGACGGGTCGCCTTCGTCGTTCTCGGAGGCGAGAAGCAGCTCGGAAAGGAGGGAACGAACCACCAGACCAAGCCGTAGAGCACATCGCAGCTCCCTCGAGAGGCCGCCGGCCGCGCCGCCGAGACGCCGACATTTTCAGTCGACAATGCAACGCTGTCTTTGTCAGTGCGAATTCGTGCGGTCTCTCACCGGAGCCTTCCGGATCCCAGGGAGGGATCGTCATGATCGAGTACGACTCGCACGTCCGTCGCCAGCTGGCCCAGGAGCGGGCCGCGCGCATCGCCGCCGAGTACCGGCGCGCGCAGCGGGCGAGCTCGCGCCGCCGGCACCGCGCGCGCATCCGTGCGCGTGCCGCCGGGATCGCGGACAGCCTGCGCCGGTGGAGCGTCGATCACGTGCCCGCCTACCGGCAGTGATGGCGACCGACGCCCGCACCATCGCCGCGCGTCTGGGGATCGACGAGCTGACAGTCCGTCGACTGCAGGCGCGCGGCCACCTCCTCCGCCTCGATGCGAGCGACGACGAGGTGCGCGAGCGCCTCTACCGCGCGACCGTTCGCCGGCTGCGCCCGCGCCGCGCCCGCCCGGCGCCACCGGACGACGGGCTGCCGCCGGCCGCCTGATGTAATCCACGGCGATGGCCTCGTACCGGTACGTCGTCGCAGACGTCTTCACCGACCGCCCGCTCACCGGCAACCAGCTCGCGGTGTTCACCGACGCGCGCGAGCTGCCGGAGCATCTCCTCCTCCCGCTCGCACGGGAGATCGGCTTCTCCGAGACGGTGTACGTCCTGCCGCCGGAGGGCGAGGGGCACGCGCGGATCCGGATCTTCACCCCCGGCGGCGAGATCCCGTTCGCCGGCCATCCGACGCTCGGGACGGCGTTCGTGCTCGGCGCGCCGCTGCAGCTCGGGACGATCGCGCTCGAGACCGGCAGCGGCGTCGTGCCCGTCGAGCTGACGCGGGACGAGTCGGGCCGCATCGTGTTCGGCCGGATGACGCAGCCCGTCCCGACGGTCGAGCCGTTCGCCGACGCGGACGCGCTGCTCGCCGCGCTCCGCATCGCGCGCTCGGAGCTGCCGGTGGAGGTGTACGACAACGGCGTCCGGTTCGTGTACGTGGCGCTGCCGGATGCCGCCTCGGTCGCGGCGCTCGAGCCGGACCTCTCCGCGCTCGCGCGGCTCGGGGACCTCGGCGCCAGCTGTTTCGCCGGGAGCGGGACGCGGTGGAAGACGCGGATGTTCGCGCCGAGGTTCGGCGTCCCGGAGGATGCCGCGACCGGCGCGGCCGCCGGGCCGCTCGCGTGTCACCTCGCCCGCCATGGGCTCGTGGCGTGGGGCGAGGAGCTCGTGATCGAGCAGGGGACGGAGCTCGCGCGGCCGTCGACGCTCCATGCGAGCGCGCACGGCGGGGACGGGCTCATCGACCGCGTCGAGGTCGGCGGCTCGGCCGTCACGGTCGCGCGCGGCGAGTTCAGGCTCTAGCTAGCGCTGCCGGAGCACGCGCTCGCAGTTGGGCGCGACGACGTCCAGCCGGTCGGCGTACACGGTGTCGATCCCGAAGCCGCCGCCGCAGTCGATCAGGTCGCGCCAGCCGTCGCGCGCCTGGATCGTGTCGCGGGACGGGCCGGCGAGGATGCGGTCGCGGCCGGGGCCGCCCACGATCGTGTCGGGGTCGCCGCGGCCGATCAGGACGTCCGCGCCCGCGCGGCCGAGCAGCGTGTCCCAGCCGCCGTCGCCGTCGAGGACGTCGTCGCCGGCCCCGCCGTCGAGGAGGTCCTTGCGGGCGCCGCCGAGCAGGCGGTCCGGGCCGCGGCCGCCGAAGACGAAGTCGCGGAAGGGCGTGCCGCGGACGACGCCGGTCCCGTGGAACTCGCACGGGTTCGTGAGCCGCCGCTCGACGCCGTCGGCGAACGCGTAGATCCCGTAGCGCTCGCAGCGGCCGCCGGCGGAGAACGCGAAACCCGGGCGGTCGGCGCTCCCCGGCTGCCAGTCGACGCGGCCGAGGACGTCGGTCCGCGCCACCGCCCGCGTCGGGCCGACCGGGCCGGTCTCGTACCAGATCCCGTCGGCACGGACGTACGCCAGGGCGAAGTCGTCGCGGGCGTGAGCGGCGTCTCGCCCGTCGAGCCACCGCCGGACGTTCGAGCCGTCTCGGTTCACGACGTAGATCGCCGCGGCGCCGTCCCGCTCCGACGTGAACGCGATCACGGAGCCGTCTCGCGACCACGACGGCGCCAGGTCCTGCGCGGGGCTCGGCGCGACGGTGCGGATGGCTCCGGTCACGACGTCCGCCACCTGCACGTCCGCCGAGCCGGCGGCGAGCGCCGCGAACGCGAGCTCGCGCGAGTCGGGCGACCACACCGGCAGCGCGTGGTCGTGCAGGCGGCCCGCGAGCCTGCGCGCCCCCGACCCGTCGACCCGCACGATCCACGGCTCGCTCGCCGCCGGCGACCCGCGGCGAAAGGCGATCCACGCTCCGTCGGGCGACCAGACAGGCGCGAAGTCGGGGCCGCGCGTCACCTCGTCCACGCCGCGTCGGTCGGCCTCGGCGACGACGATGCCGGAACGCCCTCCGAACGCGAGCCGCCGGCCGTCAGGTGACCAGCTCGCGGGCCACTGGCCGTTCGTGATCCCCACCTGCCGAGGCGTGCCGCCCGCGGCGGGGACGACGTCGATCGCGACCGGCGCCGGATCGCACCCCGGCAACACGCGGTAGTAGGCGATCCGCGACCCGTCGGGCGACCAGCGCGGGCCCGCGTCCTGCCACTCGTTCGTGGGCGAGCAGCCCGCCCGAGCGACGCTTCCTCCCGCGGTCGCCGCCACCAGCGCGAGGAGCAGGGCGGCGAGCAGCCTCATGCCGGGACGGTATCGCCCGCTCGTTCAAGGTTTGCGAGCGGACGGTGAAGATTCCGGGGGACTGCATCGGCCCCCGACGTCCCGGGACCGCTACGACGCGAAGGCGACGCGCGCGATCGCCGGCAGCTCCGGCGCGAGCCCTCGCCAGAAGCGGCCACCGTCCCTCGACAGGAACAGGCGGTTGCGGCCGGCGTAGAGGACCGTGTCGGGGTCGTCGGGGTGGATCGTCACGGCTCGTCCCGGAGGCAGGCCGCGGCCGCTCTCCGTCCAGGTCGCGCCGGCGTCGTGCGAGACCGCGAGCGGCGGCCGCCGGTCGAGCACCGCGACGACGGTGGAGCCGCTCGCGGCCGCGGCGACGAGTCGGGGCAGCACGACGTCGGGCTCGTCCGGCTCGATCTCGGCGTCCGCGGGGCCGAGCACGAGCTCCTCCTCGAGGTCGACCTCGAACGTGCCGCCCTCGGTGGCGACCAGCGCTCTCATCGCGTCCGCCGCACGAGCAGCTCGGCGACGACCGCCGTGGCGCGGCGGGCCGAGGCCGCGGGACGCAGGCCTGCGCCGCGCGAGACGAGGTACGCGACGGCGAAGGCGTCCCCGGCCCCGGTCGGGTCGGCCGTCCGGACCGGGAGCGCCGGGACGTCCTCGACCTCGCCGTCGGCGAGCACGAGCGACCCGCGCTCGCCACGCGTGACGACGACCTCGCGCACGCCGAGTGAGGCGAGCGCCGCCCGGTCGGTCCCGCCCACGAGCACGCGCGCCTCCTCCTCGGCGAGCTTCAGGATCGCGACGTGCCGCAGCACCTCCGCGTCGGGAGCGCCCGCGAGCGTCACGGGCCCGGTGGCCTCCGGCCGGACGAGCCCCTGTGCGTCGTACGACAGCAGGCGTCCTCGCGCGAGCACGGCCAGGACGGCCGGAGGGAACTCTCCGCGCGCGAGCGCGCCGACGTGGATCCAGCGGACGCCGTGCAGGAGCTCGAGCCACGGTCCCGGCTGCCACGGCCCCGGTGCCTCCTCGACGACGAGCGACCGCTCCTCGCCGCGGTAGTCGAGGCGGTAGCGGAACGTCGCCGAGGAGGGCACCCACTCGACCGGCACCCCCTGTGCCACGAGCCGCGGGAGCAGTGCGGGCCGGTCGCTCTCGGCGCAGCGCGTGACGATGAGTGCGGGACGGCCGAGAAGCCGCAGCGCGCCGGCCGCGTAGAACGGCGCGCCTCCCGGTCGCGGCGGCCGGCCGTCGACGACGTCGCTCGTGAGGCTGCCGACGACGGCGACCGCGCGCACGCGCGCCAGCCTAGAGGGAAGGCGGCAGTGGGCGCTCAGGCGCCGCAGTAGAGGCGCGCGAGGGTGTCGTGCGCAGCCTGATCGGCGGCGGGCTGGGCCGTGTCGTAGTGACGCGCGTTCAGGAGGAGGACGGCGACGCGGCTTCCGCCGTCGTTGACCCATACGTCGGTCTTGTAGCCGCTGCCGCCCCCGCTCCAGCCGTAGGCTTGCGCGTCGCTGGCGTCGAGTCCCGGGCAGCTGGCCCAGTCGCCACCGCTCCAGAGGTTCTCGCCTTCCATCGCCGTGAGCTGTGTGCGGTCGAGCAGTTCGCCGCGCATGAGGGCTGTGAGGAAGGTGGCGGTGTCCTCGGCGTTCGAGACGATCCCGCCTTCGGCGCCGACGCCCCAGTGCCAGTCAGTGGTGTCGGTCTGCATGCCGTTCGGCTCGATCCCGTAGCCCCGGGCGTGGGGGCCCTTGATCGGACCTTGCGGGTCATAGGCGGTCGCATGCAAGCCGAGCGGCTCGAAGATCCGCTCGCGGTAGAGCCTGACGAGCGGCTCGCCACCCGCGCGGGCGGCGATCAACCCGAGGATGTCGTAGCCGATGTTCGAGTAGTGGCGCCCTGCGCCCGGCGGGAAGAGGAGCGGCTGCCAGGCTGCCCACCGGATCCAGAACGTCTCGGGCACCACCACCGCCGGGTCGTCTTCGGCGCGGGCCAGGGTGGCGACCAGCTGCGCCCGCAGGTTGGCGTCCTTGACGCGGCCGAGGTAGGTGCGCTGCACGCTCTCCGGCGCGTTGCGAAGGTCGTTGTTGTCGATCAGGCCGCTCCTCATCGTCAGCAGCTGGCGGATGGTGATCCGGTTGCCGTAGGGGAGCAGCCCCGGCAGCCACCTGGCGACGGTGTCGCCGACACGGAGCTTCCCCTCCTGCGCGAGTTGCAGGACGAGCGTCGCCGTGTAGATCTTGGTCACACTCTCCAGCCGCATCCGCGCATCCACGGGCATCCGTGCGCAGGTGCTCGTGTCGGCGACCCCGGCTGCCCCTGACCAGCTCCCGTGCGGGCCCGACACGTACGCCGTCGCCCCCGGAGCGAGCGTGGACGGGCCCACCACGACGCCGTCGAGGATCCGCTGCAGCCTCGGGCGCGACGTGTGCGTTGCCTGCAGTTGGCACACCTTCTGCGTGGCCTCTGCGAAGAAGATCCGGTCGACTGCGACCATGATCCCGACCACTGCCACCGAGGTCCCCGCTACCGCCACCAGCACGACGACGAACCTGAGCGCCCACCGGCGGGGCCAATGAACGCGACCAAGGAGCTGCTGCGTGCCTGTGGACACGCCACCACCTCCAGCCCGTCAATAGCACCTCGCACCCGCCGACGTATCGGGGACATCCCGGATCCCCCGATGAACCACCACAACAGGCTCAACCTCGAGCCGAAGCAACGGACCCGGCTCGCGCCGGCGAAACAGGTCGCGAACCCACCGCGCCGGCCTCCGCGGCCTCCCTACGCGGGGCTCTCCGCCGCGCGCCAGCGGCGGACGGCAGCGCCGGCCAGGACCGCCAGCGCGAGCGACGTAACGAAGCTGGGGATCGTCGAGCCGATGCTCAGCTCCGGCGGGCTCGTCCGCTCGAGCAGGTCGGTCCACCACGACGGCCCCAGCGGGTTCAGCCACTGGTAGAGGGCGAAGCCGGCGAGCCACGCCCCGACCTGCGCGGCGCGGAACGGCGGCGCGTCGAACACGTCCTCGCGCCGGTAGCGCGCACCGCGGACGAGCCAGTCGCCGAGCAGGACGCCGAACAGCGGGACGAAGAACGAGCCGAGCAGGAGCAGGAACGACTCGTACGAGGCGAGGTCGATCACGAGCGCGCCGGCCGTGGCGACGGCGGCCACGCCCGCGATGAGCGTCCGCTGGGACACGCGCGGCGCGACGTTCTGCAGCGACACCGCCGCCGAGTAGACGTTGGCGAAGGCCTCGTCCGTCTCGTCCACCGTCACCGCGAGGAGGGCGAGCGCGCTCGCGAGGCCTGCGGCGGCGACGGCGGCCGGCAGCGACGCGGCGTCGTCCAGCCCGCGCCCGAGCACGAGCACCGCGCCGAGGAGGAACATCCAGCTGCCGGCGAGGAAGTACCCGACGAACACGCCGCCGAAGGCGCTCCGCCGGTCGCGGGAGAACCGCGTGTAGTCCGCCACGAGCGGGATCCAGGAGACGGTGAGGGCGACGACCAGGTCGATGCCGACCCAGAGCGACAGGCCGCCCGCGCCGGGCCGATCCCACAGGACGCCGAGGTCGGCGCCGTCGGCCGCCCACCAGGTGAGGTAGAGAAGCGACGCGAGCACGACCCAGACCGCGACCTTCTTCAGCACCTTCCGGACGACGCTGATCGGGCCGGCCCACGCGAGCGCCGTCGCCACGGCGCCGAAGAGCAGCGTCCACGCCCACTGCGCGCGGATCCCGAGCAGCTCGTGGGAGAGCGCCGAGGCGGCCGTGGCGATCACGATCAGCTCGAAGATCGCCCAGCCGACGCACTGCGCGGCGTTGAGGCCGGTCGCGAGGTAGGAGCCGCGGCGACCCAGCGGCGCGCGGAGCAGCACCATCGCGGGCACGCGGCCGTCGGCGCCGATCGCGCCCGCCGCGCCGAGCATCAGGTTCCCGATCAGCCCGCCGACGAGCACCGCGGCCAACGCCTGCGGCAGCGAGAGCGCCGGCACGAGCAGCGCGCCGGCGACGAGCACGAGCAGCGACACCCCGAGGTTCCCCCAGAGGACGGTCGTGTCCAGCAGGCCGAGCACCCGCAGCCGGTCGGGCACGGGCTCGATGCCCCAGCTCGGCGTGTCGTCGCTCACGTGCCTCCCTTCGCCGGTACGAGCCGGATCAGGTTCGACGGGTCTGATCTCAGCCCCTCGCGGGGCACCCCGGTGCGGCACAGCGTAGACGTTGACCGATTCCCGGCGCTCTTGTAGCGTCTCGCACGACCTGTGGCAGGCGACCCCAGGAGGGGCGATGGAGGGGGAACGTGGACGGGCGATCCTCGATTTCCTGAGCGACGTTGCGGCCGACCGGACGAAGCTGGAGCGCTTCCTCGACCGCGACCAGCGCGAGGCCCTCCTCAACGAGTACACGTCGCTGACGGACAACCAGCGTCGGTGGCTGCTGGAGGACAACGTCGACGAGCTCCGGAACGCCGCGCAGGGCGAGCGCGAGGCGGAGCTGGACGCCGCCGCCGCCCCCGGCGCCGGGGAATTCTGGCTGAGCTCACCGCTCAAGCGGCCGATCAACTAGCGCGCTCGGCGTGATGCCGAGCCGGCGGAAATCGACTGCCCGCTCGGCGGGCGCGGGATCGCTGACCGTCGTCGGCACCGGCATCCAGCTCGTCGCGCACGTGACGCACGAGGCACGCGCCGAGCTCGAAGCCGCCGACGAGGTGCTCTACGTGGTCGCCGACCCGGCCGTCGCGGTGTGGCTCGAACGCGTGAACCCGAAGGCGCGCTCGCTCGGCGGGCTCTACGAGCCCGGGCGGAACCGGCACGAGATCTACGACGCGATGGTGGAGGAGATCCTCGCGGCGGTACGCCGCGGGTCGCGTGTCTGCGCCGCGTTCTACGGCCACCCCGGCGTCTTCGTCTCGCCGTCGCACGAGGCGATCCGGATCGCGCGCGACGAGGGCTATGCCGCGCGCATGCTCGCGGCGGTCTCGGCGGAGGACTGCCTCTTCGCGGACCTCGGGATCAACCCCGGGGAGCGCGGCTGCCAGAGCTACGAGGCGACGGAGTTCCTGGTGCACAGGCACGTCGTCGACCCCACCGCAGCGCTCCTGCTCTGGCAGGTCGACCTGATCGGACAGGTCGACTTCCGTCCCGAGCCTGGCGTCGAAGGCCTGCGCGTGCTCGTCGAGTCCCTGCTCGGGTCCTATCCGGCCGAGCACGAGGTGGTGCTCTACACCGCCTCGCCGTACCCGCTCTTCGGGCCCTCCGTGGTGCGCGTGCCGCTCTCGAAGCTGGCCGAGGTCGAGCTGGTGCCGATGCCGACCCTCTACGTGCCGCCCCTGCCGGCGCCGCCGCTCGACCCGGAACTGCTCGACCGGCTGGGCATGGCGCGCGTCACGGCGTCCTGACCGCTTCCGCGAGCAGCGCCGCTGCCCGGCGCGCGGAGACGACGTTCCCCTTCTGCTCGTAGAGCGCCTGCGCGCGCTCGACGTACGCCATGGCACCGGGATCGCCGAGGAGCCTCAGCACCTCGCCGGCGTCGAGGAGCGCGTCGCCGTGCAGGTCCAGCAGGTCGGTCTCGTCCACGAGCGCGAGCATCCGTGCGGCGAGCTCGCGTGCCTCGGCGGCGGCGCCGCGCCGGGCGAGCACCTTCGCGCGCGTGGCGCGGAAGAGCACCTGCGACCACGTGTCCTCCTCCGCGGCCGTCTCCTCCGACAGCCGCGTGAACCGCTCGGCCTCGTCGTACCGGCCCTGCGCGTACAGCGCCTTGGCGAGGAAGCCGGCGACCGAGGAGCGGTAGCCCTGCTCCCCCATCTCGCCGAGCGCGTCGTAGCCGCGCCGCAGCTCGAGCTCGGCCGCGGCCGGGTCACCCGCCAGCAGCTCCACGTCGGCGTAGCCGAAGGCGCGCATCGTCTCTGCCATGAGCGGGGAGCCGTCGTAGCGCTCGATCGACTCGGCCATCAGGCGGCGGGCCTCCTCGAACCGCCCCGCCCGCGCCTCCAGGGCGGCGAGCCACCGGAGCGCGCCCGCTTCCAGCGTGCGGTCGCCGCCGGCCGACGCGAGGATCTCGTGGCAGCGGGCGATCGCCTCGGGGAGCGGCATCGGGCCCGACCACGCGACGAAGGCGAGCCGGTTGAGGATCTCGGCCTCCTGTCGCTTGTCCCCGGTGCGGCGCACCTGCTCGAGCGCCCGCGCGAGCGCCCGCTCGGCGATCGCGTGTCGCCCGGCCCACAGTCCGCGGACGAGCCCGACGAGGTACCACGCGCGGCTCAGCCCGCGGGCGTCGTCGAGCTCCTCCAGCTCGGGAACGCAGCCCTCGACGATGGCGAGCAGGGCGTCGATCTCGCTGCGCGGGTCGCTCAGGAGATGCAGTGCCGCGAGCTCGATCGTCGCGTTGAGCTCGGCGCGCCGGTCGCCTGCGGCGGCCGCCAGCCCGCGGGCCTCGCCGAGGACCTGCTCGGCCTCCGCCAGCCGTCCTGCCTCCGTCAGCGACAGCCCGAGGTCCGGGAGGAGCGAGAGGCGCGCGGGGTCCTCGGCCGGGAGCAGTGCCGCCGCGCGACCGAGGAGCGTGGCCGCGGCGGAGACGTCGCCGCGGGCCGAAGCGCGGTCGGCGGCGGCGGCGAGCAACAGCGCTCCGCGCCGCGCCAGCGAACGTGCGTGCTCGTCGACGCTCCCGAGCTCGTTCCGGTAGCGGAAAGCCTGCTCGAGGTGGTAGCCGGCGATGTCCTCGAGCTCGACGCGCCCCGCCGCGCGCTCCGCGACCCAGTCGGCGAACCGCTCGTGCAGCTGCGCGCGCGTCGTCTTCGGGATCCCGGCGTACGCGGCGTCGCGGATCAGCAGGTGACGGAAGCGGAATGCCTCCTCGCCGGCGAGGCCCGAGCGGTCCGCGTGGACGAACTCCTGTCGGACGAGGGCCATCAGCACGGTCTCGAGCTCGCCGCGCAGCCGCTCGGGGAGGAGCGCCGCGAGTCCACCGAGGTGGAAGGTGCGTCCCTCGATCGACGCCCGCTCGAGGACCTCGCGCTCGTCGGGCTCGAGCCGGTCGATCCGTGCGGCGAGCAGCGCGTTGATGCTCGGCGGGACGCCCTGCTGCACGCCGCCGTGCGCGTGGAGCGCGCGCAGCTGCTCGAGGAACAGCGGGTTCCCCTCGGCCGCGGCGACGACGCGCTCGGCCGCGTCGTCGGCGACGGCGTTCGAGCCCGGGAGCAGCTCCAGCAGCTCGCGTGACTCGACGTCCGACAGCGGCTCGAGCGCGATCAGGCTGGTCGCCGGCCGCGGAGCCGCCCACGCGGGGCGCTGGTCGAGCAGCTCGGGTCGGGCGAGGCAGAGGAGGAGGATCGGATCGCTCGCGAAGCCGAGGAGGTACTCGAGCAGGTCGAGCAGCGTGGGCTCGGCCCAGTGGGCGTCGTCGACGACGACGATCAGGGGCCCGGCCGCGGCGACGCGTCCGAAGAGCTTCCGCACCGCCCAGGCGATCTCCTCCGGCGACCCGGCGGCCGGCGCACGACCGACCGCGCCCGCGACCCGGTCGGCGATCGCGGCGGCGCGCTCGTCGCCCTCCATCAGCTCGGCGATCCGCGCTCTCGGGTCGTCGCCCACGAGCTGCTCGACGATGTCGACGAGCGGCCAGTACGTGATCCCGTCGCCGTACGGCAGGCAGCGGCCGACGACCACGGTCGCGTCACGGCGGGCCGCCGCGAACTCCCGCAGCAGTCGGGACTTCCCGATCCCCGGCGGCCCCACCACGGTGCAGAGCCGGCAGCTCCGCTCTGCGACGACGCGCGCGTACGACTCCTCGAGCGCGTCGAGCTCGCGCCGGCGACCGACCAGGGGCGCCGCCGCGGGGACCGAGAGCACGGGGCGCTCGGCGGCCAGCTCCACGAGCCGCCACGCGCGCACGGGCGTCGAGCGCCCCTTCAGGTTCAGCGGCTCGACGGGCTCGGCGCGGACGGCGTCGGCGACGAGGCGGTACGTGTCGGCACCGAGGAGGATCTCGCCGGCGCCGGCCGCCTGCTGCAGCCGCGCGGCCACGACCATCGTGTCGCCCGCCGCGAGCGAGCGCCCGTCCGAGACGGGGCCGGTCACCACCTCGCCCGTGTTCACGCCGGTGTGCACCGTGAGGCGGACGCCCCAGTCGCGCTCGAGCTCGTGGTTGAGCTCGACGACGGCGTCGCGGATCTCCGCAGCGGCTCGTACGGCGCGCAGCGCGTCGTCCTCGTGGACGACGGGGACGCCGAACACGGCGACGGCCGCGTCGCCGATGAACTTCTCCACCGTGCCGCCGTGACGGACGAGCACGGAGCCGATCTCCTCGTGGTAGCGCGCCTGCACCTCGTGCAGCGGCTCCGGGTCGAGACGCTCGGCGAGCGAGCTCCACTCGACAACGTCGGAGAAGAGCACGGTCACCATCTTCCGCACGCGTCGTCCGTCGCCGTCCCCGTCGGTCGGCGGCGGCCGGGACGGCGGGGTCGCCGGGGGCGTCGCGGCCGCGGTGGGCCGCGGCAGGTCGAGCGCGGGGTCGTGCGCGAGGATCTGCCGCTCGAGTTGCTGCAGCTCCGTGCCCGGCTCGAGACCGAGCTCGTCCACGAGCCGGCGGCGCGCCTCCCGGTAGGCCTGCAGCGCCTCGGCCTGACGCCCGGAGCGGTAGAGCGCGAGGATGAGCAGCGCCGGGAGCCGCTCGTGGAACGGATGCGAGGCGACGAGCCCCTCGAGCTCGCCGATGACGTCCACGTGGCGTCCGAGCTCCAGGTCGAGCTCGATCCGCTCCACGAGCACGGTCAGGCGCCGCTCGTTCAGCCGCTCCGCCTCCTGCCGCCCGGGGCCCTCGAGCGTCACGTCCGCGAGCGCCGGGCCGCGCCAGAGCGCCAGCGCCGCCCGCAGGCCGCGCGCGGCGAGCTCCCGCTCGCCGGCGGCCCGGGCCTCCGCGGCCAGGCGCTCGAATGCGAGCCGGTCGAGCTCGTCCGGCGCGATCCGCAGCGCGTACCCCGGCGCCCGGGTCTCGAGCGGCCCCTCCGGATTCCCCGGAAAGAGCAGCCGGCGGAGCGCGGAGACGTAGCCCTGGACGAGCTTCGCGGCGCTGGGGGGCGGCCCTTCGCCCCACAGCTCGTCGACGAGCCGGTCGACGGACACGACCTCGTTCGCATGCAGCAGCAGCACGGCGAGGAGGGTGCGTTGCTTGGCGCTGCCGAGCGGCACGGGGCGGCCTGCGTCGAGGACGTCGAGCGGCCCGAGCATGCGGAACTCCACACCGTCTCCTTCGGACGACGCCTCGACGCTACACGGTGCTGCGCCGAATCTCGACCCGGCCTCGACCGGGGCTCGACCGTCCCCGAACCGGGCGCGTGCATCCTCCGTGCACGGAGGCCAGCGAAGGAGGAAGCGATGTTGCACGCGGATCAGGACACGCGCCTGCTGCTCGCGCGCGAGCACCACGTGGCGCTGCGGCAGGACGCCCGGAGGGCGGGCGCCGGACGCCGCCGGGCGAACGTGCTCGAGACGCGGCGGCGGACGTACGCGCTGCGCGAGTGGCTGCGCGTCTGGACGCGTCAGGGCCACCGGCCGGCGTCGAGCGCGACGTAGTGCCGTGAGCGACGACGGCGGCCAGCGAAACGACCACGAGCTCATCGCGCGCCGCCTCGGGATGAGCCCGGAGCTCGTGCGGCGGCTCCAGGCGCGCGGCGCGCTCGGCCGGTTCGACCTCAGCGACGCCGAGATTCGGCGGCGCCTGTGGGCGGCGCAGGTGCGCGCGTCGGGCGGTGCCGGGCCCTACCGCCGTTGAGGGGCGTCCGCGCCCGGCTACCGTTGCCTGCGATGGAGGTGCGCTCCCGCGACGACGCCACGCCGTTCACGACCAAGGACGGCTCGACCATCCGCGTCCTCCTCGACGGGGAGCACGGCGCCGTCAACCAGAGCCTCGCCGAGGCGTGGCTCGAGCCCGGGCAGGCGACCGAGCGGCACTACCACGCGCGGACGGAGGAGCTCTACGTCCTCCTCGACGGCGAGGGCGAGATGGAGGTCGACGGCGCGCGGCGGCCGGTCGGGCCGGGCGACGCGATCCTGATCCCGCCGGGGGCGTGGCACCAGATCCGCGCCGCGGGGCGCGATCGGCTGCGGTTCCTGTGCTGCTGCGCGCCGGCGTACGCGCACGAGGACACGTTCTTCGAGTAGGTGCTAGCCGAGGGACACAAGCCGCGTCCCCGTCGCCTTGAAGCTCGCGACGACCGGCTCCCCGACGCGGAGCCCGAGCCGCGACACCGACGCCGCCGTCAGCTCCGCGGTCAGCGGCCCGACGCGGACGCGGGCGCGGTTCCCGACCGGCACGATCGACGCCACCGGCGCACGCACGTGGTTCAGGGCCGAGTCGGCCGGCTGCTCGCGCGCGACGGACACGTCCCACGGCTGCACGACCACGCCGACGCGGCCCTCCCCCGCCTCGGTCGAGTAGACGAGGCCGCCGCCGTCGAGTGCGACCTCGGTCAGGCCGCCCGCGCCGGGGCGCGCCGAGCCGGGGAGGAGGTTGCCGCCGCTCAGGCTCGCGACGAACGGCCCCGCCGGCGCGTCCACGAGCTCCTGCGGCGTCCCGAGCTGCAGCAGCCGCCCGTCGACGAGGACGCCGACACGGTCGGCGAGCGCCGCGGCGTCCTCGAAGTCGTGGGTGACGAGCAGCGTCGGGAGCCGCGCCTCCCGCAGGAGCTCCTGGAGCTGCGCGCGGACGTCGTCGCGCGTGTGCGCGTCGAGCGCGGACAGCGGCTCGTCCAGCAGCAGCACCCGGGGCTGCCGTGCCAGCGCCCGGGCCAGCGCGACCCGCTGCTGCTCGCCGCCGGAGAGCTCGCCCGGGCGCGCCCCGGCCAGGTGCGAGAGGCGGAACCGCTCGAGCAGGCGGGCCGTCCCGTCCGCGCCGCCGAACGCGACGTTGCGCGCGACGTCGAGGTGGGGGAACAGCGCGTAGTCCTGGAACACGTAGCCGACCGACCGGCGCTCCGGCGGCAGGTCCAGCCCGCGCGCCGTGTCGAGCCACGTCTCGTCGCCGAGCGCGACCGTTCCGGCGTCGGGACGGAGCAGCCCCGCCACCGCCCGCAGGACGCTCGTCTTCCCGCCGCCGGACGGCCCCACGAGCGCGACCGTCTCGCTGCCGATCTCGAGGCTCAGCTCGAGGCGGACGAGGCGGAGGCGGTGGGCAAGGTCGAGACGGAGCGTGTCCATCCGGGCACGAGCTTCACGGCGAGCAGGAGCCCGCCGCTGACGAGGACGAGGAGGCCGCTGATCCCAAGCGCCACGTCGAAATCGACGTCGAACTGCTCGTAGATGGCGAGGGAGAGGGTCTGGGTCACGCCCTGGAGGCTGCCGGCGAACATGATCGTCGCGCCGAACTCGCCGAGGCCGCGCGCGAAGGCGAGCGCGGCGCCGGCACTCAGCCCGCCGGCGGCGAGGGGCAGCGCGACGCGGGCGAACGTGCGCGCGGGCCCGGCGCCGAGCGTGCGCGAGGCGTCGAGCAGCGTCGTGTCGACGGCCTCGAACGCGGCGATCGCGGAGCGGACGTAGAACGGGCTCGCCACGAACGCGACCGCCAGCACGACCGCGGCCTGCGTGAACGCGAGCTCCAGGCCGAGCACGTCGAGCGTGCCGCCGAGCAGGCCGAGCGTTCCGAACGCGGCCAGCAGGCCGACGCCGGCGACGGCGGGCGGGAGCACGAGCGGGAGCTCGACGACCGTCACCGCCAGCGCGCGGCCGCGGAAGCGGCGCGTCGCGAGCAGGTACGCGGCCGGCGTCCCGAACGCCAGCACCAGCGCCTGCGCGACGAGGTTGGTCTTGAGCGTGACCGCGAGCGCATCGCGCGCGGCCTCGCTGCGGAGCCCGTCGAGGAGCCGGCCGGGAGGCGTGTCGAGGAAGATCGCGACGACCGGCAGCAGGAGGAAGGCGAGTGTCACGACGAGCGCCGCGACGAGCACTGCGGTGAAGGCGACCTGCCCGAGCCTCACGGGAGCCCGAACCCCGCCTCGCGCAGCAGCCGCCTCGCGCGCGCGTCGGCCGTCAGGCGCCGGACCCACGCCCGCGCCTCGTCCCGGTGCCGGCTCCGCGACACGACCGCCACCTCGTACCGCACGACAGGCTGCGCGCGCGCCGGGATCGCGATCGCCGTCAGGCGGTCCGCGACCGGGCGCACATCCGTCGCGTAGACGAAGCCCGCGTCTGCCTGCGCGAGCGCGACCTTGCCGACGATGCTCTTCACGTCCGGCTCGCGGCTCACCGCGTCGCGGAGCACGCCCGCGAGGCCGAGCCGCCGGAGCACCGTGCGCGTGTAGGCGCCGACCGGGACGCGCTCGGTGCCGACGACGAGCTTCACGCCGCTCCGGCGCAGGTCGAGGACGGAGCGGATGCCGGCCGGATTCGACCGCGGCACCACCAGGACGAGCCGGTTCGAGGCGAACGCGACCGGCTGCTCGACGATCCCCTCGCGGTGGAGCGCCTGCGTGAGCTCCGGGCTCGCGGCGGCGAACACGTCCCCCGCCGCGCCCTGGCGCAGCTGGAACGCCAGCCGGTTCGAGCCGCCGAACTCGTAGGCCGGCGCGGTGTCGATCCTCGGGAGCGCCTCCGTCAGCGACGCCGCGGCGAGGATCCGGAGCCTGGGCGCCTCGTCGTGTGCGCCGCCGTCGCCCGCCGCGATCCACACGAGCGCAGCGGCACCGGCCGCGAGCGCGGCTCCGAGCGCGACGAGCGCCCGCTTCACCGCTCGACCATGACCGAGGTCGCCTTCACCACGCCCGTCGCGGCCATCCCGGGGCGGAGCCCGAGCTCCTCGGCCGCGTCGCGTGTGATCAGCGCGACGATTCGCGACGGCTCCGTGACGTCGATCTCGACCTGCGCGAGCAGCCCCTCCGTCCGCACCTCGCGGATCACGCCGCGGAAGCGGTTCCGCGCGGAGAGCTCGTCGGCGTCCCGGCCGCGCAGCCGATCGACCTCGGAGGCGGGGACGACTCGCCGGTTGGAGCGGTCGCGCTCGACGCTGATCCGACCGTCGCGGTCCCAGCGGCGGAGCGTGTCGAGGCTGATCCCGAGCGCTCGGGCCGCCTCGCTCGCCGAGTAGGCACGTCGCCTAGGCATCTCCTAGGCACAATACGGGCGCCGCGGGCTCGGCGCAAGCTCAGCGGACGCCGCCCGTCACGCCGGGCGCGACGGTGATCGCCCCGTCGCCGGCCCTGCACACGACGGACTCCGCGACGACGCGGCACGAGAAGCCCCCGAGCCACCAGCTCTCGGCCCGGAGGAGCACCGGCGTCGAGGCGTTGTGCGGGACGTCGACGTCGGCCGCGCGGGAGCGCCCGTCGCGCTCGAGCACGGCCGCGGTGTCGGCGCCGTCGGCGCGGCAGGCGAGCGCGCCGTCCACGAGGGCGCACGCGACCGTGCCGTCGGCGAGCCGGAACCCGGCCGCCGCGGGCTCTCCGTGCGCCCCACCGGTGCCGGCCGAGCCGGCGACCGCGACGAGCCCCGTCGCCGCCGCCGCGGCGGCGAGCGCCGTCGCGAAGCGCGCCGCGTTCGGCGCGCCGAAGACCCCATTCCTCGGCATTGCCCCCGTTGAACGGCGCCGGCAGGCGGTCGGATACGGCGGAGGTTTGATCAAACTCTTGACGCCGTCGAGCGGGCCGGTGGACACTCGGCCGACCCGCCGTCCGCGTACGAGGAGCGATGACCGAGCTCACGTTCGACCCGCTCGACCCGGGGCAACGGGAGGATCCGTTCCCGCTGCTCGAGCTCGCACGGCGCGAGCAGCCGGTCTTCCACGCGCCGGAGTTCGACCTCTGGGTCGTGACGCGCTACGACGACGTGCTCGCGGTGCTGAGAGACCACGACGCGTTCTCGTCGGTCGGCGCGCTGACGTCGTCGCCCGACCCGTTCCCGCCGGAGGTCGAGGAGGTGCTCGCGACCGGCTGGCCGCGGATGCCGTACGTCATCGAGATCGATCCGCCGCTGCACGACCGGATCCGCGGCCTCGTCACCCGCGCGTTCACGCCGCGCCGGATCGCCGCGCTCGAGCCGCGCATCGACGAGCTCGCCACCGAGCTCGTGGACGGGTTTATCGGGGAGGGGAGGGCGGACGTGATCGAGCGGTTCGCGTGGCCGCTGCCGCTCCGAGTCCTCGGCGAGCTGCTCGGGCTGCCGCGCGAGGACCTCCCGCGCCTGCACGAGTGGGGCACGGACTGGCTGCTCCTGCAGCAGCCGGGGCCGGTCGAGCAGCGGGTCGCGCACGCCCGCGGCCTCGTGGAGCTGCAGCGGTACTTCGTCGAGGCGCTCGAAGAGCGAGAGCGTCACCCGACCGACGACCTGATGGGCGCGCTGATGGCCGCCCGCCTCGACGCCGAGGATCCGTTGACCGTGCCGGAGACGGCCGGGCTCCCGCTCGACCTGATGGTGGCCGGGCACGTCACCGTCACGCGCGCAATCGGGAGCGCGCTCGCGACGCTGTTTCGGTACCCGCCGCTCCGCGACCACCTGCTGGACCCCGCGGTCGCGCCGGCGGCGATCGAAGAGGTGCTGAGGCTCGAGTCGCCCGCGCAGGGGCTGTTCCGGCGGACGACGCGCGAGGTCGAGCTCGGCGGCGTCACGCTCCCCGCCGGAGCCCGCGTGATGGCGCACTTCGGCTCCGCAAACAGGGACGGCTGCGTCTTCGCCGACGCGGAGCGCCTCGAGCCGGCCCGGGAAGAGCTCGCGCGGCACCTCGCGTTCGGCAAGGGGATCCACTTCTGCATCGGCGCGCCGCTCGCCCGGCTCGAGCTGCGGCTCGCGCTGCCGCTGCTCCTCCGGCGGCTGCCGGGTCTCCGGCCGGTCGCCGGCGGCGTGGTCGAGCGCGAGCAGATCTTCTTCGCCCGCGGGTTCCGCCGGCTCGAGGTCGAATGGGACGCCTAGAGCCGTGCCACGACCTGGGTCCACGCATCCGAGCGCGGGTCGATCGGCTCGAAGTGCCCCACCCCGGGGAGCTCGAGCAGCTCGCACCCGGCTGCGGCCGCGAACGCGCGGCTGTAGTCGACGGGGACGCGGTCGTCCTCGGTGCCGTGGACGAGGAGCGCGGGCACGGGCAGCGGCAGGCGCCGCATCGGGTCGGCGTCTGCCGGGGGTCGCTCGCCCGCGAACTCGACCGCCGCGTTGGCGCCGATGCCGTCGCGCGCGGCCCGCGCGAGGTCGGTGACGCCGGCCAGGGAGACGACGCGGTCCAGCGTTCCCGTGCCCGCCGCCCACAGCGCCAGGTGCCCGCCCGCCGAGTGGCCGATCGCGGTCCCGCGTCCCGTCAGCTCGAGCGCGGCCGCCACGTCGGCGAGCGTGTCGGCGACCCCGGTGCGGCGGTATTCGACGTTCCAGGTCGTCCAGCCCCGCAGCGCGAGGTCGACCGCCAGCGCGCGGGTGTTCCCCCGCGTGTAGGCCGGGCGCCAGAACCCGCCGTGGAGCAGGATCGCCGTGCGCCCGCCGCCGCGGCGGACGTCGGCCACCTGGTCGGGGTCGGCGCCGTAGGCGAGCGTCTCCCAGCCGGGGTCGTGGGCCTCGGCCCACGCGCCGAGGTCGGCCAGGAACGCGTCGAGGGCCACCGGGCGATCGTATGAGGCGTGAGGTGGTGATCGTCACGGGAGGCGCGCGGGGCCTCGGGCTCGCCTACGTCGTGGCGCTGCGGCGCGAGGGCTACGCCGTGGTGGTCGCGGATCTCGCGGACAGCGACGCCGGCGACCTGTTCGTCCGCGTCGACGTCTCGGACCGCGCGTCGACCGAGGCGATGGCGGCCGCCGTCGTCGAGCGCTTCGGGCGCATCGACGCGCTCGTCAACAACGCGGGCTACTTCACCGAGATCGTCAAGAAGCCGTTCGAGGAGCTCACGGTCGAGGAGTGGGACCGCGCCTTCGCCGTGAACGTTCGCGGGGCCTGGCTGTGTGCCCGCGCGGTCGTCCCGACGATGAAGGCGAAGCGCTCGGGGAAGATCGTCAACACGTCGTCGATGACCGTCCCGAGCGGGATTCCGGGGTTCCTCCACTACGTCGCCTCGAAGGCCGCCGTCGTGGGCCTCACGCGCGCGCTCGCGCGCGAGCTCGGCGACTGGGGCATCTGCGTGAACACGATCTCGCCCGACTACGTGCCGCACGACGCCGCCTACGCCGCGCGCCAGCCGGAGATGGCGCCGCTGCTGGCCCAGCAGCGCGCCTTCAAACGGGACGCGGCGCCGGAGGATCTGGTCGGCACCCTGCTCTACCTGGTCGGCCACGGCTCCGACTTCGTCACCGGGCAGGACCTCTGGGTCAACGGCGGCCGCCTCTTCCACTAGCGGCGCCGGCGGCGTGCCGCGGCGTCCTCAGGCGTAGCGCCGGGCGGGCGCGGACCGCTGCTCGCCGGCGATCCGCACGCCCAGGGCGACGACCGCCCGGCCGATCCGGCGGCGGGCGTGACGCTCGCCGCGCGTCGGGCCCATCGACCGGCTCAGTGCCTCCCGGCGATCCGCGACGGCGAGTCTCAGGGAATGGATGTCGTGCAGCTCCAAGGCAACTCCTCTCGAATGAGAGTATCTTGAGGTCGAGAGATTACCGCCCGGATACCTTGACGTCAAGAAAAAAGAGATGAAGAATCACGACATCGTGAAAACCGACGAAGAGGAGCGCGACCACGTCGACCGCTTCATCGACGAGCACGCCGACGCGCTCGTGGGGATCGACATCCGCGTCGAGGGGATCGTCGACCGGATCGGCGGGATCCAGCGGCGCCTGAAGCACGCGCTCGAGGAGACGCTCGAGGAGTTCGACCTCTCCTTCGGCGAATGGCGGGTGCTGACGTCGCTCCGCTGGGCCGACCAGCATCGGCAGTCGCCGGGCGACCTCGCCCGGACGCACGAGCTCTCGAGCGGCGCGATGACGAACCGCCTCGACCGGCTGGAGCGGGCAGGGCTCGTCCGCCGGCTCCCGGACCCCGACGACCGGCGCGGCGTCCAGGTCGAGCTCACCGAGGAGGGCCTGCGGACGTGGCAGCAGTCGGTGGTGGCGCAGGCGCAGAAGGAGGCGATCGTGGCAGCGGCACTGACGCCCGAGGAGATGGATCAGCTCAACGCGCTGCTCCGACGCGTGATGATCGAGCTCGAGCGGCGCGAGGGGAAGCGCTAGGCCTGCAGCAGGCGCCGCAGCACGAACCGGAGGATCCCGCCGTGCCGGAGGTACTCGCGCTCGCGCGGCGTGTCGAGCCGGACGCTGGCGCGGAACTCCCGGTCGTCGGCGCGGAGGGTCACCTCGCTCGCCTCGCCTCCCTCGAGCCCCTCGATCGCGAACTCCTCGCGCCCGGTCAGCCCGAGCGTCTTCCGCGTCTCGCCCGGCATGAACTGCAGCGGGAGGATCCCCATCATCAGCAGGTTCGACCGGTGGATCCGCTCGTACGACTCCGCGACCACCGCGCGCACGCCGAGCAGGTTCGGCCCCTTCGCCGCCCAGTCGCGTGACGACCCGGAGCCGTACTCGACGCCCGCGATCACGATCAGCGGCGTCCCCTCGGCCAGGTACCGCTGCGAGGCCTCGTAGATCGTCATCTCCTCACCCGAGGGCACGTGGACCGTCCACGTCCCCTCCGACCCGGGCACGAGCTCGTTCCGCAACCGGACGTTCGCGAACGTCCCACGCACCATCACCTCGTGGTTGCCGCGCCGCGAGCCGTACGAGTTGAAGTCCCTGCGCTCGACGCCGTGCTCGACGAGGTAGTGCCCGGCCGGAGCGTCGGGCTTGATCGAGCCGGCGGGCGAGATGTGGTCGGTCGTGACCGAGTCGCCCAGGACGACCAGGCAACGGGCGCCGGCGACGTCCTCGACGGGCGGCGGCTCGACGCCCATCCCCTCGAAGTACGGCGGCAGGCGTACGTACGTCGACGCCGGATCCCAGGCGAACAGCTCGCCCTCGGGCGTCTCGAGCGCGCGCCACTCGTCGCCGCCCGTGAACACGTCGGCGTACGTGCGCCGGAACATCTCCCCGTCGACCGAGCCGGCGATGGTGGCGTCGATCTCCTCCGACGACGGCCAGACGTCGCGCAGGAACACGTCCGCGCCGTCGGCGTCCTGTCCGAGCGGCTCGGTCGCGAGGTCGAGGTCCATGCGCCCGGCGAGCGCGTAGGCGACGACGAGCGGCGGGGAGGCGAGGTAGTTCGCCTTCACCTCGGGATGGATCCGCGCCTCGAAGTTGCGGTTGCCCGACAGCACCGAGCAGGCGACCAGCTCGTTGTCCACCACCGCGCGCGAGATCGCCTCCGGCAGCGGCCCCGAGTTGCCGATGCAGGTGGTGCAGCCGTAGCCGACGGTGTGGAAGCCGAGCGCCTCGAGGTAGGGGGTGAGCCCGGCGCGCTCGTAGTACTCGGTCACGACCTTCGAGCCCGGCGCAAGCGACGACTTCACCCACGGCTTCCGGCGGAGCCCGCGCTCGACCGCCTTCTTCGCCAGCAGGCCGGCGCCCACCATCACGGCGGGATTCGAGGTGTTCGTGCAGGACGTGATCGCGGCGATCACGACGGCGCCGTGGGAGAGCTCGAACCGCTCGCCGTCGAGCTCGGCCGCGACGGTGCGGGCCGGAGGCGCGACCGCGGTGGCGGCGCGATCGGGACCGCGGTGGGACTCGCCGTTCCCCGGCGACTGCTCCGAGGTCGGGTCGCTCGCCGGGAACGTCTCGGCGACGGCCTCGTCGCTGCCGCCGTAGTCGACGCCGAAGCTCGAGAGCGACTCGGAGAACGCCTGCTTCGACCGCGCCAGCGGCACCCGGTCCTGCGGGCGGCGCGGGCCGGCCAGCGAGGGCTCCACCGAGCCGAGGTCGAGCTCGAGCACCTCCGAGTAGGTCGGATGGTGCTCGGGCTCGTGCCAGAGCAGGTTCTCCTTGCAGTACGCCTCGACGAGCCCGATTCGCTCCTCCGACCGGCCCGTCAGGCGGAGGTACCGAAGCGTGACGTCGTCGACGGGGAAGAACCCGCAGGTCGCGCCGTACTCCGGCGACATGTTCCCGATCGTCGCCCGGTCGGCGAGCGGGAGCGTGCCCAGCCCCGGCCCGAAGTACTCGACGAACTTGCCGACGACGCCGGCGCGGCGGAGGACCTCGGTGACCGTCAGCACGAGATCCGTCGCCGTCGACCCCTCGGGCAGCTCGCCCGTCAGCTTGAAGCCCACCACCTGCGGCACGAGCATCGAGATCGCCTCGCCCAGCATCGCCGCCTCGGCCTCGATCCCGCCCACGCCCCACCCGAGGACGCCGAGGCCGTTCACCATCGTCGTGTGCGAGTCGGTGCCGACGAGCGTGTCGGGGAACGCCGCGCCGTCGCGCGACTCGACCACCCGCGCGAGGTACTCGAGGTTCACCTGGTGCACGATCCCCGTGTTCGGCGGGACGACCTTGAGGTTGTCGAAGGCGCTCTGGCCCCAGCGCAGGAACGCGTAGCGCTCGCGGTTGCGCTCGAACTCGAGCTCCGTGTTGCGGAACATCGCGCGCGCGCTCCCGAACTCGTCCACCTGCACGGAGTGGTCGATCACGAGCTCGGACGGGAGCAGCGGGTTGATCCGCGCCGGATCCCCGCCGAGGTCGCGCATCGCGTCGCGCATCGCCGCGAGGTCGACGATCGCGGGCACGCCGGTGAAGTCCTGCAGGAGGACGCGGGCGGGGACGAACGCGATCTCGCGGCTCGGCTCGGCCTTCGCGTCCCAGCTCGCCACCGCCTCGACGTCCGCCTCCGCTCCGCCGCGCAGGACGTTCTCGAGCAGGATCTTCAGCGTGTACGGCAGCCGCTCGACGTCGTAGCGCTGCTGCAGCGCGTCGAGCCGGACGATCTCGTACCGCGTGCCCCCGACGTCGAGACCGGCGCGTGCGGCGAACGGATCCACGCCGTCGATTCAAGCAGACGGGGTCGGGGGGGGG
>DATIDD010000035.1:0-188588 GCA_035456465.1 Gaiellaceae bacterium | reverse complement strand
GAGCTCGAGGGGCACCGCTTCGCGCGGGTGGCGCTGACCGTCGACGACGCGGAGTTCCTCGCCGGCCAGCTGCGGGCGCGCGCTAGACGGTGACCTTCACCACGCCGTCCTCGACGCGCACCGCGTAGGTCTCGACGGGCTCCGTCGCGGGAAGGCTCAGCGGTCGGCCCGTCGTGAGGTCGAAGCGGGCGCCGTGCCGCGGGCAGACGACGATGCGATCCTCGGGATCCCAGTCGCCCTCGACGAGCGGGCCGTCGTCGTGCGAGCAGCGGTCCTCGAGCGCGTACAGCTCGCCGTCGACGTTGTAGACGCCGAGCGACACGAGCCCCGCGTGGACGAGCTTCATCGTGCCGGGCGGAAGCGCCTCGACCGGGCAGACCGTCACGTCCGGCACGCGCTAGTCGTGGCTCCGCGAGGAGCAGATCGTGCCGTCGGGCGCGTGAACCGCGGGCGCGGCGAGGACGCAGGCATCGCGCGGCGTCGCAGCGCGCCTGGAGGTGCGTGATGCGCCGAGCGGGGTCACGGCTAGCGGAGTTCCAGCTCGCTCGCCATCCCCTGCCACTCCTCGGGCAGGGGCGTGCCCTTGGCCTTGTGGAGCGCGACCTTGAGCGTGCCCAGCCCGAGCAGGGCGCACTTGAGGCGGACGGGCGTGAGCGGGATCCCGACCTCGTCGAGGAGCTCCTCCTTCGGGAGCGCGGCGACGTCGGTCGCGCTGCGGCCCTGCACCATCTCGGTCAGCATCGACGTCGCGGCCTGCGAGATCGCGCAGCCACGGCCGGCGAAGCGGACCTCGTCGATCGTCTCGCCGTCCTCGCCGAAGCGGACGTAGATCGAGACCTCGTCGCCGCACAGCGGGTTGACGCCCTCGGCCTCCGCGTCGGCGTCGTCCATCTCCCCGTGCCCGCGCGGGTTCTTGTAGTGATCGAGGATCACCTCGCGGTACAGCTGGTCGAACTCGCCGCTCACGCGAAGACCTGCCGGACGCGGTGGAGGCCGTCGACCAAGCGGTCGACCTCCTCGGGGAGGGTGTAGAGGTAGAAGCTCGCGCGGTTCGTCGCGGCCACGCCGAGCCTCCGCATCAGCGGCTGGCAGCAGTGGTGGCCGGCGCGGATCGCGACGGCGTCGAGATCGAGGATCTGCGCGACGTCGTGCGGGTGGACGCCGTCGACGTTGAACGAGACGATGCCGGCGCGGCGGTCGGCGGGCGGCCCGTAGGTGGTCACCCACGGCAGCTCGTCGAGGCGGTCGAGCGCATAGGAGACGAGCTCGTGCTCGTGCCGCTCGATCGCCTCGAGCCCGATCCCCTCGAGGTAGTCGATCGCGGCGCCGAACCCGACGGCCTCGGCCATGGGCGCCGTCCCCGCCTCGAACTTGTGCGGTAGCTCGCCCCAGGTGGTCTGGTCGACGCCGACCGAGCGGATCATGTGGCCCCCGAGGAGGAACGGCTCCATCGCCTGCAGCAGCTCCGCGCGCCCCCAGAGCGCGCCGACGCCGCTCGGGCCGCAGAGCTTGTGCGCCGAGACGGCGAGGAAGTCGCAGCCGAGCGCCTGCACGTCCACCCGGCGGTGCGGCGCAGCCTGCGCGGCGTCCACGACCGAGATCGCGCCGTGGTCGCGCGCCCACGCCGCCAGCCGCTCGACGGGGTTCACGGTGCCGAGGCTGTTCGACACGAGCCCCGCCGCGACCACCTTGACGGAGCCCGCCTTCGCGATCTCGTCCAGCGCCTCGATGCGGAGCTCCCCGTGGTCGTCGAGCGGGATCAGCCGGAAGTCGGCGCCCGTGCGCCCGGCGACGTACTGCCAGGGGACGAAGTTCGAGTGGTGCTCGAGCTCGGTCGCCACCACCACGTCGCCCGGCCCGAGCTCGTTCATCCCCCACGCGTAGGCGACGAGGTTGATGCTCTCGGTCGCGTTGCGCGTGAAGACGATCTCGCGCGCGGACGGCGCGTTCAGCAGCGCGCGGACCTTCTCGCGGGAGCCCTCCAGCGCCTCGGTCGCGCGCTCGGCGAGCTGGTAGACGCCGCGGTGCACGTTGGCGTACGACGTCTCGTAGAACGTCGTCATCGCCTCGAGCATCTGCCGCGGCTTCTGCGCGCTCGCGGCGGAGTCGAGGAACGCGAGCGGCTTGCCGTGGAACTGCTGCTCGAAGATCGGGAAGTCGGCACGAATCGCGCGCGCGTCGAGCTTCGGCTGGGCTGTGACGGCCACGCGGACATCGTAGCCCTCGGCATCGGAGCGGCCGCCCCGACCCCGTGGACGAATCGTCACACCCTCGACACAGATGGGCCATGTCCGGGGACAGTCCTAGGGACTGTCCCCACGCCGGGCGTGTGTCGGAAGCCTCGCCGAACGGTGAAAGCCGCACGATGATTGGCCGCCGTGGACGTGGCCGTGCCGGTGCTCCGACCTCGCCCGTCGATCGACGCCTGAGGCGCCGGCTCCGTCAGACAGGTCGCGACCGTGCGCGGACGAACGGACGGAAGCCGAGGTCGGCGACGAACCGCTCGTCCGTGAAGATGAGCCCGGTGATCGCGAGACCCGTCCCGCCGAGGATCCCGACGAGCGCCCAGAACTCGGGGACCACCAGCTCGAAGAAGTCACGCGCCGCGTCGATCGCCAGCACGGCGACGAAGAGCAGCAGCATGACCCCGCAGAGCGTCCCGACCGCGTAGCGACGGCGTCGCGTGCCCGACGCCTCCAGCACGAGCACGAAGTAGAGGCCGAGCAGGACGAGCACCGCTGTCGCGACCGTCCGGGCCTCGACGAGCGGCAGCGCCACGACGTTGAGGGCGAAGTTGTAGGCCGACACGACGCCGAGCGCCGCCGCCGTCCCGGCCGGGATCGCGAACCGGGCGACGTCGCGGAGGAACCCGCTCGTCGTCCAGGACCCGTCCGAGGGCGCGAGCGCCAGGAAGAAGCCGGGAATGCCGATCGTCAGCGAGGCGGCGAGGGTCAGGTGCCGGGGCAGCAGCGGGTAGTCGGTCTCGGTCAGCCCGATCAGCAGGATCAGGAACGCCGCGAACGCGGACTTCGTCACGAACAGCTTCGCGACGCGCTGGACGTTGCGGAGGATGTTCCGCCCCTCGTCCACCATTCCCGGCACCGAGGCGAAGTCCCCGTTGACGAGGACGACGTCGGCGACGCTCCGCGCCATCTCCGAGCCGCTCCCCTGTGCGATCGCGAGCCGAGCGGCCTTCAGCGCCGGGACGTCGTTGACGCCGTCGCCGACCATCGCCACGTAGCGGCCGGCGTCGCGCAGCCGCTCGACGTACGCCTGCTTGCCCTCGGGCGAGATCCGTCCGACGACGGTCGCGTCGAGCGGCGGCTCCACGCCCGCGCTCGCGTCGAACGCCGCGTGAATGTCGAGCCCGGCGTCGCGGGCGATCGCGGCGACCGTCTCCGGGTTGTCGCCGGAGATGACCTTCAGCTCGACGCCCTCGCCCCGGAAGTACTCGACCGTCTCGCGGGCGTCGGGCCGGAGCTCCTCGGCGAGGACGACCAGCCCGAGCGGCTGCAGCCCGTTCGGCGGCGTGCCGTCGGAGCCCGCGAGCGACCCGCTCGTCCCGAAGGCCACGACACGGCGGCCGTCGCGCTGCTCCCGCGCCGCCTCGTCGCCGAGCGGCCCGAGCGGGAAGTGCTCCGGCGCTCCCAGCACGTACGCGGTGCCGCCGAGCGTGACGCCGCTCCATCTGCGGGCGGAGGAGAACGGCACGTGCTCGGCCGGCTCCTCCGCCTCTCCGGGAGTCGCCGCGGCGATCGCCGCGAGCGTCGTGTTGCGGGACGGCGAGCTGGCGGCGAACCGCCCGAGCTCGTGGACGAGCCGTTCCTCCTCCACGTCCGGGGCGGGGCGCATGCCGACCACGCGCAGCCCCGGCTGCGTCAGCGTGCCCGTCTTGTCGAGGCACAGCACGTCGACGGACGCGAGCGACTCCGTGGCGTTGAGCTGCTGGGCCAGCGCGCCGCGGCGCGCGAGCTGGAGCGCCGCGGCTGCGAACGTCAGCGACGCCAACAGGACGAGCCCCTCGGGGACGAGGGTGACGATGCCCGCCACCGCCGTCGTCACCGCCTCGCGGATCGGCGCGTCGCGCTGCCAGAGCGAGTAGACGAAGATCGTCCCGAGCGGGACCATCACGCCGACGAGGACGACCAGGAGCCGGTTCAGCGCCCGCTCGAGCGGCGAGCGCGGGTGCCGGAACTCGCGCGCGACGCCGGCGATCCGCTGCGCGTAGCTCTGGTCGCCGACGGCGGTCACCGTGTACGCGCCGACGCCCTCGACGGCGAACGAGCCCGAGCGAACCTCCTCGCCCGGGCTCCGCGTCACCGGGCGCGACTCGCCCGTGAGGATCGACTCGTCGAGCGCGAGCCCGTTCGCCTCCTCGAGCGCGCCGTCCGCGACCACCTGGTCGCCGGCCTCCAGCCGGACGAGGTCGCCCTCGACCACCTTCTCGACGTCGAGACGCCGCACCTCGCCGTCGCGGACGACGCGGGCGTGCGGGGCGACGAGCGCCGCCAGCTCGTCGAGCTTGCGCTTGGCCCGTAGCTCCTGCGCGATCCCGATCGACGAGTTGGCGACGACGATCCCGAGGAAGAGCGCGTCCTGCCAGGCGCCGAACGCCAGCGTCAGGGCGCCCATCGCAACGAGGATCGCGTTGAAGACGGTGAAGACGTTGGCGCGGACGATGCTCGCCGTCGAGCGGCTGGACGGCGGCGGCAACTGGGGCCCGCGCGCAGCGAGCCGACGCTGCGCCTCGACCTCGGTCAGGCCCGTCGCGGCCATGGCGCGAGGCTACACGGGCGCCGCGGGAAGAGAGCGGGGCCGCCGGAGCGGCCCCGCGGCGCACCTCAGACGAGCGCCTTGAAGAAGATCTCGACGTCCTCTGCGGGGAACGTCTCGGTCTTGATCACCTCGAGCGTCCCGACCTTCGCGAGCACGCGGAACGCGGTCTCGATGTCGGGATACTTGACGAGCACGACGAAGTCCCACGGCCCCATCACGGCGAGGATGCGCTCGAACTCGCCGCCCTCGCCCTCCACGATGTGCCGGAACTTCTCGAGGTACTCGGGCGCCTTCTCGAGGTTCTCGCGCCCCTCGTCCGTCAGCTGGATCAGCCCGACGTACGTAAACATCTCCACCTCCTGGTGGGTCGGTTCTCCTGCCCCCCACGCTCGTCGGAGTCGAGGGTCACCGCTATCCGTGAACTCGCGGATCCTCAGGCGCGTTCGAGCGCCGCCGTCTGCCAGACGAGCGCCCGGCGCTCGTGGACGAGACGAAGGCCGTGCCGCTCGGCGACGGCGAGCATCGCCGCGCGCGGGTGCGCGTAGGCGCGGAAGTCGTTGCGTGCGAGCCGCATCCCGAGGTTCGCCACCCCGGCGACGATCGAGGCGACGACTCCGCTCCGCGGGAACGTGAAGACGAGGAACCGGTGGGCGCGCCCGGCAGCGGCCCCGAGCAGCGCCTCGTAGTCGGGGTAACAGCAGACGACGCGGTTCATCAGTACCGCGTCGGCCTCCGGGAGCCCGGCCGCCGCCGCGACCGCGTCGCCGAGCCGACGGTCGATCCGCTCCTCGATGCCCTCGGCCCGTGCGAGCTCCCGCGCGACCGCCTCGTACCCGGGGGACAGCTCGACGTTGACGGTGCGCTCCGCGCCGCGACGCAGAAGCTCGACCTGCGCCGTGCCGACGCCGCCCCCGATCTCGAGCACCGTGCGGACGCCCGCGCGGGAGAGGAAGTCGACGGCGTCGCGGGCATCGCCGGGAAGGCCCTTGCGCCGCCAGCGCCGCAGGTCCCGCCGCGCCTGGCGCTCCCCGAACACGCGATCGTAGCCCTTCGGCGAGCAGCAGCCGGCCACGTCGCCCACGGTACCCTGGCCCGCGCGGATGGGCGACTACGTGTTCACGATGGTGCGGGTCGAGAAGTTCTACGGCCCCGACCGCAAGGTGCTCGACAACATCACGCTGGCCTTCCTGCCGGGCGCGAAGATCGGCGTGCTCGGCCCGAACGGCGCGGGCAAGTCGACGCTGCTGCGGATCATGGCCGGACGGGAGGAGCCCTCCAGCGGGCTCGCGCAGCTCGACGACGGCGCCACCGTCGGCCTGCTCGAGCAGGAGCCGCAGCTCGACCCCACGAAGGACGTGCGCGGCAACGTCGAGGACGGCGTCCGGCCGCTGCGCGACCTGCTCGACCGCTTCAACGCGATCTCCGCCCGCTTCGCCGAGCCCGACGCCGACTTCGACGACCTGCTCGCGGAGCAGGCCCGCGTGCAGGAGCAGATCGACCGTGCCGACGCGTGGTCGCTCGACCAGACCCTCGACCGGGCGATGGACGCGCTGCGGCTGCCCGACGGCGACCGCGACGTCGAGACGCTGTCCGGCGGCGAGCGCCGCCGCGTCGCGCTCTGCCGCCTGCTGCTCCAGGCGCCGGACCTGCTCCTGCTCGACGAGCCGACGAACCACCTCGACGCCGAGTCCGTCGCGTGGCTCGAGCGCTTCCTCGCGGAGTACCGCGGCACCGTCGTCGCGGTCACGCACGACCGGTACTTCCTCGACAACGTGGCCGGCTGGATCCTCGAGCTCGACCGCGGCAGGGGGATCCCGTTCGAGGGCAACTACTCGTCGTGGCTCGAGCAGAAGCAGGCGCGCCTCGCCCAGGAGGAGAAGCAGGAGTCCGCACGCCGCCGTGCGCTGGCGCGCGAGCTCGAGTGGGTGCGCGCGTCGCCGAAGGCGCGCCACGCGAAGTCGAAGGCCCGCCTGACCGCCTACGAGCGGCTCCTCGCCGAGGAGCGCGACGTGCGGCTCGACCGGGTCGAGATCCACATCCCCGCCGGGCCTCGGCTGGGGGAGCTCGTCGTCGAGGCCGACGGCGTCACGAAGGGCTTCGGCGACCGCCTGCTGGTCGAGGACATGTCGTTCTCGCTTCCGCCCGGCGGCATCGTCGGCGTCGTCGGCCCCAACGGCGCCGGCAAGACGACGCTCTTCCGCATGATCACCGGCGAGGAGCAGCCGGACGCGGGGGAGCTGCGCGTGGGCGAGACCGTGCAGCTCGCCTACGTCGACCAGAGCCGCGCGGGCCTCGACGCGTCGAAGACGGTGTGGCAGGAGATCTCCGGCGGCCACGACACGATCGAGCTCGGCCCGCGGGAGGTGAGCTCGCGGCAGTACGTGTCGTGGTTCAACTTCAAGGGTCCCGACCAGCAGAAGCGCGTCGGCGACCTCTCGGGCGGCGAGCGCAACCGCGTCCACTTGGCGAAGCTGCTGCGCTCCGGCGGCAACCTGCTGCTGCTGGACGAGCCCACGAACGACCTCGACGTCGACACGCTGCGCGCGCTCGAGGACGCGCTGCTCGACTTCGCCGGCTGCGCCGTGCTGATCTCGCACGACCGCTGGTTCCTCGACCGGATCGCCACGCACATCCTCCACTTCGACGGCGACTCCACGGTGACGTGGTTCGAGGGCTCGTGGGAGGAGTACGCCGACTGGGTGCGCGAGACCCGCGGCCCCGACGCGCTCGAGCCGCACCGGATCAAGTACCGGCCGCTCGTCCGGCCGTAGCCTCCGTCCGAACCGGGTGCCACGATCCGGCGGTGACACGCCGAGGGGGTGTCGGCCGGCTGGAGCCGATCGGCTTCTGGACCGCCGTCGGACTGTCGCTGATGCTCCTCGCCCTCCTCGGCGCCGCGACGAGCGGCTACCTCGTCGAGGACGATTCGCCGACCGAAGCAGCGCAGCCGACCGCTCCGGCGAGGCGGCCCGCGGCGACAGCGACCGCGGTGACGTCGACGGCGCTGGCGGCACCGGCCGCGGCGACGACGCAGGCGCACGCGGCGGCGGCGCTCGTCGTCGTCCGCGCCGCGCGCGGCGACTGCTGGGTCGAGGCGCGCGAAGGCTCCGCACGGGGCCCGGTGCTGTTCGCGGGCCTCCTCGCGCAGGGCGACACGCAGCGGTTCCGGGCCGCGCTCGTCTGGCTCCGGCTCGGCGCCGGGACGAACGTCGACGTCACCGTCGGCGGCCGGCGCGCGAGCGTGCCCGCGGGGACCGGCGAGCTGGTCGTGCGCGCAGACGCCTGAGCGGGTCGGCGGCATCGCTGGTCGCGGAGTTCGTAAGCTCTCGCACGTGCCGCACGCGATCACGCCGTACCTGCTCTACGAGGACGGCGCCGCCGCGTGCGAGTTCCTCGTGCGGGCCTTCGGCTTCGAGGAGGCGCTGCGCTCCCACTCCCCCGAGGGGCGCGTGTGGCATGCCGAGCTGCACCTGGGCGACGGCGTCGTCTACCTCGGCGAGCCGGGCGGCGGGTACGTCAGCCCGCGGCGCGCGGGAGGGACGACCGTCTCGATCTACGCGCTCGTCGACGACCTCGACGCGCACTTCGAGCGCGCACGCGCGGAGGGCGCCGAGATCGTCGCGGAGCCCGCCGAGCAGGCCTACGGCGACCGTCGCTACCACGCGAAGGACCCGGAGGGGCACGAGTGGTTCTTCGCGCAGCACCTGCGCGACGTGCCGCCCGAGGAGTGGGGCGCAGAGGTCGCATAGGATCGAGTCATGCCTACCTACGACCTCAGAGAGCTGACCGGCGGGAACGACGCCTTCCGCCGCGAGATCGTCACCGGCTCGGCGAGCCAGCTCGTCGTGATGACGCTCGAGCCGGGCGAGACGATCGGCCTCGAGACGCACGAGCACGGCGACCAGATCCTGTTCGTCGTCGAGGGCGACGCGGACGTCCTCCTGGACGGAGCGGCCACCCGCGTCGGGGCCGGCGGCGCCGCCTACGTTCCCGCGGGCGTCGAGCACGACGTCCGCAACGTCGGCGCGGGGGCGCTGCGCCTGGTGAGCGTCTACGCGCCGCCCGAGCACGCACCCGGGACCGTCCACGAGACCAAGGCCGACGCCGAAGCAGCCGAGCACCACGCCTAGCGACCCCGTCGCGCGCCTGCGCGAGGTCTGTCTGGCGTTTCCCGGAGCCGTCGAGACCGGAGGCGTCGGCGACCCCTCGTTCAAGGTGCGGGACAAGATCTTCGCGATGCAGCATCCGCACGACGGACGCCCGTCGCTGTGGTGCAAGGCGGAGCCCGGCGTCCAGGAGCTGCTCGTCGGGGCGGAGCCGCGGCGATTCTTCCGCCCGCCGTACGTGGGGCAGCACGGGTGGATCGGCGCGTGGCTCGACGTCGCGCTCGACTGGGACGAGCTCGGCGACCTGATCGAGGAGAGCTACCGCCGGACCGCGCCGAGGCGGCTCGTCGCCGAGCTCGGCGACTAGGCTTGCGCGCCGTGGACGCCGACGAGGTCGAGCTCCGGGTTCTCGGGTGCCTGATCGAGAAGCAGCGGACGACGCCCGACGTCTACCCGCTGTCGCTGAACGCGCTCCGGCTCGCGTGCAACCAGACGACGAACCGGGATCCGGTCGTCGACTACGACGAGCCGACGATCCGTGCCTCGCTCGAACGGCTCGGGCGCAAGGGCTGGACGCGGCTCGCGAGCGGGCCGGGCAGCCGGGCGGTCAAGTACCGCCACCTGCTCGAGGAGACCCTGTCGCTGACGCCGTCGCAGCTCTCGGTGCTCGCCGTGCTGCTGCTGCGCGGGCCGCAGACGCCGGGCGAGCTCAAGGCCCGCACGGAGCGCCTGTACCCCTTCGGCTCGCTCGAGGACGTGCACGCGGCGCTCGGCCAGCTGGCCGAGCGCGGGCTCGCCGGCCGCCTCCCGCGCCGCCCGGGCCAGAAGGAGGAGCGGTACCGACAGCTGCTCGGCGGCGGTGACGGCGACGAGGAGCCGGCGGCGGAGCAAGTGGCTCAGAGCCACAAACCGTCCCTCCTGGACGACGAGCGCGCCGAGATGGCCGCGCTCGAGGCACGGCTCGCCCGCGTGGAGGCGAAGCTCGACGAGCTCATGCGCGCCCTGGAGCCCGGCCCGCCCGGGCCCGGCGAGGGGAGCTAGTGGCTCGGAGCCACGAGCCCCCTCGGGGCAAGCCGTCAGCCGAGCAGCCGCGCCCGGATCTCGACCGCGACGGCTTCCGCGCTCCGGAAGAACGAGGAGCCGAGCTCGAGCCACTCGTCGCCCGCCCGCACGAGCGACCGTGCCGCGACGCGCGCATCCTCGAGCGAGGGCTGCGAGGCCGTGAGAACGCTCCCGCCGCGCAACGTCACGACGACGTCGAAGGCCACGCGCTCGACGGGCGCGGGAAGCTCGTCCGTCGCCGCCGACGGCTCGGGCTCCACCGCAGCGGCCGTTGCCGGCTCGACGACGGGCAGCGCCGCCAGGTCGAACGAGCCGATCGCCGGCGGGGGCACGCGGCCGAGCAGCCGGTCGACGACGCCCGGCGCGACGAAGCCGCGCTCGCTCACGATCTCCTCGGTCGACCGGCCGGAAGCAGCCTGCTCGCGCGCGATCTCCGCGACCTGGTCGGCACTGATGAAGCCTCCGTCGAACAGCCGTGACTCGAGCGTGGGCTCGGCCGCCGGCGCAGGCGGCTCCGCGACCAGGCCGGCCTGGACGGAGCCGTACGCCGCGTCGACCACCGTGCCGTTCCCGTACACGCCGTAGCCGTTGCCGCCGTACGCGCTGCCGTCGTAGGCATTGCCGTCGAAACCGATGCCGCTGTGGGCGTCGTCCATGTGACCTCCATCGGAGCCGCGTCCCGGCGACGCACCGCACAGGCTCCACTCCCGCTCGGGCACACCGAGCGCGAGGTCCGCAGAAGCCGCACGGAAGCCAGGGCACGGATCCGTTGTCCGCAGGGATCCGATCTGGATAGGCGCACGATCGGCGAGGACGCCCACATGCGACAACCCCCGAACGGGGCATCGCTCAGACGCGCTGGAGGTGCGTGTCCTTGAACGCCGTCGGGTACTTCAACCCGTAGCCGACGGCACGGTCGACGCCGATGTGCGCGAGCCAGACGAGCGCCACCGCGACCGCGGCCTCGGAGTCGCCGAGGACGCCCGCAACACCGAGCAGGAGCGGCGGCGCCGAGGTATGGACGACGTCGTACGTGAGCGCGCCGACCCGAGGCCCGGCCGCGTAGCCGGCGATGCCGAGGTCGGGAGCGAGGATCAGCAGCGCGAACAGCCACCACGAGTGGTCGCCGTCCACGTAGAGGGCGACCGCCGCGACCGCGACCGCCAGTCCCTCGACGCGAAGGAGCATCCGGGGCAGGCGCTCGGCCACGGAGCCGTCCTTCGCCGCGGACCGTCCCGATTCCTACGACGAGCGGGAGCTCGTCCGACCACTCCTCGGGCCGACCGAGCCTCGTCGGCGGCCGCGGGCGCGCGATTCGTGCTTGACATCGCGCGCGGGTGTGGCAGTACTCCGCCGATGCCCGTCGCCTGGGAGGACGCGGGGCCGCGCCTGATCTTCTGGAACGAGGCCGGGGCCTGGTCGATCTGGAAGGCGTTCACCTGGAACGCCGGCCGCACCGCATGCGTCGGGCCCGGCTACATCGGCCGGGTGCGCGCCCCGGACGGCTCGCTCGTCGTGGACGACTTCTACGCGCACGGCGGCTCGCAGAGCGACTGGGGGACGATCAACGACCCGCGCGCGGGCGGCCTCGGCTGCTTCGGCTTCCACGTCGCCCGCCGGAACGGCCAGCCCGACCCGGTGAACTACACCTGGGACGTGACCGGACGGCACGAGGCGAAGTCCCGCTTCGGCTACGGCGTCTCTCGTGCGCGCGTCGTGCGCTCGCCGCGCCGCGTCGGCTCCGGCGACGACGAGCGGATCGAGGCGTCGTTCGAGGTGTCCTTGACCGACGGCGAGGCGGCCGGCGCGGGGGTTCCGCTCGCGGTCGTCCGCTACGACTACGCCTTCTACGCCAGGGTCGTGACGTGCGACGTGACGGTCGCGACCGGCGGCGGGGCACACCTCGGCACGCCGGCGTTCGTCAAGGAGCCGAAGCTCGTCTGCCACGCGCTCGGCTCGACGGCTCCCGGGTCGCCCGTGTACCGCAACCTGCAGGTGCTGACGGTCGCGAACGAGCGGCTGCTGGCGTCGGACGTCTGGTCGCTGCCGAGCCCCAACGTGAAGACGCTCCAGCTGCCGCAGGACCGCCGCGCACGGTGCCGGTTCGACGATCCCGTGCGGCCGCACCTGACGCTCGAGGTGCTCGCGCAGGCGCTCGGCGACGACGCCACCCGGATGCAGTGGGAGGGCGCGGCCGCGGGGCTCGACCGGTGGGCGCAGCTGTCGAACGAGCGCGAGCGCCTCGAGCCGTGCCAGCCGGACGAGGCGTACTGCCTCCAGGGGCCGCGGAAGACGCTGACGCGCCAGTGGGAGGTCGCGCGCTGGGCATCCGCCGGCGCGGGCTCGCCGCCGCCGCCCTCGCGGCCGCAGACGGGCGTGATGCTGCACGCGTGGGAGGGCGGGTCGGGCTATCCGGACTGCCGCTGCTGCTTCCGCGCCTTCGGGCCGGAGGGCGAGGCCTTCCGCGCCTCGCTCGTTTATACGCTCGGCCGGTCGGCCTGAGCCACCGCGACCTGCGTCCGCCGAGCCTCGCGCCGGAGAGGCCTAGGGCACGCGCGTCAGCGCACGCCCGATCCGGTCGAGCCGCGTCTGCGCGAACCACGCGGCGAACCGCGGCCCGGCCGCCCAGTACACCGCGAGGGCGAGCGCGAGGCATGCCGCGCCTCCGGCGATGCCCCCGAGCACGTCGGAGAGGTAGTGGACGCCGAGGTAGAGCCTGCTGAAGCAGATCGCCGCCACGAGCGCGACCGAGCCGCCGACGAGCAGCGCACGGCCCCGCCCCGAGCGCAGCCTCGCCAGCACGAGGACGGTCAGGACGCCGTAGGCGGCGGTGGAGATCATCGCGTGACCGCTCGGGAACGAGTACGTGTCGAGGTGGACGAAGCCGACCTCCGGCCGCGGACGGTGGAAGACGAGCTTCAGCACCACGTTCACGAGCTCGGTGCAGCCGAGGACGACCACGAGCAGGGCGGCCTCCGCGATCCGCCGGCCGCGGTAGAGGAGCAGCGCGGCGACGGCCGCCACCCCGAGCGCGAAGCCGGGGCTCCCGACGAACGTGACGGCGCGGAAGAGCTCGTCCAGCGCCGGCTCGCGGTGCTCGGAGAGCCAGCGCGCGAAGCTCACGTCCCAGCGCGCGAGCGGGTCGTTCGTGAGGTAGTCCTCGGCGACGCGCGCGAACGCGACGGCGGCGAGGAAGGCGACGGCCAGCGCGGCGGCGGAGCGGCGCCCGCCGGGAAGGAGGTCGAGGCGGGCCACGAAGCGCTCGCGCGCCCGCGGGAGCGACGGCGAGGACTCCCGGTCGAGGCGGACGCCTCGGGTCTCGACCGTGCCCATCACCCCAGCGTAGCCCGTCCGTGCGATCGCGCCGACGCCGCGGGCCGAATCGCGGGGCGACGCGCTCTAGAATCGCCGCTCCGCGGGTCGACACCACGAGCGAGAGGGGCGCGAATGGTCGCCGAAGCACGTCTCGAGCAGACCGAGTCCGGGCTCGCGCCCGCGACCGAGGGCTGGTTCGTCCTCAACGTCGCCGACGCGACGTGGCTGCGGAACGACGCCTTCGGCGCCTGCGCGGTGTTCGAGGGCGACGGGCCCGAGGTCCCCGACATCGGCTACACGCTCGGCGTGCTCCAGCCGGGCCGGCCGAGCGGCCTCTACCACCGCGAGAGCAACCAGGAGGACTTCCTCGTCCTCGCCGGCGAGTGCGTCCTCCTCGTCGAGGGGGAGGAGCGGCGGCTCCGGGCGTGGGACTTCGTGCACTGCCCGCCCGGCACCGAGCACATCTTCGTCGGGGCGGGCGACGGCCCGTGCGTGGTCTTCATGATCGGAGGGCGCACGCGGGAGCACGCGATCGTCTATCCCCGCTCCGAGCTCGCGCTGGCGCACGGCGCCGGCGTCGAGACCGAGACGCCGGTTCCGTCGGAGGCCTATGCGCCGTTCCCGGACTGGCGCCGCGCGCGGCCCGCCTCGATGAGCGGCCTCCCGTGGGAATGACGTCTGCCGCGACACGCTGGACCGATCCCGACTGGCTCGCCGCGGCCAACGCGTGGATCGGCGACGCGGCTGCCCGGACCGGCGCAGGCGCCGTGCTGGCGATCGAGCAGCCGCACATCCGGCCCTGGTCGACCGCGCTGCGGGTCCGGACGGCCGGCGGCGACCTCTGGTTCAAGGCCAACAGCGACGCGCACCGTCACGAGGCGGCGGTCACGGCGCTGCTGGCCCGGGCACGCCCGGAGGTCGTGGTCGAGCTCGTGGCGCACGACCCGGAGACCGGATGGATGCTCACGCGGGAGGCGGGCGAGCGCCTGCGCGAGCTCGTGGAGCGCGAACGGAGCCTCACGCGGTGGCTCGACGTCCTGCCGCTGTACGCCGAGCTCCAGCTCGCCGCCGCCCCGCTCGCGGGCGAGTTGCTGGCGGCCGGCGCGCCCGACCGCCGGCTCGCGGTGCTGCCGGAGCGCTTCGAGCAGCTGCTCGGCCGGATCGAGCGCGGGCACGCGTACCGCCGCCTCGTCCCGCTCGTGGCCGACCGGTGCGAGCGCCTCGCCGCCTACGCGATCGCCGAGACGATCCAGCACGACGACCTCCACGACGCGCAGGTCTTCGTCCGCGACGGGCGGTACCTCGTGACGGACTGGGGCGACGCCGTCGTCTCGCACCCCTTCTTCTCGATGTCCGTCACGCTCGAGGGCGTGATCGCGTTCGGGGTCGACGACGTCGAGGGCTCCGAGGACGTCGCGCCGTACGCGGCCGCGTACCTGGCGCCGTTCGGTGACGGGCTCGAGGACGCCCTGGCCCTGGCGGTGCCACTGGGCTGGGCCTGCCGCTGCGTCGGCGTCTACGACCACGCGCAGGCGCTCGCCCCGCCGGACCGCGCGGGCATGCTCGACGGGCTCGAGCCGCGGCTCGAGCTGCTCACCCGCGGCCTGACACGCGGCTGAGAGATCTGGCGCGCCTAGTCGGGCGGCAGCGCTGGCTCGTCGAGCCAGGTCTGCTCCATCGCCGGCGCGGGATGGAGGCTGACGATCCGCACCGGCTCGTCGCTGGCCCCCTTGAACCCGTGCGCGGCCCCTGCGGGGACGACGACCACCTGCCCGCCGCGCGCGTCGACCGTCTCGCCGTCGACGGTGAACCGGACGGCGCCCTCCTGGACGATGAACGTCTCCTCGTACGGGTGACGGTGCAGGTCGGGCCCGGCGCCGTACTCGTGCGTCGTGACGAAGAAGGAGACCTGCGCGCCGTGGTCTGCGCCCTCGAAGCGGGCGGCGCGCTGGCTGAGCGCGAGATCCGCGAGCTCGATCACCGTCGCCACCGCCACGTGCGCCACCTTACTCCGGGATCCGAATCGCCGGCTCCGGGTCGAGCAGCCCCTCAGGCCTGCGGAATGCGCGACTCGAGCGCCGCGCCCAGGGCGTCCCTGACCGGCTCGATGTCGATCCGGTCGAGGATGTCCTGGAAGAAGCCGCGCACGATCAGCCGCTCCGCCTCCGGCCGCGTGAGGCCGCGGGTCATCAGGTAGAAGAGCTGCTCGCGGTCGACCTGGCCCGTGGTCGAGCCGTGCGTGCAGCGGACGTCGTTCGCCAGGATCTCCAGGCCCGGGATCGAGTCCGCGTGCGCCTTCGGCGACAGCATCAGGTTCCGGTTCTCCTGGTAGGCGTTCGTCTGCTGCGCCTCGTGCTCGACGCGGATCATCCCGCGCCACACCGTCGAGGCCTCGTCGCGCAGCGCGCCCTTGAAGGCGAAGTCCGACTCCGTCCGCGGCGCGACGTGCTCCTGGAAGGTGTCGTAGTCGAGGTGCTGCTCGCCATCGGCGAAGTACGCGCCCGTCACGCGCGAGGTCGCGCCCGGACCGGCGAGGTCGTTTTGGATCCGCACCTTGCCCTTCTTCGAGCCGAAGCCGCCGGCGACCCAGTCGAGCTCCGCGTCACGACCGACGCGCGCGTGGTGCGTGGCGAAGTGCCACGTCTCGCGCGAGAGGTTCTGGATCGAGACGTACTCGAGCTTCGCGCTCTGCCCGACGAACAGCTCGGCGACGGCGTTCGAGTACCCCGAGAGCTCGGGCGAGCTGGACGCGTACTCCTCGATCAGCGTCGCCTGCGCGCCCTCCTCGACCTCGACGAGCAGGCGCCAGAACAGCGCGCCCCCTTCGGCCGCGTTCGCAACGCGCACGTACAGGGGCTGGCCCAGGACGACGCCCTTCGGGACCTGGACGAGCAGCCCGTGCTTCCACACGGCGGCGTTGTGCGCGGCGAACTTCTCGTCGAAGCCGACGAGCGTCCCGAGCAGCGGATGATCCTCCGGCAGCGGCTCGAACGTCACGCCGTCGGGCGCGGACACGATCTCGATCCCGTCCTCGCTCACGCGCGCGACGCCGGCGGCGGCCACGTCGAGCATGGACACGTCCGGGGGCTGGCCCCGGCCATGGCCGTTCGCGACGAAGGCCTCCGGGTCGAAGCCGCGCAGGTCGGTGAACCGCCACGGCTCGTCCGTCGTGTCCGGAATCGGCAGCGCGCGGTAGCGCTCGAGCGCCTCGGCGCGCCGCATCAGGGCGCGTACCTCCGGTGCAGGATCAGCGAGTTCCCGTCCGGGTCCTCGAAGAAGGCCATGGTGCAGACGCCCGAGTCGCGCTCGCCGATGAACGTCACGCCCTTCGCCTCGAGCTCTACGCGCGCCGCGGCCACGTCCGCGACGCGCAGCGCGATCCCGTGGCTGGCGCCGCCGTCGAACGGCACGCCCATCGCCTCGGGCTGCCACAGCGCGAGCGTCACGTTCGGCGTCTCGAACTCCGTCGGCTCGCGCGGGTTCTGCGGCAGCCCGAGCACGTCGCGGTAGAACGCGATCGCGCGCTCGAGGTCGCGCGTCGGCACGTCGACGAAGTCCACCCGCTCGATCTGCATCAGGACTCCCGGGGCGCGTAGCGGCGGTGGAGCAGGAACGCGTTCCCGTCGGGGTCGCGAAACGGCGCCATGTGGCAGACGCCCGTGTCGAAGACGTCGCCGTCGAAGGCGACGCCCCTCGCCTCCAGCGCCTGCTTCGCCTCGTGGACGTCCGGAACGCGCAGCGCGATCGCGGCCGTGTGCGGCCCGCGGTACTCCTGCCCGATGTTCGTCGGGTCGAGCAGGTACAGGAACGCGTTCTCGCCGAGCCGGAACTCCGGCCAGCCGCCGTGCCCCGTCTGCTCGAGGCCGAGCGAGTCCCGGTACCACGCCGTCGACCGCTCGACATCCGTCACGGGCACGGACAGGAAGTCCATGCGCTCGACGTCGATCAACCGACGGACCCCTCCAGCTCGATCACGGGGGAAACCATGGTTCCTCCGTGGGCACCGGTCTTCTCGTCCTGCGCCGCGTGGATCACCCGACGGATCCCTCCATCTGGAGCTGGATGAGCCGATTCATCTCGACCGCGTACTCGAGCGGGAGCTCCTTCGTGATCGGCTCCACGAACCCGGAGACGATCATCGCCGAGGCCTCCGACTCCGAGAGCCCGCGCGACATCAGGTAGAAGAGCTGCTCCTCGCCGATCTTCGACACGGTGGCCTCGTGCTCGGCCGTCACCGACGGCTCGTCGATGCGGATGTAGGGGTAGGTGTCGGAACGCGACTCCTCGTCCAGGATCAGCGCGTCGCAGACGACCTTCGACTTCGCGCCCTCGGCGCCCTTCGCGATCTCGAGGAGGCCGCGGTAGCCGGCGCGTCCGCCGTCCTTCGAGATCGACTTCGAGTTGATCACCGACGTCGTCCGAGGCGCGACGTGGACGACCTTGCCGCCCGCGTCCTGGTGCTGGCCCTTGCCGGCGAACGCGATGGACAGCACCTCGCCGTGCGCGCGCTCGCCCATCAGCCAGATCGCCGGGTACTTCATCGTCACCTTCGAGCCGAGGTTGCCGTCGACCCACTCCATCGTCGCGCCCTCGTAGGCGACGGCGCGCTTGGTGACGAGGTTGTAGACGTTGTTCGACCAGTTCTGGATCGTCGTGTAGCGCGCCCGCGCGCCCTTCTTCACGATGATCTCGACGACGGCCGAGTGGAGCGAGTCGGTCGAGTAGATCGGCGCCGTGCAGCCCTCGACGTAGTGCACGTAGGCGCCCTCGTCGACGAGGATCAGCGTCCGCTCGAACTGCCCCATGTTCTCGGCGTTGATGCGGAAGTACGCCTGCAGCGGCATCTCGACCGAGACGCCCGGCGGCACGTAGATGAAGGAGCCGCCCGACCACACGGCCGAGTTGAGCGCCGCGAACTTGTTGTCGTTCTGCGGGATCACCGTGCCGAAGTACTGCTTGAACAGGTCCTCGTGCTCGCGCAGCGCCGTGTCGGTGTCGAGGAAGATCACGCCCTTCGCCTCGAGGTCGGCCTGGAGCTTGTGGTAGACGACCTCGGACTCGTACTGGGCGCCGACACCGGCGAGGTACTTCTTCTCCGCCTCCGGGATCCCGAGCTTGTCCCAGGTGTCCTTGATGTCGGCGGGGAGGTCCTCCCAGGAGTTGGCCTGCTTCTCGGTCGGCCTGATGTAGTAGAAGATGTTCTCGAAGTCGATCCCGGAGAGGTCGGCGCCCCAGCGCGGCATCGGCCGCGCGAGGAAGTAGTCCAGGCTCTTGTGCCGGAACTTCCGCATCCAGTCGGGCTCGCCCTTGTGGGACGAGATCGCGTCGACGAGCTCGTGCGAGAGCCCGCGGCCGGACTTGAAGAAGTAGTCCTCGGGGACGTGGAACCCGTACTTGACCTCGTAGTCGGAGCCGATCCCCTGGACGATCTCGCTCTCGGTCATGGTCATGCGGCCACCTCCTCGGCTGCGCCGAAGGCCGCGTAGCCCTCGGCCTCCAGCTTGTGCGCGAGCTCCGGCCCGCCCTCGGCGACGATGCGGCCGTCGACGAAGACGTGCACGAAGTCGGGCTCGATGTAGTTCAGGATCCGCTGGTAGTGCGTGATCACGAGCGCGCCCATCGCCGGGCCGACCAGCTCCTGCACGCCGGCGGCCACGATCTTGAGCGCGTCGATGTCGAGCCCGGAGTCGGTCTCGTCGAGCACCGCGATCCGCGGCTTCAGCATCGCCATCTGCAGGATCTCGACGCGCTTCTTCTCGCCGCCGGAGAAGCCGTCGTTGAGGTACCGCTGCGCCAGCTCGCGCGGCACCTTCAGGCGCTCCATCGCCGCGAGCAGCTCGGTGCGGAACTCCTTTACCGGCACCGGGTCGTCGACGCCGCCTGCCCGCGCCCGCCGGATCGCGTTGATCGCGCTCCGCAGGAAGCTCGTGACGGTGACGCCGGGGATCGCGTGCGGGTACTGGAACGCGAGGAAGAGCCCCCGCTGCGCGCGCTCGTCGGCCTCGAGCTCGGTCACGTCGTCGCCGTCGAGGAGGATCTTCCCCTCGCTGATCTCGTAGGCGGGATGGCCGGCGATCGCGTAGGCGAGGGTCGACTTGCCCGACCCGTTGGGGCCCATGATGGCGTGCACCTGGTCGGTGTCGACCGCGAGGTCGACGCCCTTGACGATCTCGGTGCCGTCCTCCAGCGCGACGTGCAGGTTCTTCAACTCGAGCAGTGCCAACTGGTGCGCATCCTTTCCCCGATCGCGGGTCGCGACCGCGTGCGTCGTGAGACGAGCCAGGCATCCGCCCGGCCCGTGGCCTGATTTTACCCCATGGAAGGTGGAACTAGTCGCCGGGTCGCTCGCCCGACCCGTGTTCAAACGACTGGTACCCTGCGGCTATGCCCTTCGGCGTCAGCGTCTGGGAGATCCTGATCCTCCTGCTCGTCGCGCTTCTCATCTTCGGCCCGAAGCGCCTGCCCGAGATGGGACGGTCGCTCGGCAAGGGAATGCGGGAGTTCAAGGACTCCGTCACCGGCCGGGACGACGAGGACGAGCGCCGCGAGCTCCCGGCTTCGCGCGAGGAGCCGAGCGCGACCGTCGCGGCCGCGCCGCCGCGCGAGCGCGACTCCGTCTCCTAGCCTGCGGCGGTGTCCCGGAAGCGCCTTCCGCGGCGGCTCCGCCACGGGGAGGAGGCATCCCTCGTCGAGCACCTCGACGAGCTGCGGGCGCGGATGATCGTCGCGCTCGTGGCGATCGTGGCCGCGTTCGCGGTCGCGTTCATCTTCCACGAGCACGTGATCGAGTGGCTGACGCGGCCGCTCCCGGACGACAAGCGGCTCGTGACCTTCGGCGTCACCGAGCCGTTCACGACGTCGATCAAGGTCTCGTTCTACGCCGCGTTCGCGCTCGCGCTGCCGGTCGTGCTCTACCAGGCGTGGAGCTTCCTCGCGCCGGCGATGGAGGAGCACACCCAGCGCGTCGTCTCGGTCTTCGTGGTGATCGCGACGCTCCTCTTCGCCGGCGGCGTGGCGTTCGGCTACTTCGTCGTGCTCGACGGCGCGCTCGCCTTCCTGACGAACTACGACGACCACCTCTACGACATCCAGATCCGCGCGAGCTACTACTACTCGTTCGTCTCGCTGTCGCTCGTCGCGATGGGGCTGATGTTCGAGATGCCCGTGTTCGTGCTCGCGCTCGTGCGGCTGGGCGTGCTGACCTCGGCCCGGCTCCGCCGCAACCGGCGGATCGGGATCTTCGCGATGGTGCTCGTAGCGGTGCTGCTCCCGACCGTCGACCCCGTCTCGCTCGCGTTCGAGGTGATCCCGCTGGTCGTCCTGTTCGAGCTGTCGATCTGGCTCGCGGCGTTCATGGAGCGCCGCTGGGCACGTGCGGGCGTGCTCTGGGCGGCACCGGAGTAGTGGCCACCTCCTCGGCCGCCACGTACTCGGCGGATTGGGTGCTCCCGGTCGAGGGGGCGCCGATCCCGCGCGGCGCCGTCGTCGTCGAGGACGGGCGCATCGCCGCCGTCGGCACGGCCGAGGAGCTCGGCGCGGGCGAGCGGTTCGAGGGGGCCGCGATCGTGCCGGGGTTCGTCAACGCCCACACGCACCTCGAGTACGCCGTGTACGCCGGCTTCGGCGACGGACTCCCGTTCGCGCCGTGGCTGCGGGTGCACATCGAGCGCAAGCAGCGAATCGCGTTCGCGGAGATGCTCGACATCGCCCGCCTCGGGGCGGCCGAGTGCCTGCGGTCCGGCATCACCACGGTCGCCGACTACAGCTACGCGGGTGCCGCCGCGGTCGCGTGCGCGGAGCTCGGCCTGCGGGGGATCGTCTACCTCGAGGTCTTCGGCCGCGACCCGCAGGAGGCTCTGGCGGCGTGGGAGCGCACGCGCGCGCGGGTCGCCGACGCGTTCGCCGGGCCGCTGCGCCTCGGCGTCTCGCCGCACGCGCCCTACTCGTGCTCGGAGGCCGTGTACGAGGCCTGCGCCGCGCTGGGGCTGCCGCTCGGGACGCACCTCTCGGAGAGCCCCGGCGAGCTCGACTGGCTCGTCCACGGCCGCGGCGACATGGCGCCGCTCGCCGACCTGTTCGTCGAGCCGCGCGGCGAGACCGGCGTGGCCACGCTCGACCGGATCGGCCTGCTCGGGCCGGAGCTGCTCGCCGCGCACTGCGTCCAGCTCGACCCGGACGAGGTCGGGCTCGTCGGGGAGCGCCGCGTCCGCGTCGCCCACTGTCCGAGGTCGAACGCGCTCCTCGGCTGCGGCGTCGCTCCCGTGACCGACCTCCGCCGCGCCGGCGCGATCGTGGGCCTCGGCACCGACAGCCCGGCCTCGACGCCGTCGCTCGACATGTTCGCCGAGCTGCGCGCTGCGGTGGAGGCGGCGCGGGCGCGCGAGCGCCGCCCCGACGCCCTCACCGGCGCGGAGGCGCTCGAGCTCGCGACGCTCGGCGGCGCCCGTGCGCTCGGTCTCGAGCACGAAGTCGGCTCGCTCGTCCCCGGCAAGCGTGCCGACCTCGCCGTCGTCTCGCTCGAGGGGTCGCCGTGGGAGCCGTGGGAGGACGCCGCCGCCGCGGTCGTCCTCGGCGGCGCTCCCACCCGGGTACTCTTGACCTTGATCGATGGCCGGACCAGGTACCGAAGAGACGGGTTCGAATGGCGCGAGCTGACCGCCGCCGCCAGGCGCGCGCGAAGCCGGTTGCTGCGGGCGCCGACCGGTACCAGAGCGCCTACGTAGGCACCGAGGGGCTGTTCTTCCAGCGGCTCCGCCGGCAGGCGAAGTGGATCTTCGTCTTCCTCGCGTTCGTGTTCGCCTTCTCGTTCGTCGTCTTCGGCGTCGGCTCCGACGTCCCAGGCGGCGTCGCCGACATCCTCCAGGGCCGCTCCCCGGGCTCGGGCGCGGACGTCCAGGGAGCGCGCGAGCGGACACAGGAGAACCCGCGCGACCCTGCCGCGTGGCGCGACCTCGCGACCGCGCTCCAGCAGGACGGGCAGACGATGGCCGCGATCGACCCGCTCGAGCGCTACGTCGCGCTGCAGCCGAAGGACACCTCCGCGCTCAGCCAGCTCGCGAGCCTCTACCTCATCCAGGCCGGCGACCTGCGCAACCAGCTCCAGGACGCGCAGACGCGCGCGGCGCTGGCGAACCCGGGGGCCGACTTCGCGCTCCCCGTCGACTCGCCGTTCGGCAGGGCCCTCGGATCCAACCCGGTCACCGACGCGGTCGCGACGCAGTCGTCGCAGCAGCTCAACGACCTCTACACGCGCACGACGCGGGCCTACGAGCAGGCGAAGCTCAAGTACGCGCAGCTCGCCAACCTGCAGCCCGACGACGCGAGCATCCAGCTCCAGCTGGCCGAGGCGGCGACGAACGCGAACGACGTCACGTCCGCGATCGCCGCGTACGAGCGGTTCCTCAAGCTCGCGCCGGACGACCCGAGCGCCCCGGTCGTGCGCCAGCAGCTCAAGCAGCTTCGCGCCGCCTCGCTCGGCGCGGGTTAGACTCCCGCGCCGAGGGCGACGGCGACCACAACCGGCGGGGGAGCGAATGAACTTCGACATTCAGACCGAGCAGCTGGGCGACGACTCCTACGTGATCTCGCTCGCGGGCGAGGTCGACCTGTACACGGCGCCGGAGTTCAAGCAGCAGCTGCTCGAGGTGATCGCGCAGGGGGGCAAGCAGGTCATCGTCGACTTCTCGAACACGACGTTCATCGACTCGACCACCCTCGGCGTCCTCGTCGGCGGCGTGAAGCGACTGCGCTCGAACGAGGGTCAGCTGTCGCTCGTCTGCAGCGACCGGAACATCACCAAGATCTTCGAGATCACGGGCCTCGACCGCGTGTTCACGATCTACGCGACGCGGGACGAGGCCGCCGCAGCGGTCGGCTCCGGACAGACTCCGGCCTAGTGCGCCTCGGCCCGACTGCACTCTCCGCGGCTGCCGCGCTGCTCCTCCTCGGCGGCTGCGGCTCCGAGGCCCACGTGGAGACGGCGGGCAACACGACGCGCGGCAAGGAGCTGTTCACGCAGAAGTGCGGCGCGTGCCACACGCTCGCCGACGCGGGCGCGCGCGGGACGATCGGCCCCAACCTCGACGACGCGTTCCATTCGGTGCGGGTGAAGCAGGGCTTCGAGGAGTCGACGATCCGCGACCTCGTCCGCGGCCAGATCGCGTACCCGACCGAGAGCCCGCCGGCCGGCGGCCAGGGGATGCCCGCAGACATCGTCACCGGCGACGACGCGGACGCCGTGGCGTCGTACGTCGCGTCCGTGGCCGGGCTGCCGGTGAAGCAGGCGGCAGGCGGCGGAGGCGGCGCGCAGGGCTCGACCGACGGCAAGACGCTCTTCACCACGAACTGCGCGAGCTGCCACACGCTCGCGGCCGCCGGGACGAGCGGCAACGTCGGCCCGAACCTCGACCAGGCGAAGCCGCCGAAGGCGCTGGTGGTCGACCGGGTCACGAACGGCAAGGGCGTGATGCCCTCGTTCAAGGGCCAGCTCACCGACGCGCAGATCCAGGCCGTCGCCGAGTACGTCTCGACGAGCGCCGGCGGCTAGCTCACGGGGGCCTCGCTCAGGGGCTCGTGGCCGCCCGCTCTGCCTCGAGGTCGACGACGACGTGCACGATCGGCACCGCGTACCGCTCGCGCGCGGTCTCGACCACCCGGCGCTCGAGCCAGTGCGAGCGTCCGGCCGGGTGCGTCGCGACGACGACCTCGTCCGCGCCGAACGTCCGCAGCGCGTCCTCGAGCGCCTGGAGCGGGTCGTCGTCGCCGACGCGGCCGTCGGCGGCGATCCCGAGCTCGCGCAGCCGCGCCAGGCTCTCGTCCAGCCGCTCGGCCGCCGCGGCGCGCGCCGGGTCCTCGTCGGACGTCCAGTGGCGCAGCCGCGAGTTGAGCGCGGGCGAGACCACGAGCACCTCGGTCCTGAACCCCGAGCACCGCCGCACGATCTCGTCCCGGAGCGCGGCCCCGCCGACGGTCTCGTTCGCGACGACGAGGAGCCGCTTCTGGTCGTCGTCGCCGCGGTGCGCGGGCGCCGTCTGCGGCGGCCGCTCGAGCGAGCGGGCGCGCACGTAGGCGAACAGGACGGCGAGCGTGACGCCGGCCCAGACCACGACCGCCACGAGCGCGCCGAACAGGAGCTTCGCGGCGACGACCAACGCGAACGCCCCCACCGTCAGGAGCAGGAATCGGTAGGCGGCCGCTTCGCTCCGGAACGGGTTCTCCATCGTGCGAGACGCTACAAGATGTAGACGGTCGCGTAGACCACGATCCACATTACGTCGACGAAGTGCCAGTAGATTCCGGGCACCTCGACCCCGTGGTGGTGCTCCGGGGTGAAGTGCCCGCGGAACGCCCGCACCGTCGCGACCGAGAGCAGGATCAGACCGACCGCCACGTGCGCGCCGTGCAGGCCGGTGAGGCCGTAGAAGATCGTGCCGAGCGACCCGTCCTTGGGCGCGAAGCCGATGCGCGAGTACTCGAGCATCTGCGTGGCGAGGAACGTGGAGCCCATGGCGAGCGTGAGCACGAGCCCCGCCTGCAGGCCGGCACGCGAGCCGCGCTTGATCGACTGGAGAGCCCAGTGCATCGTGAACGACGAGGTGACGAGGATCGCGGTGTTGACGCCCGCGACGAAGACCGGGAGGTGGAAGCCCGGCGGCGGCCACTCCGTCACGTCCGGGTTCACGACCCGCACGAAGAAGTACGCCGTGAAGAACGAGCCGAACAGCATCACCTCGGAGGCGATGAACAGCAGGATCCCGAGGACGACCGGGCTGATCCGCGACGAGTAGTGCGGCGCGGGCGGCCCGTGGTGCTCGAGCTCGTGCGCCGCCTCGGCGTGCGCGCTCACGTCGCGGTCACCGCCACGACCTCCTCGGGCGCGACGACGACGTGCTCGACCGGGATCCCGGCGTCCTTGCGGAGCCGCCCGACGAGGTCGCGGCGCAGCCAGCTCGACCCGGTCTGCTCGGGGAACGTCGAGACGATGATCTCGTCGACGCGCTCGTCGCGGACGGCGTGCATGGCCGCCGCGTACGGGTCGGGATGCGCCACCTGGCCGTGTGCGTCGATCGCCTCGGCTCGCAGGGCCGTGACCGCGTGCTTGAGCCGCCGCTCGGCCTCCTCGTGGTGGGACATCCCAGGGTCGCTCTGAGGCGAGACGATCAGGAAGCTCGCAGGCCCGCGCGCCGCGCGCTCGCGGATCCGCTCGAGCAGCGGCTCGCCGAGCACGGTCTCGTTCGCGATCACGAGCACGTTCGCCTGTGCGCCCTCCTCCCGGCCGACCTCGACCTCGACGTGCTCGACCTCGAGGCCGCCGGCCGCGCGCCGGATCTGCTCGACGACGTTGCGCCGGAGCCAGCCCGACCGCCGGCGCGGGTGCGTCGAGACGAGGATGCGCGTGACCGGCGGCTCGAGCGTCGCGACCGCGTCCCGCGCCGCGTCGACCGGCCCCTCCTCGTTCACGAAGCCCTGCGCGGCGACGCCCGCCTCCCGCAGCGCGGCGAGCGAGTGGTCGAGCCGCCGGCCCGCGGCCGCACGGCGCGTGTCCTCGTACACGACGTACCCCTCGCGCGGCACGTTCACGGGCGCGACGACCGTGACGATCGAGCCGCCGCCCGCACGCTCGCGCACCGCCTCCACGAGCCGGGTGCCGGCGACCGTCTCGTTGGCGATCACGAGCAGGTGCTCGGCCATCAGCGCGTCGGCACCTCCACCTCGACCTCGTGCAGCGCGCCGGCGCGGTCGCCGTTGAGGAGCGCGTGCCGCGCGCCCGGGACGCCGTACTCGTACGGCGAGCCGACGACCTGCGGCACCTGGTCGAAGTTGAAGATCGGCGGCGGCGAGCTCACCTGCCACTCGAGCGTCATCGCCCGCCACGGGTTCGAGCCGGCCACGGGCCCGCGCGCCCACGACGTGATCATGTTGTAGAGGAAGACGAGCACCGACGCGCCCAGGAAGAAGGACGAGATCGAGATGAAGAAGTTCCAGTTCGCGAACTCGTCCGCGTAGTCGGCGACGCGCCGCGGCATCCCCTGGACGCCGATCAGGTGCATCGGGAAGAACGTGGCGTTGAACCCGACGAACGTCATCCAGAAGTGGAGCTTGCCCAGCCGCTCGTCGTACATCCGGCCCGTCATCTTCGGGAACCAGTAGTAGATCCCGGCGAAGATCGTGAACACGGAGCCGCCGAAGAGCACGTAGTGGATGTGCGCGACGACGAAGTACGTGTCGGAGACGTGGATGTCGATCGGGACCGCGCCGAGGTAGATGCCGGAGAGGCCGCCGATCACGAACATCGAGACGAAGCCGAGCGCGAACAGCATCGACGTCGTGAAGTGGAGCTTCCCCTCCCACAGGGTCGCGAGCCAGGAGAAGACCTTGATCCCGGTCGGCACCGCGATCAGCAGCGTCGTCAGCATCATCGGCACGCGCAGCCACGTGGCCATGCCGGAGACGAACATGTGGTGCGCCCAGACCGAGAAGCCGAGGAACAGGATCGCCATCAGCGACAGCGCCATGAGGCGGTAGCCGAAGATCGGCTTCCGCGCCATCGTCGAGATCACCTCGGAGACGATCCCGAACCCGGGCAGCATCATGATGTACACGGCCGGGTGGCTGTAGAACCAGAAGATGTGCTGGTAGCCGAGGACGTAGCCGCCCTCGGCGGGACGGAAGAAGTCGGTGTGCAGCACGCGGTCGAACATCGCGAAGAACTGCGAGCCGGCGATGAACGGCGTGGCGACGACGACGAGCAGCGAGGTGGTGAAGTTCGCCCACACGAGCAGCGGCATGCGCCAGAAGGTCATGCCCGGAGCACGCATGGTGATGATCGTGACCAGGAAGTTCAGCGCCGTCGCGATCGACGACGCGCCGGCCCACTGCACCGCCATCTGGAAGAAGAGGTTCCCCTCGGGGTTCACTACCGACAGCGGCGCGTAGCCCGTCCAGCCGGCGCCGAACGCGCCGCCGGGGACGACGAAGCTCGCCAGCATGATCACGCCGGCGACGGGGAGCATCCAGAACGAGAGCGCGTTCAGGCGCGGGAACGCCATGTCGGCCGCGCCGAGCATCAGCGGGACGACGAAGTTCGCGAGGCCGGCGAACGCCGGGATGATGAAGAGGAAGATCATCAGCGACGCGTGGACGCTGATCAGCCCGTTGAACGTCTGCGGGTCGACGAACTGAGTCCCGGGCTTCGCGAGCTCGGCGCGGAAGATCATCGCCATCAGCCCGCCGACGATGAAGAAGAAGATCGTCGTCGTGACGTACTGGACGCCGATCACCTTGTGGTCGGTGTTGACGCGGAAGTAGTCCTTCCAGCTGTGCGCGCCGTGACCGGAATGGTCCTCGGGACGGGTCGGGCGGCCGCTGATGTAGTAGAGCCAGTAGTCGAAGCAGCCGATGCCGGCCAGGTAGCCGATCGGGCCCAGCGTCAGGAAGGACACCGTGACGATCGGCGCCCAGTCCCAGACGGGGTCCCAGCCGGCGAGCGCGCGGATGCCGGTGACGAGGCCGATCCCGATCGCGGCGAAGAGCGGCGCCATCCAGAGGACGCGGATCCAGCCGGGCGCGGTGAGTCGCCGCCAGCCCGTCGGCGGCGGAGCGGGCGCGTGCCCGTGCACGTGGCCGTGGTGCTCGATCGTCGTGCTCGTCACGTCAGCACACGCCTCGTTCGTCCGTCATCTCAGCTCTGCGCCTCCGACTTCGATTGTCTCAACCAGGCGTCGTACTCCTGCGGCGGCATCACGATCGCCGTCGTCCGCATCAGCGAGTGGCCGAGGCCGCAGAGCTCGGTGCAGATCACGTTGTACTCGCCGACCTTGGTCGGCGTCACGACGAGCCGCGTCTCGATCCCGGGTACGGCGTCCTGCTTCTGGCCGAACTCCGGCACCCAGAAGGAGTGGATCACGTCGTGCGCGGTCAGGTGCAGCTCCGTCGAGCGGCCGAGCGGCAGCCGCAGCTCGCCGGACGTGACGCCGTCCGCGTAGTCGAACCGCCAGGCGAACTGCTGGGCGACGACGTCGACGCGGTTGGGGTTGGCGCCGGCGGCGTCGTTCCGTGCGAGCACGATCGCGCTCGCGATCGCGATCGTGACCACGAGCGCCGTCGGCACCGCCGTCCAGACGATCTCGATGCCGGTGTGGCCGTGGATCGGCTTCCCGTCGGTGTCGTCACCGGGGCGGGCGCGGAACTTCACCGCCGAGTAGAGCAGCATCGCGGTGACCAGGCCGAAGATGAAGATGCAGATCACCGTCGTCAGCCAGAAGACGAAGTCGATCCCGTCGCGCTCCTCGGAGGCGTTGTCCGGCAGCCAGGGAACGAAGAACGCCACGGCGAAGGCGACGGCGCACGCAGCCAGCGCGATGACGACCATCGTGATGACGGCTCCCCTGCGCAACCCAGGGGCGAGCCTAGCTCATCGGCAGGAGGGGTGCCCGCCGTATCCGCAGAGCGCTTTCGCCCGTTTCCAGCAGCGACCCCCCGTTCAGATCGACGAACGGATCGTCACGGGAGACGAACGAAAGGAGACCCCTGATGGGACTCGGAGTAAGCCTGATCCTGGTCGCAGTCGGCGCCATCCTCACCTGGGCCGTCTCGGCCGAAGTGTCCGGAGTGGACATCCAGACGATCGGCGTGATCCTGCTCGTGGTCGGCATCGCCGGCTTCCTGCTGTCGCTCGTGTTCTGGTCGTCCTGGGGCGGCCCGGGCGCCGTCTCGCGGCGCCGCACGACGTACGTCGAGGACGCACCGGTCGACCGCTACTAGACCGCGCGGCCCAGTACGACGCTCAGTACGACGCTCGACTCCGGAGGGCGGTCGCGAGACCGTCCTCCGTCGTCAGCGGACGGCGGGGAGCTGCACGACGAAGACGGAGCCGCGCGGCACGTTCGGCTCGACCCAGATCCAGCCGTCCATGCGGCGGACGAGCTCGCGGCAGATGTACAGACCGAGCCCGGTGCCGCCGACCCCACGCGTGAGGTCGGGGTCGAGGCGGTAGAACTTCTCGAACACGCGGTCGCGCTCGCCGGGCGGGATGCCCAGGCCCTCGTCGGCGACGGCGAACCGCACGGAGCCCTCGCGCGCGCTCACCCGGACCGCGATCCGGCCGGGGTCGAGCGAGTACTTGACGGCGTTCTCGACGAGGTTCGAGAGCACCTGGCGCACCTTGTCGGGGTCGGCGGCGACGCGCGGGAGCTCGTCCGGCGCGTGCAGCTCGATCTCGATCCCCTCCGGCAGGTGCACCCGGGCAGCGGCGACGACGCCCGCCGCCAGCTCGCGCGCGTCGCAGCTCTCGATCCGCACCTCGAGCCCCGCGGACTCGATCCGGCTCGTCCAGAGGATGTCGTTGACGATTCGCGCGAGCCGGTCGGACTCGGCCGCGACGACCCCGAGGAGCTCGTGCCGCAGGTCGTCCGACAGCGCGAGGTCGGCGCGACGCAGCGTGAGCGCGGCGCCGTAGATCGCGGAGAGGGGCGTCCGCAGCTCATGCGACACGGTCGAGACGAACTCGCTCTTCAGCCGCTCGAGCCCGCGCTCCTCGGTGACGTCGCGGAACGCGTAGACGGTGCCCGCGCCGAACGCGACGGCCGTCACGGAGAGCCACAGCTCCCGGCCGCCGAGCTCGACGGGAACGGTCTCGCTCCGGCCGACGTCGGGGTCCGACGGCCGGGCGGTGGGGACCCGGCGCCGCAGCTCCTCCCAGCGCGGGATCGCCTCCGACGCGGGCCGGCCCTCGACCGCGCTCGCAGCGAGGCCGGTGATCGCCGCAGCGGCCGGATTCCACAGCCGGACGACACCGGCGGCGTCGACGAGCAGGATCCCCTCGCCCACGAACTCGAGCGCCTCGGCGGCGTTCGCGCGCGCCTCGAGCTCCCGCTCCACCCGCTTCTGCTCGGTCACGTCGCGGAACGACCAGAGGTAGCCGTGATCCGTCCCGTCCCGCCCGCGAACCGCCATCCCGTACCGCTCGAGCACGCGCCCGTCGCGGAAGCGCACCTCGTCGCGACTCTGCTCGTCCGGGTGCGCGTACAGGTGACGCACCCGGGCGACGAACGCCTCGGGGTCCGCGACACGCTCCATCGCGACCGCGAGGGCCTCGTCGTCGGAGCCGCGCGCCAGCACGTCCTCCGGCATCCCCCAGATCTCGGCGAAACGACGGTTGAAGGAGGCGATTCGGCCGTCGGGCGACACGAGCAGGAGGCCGTCCACCACGGTCTCGTTCTGCGCGTCGAGCAACGCGGCCGTCTGCTGCACGGAGGCGAACAGGCGCGCGTTGTCGACGGCGAGCGCCGCGCGACGGGCCAGCTCGGAGGCGAGCTCGAGATCCTCGGGGGTGAACCGCTTGCCCGACTCGCCGGCCAGCAGCGAGATCGCGCCGAGCGTGCGGCCGCGGGCGATCAACGGTACGCAGAGGTAGGAGCTGAGCTGGATCTCCTCGAGCTCGGCGGCCAGACGATCGGGCTGCCCGACGTCCGCCATGAGCTGCTCCGAGGTGATCTCCTCGAGCAGCAGCGGCTCGCCCGTGCGGATCACTGCAGGGACGCCCGACGGCGCGTCCGGCTCGAGCGGAAAGCGGCTGAGCACGGCGGCGACGGCTTCGGCGCGGCCGCCCGAGTGCTCGAGCGCGAGGCGCCGGATCGACCCGTCTTCCTCCCGCATGTAGACGATGCACCAGTCCGCCACGCGCGGCACCGCGAGGCGCGCGACGGTGGCGAGGGTCGTCTCGTAGTCGAGCGACGAGGCGAGGATGACGCCCGCCTCCGACAGGAACGCCGCGGCCTCCTGCGTGCGCCGGCGCGCGGTGACGTCGTGGAAGACGTTGATCGCGAGCTCGACGGCGCCGTCGTCGTCGAAGACGGGCGTGGCGCGGACGAGCGCCCACCGCTCGTCGCCGGTCGCCCTCGCGCGGTAGCCGACGAGGCGTTCCGGCTCGGGGACGCCGGCGAGCGCCTCGCGCCCCGGTAGCCGCTCGACCGGGAGCGGCTCGCCGGTCTCGTCGATGAGTTCGAACCGCTCGAGGACTGCGGCGCCGCCGATCGCGAGCAGCTCGGCAGAGGAAGCCAGGCCGAGCGTCCGTGCCGCCGCGTCGTTCGCGTACACGAGGCGCCCCTGCCGGTCCTGCACGGTGATGCCGTCGGCGACGTCGCGCAGGATCACCTCCAGGTGCCGCCGCGAGTCCTCCAGCTCGGCAGAGGCGCGGTGGCGCTCGGCCGCGGCCGCGACGTGCGTGGCGATCGCCTGCGCGAGCCGCACCTCGCGGTCGCGCCAGGGGCCCGGCTCCTCCCGGTGGAGCACGAGCATCCCGAGCAGGCGCTCCCGGTGCAAGAGCGGCACGAACGCGAGCGCGCGAACGCCCTCGGCGCGAATGCGCTCGCGCAGCGGAGCGAGCTCCCGGTCGGCGTCGACGTCGGGCACGAGCACGGGCTGCGGGTCGCGTGCGTCGCGCGGCCACGGGCGGTGGCCCTCGGCCGACGCCCGGTACGCGGCCGACAGCCCGCGCCAGGCCTCGAAGCGCAGCACGTCCTCCTCGTCCGCCAGCAGCACCGCCGCGCGCTCGAGGCCGAGCGCGCGGGGCAAGGCGTCGAGCGCCTCGTCGAGCGTCTCCGCCAGCGTGGCCGCACGGCCGATGGCGTCGGCCAGCCGATAGAGGACCTCCAGGTCGACCAGGCGCGCCCGCGCGTCCTCCTCCGGAGCGTCGTGCTCCGCGACGAGCGCCCCGTCGTCGATCGTCACGCGCGTCGAACCCCCCGGGTCGAACCGGCCGAACGCCGGGAAGTCTGCACGACCGGGCGCCGAAAGGGAACGGCGCTCCCGCGCCCCGCCGGCCTGGAGCGTGGGAACCGGCGGTTCCCCCGCCGACCCCTCCGTCGAGACGGGCCGTGAAGGACTCGAACCTTCAACCTTGGGATGAAGAGTCCCCTGCGCTTCGAACGGGGGAACCCATGGTTCCCCCGTTGGCCCCCTCCATCGCCAATGGGCCGTGCAGGAATCGAACCTGCAACCTTGGGATTAAGAGTCCCCTGCTCTGCCAGTTGAGCTAACGGCCCGCGGGGTGCAGAAGTGTAGCCGGGTCGCCGTGGCCCCGCCGTCCGTCCGGACGGGATTCGCGGGCCTGGACGGGCGAGGGGTGGCGCCCACGGCGGCGCCCTCTACGCTCCGTACGCCGTGAGGATCGATGCCCATGCCGGGAGCAGGTCACTGCCGAGCGCGGTTGGACCCACGCAGCCTCGATGAAGGTCGTCTCCGTCGTCGGAAACCGCCCGCAGTTCATCAAGTCGGCCCCGCTCTCGGTTGCGCTCCGCGAGGCGGGCATCGAGGAGGTCGTCGTCCACACCGGGCAGCACTGGGACGACGTCATGTCCCAGGTGTTCTTCGAGGAGCTCCGCATCCCGGAGCCGGCGTACCGGCTCGACCTGCGGACCGCCGACGCCGACGCGATGGCGGCGCCGATCGAGGAGATCGTGGCGCGCGAGCAGCCGGACTGGGCGCTGGTGTACGGCGACACGAACTCGACCGCCGCGGGCGGGCGGGCGGCGTCGCGCGTCGGCGTACCGGTGGCGCACGTGGAGTCCGGCCTCCGCAGCGGCGACCTGTCGATGCCCGAGGAACGCAACCGGATCGAGGTCGACCGCGTGGCGGCGCTGCTCCTCTGTCCCGACGAGCGCTCCGCCGGGATCCTCCGCGGCGAGGGCGTCGGCGGCCGCATCGAGGTGGTCGGCGACGTGATGGCCGACGCGACCATGCGGTTCGCGCCGATCGCGCGCCGGCGCGTGCGCGTCGAGCGGGCGCCGGAGAGCTACGCCGTCGCGACCGTCCACCGGGAGGCGAACGTCGCGCAGCCGCGGCTCGGCCGGATCGTCGAGGGCCTCGACCGCGTCGAGCTGCCGGTGCTGTTCCCGGCGCACCCGCGGACGCGCGCCGCGATCGAGCGCGAGGGGCTCCGGCTCGCCGACCACGTCGAGCTCCTGCCGCCGCTCGGCTACCTGGAGCTGTCCGCGTACGCCTCGCAGGCCCGGGTGATCCTCACCGACTCCGGGGGACTCCAGAAGGAGGCGTACTGGTACCGGGTCCCCTGCGTCACGCTGCGGCCCTCGACCGAGTGGGTCGACACGGTCGAGGCGGGCGCCAACGTCCTCGTCGACGACGATCCGGAGCGCATCGCAACCGCCGCCGCGGCGGCGCGGTTCCCCGAACACGCCCCGCCGCTGTACGGCGACGGGCAGGCAGCTTCCAGGATCGCCTCGTGCCTCGCTAGGCTTCCGCGGTCATGAGCGAGGAAGCCGGAGCCAGGGCCGCGGTCGAGACCCCGCCGAGGACGGTCGACGTGGCCGTGGTCGGCGCAGGGTACGTCGGCCTGCCGCTTGCGCAGGTGTTCGCGGAGGCTGGGAAGCGCGTGCTCCTCGTCGACGTCTCGGACGCCGTCGTCGCCGGCATCAACCGCGGCGAGAGCCACATCGAGGACGTGTCGGACGAGGTGCTCGGACGGCTCGTCGCGGACGGGCGGATCGGCGCGACGAGCGACTACGACCGGCTGCGCGACGCCGACGCGATCCTGATCGCCCTGCCCACGCCGCTGTCCAAGCAGCGCGAGCCCGACCTGTCGATCGTCCTCGACGCCACCAGCGAGATCGCGACCCGCCTGCGCCCCGGCCACCTGATCGTGCTCGAGTCGACGACGTACCCGGGGACGACGCGCGAGGAGCTGCTGCCGATCCTCGAGGCCGGGAGCGGGCTGCGCGCCGGCGAGGAGTTCAACCTCGCGTTCTCGCCCGAGCGCGTCGACCCCGGCAACGCGCGGTGGCACACGCGCAACGTCCCGAAGGTCGTCGGCGGCGTCACGCCGGCCTGCTCCGAGCGCGCGGCAGCCCTCTACGGCGCCGCGATCGACACCGTCCACGCGGTGTCGTCCCCGGAGGCGGCGGAGCTCACGAAGCTGCTCGAGAACATCTTCCGCTCGGTCAACATCGCGCTGATGAACGAGCTCGCGCAGCTCTGCGACCGGATGGGCATCGACGTCTGGGAGGTCGTGGACGCCGCGGCGACCAAGCCGTTCGGGTTCATGCGCTTCGAGCCCGGGCCGGGCCTCGGCGGCCACTGCATCCCGATCGACCCGTTCTACCTCACGTGGAAGGCGCGCGAGTACGACTTCACGACCGAGTTCATCGAGCTCGCCGGCCGCGTCAACTCGTCGATGCCCTATTACTGCCGCTCGCTGATCTCGCAGGCCCTCAACCACGGCCGCCAGCGGTCGGTCTCGGGGGCGCGGATCCTCCTCCTCGGCGTCGCGTACAAGGCGGACATCTCGGACATCCGCGAGTCGCCCGCGGAGAAGATCGTCGACCTGCTGCGGCACGCGGGCGCGGAGCTCTCCTACCACGATCCGCACGTGCCGGAGTTCGACGGGATGCGCTCGGTCGAGCTCGTGCCGGAGGACTTCGACTGCGTCGCGATCGTGACCGCGCACTCCGGGATCGACTACGACGACGTCGTCGACCGCGCGCACGTCGTCGTCGACTTCCGCAACGCCACCGGGGCGAAGGGGTCGGCGAGCCCGAAGGTCTGGAAGCTTTGACCCCCAGGGTCGGCCAGGCCGGCCTCGGGTACTGGGGCACGAACCTCGTCCGCAACTTCGACGAGCTCGCCGAGCTCGCGTGGCTCGTCGATCCGGACGAGGAGCGGCGGTCGCAGTTCGCGCGGCGCTACCCGCAGGCCCGCATCACGGCCGACTTCGACGAGATGCTCGACGACGACGCGCTCGAGGCGGTCGTGATCGCGACGCCGGTGCCGACCCACTTCGAGCTCGCACGGCGGGCGCTCGCCGCCGGCAAGCACGTCTTCGTCGAGAAGCCGCCGGCCATGCGGGGGGCCGAGATGGAGGAGCTCGTCGCGCTCGCGCGCGAGCGGGAGCTCGTGCTGATGCCCGGCCACCTGCTCCTCTACCACCCCGGCGTCCGCCGGGTGAAGCGGCTGATCGACGACGGCGAGCTCGGCGACGTGCTGTGCATCTACGGGAACCGCCAGAACCTCGGGGTGATCCGCAAGGACGAGAACGCGCTCTGGTCGCTCGGCGTCCACGACCTCTCGGTGATCCTCCACCTGCTCGACGAGGAGCCGAGCGAGGTGTGGGCGCACGGCAACGCCTTCCTCACCCCCGGTGTCGAGGACGTCGTCTTCTGCTTCCTCCGCTTCCCCTCGGGGAAGATCGCGCACATGCATCTCTCGTGGCTCGACCCACACAAGATGCGGAAGCTCACCGTCGTGGGCCGCGAGAAGATGGTCGTGTTCGACGACATGGAGCTCGAGCGGAAGGTGACGATCTACGAGAAGGCCCCGTGGGAGCCGGCCGCGTCGTACGGCGAGTGGCGCACGCGCACCGGCGACATCTCCAGCCCGAAGATCCCGAACGACGAGCCGCTCCGGCTCGAGTGCCGGCACTTCCTCGACCTCGTCGAGCGAGGCCCGGGCGACTTCCGCGAAGCCGTCGACGGGCTCGCCGTGGTGCGGGCTCTCGAGCAGCTGCAGGCGTCGCTCACGCCGGTCGCCGCGTAATGGCCGAGGTCGATCCGACCGCCGTCGTCTACCCGGGGACGGTGCTCGGCACGGGCGTGAAGGTGCTCGAGCACGCGGTCGTGGGGAAGCAGCCGACGTTGTCGCCGCGGTCGACGGCGCGACGGGGCCCGCTGGAGCCGACGGTGATCGGGGACGGCACCGTCGTCTCGACGGGCGCCATCGTGTTCGCGGGCTCGCGGATCGGCGCGCGCGTGGTCGTCGGCGACCAGGCGTGCATCCGCGAGCGGGTCGAGCTGGGCGACGACGTCGTCGTCGGCCGCGGCTCGCTCGTCGAGAACGACACCACGGTCGGCGCGATGACGAAGATCCAGGCCGACGCGTACATCACCGCCTACTCGACGCTCGAGGACCACGTGTTCATCGCGCCCTGCGTGGTGACGACGAACGACAACTGGATGGGACGCACCGAGCAGCGCTTCGGGAACATCGAGGGCCCGACGATCCGGCGCGGCGCGCGCGTGGGAGGCGGCGCGATCCTGTGCCCGGGCGTCGAGGTCGGCGAGGAGGCGTTCGTCGGCGCGGGCGCCGTGGTGACGAGCGACGTGCCGCCGCGGGTCGTCGTCGTCGGCAACCCGGCGCGCGTGCTGCGCGACGTCCCGGCGGAGGAGCTCCTCGACGCCTAGCCCCGCGGCGGGACGGACGATCAGCGCTTCGCGTACGAGAGCACGTACGTGCCCGCGCCCGGGGCGCCGAGCTTCACCTGGAGGTAGTACCAGCCGCCCCGGCGCGGCGGCACGCGGTAGGCGAGCCGCTCCTGGGCGGCGCGAGGGCGCGACTGGACGAGCCGCATGCGCTGCACGCGCAGCGAGAGCCCGTCGACCGTGGACGTTCCCGGCCGCCAGAGCGAGAGCTTCGCCGCCGCGGGCCCGCTCAGCGCCGCGAACAGCCGCTGGCTGCCCTTGAGGCGGATGCGGAAGACGTCGGACTGATCGTCCCAGAAGTCGATCGTCGCCTCGACGCGACGCCCCGAAGGCCCCCAGAGCGTCCGCGCGCGGATGCCGGCGTCGTCGTTCGTCTCGAGCCGATCGGGGACCGGGAGCTTCCCGGTGCCGGCCTGCGAGACGGCGTTCGCGACGTCGAGCCGCCCCCAGCCGGAGAGGGCGTCGCGCCCTGCGGCGCACTCGCGGCACCCGGTCGAGGGGCTCACGTCGGCCGCAGTGCGGGTGAGGAGGTAGGCGACCTGGTCGGCGCGCAGGTCGGGCCGCACGGCGAGCAGCAGCGCCGCAGCCGCGGTCACCTGCGGCGCGGCGAAGGAGGTCCCCTCGGCGCGGCGGAACTCCTCCGGCCCGCAGTCGGAGTACCCGGCGTTCGCGCACCCGGACCGTGACAGCGCGCGCGGGAAGGTCGAGAGCATCTCCTGCCCCGGCGCGGAGAGGTCGTTGAAGATGCGGTCGCGGTCGGAGAACGCCGGCACGGAGCCGTCGCGGCCGAGCGCGCTCACGCCGATCACGTGCGGCAGCGCGGACGGGTAGCTGGCGAAGCCCCAGGGCCGCTCGGGCGCCTGGTCGGCGTTCCCGACGGCGGCGACGAGCACGGCCCCGCGCGCGACCGCGTAGTCCACGGCGGCCGCCTCGAGCGGCGAGTACGTGTCGCGCGAGGGGTTCAGCGGGTCGCGCACGCCGCCGAGGCTGAGGTTGATCACGCGGGCGCCCCTGTCGACGGCCCAGCGGATCGCCGCCACCTCGGCCTCGAGCGAGACGGTCCCGTCGGGCTGGACGACCTTCGCGACGAGCAGCTGCGAGGGGAAGGCGATGCCCGCGATCCCCTTCCCGTCGTGCGCCGCGGCGATCAGCCCGGCCACGAACGTGCCGTGCCCGTGGGCGTCGGTCGTCGCCTTCCCGCCGACGAAGCTGCGCGCCTCCGCGATCCGGCCCCGGAACTCCGGATGGTCGCCGTCGATCCCGGAGTCGACGACCGCGACCAGCGGCCCCGCCAGCGGCGGCTGGGCCTCCCACGCCGAGAACGCCCGGATCTGGTCGAGATACCACTGGCGGCCCGCGAGCGGGTCGGCCGGGGTGAACGCGAGCCGGCGCGTCTCGTCCAGGCGCTCGACCCAGGAGACGCCGGGAACGCGCGCGACACCGGCGGCTCCCGGCGCGTGCAGCGTGAGCGCACCGAGGGCGAGGTGCTCACGCGTGAGGCGGCCGTCGAGGCGCGCCGCCACCGCGTCGGCGTCCGCGCCGGGGTCGAGCCCGACGGCGAACCGCGCCCCCTGCGCCGGCGCCGCGAGCGCGAGGGCGAGGCACGCCGCGAGGGCGAGCTTCACGCCGGCCGCACTTCGAGGATCGGCGAGATCCCGACGGCGAGCCCGCGGCCCGGCGCGAACCGCGCCCGATAGGTCCCGGGGGCGAGCGCAAGCTCGGCACGGAAGGCGCCGCGCTCGTCGACACGTGCGACGGCGACCTCCGACCACGCCCCGTCCTCGCCGCGGCGCTGCACCGCCACGGTCGTTCCCGGCAGGACCGGGCGGACGATGCCGCCGAGCACGCCCGGGCCGGTCGGCGGGACGAGCCGGACGCGCGGCGCGACCAGCACCCGCACCGGCGCCGTCCTGACCTTCCCGGCGGCGAGGCGGTACTCGGTGGCGACGGTCGGCTTGACCGCGGTCGCGAGCGCGCCGCCGGCGCCGCCCTTGACCGCTCCGACGACCACCCAGGCGCCGCCCGCGGGCCTCGCCTCCAGCGACGCCGTGATGCCGCGGACGGTTCCCGTGAGCGTGGCCGTCGCCCCGAAGGGGATCGGCTTCGCGGGCCTCGCGAGCACCATCGTCCCGACCCGGAACCACGTCGACCGGAGCCCGAGCCGGGTGCGGACCTCGCCTCCGGTGAGCCGCTTCTCCCCCCGGTCGCCGACGACGGTGACGGCGTTCACCCGCTGCGAGGCGTTCACCTCGGTCCGCACGTCGAGCACGCGGCCCTTGGCGCCGAGCTTCTTCGCGAGCGTCGCGGCGGTGAACGCGAACGGCCCCCAGGTGTGGTGCGGCGAGGCGTCGTCGTACGGATCCTCGACGGAGACGAGGTAGGGCACGGCCTCGCCGGACCAGGTATCGCCCGCGCTGGCGGTGCGGCCGCCGCTCGTCGAGAAGAAGAAGGTCTGCGCGACCTTGCCCTCGTAGAGCACGACCTGTCCGGCCGTCTCGCCGATCGCGGTCGTCGTCTCGGGCTCCTCCGCGGCGACGCCGCCGTAGACCTGGCTGCGGACGTCCGCGAAGAGGTCGAACGGCCCGGACCGGCGCGAGGCGAGCGCGTACGAGCGGGCGACCACCGCCTGCGCCTTCAGCGCCTCCGGCGGCCAATCCGAGGGGACCTCGTCGGGAACGACACCCGCGAGATATGCCTCGAGGCCGACGACGTCCACGACGCGAAGCTTCCCGCCGACGACGGACACCTCCAGCTGTCCCCGGTACGGCTTGCCGTCGACGAGCAGCGGCTCGCTTCCGGGCAGGAACAGGAGCGGGCCGGCGAGTGGCTCCTTGCCGGCGAGCACGCGGAGCCCTGGGCCGAACGCGTAGGCCTTCGGCGCGAGCGGCATGCGGACGCCGGCGCCGTCGCGCACGGCGAACGGCACCGCCGACGAGATCCGGAGGGTGCGCCGGCCGTCGCGGAGCAGCACCCGGACGCGCGGGACCGGCGCGGCGCCGAGCTGCGTGCCCGGGTAGTAGTGCGCCACGATCCGGTCGTACGTCCAGCCGTGGGCGGCGAAGCCGTACGCGCCCCACTGGCTCATCCCGACGCCGTGACCCCAGCCGCGGCCGCTGATCACGAACGTCGCCTGCGACGCCGGTACCGCCCGTGCGGTCACGGAGGCGTGCGGCCGCGCGAGCGCAGCCGGAGCGGCGACGAGCGCGAGCGACGCGAGGAGTGCGGCGGAACGTGCCATTGGACGACGGGACCCGCGGCGAGCGTACCGCAGCGCCCGACGGGGCCAAGGCTTCTTTACGCAACGTTCACCGCTGCGAGCGATGCGTTTCCGGCCGGCGGCCGACGGCAATCGGGTGGCGATGGCAGGCGCCGCCGACAGCTTCCCCGCCCGCTACGTCGACGCCGAGCCGATCGGCCACGGCGGCATGGGCGAGATCTACCGGGCGACGGACACGCTGCTCGACCGCGACGTGGCGATCAAGCTCCTGGCCGCCCGTTACGCGGGCGAGACCGAGGTGCGCGAGCGGTTCACGCGCGAGGCCCTGGCGGCGGCCCGCCTGTCGAGCGACCCGAACGTCGTCACGATCTTCGACGTCGGCGAGCATGCCGGCCGCCCGTTCATCGTGATGGAGCACCTGCCGGGCGGGTCGCTCGAGGACGTGCTCGCTCGAGACGGCGCCCAGCCCCCGGGCCGCGCGCTGGCGTGGCTGTCGCAGGCGGCCGGCGCGCTCGACCGCGCCCACGCGCAAGGCGTCGTCCACCGCGACGTCAAGCCCGCGAACCTCCTGCTCGACCGCTCCGGCGACGTGCACGTCGCCGACTTCGGGATCGCCAGCGCGGCAGGCCTCGACTCGTTCACGCGACCGGGCACGGTGCTCGGCACGGCCGGCTACCTCTCGCCCGAGCAGGCACGCGGCGAGCGGGCCACGCCCGCGAGCGACCGGTACGCGCTGGCCGTCGTCGCCTACGAGCTGCTCGCGGGCACACGCCCGTTCGCGCGCGACAACCCCACGGCGGAGGCCGCAGCGCACGTGCAGGCGCCGGTGCCGCCGATCTCGGGCGCCGGCGCCGGGCTGCCGCGGGAGCTCGACGCCGTGTTCGCACGCGCGCTCGCGAAGGAGCCGGGCGAGCGCTACGGCAGCTGCGCCGAGCTCGTGTCGTCGCTCCGCCACGCGCTCGACGCAGAGGCGGGCGCCACGCGGGTCGCCGCCGCCCCGGCGCACATTCCGGAGCGGACCCTCGCAGCCGGGCGGCCCCGGCGACGCGGCGGCCTCGCCGTGGCGGCGGTCGGGCTGGCGGTGCTGGGCGGCGTCGTCGCGTGGGCGCTGACGGACGGCGGGGCCGGAGGCGCGGAGGGCACCGGCACGGTCGCGGTCGCTCCGCGGACGGTCGTGAGCACGCTCGTGACGACACAGCCCGGGACGACGCGCGAGGTCACGGTCACGAGCGAGGCGGAGCCGGCGCCGACGACCCAGGCGGAGGCGGGCGGCTCGGTCCAGGAGGGCGTCGCGCTGACGGACGAGTCGACCGGCCTCATCCGCGAGGAGCGCTACGAGGAGGCGCTCCCGGTGGCGCAGCGAGCGCTGACGATGCTCCAGGGCAGCGGGGAGCTCTACGAGGCGTACGCGAACTACAACGTCGGCAGGTCGCTGCTCGGGCTGGGACGGTGCGCCGAGGCGATCCCCTACCTCGACCGCTCCGAGGCGATCCAGGGCGAACGGAAGGAGATCACGCGCGACCGGAAGGCCGCGGCGAAATGCGCCTAGGCATGCGAGTTGGCCGCGTGGTCCCGTGCCTGCTCCGCGAGCCGGGTCGCAGCCTCCTCGACGTGGCCCTGTGCGGCCCACGCGTGCGCCGCCGCCCGCGGGATCTCGCCGTCGCGGAAGTGGCCGGCGGCCACACGGCAGTGCGCCGCCGCGCGGTCGAGGTGCTCGCCGGCCTCCTCGAGCAGGCGCGCCGACGCCTCGAGCCGCTCGTTCACGTGCCGAGGCGCTCGGCGTACTGCTGCTCGTAGAAGCGGCGGAACTCGCCGGACTTGATCGGCTCCCACCAGGAGCGCCGGTCGCGATACCACGCCACGGTCTGCTCCAGCCCGTCGGCGAGGCTTCGCACCGGCGACCAGCCCAGGTCGCGCAGCTTCGAGGAGTCGAGCGCGTAGCGCCGGTCGTGCCCGGGCCGGTCGGCGACGTGCCGGACGAGCGAGGGGTCGGCGCCGGTCAGCTCGACGATCCGCTCGACGAGCTCGAGGTTCTCGCGCTCCTCACCGCCGACGTTGTAGACCTCGCCCGGGCGGCCCTCGCGCAGCACGAGCTCGACCGCGGCGCAGTGATCGTCCGCGTAGAGCCACTCGCGCCGCTGCCGACCGTCGCCGTAGACCGGGAGCGGCTCGCCGTCGAGCGCGTTCGTGATCATCAGCGGGACGAGCTTCTCCGGGTACTGGTTCGGCCCATACGTGTTCGCCCCGCGCGTGATCGAGGCGTCGACGCCGTAGGTGCGCACGTACGCCAGCACCTGCAGGTCGCCGCCGGCCTTCGAGGCCGAGTACGGGCTGGAGGGACGGAGCGGATCGTCCTCGCGCGAGGCGCCGCCGCCCTCGAGGTCGCCGTAGACCTCGTCGGTCGAGACCTGCACCAGCCGCGTGTCGGTGGCGCGGCACCAGTCGAGCAGCACCTGCGTCCCGGCGACGTCGGTCTGGATGAACTCCGCCGGCCCGAGGATCGACCGGTCGACGTGGGTCTCGGCCGCGAAGTTGACGATCGCGGCGCACCCTGCGGCGGCCTCGGCAACGGCGTCGGGGTCGCAGATGTCGCCCTCCACGAACTCGTGGTCGACGCCCTCGAGGTTCGCGCGGTTGCCCGAGTAGGTCAGCTTGTCGAGCACGACGACCTCCTCGCCGGCATCCGCGAGGCGTCGGACGAAGTGCGAGCCGATGAAGCCCGCGCCCCCGGTTACCAGCACTCGCATCGGCCGGAGGCTAGCTGGACGCCAGGAGCCGCGCACCCAGCAATCCGGCCAGTCCCTCGCCGCCCCGGCGCATCACCGCGTTGTGGTTCCACGCGAACAGCGGCCGCGCGACCGGCGCCAGCGCGTTCATCCACGGCCGGGTCGTGCGGACGCTCCACTCGTAGGTGACGGCGACGGCGGGCCCGTCGAAGATCCGCCAGCGACCCGTGCCCGCGAGCTCGCCGCGGGCCTCGAGCTCGATCACGTGCGGCCGCTCGACCCTCGTCGTGTGCGCGTCGAAGCGAACGGTGTACGGGATCACGCCGCGCCACGCGTTGCGGTAGACGGAGCCGACGCCGTCCCCGTTCCCGTCGGCGAGCCTCTCCACCGAGAGCACGCCCGGCCACCAGTCCGGCCAGCGCTCGGGCTCGTGGATCGCCTCCCAGCACGCGAGCGGGCTGCAATCCAGGAGCCAGGTGGTCAGGAAGCGGTAGTCGGCCATCCCATCGTCGCGAGACATTCGCGGAGGCCGTCCCGCCAGTTCGGCAGTCGGGGGGTCTCCGGTTTCTCGCTGCGGAGGACGGAGTACGCGGGACGTGGCGCGGGGCGCGCCAGCTCCGCGGAGGAGATCCGCCGGACGCGGCAGTCGAGCCGTGTCTCGGCGAAGATCGCCTCCGCGAGCTCGGCCCACGTGCAGTCGCCGTCGGCGGCGACGTGGTAGAGGCCGAACGGCTGCTCCACGAGCGCCCGCGTGGCCGCGGCCAGGTGACCGACGTAGGTGGGGCAGCCGCGCTGGTCGTCGACGACCGCGACCTCGTCCCGCTCGGCGCCCAGGCGGAGCATCGTCCGGACGAAGTTGTGGCCCGTCGGCCCGAAGAGCCAGGACGTCCGGGCGATCCAGGCGCGCTCGCCGGCGGCCCCCTCCGCGTGGAGCTTCGTCCGGCCGTAGGCGCTCTGCGGGTCGGGGGCATCCGACTCGAGGTACGGCTGGCGCTTGCGGCCGTCGAAGACGTAGTCGGTCGAGTAGACGACGAGCGGCGCGCCCAGCTCGGCCGCGTGCTTCGTCCCGCCGACGTTGACGGCGGCCGCGCCCTGCGGGTCGGCCTCCGCGCCGTCGACGTCCGTCCACGCCGCCGCGTGGAGCACGAGCTCGGGCGGCGGCTCGATCGGCGGCGGCGGCAGCGCGACGTCCCAGTCCGCGTGCGACAGCGCCACGACGTCGTCCCCCGCGAAGGCCTCCTGGAGCGCACGGCCGAGCTGGCCGCCGGCGCCGGTGATCACGACGCGGCGGCGGCGTCCCGTTCCGACAGGATCGGCGATGCGGTGCTCCACAGGTGGCGGACCCGGACGTCGTCCCAGGGGATCTCGTGCTCGTCGGGCTGCGACGGGTCGTACTCGCGAGTGACGTGGTAGAGGACGAGCGCGTCGGTGAGCGCCTCGAACCCGTGCGCGTGGTGGCCGGGCACCCACACCGCGGCCGGGTTGTCGTCGCCGACGTCGGCCGAGAACGCCTCGCCCGTGCTGCGGTCGAGCACGACCACGCGGATCATCCCGTCGAGGCAGATGAACAGGTCGTCCTGGCCCCGCTCGTGGTAGTGGAGCCCGCGGACGGTGCCGGCGCGCGAGAACGAGACGTTCGTCTGCAGCGTCCTCGCCGGGAGCAGGCTCTCGCGGCGCAGCTCCATGAACCAGCCGCGCTCGTCCTCGAAGCGCCGCAGCGGGACGACGCGCACCCCCTCGAGCTCGGCGCCTCCCGTCACTTGTTCACCCCGGTCGCCTCGATCGTGCCGCCGATCTCGGCGAGGTGCTGCCAGTGCTTGCCCGCGTCCTCCCACCAGCCGCGCACCTCCACGACGCCGAGCGCGCCGCGCCGCGCGTAGTGCCGGTTCACGTCCGTGATCTCGAGCTCGCCGCGGCTCGACGGCTCGAGCTCCGAGATCACGTCGAACACGTCGGGCGGGTAGCAGTAGAGCCCGACCACGGCGAGGCTCGTCGGCGGCGCGTCGTAGCGCGTGTCGACGACGCCTGCCTTCTCGACGATGTCGGTGACGCGCCCGTCTTCGGCGTAGACGACGACGCCGAAGTTCTCGGGGTCGGGGACGTCCTTGACGAAGATCTGGGCTCCGGCGCCGTCGGCCGCCCATCGCGCCAGCTCGTCCCGGTGCGAGTACTCGAAGATGTTGTCGCCGAGCACGACCACGAGCGGCTCCCCGGCGGCGAACTCGCGCGCCATCCCGACGACCTGGGCGATCCCGCCCGCCTCCGTCTGCACCTTGTAGGTGAGATCGAGCTCGAGCAGCGGCTCGTGGGAGCCGCGCGCCTGCAGCCGTCCGTCCCCGAGCAGGTCGATCATCTGCCCCGCATGGCCCTTGCCCGTGACCACGAGCACCTCGTGGATCCCGGCGAGCTGGAGCAGCTGCAGTGGGTAGTAGATCATCGGCCACCGGCCCACCGGCAGCAGGTGCTTGTTGGCGACGCGCGTCAGCTCGCCGAGCCTCGTGGCCTCTCCTCCCGCGCAGACGAGCCCTCTCGCCATCCGCGCGGATGCTACTTCCGCACCGGTCGGGGGCGCGCGGGGCCTACGGGTGGGGCAGGACCAGGACGACCAGGGCGAACATCCCGGCGAAGGTGACGATCAGCCTCACGTCACGGAACCTACGCCGCGGTCGTTCGGCGGCGGTTGCGAGTCCGTAAGGCGTCGGTAAGGTCTGCTCGTGGCCGACGACGAGCAGGGGCGCCCCGCGGAGGAACGTCTCGTACAACCCGAGCCGGAGGTGCTCTCGGGCGAGGACGAGCTGCCACGGCAGCCGGCCTCCGGGCGCGACCCGTTCGTGCCGGAGCCCTACGCGCGGCCGGGCGAGCGGCGCGAGTGGCGGGTGATGCGCCTGGCGCTGATCCCGGTGCTGATCGCGGTCGCGATCGTGCTCTGGGCGCTCGTCCGCTAGCGGACGAGCACGGGGACGCCGAACGCGCGGTCGCGCGGCGAGTACAGGCGGACGGTCGTGCCGCGGCCGGCTCGTGCCGCGAGGAAGCCGCGCGCGTCCGTCCGGCGCGTGGCGCCCAGCCAGGCGGTCGAGCCGTCGCGACGGACGAGCTGGAGCCGGTAGGGCTGGCGCCCGGACCGAGGGCGCACCTGGCCCCACACGGTGCCGCCGCCGGAGGAGGCGAGCGGGAGCTGGAACGCCGCCGCCGCCGGCTTGGCCGCGCCGGAGGCGGTGTAGAGGCCGCTCTGGAACCGTCCCAGCTCGGCCTCGTCGCGGACGAGGAACTGGATCAACAGGTCCACGAGCGGCGCTCGGTAGACGCGCAGGGCGGCGTCGCCGAGGTAGCGGGCCTGGGCGTCGTGGGAGACACCGAGCAGGCGGTCGGGCGGATTCGTCTGGTAGCCGTACTCCGTCAGCCAGACCCGCTTGCCGGGCCAGGCACGGCCGACCTCGCGGAGGAGGCGCTCGAGCGTCGCCATCGTCACCGTCGCGCAGTGCGCGCAGCCCCCGGCGAACGGGGTCTCCAGCCGGTTCGTCGCGTAGGGGTGGTGCGCGTAGGCGTCGAGGAGCGCGCCGCGAGCCCGCATCCCGCGGATCCACGCGACCGGGGAGCGGCCGCCGACGTTCCCGCGGGGCGCGGTCTCGCCCCCGGCCACCCGGGCGCCGCGGATCCGGCGGTGGATGGCGGCGTAGGCCGGATTGAGCAGCCGCGTCACGTACGTCTGCGGGCTCGCCGGTCGCAGGAACCGCACCTGGTTCGGCTCGTTCCAGATCGACCAGTCGAGCACCCACGGGTAGCGCGCCGCCGCCGTGGCCGCGAAGCGAGCGAAATCGGCTCCCCGCTGCGGCGCGACGTTGGCCGGCCTGCCGCCGTTCGCCCAGCGCGGCGTCCCGACGAGCGTGATCAGCGGCCGGATCCCGCGCGCCCGCAGCGCATGCAGCACCGAGTCGGGGACCGACCAGTCGAAACGCCCGCGCGCCGGCTCGGCGCGGTCCCAGTGGATCGTGAAGCGGACGACGTCGACCCCGAGCCGGTCGAGCATGCGCACGCGGCCGGCGACGGAGCCGGGCCCGTACGCGAGCCACGCGTCGTCCTGGATGCCGTACCGGACCGAGGGCGAGGCGACGGCCGCCTCGGGCAGGAGCAGGACGGCGACGGCCGCCGTGACGAGCGCGAGACGCATCGCCACGGCGGCTCCCCGCCGCCCCCGTCCGCCAAACGCCCCTACCGAACGGTGAGCGCGATCCCGTAGGCGCGGTCGCGCGGCGACCACACCTGCAGCCGCGAGCCCGCCGCTGCCCGAACCGCGATCGAGAGCGCACCGCGGGCGTTCGTCCGCCTCGTGCCGCCGACCCAGCGCCAGCGGCCGCGCCAGAGCTGGCGGATGCGGTACGGCTGCCTGCCGCTCCGCGCGCGGACCTGGCCCCAGACGACGGTGCGCGACCCGCGCCGGGACACCTGCACGAGCGGCAGCCGGAACGCGTTGAAGGAGGGCTTCGCCGTCCCGGTCACCGAGAACATGCCGCTCTGCCAGCCCGCCAGCACGCGGTCGTCGCGGACGAGGAAGTTGATCAGCATGTCGACGTACGGCGCGGCGTACACCTTGTGCGACGCGTCGGCCAGGTAGCGCGCCTGTCGCGCCTTCGACACGCCGAGCGCGCGATCGGGTGGGCTGGTCTGGTAGCCGTACTCCGTCAGCCAGACGCGCTTCCGCGGCCAGGCCCGCTGCACCTCGCGGATCAACCGGTCGAGCGTCGCCATCGTGATCGTAGAGCAGTGGTCGCACCCGCCCGCGTGTGGCGTCTCCTGCTTCGGCCGCGTCGCGTAGGGGTGGTGCGCGTACGCGTCGAGGCGCGCCCCGGCCGCCCGCATCCCGCGGAGGAAGGCGACGGGCGACAGCCCGCCCCGGTTGCCGCGGGGGGCGGTCACGCCGCCCGCCACCCGGTTGCCGCGGTTGACGCCCTTCAGCGCCGCGTGGGCCGGGTTGAGCAGCCGCCGGACGTACGTGCGCGGGGACACCGGGCTCAACCAGCGCCGCTGGTTCGGCTCGTTCCAGATCGTCCAGTCGCGGATCCACGGATAGCGCCCGGCCGCGGCGGCGGCGAAGCTCGCGAAGTCCGCGCCCCGCCGCGGCGCGACCTGCCAGGCGCGTCCACCGTTCGCCCAGTCCGGGGTCCCGAGGAGCGTCACGACCGCGCCGATGCGCCGGGCGCGGAGCCCCCGCAGCACGTCGTCGGCTGCGCCCCAGCGGTACGCCGGGTCGGCGCCCGAGCGCGGCTGCGCCGGCCGCCGCGTGGCGACCTGGTCCCAGCGGATCGTGTAGCGGACGACGTCGACGCCGAGCCGCTCCAGGAGGTCGAGGCGCTCCTCGAGCGTCCCCGCTCCGGAGGCGAGCCACGCGTCGTCCTGCACCCCGAAGCGGGCGTAGCGCGACGCGTCGGCCGGAGCGGCGACCGCGAGCGGGAGCAGCAGCGTCGTTGTCAATAGGAGTACGAATTTTCTCATCCCGCGACCGTACGGCCCCCGTATGAGCGCCCGGTAAGCACGGTCTACGGGTCCTGTTCGGGCGCCGGCGATGGATGCGGCCGGTGGGCTTCGGCGGGTCAGCCGGCGTCGCCGCGCGCACGCCTCGCCGCGCGGCCGAGCGGGCCGATGTTCCGTGCCGCCTTGCGCGCCTTCACGCGCGGGATCGCGCGTACCGCCGCGAACCACACGTACACGAGCGCGGCCACGACCGCTCCGAGCGCCTTCAGGATGCGACTGACGATCCGCACGATTGGGAGCCATCCTACGCGGGGTAGGCTCTCGCAATGGCCCGGGAACGCGACATCCGCGGCCTGCCGGAGGAGATCGAGGAGCTGTTCGCCGACCTCTGGCAGGTCCCGCGCTTCTCCGGCCTGCGCCGCGGGTTCCGCCCGAACGTCGACTGCGTGCGGCGGGACGACCCGCCGGCGCTCCACGTCACCTTCGAGCTCGCGGGCGTCGCTCCGGAGGACGTGCACGTAGACGCGACGCCGACCGACCTCCTCGTCCGCGGCGTCCGGCGGCGTCACGGAGAGCGCGCCCGCGTGCTCCAGCTCGAGATCGAGGTCGGCCCGTTCGAGCGCCACGTCCACCTGCCGGAGGAGGTCGACGTCGAGCGGGCGACGGCGACGCACGAGCAGGGGCTCCTCACGATCGTGCTGCCCGTGGCCGAGCGACCGCCGCCGGGGCCGCGCTCCGTGCCGATCGAGGTGTCGCCGCGTGACTGAGGTGCCGATAGGGCTCGAGCCACGAGCCGAGGGCGACCTCGAGGTGCCGGGGCTGCTCCCGGTGCTGCCGCTCAAGGAGACCGTCGTCTTTCCCGAGTCGATGGCGCCGCTCGCGATCGGCCAGGAGCGCTCGATCCGGCTCGTCGAGGACGTCGTCGCCGGCGACCGGATGCTCGCGCTCGTGACGGTGAAGGACGCCGAGGTCGAGCAGCCCGGCTTCGGCGACCTCTACGGCGTCGGCACCGCCGCGCTGATCCACAAGATGATGAAGGTTCCCGACGGGACGCTGCGCGTGCTCGTCCAGGGGCTCTCGCGGATCCGCGTCCTGCGCGGCGTCGACGAATCGCCCTACCTGGTCGCCGAGATCGAGGTCGTCCCCGACGTCGTCGAGGAGACGCGCGAGGTCGAGGCGCTGACGCGGAACGTCCAGTCCCTGTTCGCGCGCGTGATCGCGTTGCTGCCCTATCTGCCGGAGGAGCTGCAGATCGCGGCCGCGTCGGTGGAGGATCCGAGCGCGCTCTGCAACCTCGTCGCCTCCACCATGCGGCTGAAGACGGGCGAGAAGCAGCACCTGCTCGAGCTCGCCGACGTCGAGGCCCGGCTCCGCGAGACGTCGCTGCTCCTGAACCGCGAGCTGGAGGTCCTCGAGCTCGGGACGAAGATCCAGTCCCAGGTGCAGTCGGAGCTCGAGAAGGGGCAGCGCGAGTTCTACCTCCGGCAACAGCTCAAGGCGATCCAGGAGGAGCTCGGGGAGGGCGACCCGGAGCAGGCGGAGGTGAACGAGTTGCGCACGCGACTCGACGCGATCGCGCTTCCCGAGGAGACGCGCAAGGCGGTCGACCGCGAGCTCGCACGCCTCGAGCGGCTGCCGCCGGCCGCCGCCGAGTACGGCGTCATCCGCACGTACCTCGACTGGATCGCGACGCTGCCGTGGGACCGGACGACGGAGGACAACCTCGACCTGCGCCGCGCGCGGCGCATCCTCGACGAGGACCACTTCGACCTGGAGAAGGTGAAGGAGCGCATCGTCGAGTTCCTCGCCGTCGGGAAGCTCAAGGGCGACATGGCCGGGACGATCCTCTGCTTCGTCGGCCCGCCCGGGGTGGGCAAGACGTCGCTCGGGCAGTCGATCGGGCGCACGCTCGGGCGCAAGTTCGTCCGGCTGTCGGTCGGCGGCGTCCGCGACGAGGCCGAGATCCGGGGCCACCGGCGCACCTACATCGGCGCGATGCCCGGCTCGATCGTCCGCTCGCTGCGAGATGCCGAGTCGCGCAACCCGGTGCTGCTGATCGACGAGATCGACAAGCTGGGCAGCGACTTCCGCGGCGATCCGGCGAGCGCGATGCTCGAGGTGCTCGACCCGGCGCAGAACGCCACGTTCCGCGACCACTACCTCGACCTCCCGTTCGACCTCTCGAAGGTGCTGTTCATCTGCACCGCCAACCAGCTCGAGACGATCCCCGCGCCGCTCCTCGACCGGATGGACGTGATCCAGCTCTCGGGCTACACCGACGAGGAGAAGTTCCAGATCGCCCGCCGCTACCTCGTGCCCCGGCAGCTCGCCACGCACGGGCTCGAGCCGCGCCGGTGCTCGTTCACCGAGGGGGCGCTCAGGCTCGTCCAGCGCGAGTACACGCGCGAGGCGGGCGTCCGGGCGCTCGAGCGACGAATCGGCGACCTCGCACGCAAGGCGGCGACGCAGATCGCGCAGGGGAAGGCGAAGCGCGTGCGGATCGACGAGGCCAGGGTGCGGGCGTGGCTCGGCCCGCGTCGCTACGCCGGCGACCCGCGCAGGCGCACCGCCGAGCCCGGCGTCGCCACCGGGCTGGCGGTGACCGCCGTCGGCGGCGACGTGCTGTTCATCGAGGCGACCGCGTATCCCGGTGAGGGGCGGCTGAAGGTCACCGGGCAGCTCGGTGAGGTGATGCAGGAGTCGGCACAGGCCGCGCACTCGTGGGTCCGCGGGCACGCCGAGGAGCTCGGCCTCGACCCGGAGTGGTTCACCACGCACGACGTCCACGTCCACGTCCCCGCCGGCGCGGTGCCGAAGGACGGGCCCTCGGCCGGGATCACGATGGCCACGGCGATCGTCTCGCTCGCGACGGGGCGCCCGGTGTCGGAGCACGTCGGGATGACGGGCGAGATCACGCTCACGGGGCAGGTCCTCCCGATCGGCGGCGTCCGCGACAAGGTCCTCGCGGCACAGCGGGCGGGCCTGGAGGTGGTGGTGCTCCCCTCCGAGAACACGCCCGACCTGGAGGAGCTCCCGGAGGAGACGAGGGAGCAGCTCCGCTTCGTCCTCGCCGGCTCGATCGACGAGGTGCTCGGGGCCGCGTTCGACGGCGGCGTCGGCCGGCTCGAGCACGTCGCGCCGGCGCCCGTTCCCCAGGCCGCTTCGTCCGCATAGACTCGGTTTGCGTCGAATCGGGCCGGGGAAGGCTCGGCGCCGACGACGACGACCGAAAGGACCGGGAGGCACATGGTGACGAAGGACAAAGTCTCGGACGTGCGGCCGTACGTGGAGCGCGCGCTGAAGGACGAGGATCTCCGGGAGAACGTGAAGGCGGCGTTCGAGGCCGCGCGCGACGTCTACGCCGAGCTCATGGGCAACCGCGGGATGGCGGGCGTCGCGAGCCGCGTCGCGACGGACAAGGAGATCCAGGACAACCTCAAGCGAGCCGTCGACGAGCTCCGCGAGGCGGGCGACCGCATGCGCGGCAAGGAGGACCACAGCGGCCGCAACACGACGCTGCTGCTCGCCGGGATCACGCTCGGGATCCTCTTCAACCCGATGACGGGCCCGCAGACCCGCGCGTGGATCAAGGAGAAGGTGCTCGGCCCGAGCGACGACTTCACCTACGGCGGCACCGACACCGCGAGCCCGACCACGACCGGCACCACCGGCTCGGGCAACAACGCCGGGTAGGGGCGAGGGCTAGCCGGAACCGGCGGCCGGCGCGGTGGGCGCGCCGGCCTCCTCCACCGACACCGGCTTCGCCATCGCACGACGGAGGGAGCCGGGGTCGAGACCGCTCGCGCTCGAGATGTCGGTGGACGAGAGCAGGTAGGCGCCCGGGCTGGGCGCCGTCGCCCGTCCCGCGACGGGAACCCATCCCGCCCCGGCGATGAAGCGGACGTCGTCGAGCCGCTGCCACGCCTGCAGGTAGCGGTACGGGTTGATCACGCCGTCGTAGCCGAGCCCCAGGAGCGCCGACGGGTGGATCTCGAAGTGAAGGTGCGGCGGCGTCGTGTCGGCGTCGCCCGAGTTCCCGACGAAGCCGACCACGTCGCCGGGGCGGACGCGCGCGCCGTCGATCGCGAGCGGCGAGTAGGCCGAGAGGTGCGCGTAGTAGAACTCGTTGCCCTGGTCGTCGCGGAGCCAGAAGCGCAGGCCGCCGATGTCGTTCCACCCGACGGAGAAGAGCGTGCCGCTCGTGACCGCGAGGATCGGTGCGCCCATCGGGGCGAAGATGTCCTCGCCGTGGTGCCAGCCGACGACGGCGCGGCCGGCGCCGAAGGTGTCCACGAACGACGCGGGGCCGTGCACCGGGAACACGAAGCCGCCCTCGGTCAGCTTCGGCTGGAACGACGGGATCGCCCTGCGCACGATCGGCGGGATCCGGCGCCTGCGGTCCTTCGAGGGCTGCTCGGACGACGGCTTCGGCTTGCCGGTCGTCCCCGCGGCCGCGGGCGGGGCCGGCGCGGCGGGCGCCGGCGACGCCACCTTCGGCGCGGTCGCCGCGGCCTCCGCGTAGCCGACCGCGATCGTCGACCCCGTGGCCAGGCCGCCGTGGTCGGCGGTGAGGTGGATCTCGAGGCCCGTGACGAAGCCGCGGAACCCGGCCGTCGTCGGAGCCTGGCCCTGCGGGAGCACGAGCGCGTAGCCCCAGTCGCCCAGCGGCACGCGGAGCCCCGGCGCGGCCTCGACGGGCTGCCCGGCGACGACGAGCCCCGTGACCGACGCCCCGGAGAGGTCGCCGCTCGCGACGCCGTCCCGCGCGGTGGCGGAGGCGCGCGCCGAGACCTGCGCGACGGTGAGCTCCCCGCCGAAGAGCGAGAGCGACTCGACCGAGGCGGACGCGCTGCCGTCCGCGGTGCCGTCCGCCGCGCTCGCCGACGCGCTGCCCGTGACCGCTCCGCTCGTGACCGCCGAGCCGTCGGCCGGGTAGGCGAACGAGGCGCCGAACGACACGGCGTCGGGCGGGGCGGCCACCTGCGCGGTCACCGCGCCGGGCTGACCGGGCACGGTCACGCGGATCGCGAACGCCCGTGCGGACGCGCCCGCCGCCGGAGCGGAGGTCTCCGCGCCCGCGCGCCCGGCGGCGAGCAGGACGGCGGCGCAGAGGCCGGCCACGACAACGGAGAGGAGCGACCGCACGCGAGGCGACATTATGGGCGAGATCCGCGCCCGCGGCCGGATCTCCTCCTCTCAGCGGCAGTCGGCGCAGCGGCCGGAGAGCTCGAGCCGGTGCTCGACCGACCGAAAGCCGTGCTCGGCGGCGACCGCGTCGAGCCAGGGATCGAGACGGCAGTCCGAGAGCTCCACGACCCGGTGACAGCTCGAGCAGACGAGATGGTGGTGGTGGCCGCCGCCGCAGAGGCGGTAGCACGCCTCGCCGGGTCGGTGCGCGAGCACGTCCACGACGCCCTCGTCGGCGAGCACCGCCAGCGAGCGGTAGACGGTCGCGAGTCCGATCCGCCGCCCGCGTGCCCGGAGTCGCTCGTGCAGCTCCTGCGCGGTCGCGTCGTTCGGCTCGCGGACGAGCTCCGCGAGCACCCGCACGCGCTGTTGCGTCGCCTTGACCCCCCGCTCCTGCAGGAGCGCCGCAGCACGTGCCTCCGCTTGCCCGGCTCCCTCCACGCGGCTACCCTAGCATGGTAATGAGAATCGTTCTCGACTCATGTCCGCGGCGATGACCTGGATCGCGATTCCGCTGGCGGGTCTCACCGTGCTGTCGACCCTCGCCGGCGGGGTCACGGCGCTGCGGCTGAGCCGCGAGCTCACGACCGCGATCGCGCTGACCGGCGGCGTCGTCGTCGCGGTGGCGCTCTTCCACGTGTTGCCGGAGGCGATGGAGGCGGTGGGCGACCCGCACGACGTGGCGGTGCTCGTCGGGCTCGGCTTCCTCGCCTTCTTCCTCGCCGAGCGCGCGCTCGTCCTCCACCATCGCGACGACTCCGAGCACGCGCGGGCGCACGCGCGCGTGGGCACGCTGGGCGCCGCCGGCCTCGCGGTCCACAGCTTCGTCGACGGGCTCGGGATCGGCCTCGCGTTCGGCGTCGACAACGCGACCGGGATGCTCGTCTTCCTCGCCGTGATCGCGCACGACTACGCCGACGGCCTGAACACGGTCGGCTTCGTGCTGCGGCAGTCGAACGACCGGGCACAGGCGATCCGCTGGCTGGCGCTCGACGCCGCGGCGCCGCTGCTCGGAGCGATCGTCGGCGCGTCGCTGGACGTGTCGCAGCACACGCTCGGGCTGCTGCTCTCGGTCTACGTCGGCTTCTTCCTGTTCATGGGCGCGACCGACCTGCTGCCGCACGCCCACGAGCACCCGTCGGGCCGGCGCGTGCTGCTCACCGTCGCCGGCTTCGCCGCGATCCTCGCGCTGAGCTTCGTCGGCGTGCACTGAGACCGTGCCCTGTGCCCGTGGCGGGCACCGACAGCGGTGTCCGCGGCGCTAGCCGAGGCGCTCGCGCGCGAAGGCGCGGAAGCGCTCCCGCGCGTCGTCGTCCGGGCCGAGGCGCTCGTCGTCGTCGTAGCGAGGGTCGGCGGCGATCTCGTCCGCCACGGCCCGCACCTCCCGCGCGAGCAGCCGGCGGTGCGCCGGCTCGCGCAGGAGCAGGTCGACCCACGTGTCGGTGCCGTCGTACGGCGGCACGTCGTGCTCGACGAGCAGCTGGCCGAGCACCATTCCGGCACGGATGTACGCGAACGTCTTGAACGCGAGCAGGCGGCGCGGCCGCTCGACGATCGCGGCGAGCTCTGCGTCGTCGGCGACGAGCTGGTCGACGATCGACCCGATCGGCTCGTCGACGAGGGGCAGCCAGACGTCGTCGGCCGAGCTCATGGCCCAAGCATGCCTCAGGCCGTCCTCGCCCGCCAGGCGATCTGGGCGGCGGCGACCAGCATCAGCAGCGCGAACAACCGCTGCAGCGTCTCCTCCGCGAGCGCCTCGGCGGCCCACGCGCCGAGCGCGACGCCGGGGAGCGAGGCCAGCCCGAGCAGGAGGGAGGCGCGCCAGCGCACGTTCCCGTACCGCTGCTGACGCCAGAGCGCGGCGGCGACGGTCGGGAGGATCGCGAGCAGCGACGTGGCCTCGGCGTCGAGATGCGAGAGCCCGAGGGCGACGAGCGTCGGCACGAACAGGATCCCGCCGCCGATCCCGAAGAGCCCGGAGAGCACGCCTGCGGCGAGGCCGAGCGCGACGGCGATGAGGACGGTCGTCACAGGAGGAGCGTGACGGCGACCACGGCCAGGAGCGCGGCGAACGCGAACGCGAACGCTCGGCTCGAGACCCGCTGCTGGAGCGACGTGCCGGCGACCGCGCCCACGGCGGCCGGCAGGCCGACGAGCGCGGCGTGCCCGACGTCGACGCGGCCGAGGGCTCCGTAGACCGCCACGCCGGCGAGCGCGGTCACCGCGATCGCCCCGAGCGACGCAGCCGCGGCCGGCCGCTCCCGCCAGCCGGCCAGCCCGACGAGCGCCGGCACGATCACGATCCCCCCGCCGACCCCGAACAGCGCCGAGAGCACGCCCGCCGCGAGACCGATCAGGACAAGGCGCGGCACCGCCGTATCCTACGGACGGTGCAGCTTCCCGCCCCGCTCGCGGAGCTCGCCTCGCGGCCGCGGGAGGCCGCGATCCTGCTCGACGTCGACGGCACGCTGGCGCCGATCGTCGCCGACCCGACGCAGTCCCGCGTCCCCGAGCCGACGCGGACGGAGCTGCGGCGGCTGCTGGGCCGCTACGCGCTCGTCGGCTGCCTCACCGGGCGGCCCCAGCAGGTCGCGCGGCGGATCGTGGGCGTGGACGGCGTCGAGATCGTCGGCGAGCACGGCCTCGAGCTCGAGCCCGAGGCGGAGCGCTGGCTGCCGGTGCTCGAGCGGTTCGGGCGCACCGACGCGTGGCCGTCGGAGGCGAAGCGGCTCACCGTCGCGTTCCACTACCGGACGGCCGAGGACGAGGAGGCCGCGGTCCGGATCCTGCGCGGGATCGCGCGCGAGGCCGAGCAGGACGGGCTCGTCGCGCGCTGGGGGCGGAAGGTGCTCGAGCTGCGTCCGCCCGTCGACGCGCACAAGGGCACCGCGGTCGCCCACCTGCTCGAGCGGCGCGGGATCCGGCGCGCGATGTTCGCCGGCGACGACCTCACCGACCTCGACGGGTTCGGCGCGATGGAGCAGCTGGAGCTCGGCGTCAAGGTCGCCGTCGCCTCGCCCGAGGGCCCGCCCGGGCTGCGCGAGCGGGCCGACGTCGTCGTGGACGGCCCGGACGGGCTGCTCGAGCTGCTCCGTCTCCTCTAGGGAACGCGAAGGGGCCGGGCGCGAGCCCGGCCCCCTTCCTCGCTCGATCCGCAGAGCCCGCTAGGCGGTGTCGAACGCCGGCACGGCCTCGGGCGCCTGCTCGAGGTCGCGACCGCGGACGAGCGTCAGCGAGGCGACCACGCCGACCGCGGCGATCGCCGCGCCGACCAGGAACGCCAGCTGGAACCCGTCGACGAACGCCGCCGGTGCCGCGGCGCCGGCCGAGATCTGGCCCTCGGCGTGCGTCGTCGCGATCGTCGAGAGGACGGCGATGCCGAGCGCGCCGCCGATCTGCTGCGACGTGTTGATCAAGCCGGACGCGAGGCCCTGCTCCTCGTTGCCCACGCCCGCGAGCGCGGCGATCGAGATCGGCACGAACGAGAACGCCATGCCGACGGCGATCACGAGGAAGCCGGGCAGCAGGTCGCCGAGGTACGAGCCGCCGACCGAGACCTGGGTGAAGTACACGAGGCCGATCGTCAGCAGCGACATCCCGGTGACGAGCACCGGCTTGACCCCGACCTTCGTCACGAGCTGGGACGCGAGTCCCGCCCAGAAGATCGACGTCCCGGCGACGGCGAGGTAGGCGACACCCGTCTTCATCGGCGAGTACCCGAGCACCTGCTGCATGTACAGCGTCAGGATCAGGAACATCGCGAACAGCGCCGAGCCGAGGATGAAGCCGGCGACGTTCGCGCCCGTCACGGTCTGGAGCCGGAAGATCCCCAGGCGCACGAGCGGCTCCTGCACGCGCGACTCCCAGGCGAGGAAGCCGACGAGCAGGACGACGGCGGCGGCGAACAGGCCGATCGTCTCGACCGAGCCCCAGCCGTAGTCGCCGGCCTTCGTGATCCCGTAGACGAGGGTCACGAGCCCGGAGGTGACGAGCAGCGCGCCGAACGCGTCGAAGCGGCTGACGCTCGCGTCACGGCTCTCGCCGAGGAGCAGCGGGGCCAGCACGAACGCGGCCACGCCGACCGGCACGTTCACGAGGAAGATCCACTCCCAGGAGAGCGCGTCGGTGAGGACGCCGCCGAGCAGCACGCCGGCCGCGGCGCCGGCGCCGCCGACCGCGCCCCACACGCCGAGCGCGATGTTGCGCTCGCGGCCCTCGGTGAAGGTGACGCCGAGGATCGACAGCGCGGCGGGCGAGATGATCGCGGCGCCGAGGCCCTGGAAGGCACGGGCGGCGATCAGCGAGGCCTCGCTCCACGCGAGGCCGCTCGCGAGCGAGGCGAGCGTGAACACGACGATGCCGACGAGGAACAGTCGGCGTCGTCCGAGCAGGTCGGCCGCGCGCCCGCCCAGCAGGAGAAACCCGCCGAACACGAGCGCGTACGCAGAGATGACCCACTGGAGGTTCTCCTGCGAAAACCCGAGGTCGAGCTGGATCGAGGGCAGGGCGACGTTCACGATCGCGATGTCGAGCACGACCATGAACTGCACCGCGGCGAGCAGCGCGAGCCCGGCCCACTTCGATCTGGCCGAGGCAACCATGGCTAGAGAATCCTTTCGTCGTTCGTGGTCATGAGGCTTGCAACGTACCAGCGTCTACTTTCATTTCGCAAGTCAGAACTACACAATCGCAACCAAAGCGGTACACTGCGATCGACGCGATGAAGCGCTACGGCCACTACTGCCCCATCGCCCACGCGCTCGACCTGGTGGGGGAGCGCTGGGCGCTGCTGGTCGTCCGCGAGCTGCTCGACGGGCCGAAGCGCTACACCGACCTGCTGGACGGGATGCCCGGGATCGGGACGAACATCCTCGCCTCGCGCCTGCGCGACCTCGAGGCCGGCGGCGTCGTGCGCCGCACGAAGCTGCCGCCGCCCGCCGCGTCCGCCGTCTACGAGCTGACCGAGTACGGGCGCGAGCTCGACGAGGCGCTCCACGCGCTCGCGCGGTGGGGCGCCCGCACGCTGGGGCCGCCCGTGCCGGAGACCGAGCTCCGCGCGGGCTGGCTCGTGCACGCGGCGGAGGCTACGTTCGATCCGGCTGCCGCCGTCGGCCTGACCGAGAGCTACGAGATCCGCAGCGGCGACGAGGTCGTCTCGCTTCGCGTGGCCGACGGCAGGCTCGACGCCGCCGCGGGCAGCCGCCCGGGCGCGGACGCGGTCGTCGAGGCCTCGCCCGAGACCGTGTTCCGCCTGGTCGACGGCGAGCTCTCCGCCGACGAGGCGCTCGCGAGCGGCGCCGTCCGCCTCGAGGGCGACCGCACGGCGCTGGCGCGCTTCGCGTCCCTGTTCAGCCTCGACCCACGCGGCCATGAGGCGCAGGATCGCGGCGGCACGGCCGCGGCGACAGGGCGCGCACCCGCCACTGCGGGTGCGGCCGCCCGTACCACCTAGGCGGCCGCGGCGCGCAGCGCGTCCCAGGCGCGCCGCACGTCGTCCTCGGTCGTCCGCAGGTTGCCGATCGCGAGCCGCAACGCGACGCGGCCGCCGAGCACGGTCGACGAGAGGAACGCCTCGCCGGAGGCGTTGACCGCGTCGAGGATGCGCCGGTTCTCCTCGTCGGGTGCCGCCCTCCGGAAGCACACGAGCGAGAACCGGGGCGGCGCGGCCAGCTCCCACCCGGGCTCGGCCTCGACCCACCGCGCGAACTCGCCCGCCAGGCGCACGTGCTCGCGGATCCCCGCCTGCAGGCCCTCACGGCCGAGGCAGCGCAGCACCGCCCACAGCTTCAGCGCCCGGAACCGCCGCCCGAGCGCAGGGCCGTAGTCGGACAGGTTCGGCGCCGCCTCGGCCGTCCGCAGGTACACCGGCGCGACGCCGTAGGCGCGACGGAAGTCGTCCGGGCGGCTCGTCCAGAGGAGCGAGCAGTCCATCGGCACGGACAGCCACTTGTGGGCGTTGACGACCAGCGAGTCGGCGCGCTCGACGCCGGCGAACGCCCACCGGTGCTCCGGGCAGACCATCGCGGAGCCCGCGTACGCCGCGTCGACGTGCAGCCACGCGCCGACGCTCGCGGCGGCGTCGGCGAGCGCCGGCACCGGGTCGACGGACGCGGTCGAGGTGGAGCCGACGGTCGCGACGACCGCCGCCGCGTCGGCCACGTCGAGCCGCGAGAGGTCGAGCCGGAACTCGTCGTCGGCGGGGACTGCGCGGAGCTCCATCGCGAGCATGCGCGCCGCGCGCTCCACCGACGAGTGCGCCTCCTCCGAAGCGACGACGACGCGCCGGCCGGTCGTCTCGCGGGCGACGAAGAGCGCCCCGAGCGTGGAGATCGAGGCCGTGTCCTCGATGTGGCCGTGCCACCCCGGCGGCAGGCCGAGGAGGCCGGCGACCCACCGCAGCGCGCCGAGCTCGAGCTCGGTCGCGGCGGGGGACGTCCGCCAGACGAAGGCGACGTTGTTGAGCGCCGCGGCGACGAGCTCGGCGAGGATTCCCGGCCCGGCCGCGGTCGCGGCGAAGTACGCGAAGAAGCGCGGATGCTGCCAGTGGGTCGTCGCCGGGAGGACGAGCGCGTCGAGGTCGCGCAGCACCGCCTCGAACGGCTCCGGCCGCTCGGGCGCCTCCGCCGGCAGCGCCGCGAGCAGCGCGCCCGGCTCGACGGGCGGGAGCACCGGCAGCTCGCCCACGCGCTCGAGGTAGTCGGCCACCCAGTCGACGGCCGCGTGGCCGTCCTCGCGGAAGCTCACCGGATCAGCCTCTCGACCTCCCGCCAGGGCCGCGTGTTCAGCACCTGCTCCTTCGTCAGCCACGCCCGGCGCGCCTGGCCGACCCCGAGCTCGACGTAGCCGAGCGCCCGCACCGAATGGGCGTCGCTCGTCACCGGCAGCAGGACGCCGGCCTCGCCGGCCGCGCGCGCGTTGGCATCCCGCAGGTCGAGCCGGTCGGGCTGGGAGTTGATCTCGAGGAACGTGCCCGTCTCCCCGGCCTTCGCGAACACACGCCCGAGGTCGACGTCGGCGGGGCCCCGCTGGTTCAGCTTGCGTGCGGTTGGATGCCCGATCGAGTCGACGTGCGGGTTCTCCATCGCCGCGAGGATCCGCTCCGTGGGGTTGCGGTCGAAGGCGGTGTGGAGGGAGGCGACGACCCAGTCGAGCTCGGCGAGCGTGTCGTCGTCGACGTCGAGCGTGCCGTCGGCCCGGATGTTGACCTCGATCCCGCGCAGCAGCCGGAACGGCGCGAGGCGCGCGTTCAGCGCCTCGAGCTCCTTCCACTGCGCGTGCAGGCGCCCCTCGCGCAGGTAGTGCGAGTGGTCGGTCACCGCGAGGTACTCGTAGCCGCGCGCGATCGCGGCCTCGGCCATCTCCGCCATCGACCCCTTGCCGTCGGCAGACCACGTCGTGTGCGCGTGGAGGTCGCCCCTGACGTCGGAGAGCTCGACGAGCTCGGGCAGCTCGCCCTTCCGCGCGGCGTCGAGCTCGCCCAGGTTCTCGCGCAGCTCGGGCGGGACGAGCTGGTAGCCGAGGTACTCGTACAGCTCGGCCTCGTCCCGGGTCCGGAAGAGCGAGCCGTCCTCGGTGTTCGCGACGCCGTACTCGGAGATCGAGAGCCCCTGCTTCACCGCGCGCTCGCGCAGCGCGACGTTGTGCTCGGCCGAGCCGGTGAAGTGCTGGAGCAGGTTCCCGTACGACTCGGGCGGGACGACCCGGAGATCGAACCGGAGCCCGTCGTTCGCGACGACGGTCGCCTTCGTGTCGCCGCGCGCGACCACCTGCTCGACCCAGGCGAGGTTCGTGAACCACTCGGTGAGCGCGGGCGGGTCGGCCGAGGTGGCGATGATGTCGAGGTCGCGGAAGGTCTCCTTCCGGCGGCGGACCGACCCCGCCTCGGACACGAGCTCGACGAGCGGCGAGGCGCGCATCGTCTCGACGACGGCGAGGACCGCCGGGAGGCCGTGCCCGAGCAGCGGCCGCACCGGCTCGGCGGTCGCGGCCTCGTCGATCGCCTTGAGCACGCGCTCCTCGAGCTTCGCGCCGAGCCCCGGGAGCGTCCGCAGCCGCTCGGCCTCGGCGGCCTCCTTCAGCCCCGCGAGCGTCGTCACGCCGAGGTCGCGCCAGATCCGCGCCGCTGTCTTGGGGCCGAGCCCGGGCAGCCGGAGGAAGAGCACGACCTCGGGCGGGACGCGCTCGCGCCGCTTCGTCAGCGCGTCGATCTCGCCGTGGTCGACGATCTGGACGATCTTCTCCTCGATCGTCCGGCCGATCCCGCCGAGCTCCTTCGCCTTGCCCTCGAGCGCGAGCTCGGCGACGGAGCTCGACGTCTCGCGGATCCGGTTCGCGGCGCGGCGGTAGGCGACGACCCGGAACGCGGCCTCGCCCTCGAGCTCGAGCAGGTCGGCGAGGAGGTCGAGTTGCGCGGCGACGTCACCGTTGCGCGGGAGCGGGGGCACGGCGCAACTCTATGGTTCACGGCCGTGCAGGCGATCGTCTCCGCGCGAGGGCCGTGGCCGTGAGGGCGACCGTGTGCCTGCCGACCTACAACGAGCGCGAGAACGTTGAGCGGATGGTGCGCACGCTCGGCGAGCACGACGTGCGCGTGCTCGTCGTCGACGACAACTCGCCCGACGGCACCGGGGAGATTGCCGACCGGCTCTCGGCCGAGCTGCCGTACGTCGACGTCCTCCACCGCGAGCGGAAGGAGGGCCTGGGGCCCGCGTATATCGCCGGCTTCCGCCGTGCGCTGGCCGACGGCGCCGAGCTCGTGCTCGAGATGGACTGCGACTTCTCGCACGACCCGGCCGACGTCCCGCGGCTGCTCGCCGCGGTCGACGCGGGCGCCGACCTCGCCCTCGGCTCCCGCTACGTGCGCGGCGGAGGCGTCGGCAACTGGGGCCTCGGTCGGCGGTTCGTCTCGCGCGGCGGCTCGCTGTACGCACAGGTCCTGCTGACCACGCGCGTGCGCGACCTCACCGGCGGGTTCAAGTGCTACCGGAGGCGCGTGCTCGAGGCGATCGACCTCGACGCGATCCACTCGAGGGGGTACGCGTTCCAGATCGAGACGACGTACCGCACGCTGCGGCGGGGGTTCCGGGTCGTCGAGGTGCCGATCCGGTTCGTCGACCGCGAGGAGGGCGGGTCGAAGATGTCGCGCGCGATCGTGCTCGAGGCGGTGTGGAAGGTGCCGCTGCTCCGGCTGTCGGCGCTCGCGGGGCGGCTGTGACGGGCCGACGGTGACGCCGGCGGAGTTCGAGGCCGCGGTGCTGCGCGCCGAGGGGCCCGTCGTCGTCGACTTCTGGGCGCCGTGGTGCACGCCGTGCGACGCCGTCCACCCCATCCTCGACGCGCTGCCGCTCCCGGTCGTCCGCGTCGACGTGGACGAGAGCCCCGACGTCGCCGGCCGCTACGGGGTGCTGTCGTTGCCGACCGTGATCCTGTTCGAGGGCGGCGCGCCGCGCGCGGAGGTGCTCGGCGCCCAGCCGCGCAGCCGCTTCGAGCGGGCCTTCAGCGACTGGCTCTAGCGAACGCCGGCGCGCTCGCCGTCTCCGCCGCCGCGAGCTCGGGCTCCCGCTGCTCGTCGCCGCGGTACCGGTGAGCACGCCGCACGCGGGGGTCGAGCAGGCCGTAGACGATGTCGACGATCGTCGTGAGCGTGACGACGGCGATCGCGCCGACGGTGGTCACGCCGACGATCACCGGGAGGTCGCGGCGGCGGAGCGCCCGCACCGACTCGCTCCCGAGCCCGGGCAGGCCGAACGCGATCTCGACGAAGAAGGACATCCCGAGCGCCACGCCGAGGTCCATCGCGAGCATCGTCACGATGGGCAAGAGCGCGTTCCGGAGCACGTGCGAGCGCACGACGCGCCACGAGGAGGCGCCCTTGGCGATCGCCGTGCGGACGTAGTCGTCCTGCATCGTGTCGAGCACGCTCGCGCGCACCATCCGCGTGTAGAGCGCGGCGAAGAGCAGCGACAGCGTGAACCAGGGGAGCAGGAGATGGTGGGCCCACGGGATCAGGCCCGCGCAGCGCTGGGAGACGTCGTTGTCGAGCAGGTTGCAGTAGCCGCCGATCGGCGCGATGCCCCAGCGGTAGCCCGCGAAGTACGAGAAGACGAGGCCCATCCACAAGGGGTGGAGCGAGATCCCGACGAGCACGAACAGCATCGACGCCCGGTCGAGCACCGACCGCGGGCGCAGCGCAGAGATCGTCCCGACCGGGATCGCGATCAGGAGCCAGAAGAACGCCGCGCCGACGACGAGCGAGATCGTGACCGGAGCCGCCCGGCGGATGATCTCGCTGACCTCCTGGCGATTGCCGTAGGAGTTGCCCAGGTCGCCGTGCCGGACGACGCCCCACACGAAGCGCGGGTACTCCTCCCAGATCGGCCCCTCGATCGAATACGCCTCGCGGATGTACAGCTCCTCGGCGGTCGTACCGCGGCCGCGGCGCGTCGGGTCGACGGGGATGATGAAGAAGAGGACGTACACGACCAGCGTGATCGCCAGGAACAGCACCGCTCCCCAGGCGATCCGCTTGGACAGGTAGCCGAGCACGCCCCTCGAAGACTCTCTACGCGCTCGTGCGGGCGCAAGGTTTCTTCGCTACGCGAAGTGGTCCCAGCCGCCGAGCTCGTACGGGGCGCCGTCGAGCAGCAGCTCCACCCCCGCGCCCTCCTCGCAGCGTCCGATCACGGCGAAGTCGAGCGGGTCACGGGTCGCCGCGAGCAGCTCGTAGTCCTCGCCGAACCCCAGGTCCGCGAGCTCGCCCGCGAGCGGGACGCGCTCGAGGTGGATCACGCAGCGGACGCCGGAGCGCCGGGCGATGTGCGCGGCGTCCTGCGCCAGCCCGTCGGAGACGTCCAGCATCGCCGACGCGGCCTGCGCGAGCAGCCTGCCCTCGCGCGTGCGCACCGGCGGGCGCAGGTAGCGCCCCTCGCGGAACGCCGCCCCGGCAGCGCCGAGCGGCCCCGTCACCACGAGCAGGTCGCCGGGCCTCGCGCCCTCGCGTCCTGGCACGCGCTCCGAGGGACCGAGCGCGGTCACGGTCAGGAACAGCCGGTCGGCCCGCGTCGTGTCGCCGCCGACGACGGGCGCGCCAAGCTCGACGAGCCCCTCGTACAGCTCGACGACGTCCTCCACCCGCGTGTCGGCGGGAGCCGCGAGCGAGACGAGCAGTGCCTCCGGCGTCGCGCCACAGGCGGCGAGGTCGCTGACGTTGACGGCCGCGGCGCGATGGCCGAGATCGCGGTACGAGATCCAGTCGAGACGGAAGTGCACCCCCTCGACGAGCGAGTCCTGCGTGACGACGAGGCCGCCGACCTGCGCCGCGTCGTGCTCGATCCCCTCGACCAGCCCGCGCCGCGCGAGCTCGTCGAGGAGGCCGAACTCACCGAGCTGCGAGAGCCTCATCGACCGCCGCGCGCACCGCACGAGCTTCGCTCGCGGCCCGGACGACCGCGACGCCCGCAGCACCCGCCGCGATGCAGGAGGCCGCGTTCGACGCGTCCACGCCGCCGATCGCGACGACGGGGATCGAGACGGCCTCGCAGATCGCCCGCAGGCCGCCGAGCCCGGTCGGCGGGTCGGCGTCCAGCTTCGTGGGCGTCGCCCACACGGGGCCGGCGCCGACGTACGCGGCACCCTGCCGTTCGGCGTCGCGCGCCTCCTCGACGGACGCCGCCGAGAGCCCGAGCGGCAGCCCGGCCGAGCGCGCCCGCTCGGCGCCGGCGTCGGACCGGCCGAGGTGGACGCCGTCCGCGCCGAGCAGGAGCGCGGCCTCGACGTCGTCGTTCACGACGAACGTCGCGTCGAGACCGTGGAACGACCGGCCTCGCTCGACGAGCTCCTCGGTCGGGACGCCCTTGACACGCAGCTGGACGACCGTCGCGCCCTCGGCGACCGCGCGGCGGGCGAGCTCGGCGTCGTCGACGAGGACGTGCAGCCTCATCCGCCGATCCGCGCGCGCTCGTCGAGGCTCGCAGGATCGAGCGCCGCCAGCGCGTCGTAGAGGCCGACGTGGAAGGAGCCCGGGCCCGTCGCGTCGCGCGCCGCGTCCTCGCCCGCGACGCCGAAGGCCGCGAGCGCCTCGGCGGCGGCCGCGAGCGGCTCGGCCGGCTTCGCAGCGAGGAACGCCGCCGTGATCGCCGTCGACATGCAGCCAGTGCCCGTGACGGCGGCGAGCAGCTCGTGCCCGTTGGCGACCGTGACGACGCCGTCGCCGGCGGAGACGTGGTCGACCGGCCCCGTCACCGACGCGACGAGGCCGAGGGCACGCGACGCCTCGCGCGCGAGCTCCGCCGGGTCTCCGGCCGTCGCGATCGACTCGACGCCGCGCACCTCGGCGTCGACCCCGACGAGCGTCGCCACCTCGCCGGCGTTGCCGCGGAGCACGGTCACGTCGACCTCGTCGAGGATGCGCTTCGCGGTCTCCGTGCGGTACCGCGTCGCGCCGGCGCCCACCGGGTCGAGGACGACGGGGATCCCGCGCGCGTTCGCGGCCCTGCCGGCGACGAGCATCGCCTCGACCCACGGCGGCGAGAGCGTGCCGATGTTGATCGCGAGCGCGCCGGCGAGGGCGACCATCTCCTCGACCTCCTCCCGCGCGTGCGCCATCACCGGCAGCGCGCCGAGCGCGAGCAACGCGTTGGCGGTCTCGTTCATGACCACGTAGTTCGTGATGTTGTGGACGAGCGGCCTGCGCTCGCGCAGCTCCCGCAGCGTCGCGCCGGGCGAGGTCACGTGCGCCCCTTCGTCAGGTGGAGGACGTCCACGGGGCCCTCGCCGCGGCCCAGCTCGACGAGGCCGTGCTCGACCGCGGCCGAGGCGACCTCCGCGGCCGTCCGGGCCGCGTCGCGGAGCGTGCGCCCCTTGGCGAGCTCGGCGGTCAGGGTGGCGGAATGGGTGCAGCCGGCGCCGTGCGTCGCCGCGATCGGGTGCCGGGGGACGGGGAGCTCGAGGTGCTCGCGGCCGTCGAAGAGATGGTCGACGGCCTCGGAGCCGTGGCCGCCGGTGACGAGCGCCGCGTGCGGGCCCAGCGCGACGAGCGCCTCCGCAAGCGCGGCCCGCGAGGCTCCCGCCATCCCCGTGAGCGCCTCGGCCTCGAGGAGGTTCGGGGTCACGACCGTCGCGAGCGGGAAGAGCCGCCCGGTCAGCGTCTCGACGGCGTCGTCCTGGAGGAGCTGCGCGCCCGAGCTCGCCACCATCACCGGGTCGACGACGAGCGGCACCGGGTGCGCTTCGAGGAAGTCGGCCACGGTCTCGATCAGCGGGCGCGAGAAGAGCATCCCCGTCTTCGCCGCGTCGACGCCGATGTCGTCGAAGACGGCCTCGAGCTGCGCCGTGACGAAGGCGGGCGGCAGCTCGTGCACCGCCGTCACCGCCGTCGTGCTCTGCGCCGTCAGCGCGACGAGCGCGGACATCCCGTGGCAGCCCGCGGCCGCGAACGCCTTCAGATCGGCCTGGATGCCGGCACCGCCGCCCGAGTCGGACGTCGCGATCGTGAGGCATCGTGGAATCAGGATCTGCTCCCTTCGCCGGCATGACCCGGATCAGGTTCGACGGGTGTGATCTCAGCCCCGCGCGGGCACCCCGGTCGGTCGAGGCTAGCATCGCGGCCGTCTGCGCCGCGGGCGGGTGCTAGCGTCGAGCCGGTGACGACGCCCGACCCGACCGACACGGCGACGCGCTTCCTCGACGCTCTCGCGACGCGCGACTTCACGGCGCTCGGCGGCTGCTTCGCCGAGGACGGGCGGCTCCGCGCGCTCGTCCCGACGCGGCTCCGCGACGAGGAGGGCCGCGAGGCGATCGCGGCGCGATACGGCTACTGGTACGGCGCGCTCGACGACTTCGAGCTGACGGCCGCCGAGGCCGTCGCCGTCGCCGACCGGATCCGCGTGCGCTACACGGTCCGGGGGATCCACCGCGAGGACGGGCCGGTCGTGCAGGAGCAGCAGGGCTACGCGACCGTGGTCGACGGCCTGATCGCGACGCTGAACGTCGTCTGCTCCGGGTTCCGCCCGGCCGCGTAGGCGTGGCGGTCGAGACCGCGCGCTGGGACGACCTGCTCGCGGGGGAGGAGCTCGCCCACCTCGCCTCCGAGCCCGCACGCGCCGCGTCGTTCGCGGCCCTGCCGGCGGAGGTGGACGAGCGCGTGCGTGGCGCGCTCGCGGCCCGCGGCATCGAGCGCCTGTACGCGCACCAGGCGGACGCGTGGGAGGCGGCCGCGCGCGGCGACCACGTGATCGTCACGACCGGCACCGCCTCGGGCAAGACGCTCGCCTTCAACCTCCCCGTGCTGAACGCGCTCGCCGCCGAGCCCAAGCTGCGCGCCCTGTACCTGTACCCGACGAAGGCGCTCGCGCAGGATCAGGCCCGCGCGCTCGCCGAGCTGCGCGTCCCGCGCGTCCGCGCGGCGATCTACGACGGCGACACCGAGCAGGAGCGGCGCTGGCAGATCCGGCGCTGGGCAAACCTGATCCTGACCAACCCGGACATGCTCCACGTCGGCGTCCTCCCCCACCACGACCGCTGGGGCGACGTGCTCGCGAACCTCCGCTTCGTCGTCGTCGACGAGGCGCACGTGTACCGCGGCGTGTTCGGCTCGCACGTCGCGAACGTGCTCCGCCGACTGCGGCGGCTCGCACGCGTGTACGGGTCCGAGCCGCAGTTCCTGCTCGCGTCGGCCACGATCGCGAACCCGGGCGAGCTCGCGCGGTCGCTCGTCGGCGAGCCCGCCGCGGTGGTCGCCGACGACGCGGCGCCGCGGGCGGAGCGCACGGTCGCGCTGTGGAACCCGCCGCTGCTCGACGAGGAGCTCGGCCAGCGGGCGTCCGCGCTCGGCGAGGCCTCGCGTCTGATGGCGGGCCTCGTCTCGCGCGGGTTGCGCACGATCTGCTTCGCGAAGAGCCGCCGCACGGCCGAGCTCGTCCACCGGTTCACGGCCGACCGCGTCGACCCGGACGTCGCCCGCCGCCTCGCGCCGTACCGCGCGGGCTACACGCCGGCGCAGCGACGCGAGATCGAGCGCCGGCTCGTGGAGGGCGACCTGCTCGGCGTCTCGGCGACGGACGCGCTCGAGCTCGGGATCGACATCGGCGAGCTCGACGCCGCGATCTCGGTCGGCTTCCCCGGCACCGTCGCGTCGCTGCGCCAGCAGTGGGGCCGGGCGGGACGCCGCGGGCACGGGCTCGCCGTCCTCGTCGCGAGCGAGGACGCGCTCGACCAGTTCTTCATGCGCGACCCCGAGGCGCTGCTGACCCGGAACGTCGAGGCGGCGAGGCTCGACCACGCGAACCCGCGCGTGCTCGACGGCCACGTCCTCTCCGCCGCGTTCGAGGCGCCGCTCGACGACGCGGACCGCGAGACGCTCGGCGACGCGGCGCTCGAGCGGGCCGCCGTGCTGCCGGAGCTGAAGCGGACGAAGGCCGGCTGGGTCTGGGCCGGGAAGGACTACCCCGCCGGCCGCCTCTCGCTCCGCTCGGCCTCCCCCGACTCGTTCACGGTGGTCGACGGCTCGACCGGCGACGTGCTGGGCATCGTCGAGCGAGAGCGGGCGTACTCGACCGTCCACGCGGGCGCCGTGTACCTCCACCTCGGCGACCAGTACCTCGTCCACGAGCTCGACCACGCCTCGCGCACGGCCGTCGTCGCCCCGTTCACCGGCGACTGGTACACGATGGCGAAGAAGGAGACGGCCACGGCGATCGTCGAGACGCAGCGGGCCGAGCGGCGGCTCGGCCTCGAGCTCTCCTTCGGCGCGGTGGCGGTGACCGAGCAGGTCGTCGGCTTCCAGCGCAAGGCGCGCGACGGCACGACGCTGGAGACGGTGCCGCTCGACCTCCCCGAGACGTCGTTCGACACCGAGGCGGTCTGGTACGTGCCCGAGCCGGCGCACCTCCGTGGGCTCGAAGAGATGCCGCTGCTGCTGTCGAGCCTCCACGCGGCCGAGCACTCGATGATCTCGCTCCTGCCGCTGTGGGCGATGTGCGACCGCTGGGATCTCGGCGGCCTCTCGACGAACGTCCACTTCCAGACCGGAGCGCCGACCGTGTTCGTCTACGACGGGCACCCGGGCGGCGTCGGGATCGCCGCGCGCGGCTTCGACGTCTTCGAGGGCTGGGTCGAGGACACCGCGACGCTGCTCCAGCGCTGCCCCTGCGAGCGCGGCTGCCCGTCGTGCGTGCAGTCGCCGAAGTGCGGCAACCTCAACGAGCTGCTGGACAAGGCGGGCGCGCTCACGCTGCTCCGGGCGATGCTCGCCGCCGGCTAGCGCACGCCTCTCCGTTCGCGGGGCCCGGACGAATCCTGTCGATCTCCGGCGCCGCCGTTCGTCGTAGAGTCAATCGACTCCCAAAGGAGGAACCGCGATGCAGTACCTGCTTCTGATCCACGACGACGAGGCCGCCTGGGGTCGCATGTCCGACGAGGAGCGCGAGCGGATGAGCGCCGAGTACTTCGCCTTCACGCAGGAGCTCAAGGACGCGGGCGTCCACGTCGCCGGCGACGCGCTCCACTCGGCGAGCGAGGCCGTCAGCGTGCGCGTGCGGGACGGGGAGACCCTCGTCACCGACGGGCCGTTCGCGGAGACGCGCGAGCAGCTGGGCGGCTACTACCTGGTCGACGTCGAGTCGGCGGAGGACGCGGCCGCGTGGGCCGCCAAGATCCCGTCCGCGCGCATCGGCACGATCGAGGTGCGCCGCGTGGTCGTCTTCGACCGTGCTCCCGCATGAGGTATCTCGCCCTGATCTACGGGGACGAGCAGCGGTGGGAGGGTCTGGGCGACGCCGAGCGGCAGGCGATGTACGAGCGCTACCGCGCGTTCGGAGCGAAGACCCGCGAGCGGGGGAACCTCGTCGAGGGCTCCGAGCTCCGCCCCACGAGCACCGCGACGACCGTCCGCGTGCGGGACGGCGAGACGCTGGTCACCGACGGCCCGTTCGCGGAGCTGCGGGAGCAGATCGGCGGCTACTACGTCCTCGACTGCGACTCGATCGACGAGGCCGTCGCCCTCGCCGCGGGGATCCCGGCCGTCGAGCACGGCGCGATCGAGGTGCGGCCCGGCGTCGAGCGCGAGGACGAGTCGTGAAGTACGCGCTGCTCCTCACCAACGACGCGAGCGACGTCGAGCGCTGGCGGACGATGACGCCGGAGGAGTCGGACGCCGCCCGCGCAACCTCGATGCCGAAGTGGCTGGCCCTGTTCGAGCGGATGGAGGCACGCGGGCAGTCGATCTCGGGGCTCGAGCTCGAGGATCCGTCGACGGCGAAGACGCTCCGGGTCGTCGACGGCGAGGTCGTCGTCACGGACGGGCCGTACGCGGAGACGAAGGAGCTCGTCGGCGGCCTGATGCTCGTCGAGTGCGCCGACCTCGACGAGGCGATCGAGCTCGCGGCCTCGATCCCGCTCGCCTCGCGGGGCTCGGTGGAGATCCGCCCGATCGTGGAGTGATCGAGGGCCTCTTCCGCGAGGAGTGGGGACGCTCGGTCGCCGCGCTGGCGCGGGCGACCGGTGACCTCGCCCTCGCGGAGGACGCCGTCCAGGACGCCTTCGCGGCCGCGCTCGAGCGGTGGGGCGACCGGCCGCCGGCGAACCCGGGCGGGTGGCTGTTCGCGACCGCCCGCAACCGGGCGATCGACCGGCTCCGCCGCGACCGCACGCTCGCCGCGAAGACGGAGCTGCTCGGCCGGCTGGAGGCGCTGGCGCCGTCCGACCCGGAGGAGACGGAGATGGAGACGATCCCGGACGACCGGCTCGACCTGATCTTCACCTGCTGCCACCCGGCGCTCGCGCCCGAGTCGCGCGTGTCGCTCACGCTGCGACAGGTCGGAGGGTTGACGACGGCCGAGATCGCGAGGGCCTTCCTCGTCCCCGAGGCGACGATGGCGCAGCGGCTCGTCCGGGCCAAGCGGAAGATCCGCGCCGCCGGGATCCCGTTCCGCAGGCCGCCGGAGCACCTCCTCGCCGACCGCCTCCGGCACGTGCTCGCGGTGCTCTACCTCGTGTTCAACGAGGGCTACGCGTCGACGGCCTCGAACGACCTCGTGCGGCGGGAGCTGTGCGACGAGGCGATCCGTCTCGCGAAGCTCCTCGCCGTGCTCATGCCGGACGAGCCGGAGGCGCTGGGGCTGCTCGCGCTGCTGCTGCTCCAGGACTCCCGCAGCGCGGCGCGGGTCGACGCGGCGGGGGAGCTCGTGCTGCTCGAGCAGCAGGACCGGTCCCGCTGGGACGCCGGCCGGATCGACGAGGGCACCCGGGTGCTCGAGCGCGCGCTCCGGCTCGGCCGCCCCGGCCCCTACCAGCTCCAGGCCGCGATCGCGGCCGTCCACGCGAGGGCCGCCCGCAGCGAGGACACGGACTGGGAGGAGATCGCCGCGCTCTACGACGGCCTCGCCCGCCTGCAGCCCTCGCCGGTGGTCGAACTCAACCGCGCGGTGGCCGTTGCGATGGCGCGCGGCGCGGCCGACGGCCTCGCGCTCGTCGACCGGATCGAGGGCCTCGAGACGTACCACCTGCTCCACGCCACCCGGGCCGACCTGCTGCGCCGCCTCGACCGGCGCGACGAGGCCCGCCGCGCGTACGCCCGCGCCCACGAGCTGGCGGCGAACCCGGTCGAGCGCCGCTTCCTCGAGCGCCGGCTCGCGGAGCTCGCGGAGCCGCGAGAATGAGCGGGTGCGCGTCTCCGCCAAGACCGACTACGCGCTGCGGGCGATGGCCGAGCTCGCCGCCGCGCCGGCCGGTCCGGTGAAGGGCGAGCGGATCGCGACCGCCCAGGGAATCCCGCTCAAGTTCCTCGAGAACATCCTCACGGAGCTGCGCCGCGCCGAGCTCGTGGCGACGCAGCGCGGGGCCGAGGGCGGCTACCGGCTCGCGCGCCCGGCCGACGAGATCAGCCTCGCGGACGTGATCCGCGCCGTCGACGGGCCGCTCGCGAACGTCCGCGGCGAGCGCCCCGACACGGTCACCTACGTCGGCCCCGCGGAACCGCTCCACGACGTGTGGCTCGCCGTCCGAGCGAACCTGCGGGCCGTGCTCGAGACCGTCACGCTGGCCGACCTGGCGGCGGGACGGTTGCCCGACGAGGTCGCCGGGCTCGCCGTCAGCGGAAGACGCGCTCGCTCGTCGGCCTGACCCAGACGATGTCGCCCGGGGCCAGCTCGAGCTCCGCGGCCTCGGCCCGCGACAGCTGCGCCGTCAGGTCGTCGCCGTCCGCCCGCTCCAGCTCGACGCGAACCTCGAAGCCGAGGTGCAACACGCGCCGCACCTGCACCTCCTCGGTGGCCCCGTTCGGCCTGAGCGTCAGCTCCAGGTCGTGCGGGCGGACGTAGGCCTCGCCAAGCCGGCTGACGGGCCCGACGAAGCTCATCACGAACTCGGTCGCCGGCTCCTCGTAGAGGTCTCGCGGCCCCCCGACCTGCTCGATCCGCCCCTCGTTCATCAGCACGATCTCGTCGGCGACCTCCATCGCCTCCTCCTGGTCGTGCGTGACGAAGACCGTGGTCACGTGTACCTCGTCGTGGAGCCGGCGGAGCCACTGCCGCAGCGACTTCCGCACGCGGGCGTCGAGCGCCCCGAACGGCTCGTCCAGCAGCAGCACCGAGGGCTCGACGGCGAGCGCTCGGGCGAGCGCCATCCGCTGCCGCTGACCGCCGGAGAGCTGGGCCGGGTAGCGGTCGCCGAACGCCCGCAGCTGGACGAGCGCGAGCAGCTCGTCGACCCGGGCCCGGATCTCCGCCTTCGGTCGCCGCCGAATCGCCAGGCCGAACGCGACGTTGTCCCTCACGGTCATGTGCTTGAAGGCCGCGTAGTGCTGGAACACGAAGCCGACGCCGCGCTGCTGCGGCGCGAGCCGCGTCGCGTCGCGCCCGTCGATCTCGACCGTGCCGGCCTCCGGGCACTCGAGCCCCGCGATCACGCGAAGCAACGTCGACTTGCCGCTGCCGCTCGGCCCGAGCAGCGCGGTGAGCGCCCCCGCGGGCACCTCGAGCGAGACGCCGTCGAGGGCCGTGAAGTCGCCGAACCGCTTGACGAGGTCGCGCGCGACGATCATCGGGTCTCCTCCTTCGGGGCGAACGCGGTCATCAGCAAGAGCACGCCGATCGCCAGGAGCGCCAGCACGATCGAGGCGGCGTACGCGCCGACGAGGTCGAAGCTCTGGAACCGCTCCTCGACGTGGATCGTCATCGTCTGGGTCTCGCCCACGATCCGCCCGGAGACGACGGTGACGGCGCCGTACTCGCCGAGCGCGCGCGCCGTCGTGAGGGCGACGCCGTAGGCGACGGCCCACCGGATCGCGGGGAACGTGATCCGCCGGAACGTCGCGAAGGTGCCGGCGCCCAGCGTCGCCGCCGCCTGTTCCTGCTCGGTGCCGATCTCGCGCAGCACCGGCACGACCTCGCGCACGACGAACGGCAGCGAGACGAAGATCGTGGCGAGGATCATCCCCGGCAGCGAGAAGATCACCTCGATCCCCCGCGCGGCGAGCACGTCCCCGAACCAGCCGTCGCGCCCGTAGAGGAGCAGCAGCGAGAGCCCGACGACGATCGGCGACAGGGCGAGCGGCAGGTCGACGATCGCGTTGAAGAGCCCGACGCCGCGGAAGCGGTGCCGCACGATCGCGATCGCCGCAAACACCCCGAAGGCCGTGTTCAGCGGCACGGCGACCGCCGCGATCAGCACGGTGAGCCAGAGCGCGTGCAGGGCCTCGGGCGTCGTGACGGCGTCCCACGCGGCGTCGAAGCCGTGCTCGAACGCCCGGTAGAAGACGAGCGCGACGGGACCGACGAGGATCGCGGCGAGGTAGCCGAGGGCGGCGAACCGCAGGAGGTACCTCACCGGTCGTGCCTCGTCGCCAGGCGGCGGACGCCGCCGATGCCGAGCAGGACGCCGAAGGAGATCGCGAGCAGCACGACGGACAGGGCGGCGGCGCCCGCGACGTTGTCGCTCTCGATCTGCCCGAAGATGTAGACGGACGAGACCTGCGTCTCGAACGGCAGGTTGCCGCTGATCAGGACGACCGCGCCGAACTCGCCCACGGCGCGCGCGAACGCGAGCGCCATGCCGGAGAGGATCCCCGGCAGCAGGTTGGGGAAGATCACGCGCCGGAAGACGGTCGCGCCCCCGGCGCCGAGGGACGCCGCCGCCTCCTCCATCTCGGCGTCGAGCTCGACCAGCACCGGCTGCACGGTCCGCACGACGAACGGGAGCGTCACGAACAGCAGGGCGAGGACGACCGCCCAGCGCGTGTACGCGGCGTTCACGCCGACGGGGCTGAGCGGCCCGTAGAGCGCGAGCAGCGTCAGGCCGGCGACGATCGTCGGCAGCGCGAACGGGAGGTCGATGACGGCGTTGACGAGGCCCTGTCCGCGGAAGCTGTCGCGCACGAGCACCCACGCGATCAGCGTCCCGACGACCGCGTTCACGAGCGCGACGGCGAGCGCCGCCCCGATCGTGAGCTTCAGGGACGCCACGGCGTCGGGGGCCGAGATCGAGCTCAAGAACGTCGCGCCGCCCTCCCGCGTCGACCGCCAGGCCACGGCGGCGAGCGGGAGGACGACGACCAGCCCGAGGTAACCGGTGACGAGCCCGCGTCCCAGGCCGACCGAGAGGGCCGCCCCTCGGTCGGCGGGACGCGGAAGCGAGACGGACGACGCGCTCACGCCTACTCGAGTGGGGCGCCGAGCTCGCGCTGGATCGCGGCGAAGACGCCGTCGTCGCGGTCGAAGAACTCCGTCTGGACCGTCTCCCAGCCGCCGAGGTCGGCGATCGTGAACAGCGTCGCCGGCGTCGGGTATCGGCGCTCGTCGACGACCTCCGGCAGGATCGAGCGGTAGCCCTTCTCCGCGAACACCCTCTGCGCGTCGGGCGTGCGCAGGAAGTCGACGAACGCCTGGGCCTGCCCGGGCGCGTCCTTCGTCACGGCGACGGGGTTCTCGATCAGGATCGTCTGGTCGGGAATCACATAGTCGAGCGCCTGACCCGCCTGTTGCGCCGTGATCGCCTCGTTCTCGTACGCGATCAGGACGTCGCCCTTGCCGGAGGAGAACGTCTGCAGGGACTCACGCGCCGACTTGTCCTGGACGGTCACGTTGGCGAACAGCTCGCGGAGGTACTGGACTGCCTGCTCCTTCGACTTCCCCTGCTTCAGCTGGGCGCCGTACGCGGCCATCACGTTCCAGCGGGCGCCGCCCGAGGTGAACGGGTTCGGCGTGATCACCTCGACGCCGTCGCGGACGAGGTCGTCCCAGTCCCGGATCCGCTTCGGGTTGCCCTTCCGGACGGCGAACACCACGACGGAATCGGTGACCATCCCGTCGTGCTCGTCCGAGGCCCAGTCGGCGGCGACGATCCCGGCCTCCACCAGCCGCGTCACGTCGGGCTCGAGCGAGAAGGCGACGACGTCGGCCGGCAGGCCGGACTCGACCGCCCGTGACTGCTCGCCGGAGCTGCCGTACGACTGGGAGATGGAGACGCCCCGGCCCTCGGCAGTCTTCGCGAACGCGCGGATCAGCTCGGCGTAGGCCTCGCGCGGCGTCGAGTAGGCGGCGAGGGACAGCTTCGTCGCCCCGGAACCGCTGCCGCTCGCGTCGCTCGTGCCGCCGCAGCCTGCGGCCAGGATGACGTGGACGGCACCGAGCAGGGCGACCACTATCACGAGCTTGTTCATCGGTTGAGTAGACATTGCGCCGGGTTATACCAGGGATAATCGAAGTGCGTCCACTAGGATCGTCGCGTGCCGATGACCAGCACTCTGCGGCGCGTGCTCGTCCGTCCTCCCGCCGCGTCCGCGCTCGCGGCGTGGCGGGACTACGGCTGGCGCGCAGAGCCCGACGCCGCGGGCATCGCGGCCGAGCACGAGGCCTTCCGGGCCGCGATCGCCGACGCCGGCGCCGAGGTCGTCGTCGCCGACCCCGACCCGGCGAACCCCGACGCCGTCTACGTCTTCGACCCCGCGCTCGTGACGCCGCGCGGCGCGGTCGTGCTGCGGCCCGGGAAGCCGGGACGGCGCGGCGAGGCCGACCTGATCGCCCGCGACCTCGAGGCGGCCGGGGTCCCGATCCTCGCGCGGATCGAGGCGCCCGGCGAGGTCGAGGGCGGAGACACGCTGTGGCTCGACGACCGGACGCTCGCCGTCGGCCTCGGCTACCGCACCAACGAGACCGGCGCCGCCCAGCTGCGGGCCGCGCTCCCCGGGGTCGACGTGCTCGCCTACGACCTCCCGCACTGGCACGGCCGCGAGGAGATCCTCCACCTGCTGAGCCTCTTCTCGCCGCTCGCCGCCGACCTCGCCCTCGTCTACCTGCCGCTGCTGCCGGTGCGCCTCGTCGAGCTGATGCGAAGCCGCGGCATCGCGTTCGTCGAGGTCCCGGGCGAGGAGTTCGACTCGATGGGCTGCAACGTGCTCGCGCTCGGCCCGCGACACGTGCTCGCGCTGGAAGGCAACCCGGAGACCCGCCGCCGCCTGGAGGCCGCCGGTGTCGAGGTGCGCACGTACCGCGGCGAGGAGCTGTCGCGCAAGGGGGACGGCGGGCCGACCTGCCTCACCAGCCCCCTCGCCCGAGGTTGACGGGCAGGGCCTGACCGCTACGGCGTCCGGCGCCGCAGCGTCGCCGCGCCGAGCGCGAGCGCCACGACGATCGACCCGAGCACGACCGCGACGTCGAGCGCCAACCGGGCGCCGCCGACGCCGCTCGTGGCCCGCGCGAGGGCGTCGTACGCGTACGTCATCGGCAGCACCGCCGACACCCACTCGAGCACGGTCGCCATGCGATCGCGCGGCACGAGCAGGCCGCAGAGGAGGATCTGCGGGAGGATCACCGCCGGCATGAACTGGACGGCCTGGAACTCGGTGGAGGCGAACGCCGACAGGAACAGGCCGAGCGCCATCCCCAGCACGGCGTTCGCGACCGCGAGCGCGACCACCAGCACGATCGACCCCTCGACGTCGAGGCCGAGCAACCCGAACGCGACCGCCGACGCGAGCGTCGCCTGCACGACCGCGACGAGCGCGAACGCGAGCCCGTAGCCCACCAGCAGGTCGAGCTTCGCGAGCGGGAGCGACATCAGCCGCTCGAGCGTCCCCGTCGTGCGCTCCCGGAGCATCGCGATCGACGTGACGAGGAACATCGACACGAGCGGAAAGATCCCGACGAGCGGCGCGCCGACGCGGTCGAACGTCTCCGGCTGGCCGTCGAAGACGTAGCGGAAGAGCGTCAGCAGCACCGCCGGCACGAGCAGCACCAGGGCGACGGTGCGGCGGTCGTGCCGGAGCTGGCGGAGCACCCGCTCCGTCGTCGCGAGCGCGATCCGCGGGCTCACGAGCGCTCCGCCAGCGCGAGGAACGCCGTCTCCAGGTCGTCCGCGCCGGTGCGGTCGAGGAGGATCCCCGGCGGCTCCGCGGCGACGACGCTGCCTTCGCGCAGGAGCACGAGCTCGTCGCAGCGCTCGGCCTCGTCCATGACGTGGCTCGAGACGAGCAGCGTCGTCCCGCCGTCGGCGAGCGTGTGGAACGTCCGCCAGAGGTCGCGCCGGAGCACCGGGTCGAGCCCGACCGTCGGCTCGTCGAGCACGAGCAGGTCCGGACCGCCGAGCAGCGCCGAGGCGAGCGAGACGCGCGACATCTCGCCGCCGGACAGCGTGCGGACGAGCTGGCGCTCGTGCGCCTCGAGCCCGACCGTCCGGATCGCGTCGTCGACGCTCGCGCGCGTCGCACCGAGGACCTCGGCGAAGTAGCGCAGGTTCTCGCGCACGGTGAGGTCGCCGTAGACCGACGGCGACTGCGTCACGTAGCCGACCCGGTGCCGCAGCTCGGGCAGTCCCGCCGGCCGGCCGAGCACGGCGACCGAGCCGGCCTCGACGACCTGCACGCCGACGATCGCCCGCATGAGCGTGGTCTTGCCCGAGCCGCTCGGGCCGAGCAGGCCGGTGACGGAGCCCGTCCGCACCGCGAGCGAGAGGTCGTGGAGGACGACGTTGCCGCCGCGGCGCACCCGCAGGCGCTCGACGGACACCGCGGTTCCGCTCGCCACGCTGGCAGTATCTTCGACCCGTGGCGATCAGGCGTCAGGCGCGCGGCGGCACGCTGATCCTCGGGGGCGGGTTCGCCGGGAGCTACGTGGCGAAGCTGCTGGGCCGCGCGGGCGCGACGATCGTCAGCCGCGAGAACTTCATGCTCTACACGCCGATGCTCCCGGAGGCGGCCTCGGGCACGCTCGAGCCGCGCCACGTGGTCGTCCCGCTCCGCGTGATGTGCCGGCACGCGGAGCTGCTGCTCGGAACGGCGACCGGCCTCGACGAGGAGCACCGGGTCGTGCACGTCGAGACGGACGCGGGCTCCTTCGAGGTCGGCTACGAGCGACTCGTGCTGGCGCTCGGCGCCGTGCCGCGGACGTTCCCGGTGCCGGGGCTCGCCGAGCACGCGCTCGCGTTCAAGGACCTCGCGGACGCCATCAACCTGCGCAACCACGTCCTCCGCGAGCTCGAGGCGGCGGAGGCGGAGGTCGACCCCGAGCGGATGCGACGGCACCTCACGTTCGTGTTCGTCGGCGCCGGATACGCGGGCGTGGAGGGGCTCGCCGAGCTGTCCGACCTCGTCCACGACGCGCTGCGCTACTACCCGGAGCTGCGGGACCAGCCACAACGCTGGGTGCTCGCCGACATGGCACCGACGATCCTGCCCGAGATCCCGTCGCGCCTCGGCGAGTACGCGGCACGCCAGCTCGTGGCACGCGGGATCGAGATCAGGACCCGCACGTCGGTCGCAAGCGTCGACGAGGAGAGCGTGACGCTCACCGACGGAGAGCGGGTCGAGACGCACACGCTCGTGTGGACGGCCGGCGTCGAGGCGAGCCCGGTGCTCCGCGACTGGGGCCTCCCGCTCGACGAGCGCCACCGGATCGTCGTCGACGGGACCCTGCGGGTTCAGGGCCGCGAGGACGTGTGGGCGCTCGGCGACTGCGCCGCGGTGCCCAACGGGGCGACGCCAGGGCAGGTCGACCCGCCGACGTGCCAGCACGCGCTTCGCCAGGCGCGGCGGCTGGCGAAGAACGTGCAGGGCGACGTGCAGCCGTACCACTACCGGATGCTCGGCCAGGTGGCCACGCTGGGCCGCTACAAGGGCATCGCCGACGTGCTGGGGATCCGCTTCCGGGGCTTCCCCGGCTGGTTCGTGACGCGGACGTACCACCTCTACCAGCTGCCGCTGCTGACGCGGAAGCTCCGAGTCGTCGTCGACTGGACGACGGCCCTCCTGTTCCGGCGAGACGTGGCCGAGCTGGGAACGCTCGGGCATCCGCGCCGCCTCGGCGGCTGAGCGACCTACTTCGGCCCGTCCGGGACGAACGCGGCGGGTAGCCCACGGCGGCGAAACCAGTCGACCATCGCGAGCTGGGGCGGCTTCTCCATGCCGTAGTGCATCGCGTCGACGAGGGCGACCGCCTCCTCCTCGGCGAGCGCCCGGAACGCCCGCACCTGCTCCTGGACGAAGTCGAGCTCGCAGTTCGTCGCCGCATTGCCGGTGACGTACGTCCGGCACCCGCGCTCGAGCGACGCACGGAGGATCGCCACGTCGGCACCGCCTCCGGCGACGACCGCGACCCGCCCCGCGTCGTGGCGGGGACGCGTGAGCACGTGGACGAGGATCTCCGGGCCGAGGTAGACGCGCAGCGCGTCCGCCAGCCCGTCGAGGCTCAGCCTCGTGTCGCCGATCGCCGCCGCGCCGCCCGGGATCCCGTCGGCGATCGGGAAGTACGTCTCGATCCCCGAGAGGCCGACTCCGCGCGCCACGAGCAGCGACGGCGCCACCTCCTCGTGCATGTCGAGCGGCGCGTGCGCGTGGTAGAAGCTGCAGCCGCGCTCCCCCAGCGTCTCGAAGCTCTCGCGCGCGAGCGGCAGGAACCCGGGCCGGTCGGCGAAGTCGAGTGGGTGCTCGGAGAAGAGGAGCGTCCCCGGCTCGAGCGTCGACACGATCCGGTCGCTGGGGAAGACGCAGGTGACGGCGCGCTCGACGTCGTCGCCGCCGCGGACGAGCAGCCCGTTCCAGCGGCCCTCGTAGCCGGGCTCGACGTAGTCGCGCCAGTACGGCTCCGGGTAGACGGCGGCGAAGATCGGAGCCCAGTCGTCGTTGCGGACGTCGGGGACGCGGAAGTAGGCGTCGAGGTCCGCGACGATCGCGTCCAGCTGCATCCGGCGAGTCTACGAGAGCGCCGCGAGCGCCCTGTCGAGGCGCTGCCTCGTCGTGAGCACCTCGGCGTAGAGGTCGCCGTCGCGGCGGATGCGCTCGAGCACCGCGTCCATCGTGAAGCGCGCCGGGTCGAGGTCGGGGCCGAGCTCCCCCCACCGGACCGGGGTCGACACGTGCGCTCCCGCCCGCGGCCGGACCGAGTACACCGAGGCGATCGTCTTGCCCTCGCCGTTCTGGTTCGCGTCGAGCAGCACCCCGCGACGCTTCGACTTCGTCCACTCGGTCGTCACGAGCCCGCGGTGGGTGCGCACCAGCGCGCCGGCGACGATCTCCGCGAACTCGCGCGTGTCGGCGTACGTGTAGCGCCGCTCGACCGGGACGAGCACGTGGATCCCGCGCGACCCGCTCGTCTTGGGGAAGCCGACGAGCCCGAGCGCGTCGAGGATCTCCCTCACGAGCAGCGCGACCTGCACCGCCTCCGGAAAGCCGACGTCCGGCGACGGGTCGAGGTCGAACAGCACCCAGTCCGGCCGGTCCGGACGATCGACCCGCGAGTACCAGGTGTTCAGGTCGATGCAGCCCATGTTCACCATCCACAGCAGCGACGGCTCGTCGTTCACGAGCGGCGCGTCGATCCACTTCTTCGTGCGCGCGCGGTCGCGGGAAGAGACGAGGAACCGCCGGCGGGGAATCCACTCGGGCATGTGCGTCGGCGCGTCCTTCTGGAAGAAGTGGCCGCCCTGCCAGCCGTCCGGGTACCGCTTCATCGTGAACGGCCGGTCGCGGAGGTGCGGCACGAGCACCGGCGCCACGGCGCGGTAGTAGGCGAGCAGGTCGCCCTTCGTGATCCCCTCCTCCGGCCAGAACGGCTTGTCGAGGTTGGAGAGCCGCAGCGTCTTCCGGCCGTAGCGGAGCTCCTCCTCGATCGGCTCCTCGCGGCGCACCTCCTCCGGCGCCTTGTCCTCGCGCAGGCCCTGGTATGAGGGAGCCCGCAGGTGACCGTCGTGCGTCCACTCCACGAACTCGACCTCGGCGACGAGGCGCGGCTCGACCCAGACGACGTCGCCCTTCTTGACGCGCGGCAGCTTCGGCGGGACCGGGAAGGGCGACGCCTTGCGCGCGAGCGGGCGCAGCAGCTCGACCAGGCGGCGGATCTCGGCCTCGTCGAAGCCCGTGCCCACGTTGCCGACGTAGGAGAGGTCGCTCCCGCGCCGGACGCCGAGCACGAGCGAGCCGAAGCTCCCCGCGCGCCGGCCGTGCCCTTTCGTGTAGCCGGCAATGACGAACTCCTGGCGATGGTGGGTCTTCACCTTCAGCCAGTCCCGCGTCCGCTTGCCGACGGCGTACGGCGAGGCGGCCCGCTTGGCCACGATTCCCTCGAGGCCCTGCTCCTTCGCCGCCTCGTAGAGGGCGTCCCCGTCCTCGAACGCCTCCGAGAGCCGCACGACCGGGTTGTCGGGTTCGAGGATCGCCTTCAGCCGCTCGCGCCGCTCTGCGAACGGCAGCGAGACGACCGGCTCCCCGTCGATCTCGAGCACGTCGAAGAGGTACAGCAGCTGCCCGCCGCGGCCCTGCTGCATCGCCGAGAAGCTCGCGCGCCCCGACTCGTCGAGGGCGACCACCTCGCCGTCGAGGACGGCGTCGGCGCGCACGGCGCGCGGCAGCTCCCGCGCGACCGTCGCGAACCGCTCCGTCAGGTCGTTGCCTCGTCGGCTGACGAGCTGTGCCCCGCCGCCGGACACGGTGCAGAGCGCGCGGTACCCGTCCCACTTGACCTCGTACAGCCACCCCTCCCCGCGCGGCACCGCGGACGCGAGCGTCGCCAGCATCGGCGCGTACCGCATTCGTGGCTCAGAGCCACGAGCGCCGGCACGCCCGCTCGTGCCGCCGTCCCTCGTGCGGGGCGGGGCGGGCGACTGCGCTTGTGACTCTGAGCCACTAGCGTCCCGCTTCCGGAGCAGCAGCCAGTTCTTCGGGTCGCCGCTCAGCTTCGCCGGGACGAGCGCCCACGTCCCTCGCAGCCGCTCGCCCTCGAGGCGGAAGGTGAGCCCGCCGTCGGGCTTCTCCTCGACCAGCTCGTACGTCCCGCGATCCCAGATCTCGACCGTGCCCGCGCCGTACTGGCCCGCGGGGATCGTGCCCTCGAAATCGGCGTAGGAGAGCGGGTGGTCCTCGACGTGAACCGCGAGGCGTTGCTGGCCGGGCTCGAGGGGGACGCCCTTCGGCACCGCCCAGCTGGCGAGCGCGCCGTCCCGCTCGAGGCGGAAGTCGTAGTGGAGGCTCCGCGCGTCGTGCCGCTGGACGACGAAGATCGGGGCGCGTCGGCGGCCACGCCGCCCGCCGGAGAACGGCTCCGGCGTCGCCTTCGGATCCCGCTTGCGCCGGTACTCGCCGAGGGCCACGCGCGTAGCTTGCCCGCTCGCTCGACCTCGGTCCTGTGGAGTGCGCGAGGTTTGACCGCGGTCGGCGGCGGACACTCAGTCCACAGGAGGAGCGGCGTGCCGTTCGGCATCAGCTTCTCTGCCCTGTGGGGGGGTCGCGTTCGGGGTCGGCAACCGCCGGCCTCGAGCCGTTGTGCGGCCCGAACTGGCCGTTCGGGGGGCGGTGGAGAACCCTGTGGAAACAGGGGAAAACAGTCCGGAGGGCCCCGCCGGGCGGAGGCTCAGGCGAACACGCCGAGCGAGCGGAAACGCGCCCGCCGGCGCCGGCGGAGATCCTCCGCGGCCGTCCCCTCGAGCTCGTCGAGCGACTCGCTGAGCGACTCGCCGAGCAGGCGGGCCGCCTCGTCGTAGTCCTCGTGGGCCCCGCCGCCCGGCTCGGGCACGATCCCGTCGATCACGCCCAGCTCGTGGCAGTGCTGCGCATCCGGCTTGAACGCGGCCGCGGCCTTCCGCGCCTCGCCCGCGTCGCGCCAGAGGATCGCGGCGCAGCCCTCCGGCGAGATCACGGAGTAGATCGCGTGCTCCTGCATCAGCACGACGTCCGAGACCGCCAGCGCCACGGCGCCGCCGGAGCCGCCCTCGCCGATCACGCAGGTGACGGTCGGCACGCCCAGCCGTGCCATCACCGCCTGCGACCGCGCGATCGCGCCACCCTGCCCGTGCTGCTCGGCGAGCACGCCGGGGTAGGCACCGGGCGTGTCCACCAGGGAGATCACGGGGAACCCACGGCGGCCGGCGAGCTCCATCACGCGGTTCGCCTTCTCGTAGCCCTCGGGGTAGGCCATGCCGAAGTTGCGCCGCGTCCGCTCCTTGAGGTCGCGGCCCTTCTGGTGCCCGACGAGGGCGACGGTGCGACCGGCGAAGCGCCCGATGCCCGTCACGACCGCCGGGTCGTCGCCCCGGAACCGATCGCCGCGGAGCTCGACGAAGTCCTCCAGCAGCCGCTCGACGTAGTCCAAGGTGTAGGGCCGGTCCTGGTGCCGCGCGAGCTCGACGGAGCGCCAGATCTCCTCGTCGTCCTGCTCGGACTGGAGCCGCTCCAGCTGCTGCTCGAGCCGCTCGAGCTCGCCCGAGATGGCGCCGCCGGGGAGCCGCAGCGAGCGCAGCCTGGTCAACCGGTCGCGCAGCCGGAGCTCGGCCTCGCGGGGTTGCTCATCGGCCATTCGCGAAGAGCCCGAGCAGCCGGGCGAGGTACTCGGGAAGCTCCGGGCGCGGCACCACGGCGTCGACGTGGCCGTGGCGGAGGTTCGACTCCGCGAGGCCGAAGTCGTCCGGGAGCTTCTCGCGGGTGGTCTGCTGCACGACGCGCGGGCCGGCGAAGGACATCAGCGCCCCGGGCTCGGCCACGATCACGTCCCCGAGCGAGGCGAAGCTCGCGAGCAGGCCGCCCGTGGTCGGGTGCGCGAGCACCGACAGGAACGCACTGCCGGCGTCCTTCATGTCCTCGACCGCGCACACGGTCTTCGGCAGCTGCATCAGCGCGAGGATCCCCTCCTGCATGCGTGCGCCGCCGGACGCGGCGACCGACACGAGCGGGATGCCGCGCTCCGCGGCCGCGTCGCAGGCCCGCGAGAACTTCTCGCCGACCGCGCTCCCCATCGAGCCGCCCATGAACGCGAAGTCCATGACCGCGAGCTCGCAGGCGTGCCCGCGGATCGCTCCCTGGCCGACGACGATCGCATCGCCGAGCCCGGTGTTCGTCTCCGCCTCCGCGAGCCGCTCCGCATACGGCCGCAGGTCGAAGAACTCGAGCGGATCGGACGAGCGGACGGCGGCGGCGTCCTCGACGAAGCTCCCCTCGTCGGTGAGGTGCCCGATCCGCGCCCACGCCGGCATCGGGAAGTGGTGCCCGCAGTGCGGGCACACCCACGCGCCGGCGTCGAGCTCGTCGTCGCGGTAGTGCGACGCGCACCTCGGGCACGTGTTCGGATGACGGTCCGCCTCGGGAGTCGAAGGCTGCTTGTGCTCGATCGAGACGTCGATGCGGGCGGGGGTCCGGGCGGCCATGGCGGTTGAGTTTAGACCCCGCCCCGCGGCGGCCGGTTACAGCCCGGCCGCGACGGCCAGGCGCGTGAGTGGCTCGACGTTGCGCACGTCGCCGACGAGGCCGGTCAGGCCCAGCCCGTCGACGCGCGGAAGCCCGCGCAGCAGCTCCTCGACCTCCGCAAGGGTCGGGCCGCCTGCCACCGGCATGAACGCGGCCAGCTCGCCCGGCCGCACGACGTCCACGTCGAGTGCGACGTAGACCGCCGCGGCCCCGTCGATCGCCCGGCCGGCGTCGCCGTCGATCCCCACGGCGCGCACGTACTCGAGCTCCGGCGGGTCGAGGTCGCGCGCGCCGACGAGCGCCACGTCCCCGGCGCGCACCGAGCCCTCGTCGATCGCCATCCGCAGCGGCATCCCCCAGGCGTTGCCGGAGGGAGACGACGCCGGCGTGTTCAGGTCGCCGTGCGCATCGAGCCACACGACCGCGAGGCGTCCGTGCCGCCGGGCGAGCGCGCGGATCGCGCCCACGTGCGCGCAGCAGCAGCCGCCGAGGACGAGCGGCCGCACCGGGAGCGCCGCCGCCACCGCACGCGACTGCTCCTCGAGTGTCTCCGCCTCGACCGTCGCGGCCTCCGGCCAGGGCAGCGAGAGCATCGCTCCCTCCCGCATCGCCTCGCCGCCGTCGCCCCACGCAGAGCGGACGCGGACGAGGCCCGCGGCGAACTCGCGCCCGCAGCTGTGGCACTGGTACCCGTCGTCGACGGCGACCGCCGTCAGCGTCCGGCAGTCGGGACAGCGGGCCCGGAGCGTGCTCACAGCCGCCGCTCGTAGGTGTCGTAGCGGCGGGAGACGTGCATCCCCGCCCGCTCGTACAGCTTGACCGCGCCGGTCGTGTTCTCGGCGTCGACGCCGAGCTCCACCCGATCGCAGCCACGGGCGGCGAAGGCTCCGAACGAGTGGCGCAGCAGGGCCTCGCCGAGCCCGCGGCGCCGGTGCGCCGGGAGGACGCCGAGGACGCCGACCCAGCCGCGACGCGGGTCGCCGGACTGGTGCATCCGGCAGATCGCGATCCCGGCGAGCTCGTCACCCGCCTCGGCGAGGAACCACAGCGACGGGTCGAAGCCCTCGCCGAGCGAGAACTGCGCCCAGCGCCCGTACGGATGCGGCTCGAAGTCCCAGTGGTCGGCGAACGCCGCCATGTGCGCCTCGTGGACGCGCCCCTCCTCGCCGGGCCGCATCGGCCGCACCGCGATCCCCGCGGGAAGCTCGACCTCCGGCGGCACCCCGTCGAGCTCGATCGCCATCCGGAACGAGGAGCGGAGCGGCCGGTAGCCGCGCTCCTCGACCTGGCGGCGCAGCGACTCGTCGCGGCTGGAGAGGATCGCCCGCGCGCTCGCGCCGCGGCCCCCCGCCCGCTCGAGCTCCGGCCACAGCGGCGCCGCGGCACCGGGGTGGGCGGGATGCTCGTGCACGTCCAGCCAGAGCTTCGAGCGGTCGGGAGAGCGCTGCACGTCCCCGTAGGCGACGAGGCGGTCCTCCCCGGCGACGACGAGGAGCTCCACGTCGTCCAGCCCGAACCAGTCCTTGACCGCGGCGGCCGTCAGGTCGGCCTCGCCGTACCGCGCCGCGGCGTCCGCGTTCAGCAGCGCCGCGATTGCAGCCGCCTCCGCGGGTTCAGCCCGCCGGACCACGGAGCTCCTTCTCCCAGACGGGCGCGTCCCACAGCGTCCGCATCCCGAGGCGCTCGTACAGCCGGGTCGCGCCGGTCTCGTTCTGCGCGTCGACGCCGAGGGCCACGCGCCGCTCGCCGCGCCGGACGAACTCGGCGAACGACCAGCGCATCAGCGCGTCGCCGAGCCCACGCCCGCGAAAGGCCGGCGCGACGCCGATCGTCCCGATCCAGCCCCAGTCGCCGAACTCCTTCCACCAGTTCAGCGACGCGCCGACGGGCACACCGCCGGCCTCGGCCACGGGACACAGCGTCGGGTCGTAGTCGTCGCGGTCGAACGTGCGCTTCGCGTACTCCTCGTAGCCGCGGCGACGGTGCTCCCAGTGCTCGGCGAAGGCGTCCTCGAGCAGCTCGTGGATCGCCGGCTCCTCACCGCGCCGGATCGCGCGCAGCACGACGCCGGGCGGCGTCGTCACCTCCGGCTCGTGCTCCAGCTCGATCGCCATGCGGCGGAACCGCCGCACCGTCTCGAAGCCGCGCGCACGGTAGAACTCGGCCGCGTCGGAGGTGGTGGCGTTCTGCAGGTACACGCGGCCCTCGACGTCCTCGGTGCGACGGCGGCCGTCCTCCTCGGCCAGGCGGAGGATCTCGCTGCCGACGCCGCGGCCGCGGAGGTCGGGGTGGACGTAGCCGTCGGACATGACGCGCCCTCCTGCGTGCACCTCGAGGTCGGCGTAGCCCGCCAGCCGCCGGTCCACCTCGAACAGCCAGACGTCCCGCTCGAGGTCGAGCGTGGCCCAGTGGTCACGCAGCTCCCGCTCGTCCCACTCGGCCTCGCCGCAGTCCGCGAGCTCCACCGCGCGCATCAGCTCGACGGCCGGCGCGACGTCGGCCTCGGTCGGGCGCCGGACCCTCACGGCCGGACTAGCTGGTCGAGGGTGTCCGGCAGCGCGACGAGGTCGGGCAGCTCGCGGGTCGGAAGGGCACCGTCCCCGGACGTCTCGCCGAGCCGGTTGATCCACACGCTCCGGAGCCCGAGCTCGTTCGCGGCCGCGATGTCGTGGAAGAGGCTCTGCGCGACGTGGACGTGGCGGTCGGGCGCCGCGCCGGTGTCCGCGGCGAACCGTTCCCAGTGCCGGTGCGCGGGCTTGTACGAGCGCACCTCCTCGGCCACGATCGAGTGGTCGAACGGCACGCCGATCGCGCGCATCGAGCCGTCGAGGAGCGACCGGTCGGTGTTGGAGAGGATGGCGAGGCGCCACCCCCGCGCCCGTGCCTCCGCCAGCGCGTCGCGCGCCTCGGGGAACACCGGCCAGTCGGGCAGCGAGCGGGACAGCTCGCGCGCGCTCTCGTCGGGGAGGTCGAGCCCGTGCTCCGCGGCGACCCGCTGCGCCGTCACGGCCAGCACCTCCGCGTACGGGCGGTACGCCTCGGCCTCCACCTGCGGCTCGAGCTCGTGGTAGCGGGCGAGGAGCGCGGCAGCATCGGCGTCCGGCAGCAGGCGCGCGAGGCCGCTGCCGATCCCGGCGTTCCAGTCCACGAGCGTCCCGTAGCAGTCGAAGGTGGCCCAGCGCTCCACAGCGCCCGAGCCTAGCGCGGCGGCGACGTGCTCCTGCGGGAAGCCGGCCGGTACGCGAGCAGCTCGTGGCCGTGCTCGCCCAGCCAGCGCCGCTCCTCGCGGAAGGTCGGCCGCGCCGTCGCCACGAGCGTCCAGAACCGCGACGAGTGGCTCGCCTCGACCAGGTGGCAGAGCTCGTGCACCACGACGTAGTCGAGCACCGCCGGCGGCGCGAGCACGAGCCGCCAGTTGAAGGAGAGCGTGCCGGCGCGCGAGCACGAGCCCCAGCGTGTCCGCTGGTCGGCGATCCGCAGCCGCGCGTACCGCAGCCCGAGCCGCGCGGCCTCCCGCTCACAGGCGTCCGTGAGCCGGGCGCGGGCCTCGCGACGTCCCTCGTCCTCGGTCACCCGACGGAGCTCGAGCCGCGGCGTGAGCCGCTCGAGCTGGCGCTCGATCCAGGCGCGGTGCTCGCGCAGCAGCCGCTCGGCCGTCCCGCGCGGCGCCCGCGGCGGCAGCACGACCTCGACCCGCCGGTCGGGGTGGACGACGACGCGCGCCCGGCGGCTGCGCTGCGAGATCCGGACGGTCGCCTCGGGCATGTCGGCGACGCTAGCGCCGGGGTCGGCCGCCGCCGTCTATCGTGCGCCGGTGGCAGCGGTGCGACCCGCCGACTCGCGACGCCTCCCGATCGCCCTCCGCCTCGTGAAGTCGGCGCTCCGGCGCCGGCGCCTCGACCGCGTGCTCGACCGGCTGCGCTTCCGCCTCGACACCTTCCCGCGCTCCGGGCCGCTCCGGCGCCTGACGCACGCGAGCTACCAGCCGCTGCCGTGGCTCGGGCTGGAGGGGGGCAGCCGCGCCGCGGGAACGTGGTCGCGGTGGCACGCGATCGAGCGGCGGCTCGACGAGCTGGACGGCGGCCTCCGCACCGGCCTCGACGTCGGCGCGAACTACGGCTTCTTCACGATCTCGCTCGCCAGGCGCGGGATCACGACCGTCGCCGTCGACGACAGCGCCAACGCCGGACGCACGATCGTCCACGTGATCCGGCGGCTGCGCCTCGAGCCGGTCGCGTCGCTGCTGACGCTGCGCGTGTCGCCGTCGAGCGTCGAGCTGCTGCCGTACGCCGACGTGGTCCTGTTCCTCGCCGTCTGGCACCACCTCACGCGCGCGTACGGGCTCGAGCCCGCAACGGCGATCCTCCGTGCCGTCTGGGCACGAACGCGTCGCGTGCTGTTCTTCGAGACCGGCGAGCGCGAGATGCCGCCGGACTTCCGGCTCCCGGCGATGGAGCCGGACGCGCAGACGTGGCTGACCGCGTTCCTGGCGGAGGTCTGCGAGGGGGGCGAGGTGCGCCACCTCGGCCGCCACCCGGCGTTCGACGCCGCGGGCAACCCGGTGGAGCGGAACCTGTTCGCCGTCGAGCGTGGGGGAACCCATGGTTCCCCCACGAGCCCCCTCCTTCACCCCTCGTAACGGCCCAGCACGATGCACGCGCTCAACGCGGGGGAACCCATGGTTCCCCCACGAACCCCCTCCTTCACCCCTCGTAACGGCCCAGCACGATGCAGGCGTTGTGGCCGCCGAAGCCGAACGAGTTCGACACGCCGACGCGCAGGTCGGGAGCGTCGTACGGCTCGTTCGGGATGTAGTCGAGGTCGCACTCGGGATCCGGGTCGTCGTAGTTGATCGTCGGCGGCAGCTTGCGGCGGTGCACGGCGAGCGTCGTGAAGATCGCCTCGACCGCTCCGGCCGCCCCGAGGCAGTGCCCCGTCGAGCCCTTCGTCGACGAGATCGGCGTCTTCCGGGCGTGCTCCTCGCCGAGCGCGAGCTTGATCACCCGCGTCTCGCTCACGTCGCCGAGCGGCGTGGACGTGCCGTGCGCGTTGATGTAGCCCACCTCGGTGGGGTCGATCCCCGCGTCGGCGAACGCCATCGTCATCGCGCGCGCCGGGTTCGTGCCGTCGGGATCCGGCTCGGTGATGTGGTTCGCGTCGGACGAGACGCCGTAGCCGAGCAGCTCGGCGTAGATCCGCGCTCCGCGCGCAAGGGCGTGGTCGAGCTCCTCGAGCACGACGACCGCGCCGGCCTCGCCCATCACGAACCCGTCGCGGCCCGCGTCGAACGGGCGCGACGCCCGCTCGGGGTCGTCGTTGCGCCGTGACAGCGCGCGCATCGCGGAGAAGCCGGCGATGCCGACGCGCGTCACGGGCGCCTCGGTGCCGCCGCAGAACATCACGTCGGCGCGGCCGAGCCGGATCGCGTCGGCGCCCTCGCCGATCGCCATGTTCGACGCGGCGCACGCCGTGCACTGCGAGGAGAGCGGTCCGCGCGTACCGAGCTCCATCGAGACCCAGCCGGCGCCCATGTTGGGGATGATCGCCGGGATCGAGAACGGGTTGACGCGGTCGGGCCCGCGCTCCTTCAGCGTGTCGTAACAGTCCTGGAACGACTTCAGGCCGCCGATGCCGGTGGCGATCGCGGCGCCGACGCGGTCGGCCTCGGACGCGACGTCGATCCCGGAGTCCGCCTCCGCCTGGCGGGCGGCGGCGAGGATCATCTGCGCGAACCGGTCCATGCGCCGAGCCTGCTTGTGCTCGATCCACTGCGTCGGGTCGAAGCCCTTCAGCTCGCAGGCGAAGTGGACGGCGTAGTCGGACGGGTCGAACTGCGTGATCCCGCCCGCGCCGGACTCGCCCGCGAGCAGGGTCGCCCACGACGTCTCCACGTCGTTGCCGAGCGGCGTCACCGCGCCCATGCCGGTGACGACAACGCGTCTGCGTCCGTTGCCGTTTGCGCTCATCACATTCCCAAGCCGCCATCGACGAGCAGCACCTCGCCCGTGATGAACGAGGACTCGTCGGAGCAGAGGAAGCGTACCGCCCCGGCCACGTCCTCCGGATCCCCGAGCCGGCCGAGAGGCGTGTTCGCCAGCATCGCCTGCTTGAGCTCGTCCGGCAGGACGTCCGTCAGCTGCGTCCGGACGTAGCCGGGCGCGACGACGTTGGCGCGGACGCCGCGGGAGCCGAGCTCGCGCGCGAGCGCCTTCGTCAGGCCAATGATCCCCGCCTTCGAGGCGGAGTAGTTCGTCTGGCCCGGGTTGCCGTGCAGCCCGACGACGGAGGAGACGTTGACGATCGCGCCGCTCCGCTTCTTCATCATCGGCCGCGCGACGGCACGGCAGGTGTAGAAGACGGAGTAGAGGTTCGTCTCGAGCACGGTTCGCCAGTCCTCGTCGGGCATGCGCGCGATCAGCCCGTCGCGGGTGACGCCGGCGTTGTTCACCAGCACGTCGAGGTCGCCCGCCTCCTCCACCAGCCGCCGGGCCTCCTCCGCGTCGGACACGTCGGCGCGGACCGCACGGCCGCCGATCTCCGCCGCGAGCGCCTCGGCCGCCTCGGCGCCGCTGCGGTAGCCGACGACGACGGTCGCGCCGGCGGCCGCCAGCTCCTTCGCGATCGCGCGGCCGATCCCCTTCGACGCCCCGGTGACGAGCGCCGTCTTGCCCTCCAGCGAGGCGAACATCAGCCCCGCTCGCGCCTCGGCCGGGCCGCGGCGGCTGTCGCCCGGAGGCGCACTAGACCGTGTGCAGCTCGGACTCGAGCTTGTCCAGCGCGGCGAGGTTGTTCACCGACACCGTCTTGACGCTGCGGTCGATCCGGCGCACGAGCCCCGAGAGCACGTTGCCGGGACCGACCTCGACGAACGTGCGCACGCCCTGCCCGACGAGCTCGCGCGTGGCCTGCGTGAACTTCACGGGCGCGGTCAGCTGGTCGACGAGCAGCGTGCCGAGACGCTGCGCCGGCTCGAGCTTCGCCGTCACCGTCGACATGAACGCCGCCTGCGGCTCGATGAAGCGGATGCGGTCGACGGCCGGCTTCAGCCGCTCCGCCGCCCGCGCGACGAGCGGCGAGTGGAACGCGCCGGAGACCTTGAGCTGGATCGCCCGCTTCGCGCCCTCGGCGGACGCACGCTCGATGCACTCCTCGACCGCGCCGGTCTCGCCCGAGACGACGATCTGGCCGGGGCAGTTGTAGTTGGCCGGCCAGACGCCGAGGATCTTCCGGCACAGCGTCTCCACGACCTCGTCCTCGAGCCCGAGGATCGCGGCCATCGACCCGGGGTGCTGGCGGGCGGCCTCGGCCATCGCGATGCCGCGCTCGGTCACGAGCGCGATCGCCTCCTCGTCCGTCATCGCGCTCGCCGCCGCAAGCGCCGCGAACTCGCCGACGGAGTGCCCGACGACGAAGTCGGCCTCGATGCCGCGGGCGCGCAGGGCCGCGAGCACCGCGAGACTCGTCGCCACGAGCGCGGGCTGCTGCACCTCGGTCTCCACGAGCTGCTCGAGCGGCGCCTCGAAGCACAGCTTGCGCAGGTCCATGCCGGACGCCACGCTGCCGCGCTCGTAGACGGCCATCGCCTCCGGCACGGCCTCGGCGATGTCCCGTCCCATCCCGACCTCGAGCGAGCCCTGGCCGGGGAAGCAAAAAGCGATCTTCGTCACGCCGGACCCCTTCGAGCAGGAGGGAGCTCATGGGGGAACCACGGGTGCCCCCATGCCGAAAGAGCGATCTTGGTCAATTCATGTCCTCCGTCCACCGCATCAGCGCCGAGCCCCAGGTCAGGCCCGCTCCCATGCCGGTCATCAGCACGAGTGTGCCCGGCTCGAGCCGTCCGTCGGCGGCCGCATCGGCGAGCGCGAGGGGAATCGAGCCGGACGAGGTATTGCCGTAACGGTCAACGTTAACCACCACGCGCTCCTTCGGGACGCCGAGCTTCCGCGCAGCATGGTCGATGATGCGGATGTTGGCCTGGTGCGGCACGTACACGTCGACCTCGTCGATCGTCACGCCGCACTCGTCGAGGATCTTCTGCCCGGACAGGACCATCACCCGCGTCGCGAACTTGAACACCTCGCGCCCGTTCATCTTCACGTACGCGTCGGGGTCGTCGAACGTCCGCGAGCCGCTGCCGGGGAGCCACAGGTATTCGCCGCCGCCCCCGTCCGCACCGAGCTCGAAGCCGAGGAAGCCGCCGTCCGCGACCCGTTCGAGCACGACGGCGCCGGCGCCGTCCCCGAACAGCACGAGCGTGGAGCGGTCGTTCCAGTCGAGGATCTTCGAGAGCACGTCGCCGCCGACCACGAGCGCGCGCCGCGCGAGCCCGCCGGCGAGCATCCCGTAGGCCTGCGCGACGGCGTACATGAAGCCCGTGCACCCGGCGAGCAGGTCGTAGGCGGCCGCGTCGTCGGCGCCGAGGGCGTCCGCCAGCAGCGCGGACGTCGTCGGGAACATCATGTCCGGCGTCACCGTCGCGACGATCACCAGGTCGATGTCCTTGGCGCGCACGCCGGCTCGCTCGAGCGCCTGCTCCGCCGCCGGGATCGCCAGATCGGACATCGCCTGTTCGGGCGCGGCGATGCGGCGCTCCTTGATCCCCGTGCGCTCGGTGATCCACTCGTCGGAGGTGTCCACGAGCCCCGAGAGCTCGTCGTTCGTCAGCACCCGGTCGGGCACGTAGCACCCGAGGCCGGTGATCGACACGCGCGCACCGTTGGCGGAGCCGATCACGAGACCGCCTCGCCGACGGCGAACGTCAGCGTCCCGCGCACGGCGAGCTCGCCGTCGACGGTCGCCCGTGCCTTCCCCCGGCCGATCGGCCCGCGCACCGCCTCGAGCTCGCACTCGAGCCGCAGCACGTCGCCGGGACGGACGATCCGCTTGAACCGGACGCCGTCGATGCCGGCGAAGAGCGCCAGCCGCCCGCGGTTCTCGTCCAGGCTGAGCACCGCGAGGGCGCCGGTCTGCGCGAGCGCCTCGACCATCAGCACGCCGGGCATGATCGGATTCCCGGGGAAGTGCCCCGCGCAGTCCTCGTCGGTGACGTGCTTCACCGCCACCACGCGCGCGCCGGGCTCGAGCTCGAGCACCTCGTCGACGAGGAGCATCGGCGGGCGGTGCGGCAGGATCGCGGCGATCCCGGCACGGTCGAGGACGACCCCGGTCATGAGGCGACGGCGTGCTCGACGCCCTCGAGCCGCGCGCGCAGACCGGCGCGCGCGCGATGGGCGTAGCACTTGGCAGTGCCCACGGGCATCCCCTCGGCGGCGGAGATCTCGTCGAAGGAGAGGTCGAGCGCGTCCTTGAGCACGACCACCTTTGCCTGGTCGGCCGGAATCCTGCGGAGGTGCTCGCAGAGCTCGCGCCGCAGCTCGGAGAGCTGCGCGGCGCGCGCGGGGTCGCCGGTCGAGGCGGCCCGCTCGTCCTCTCCGAGCGGCTCCCAGGGCCGCGCCCGCCGCCGCGCCGCGACGTCACGGCACGCGTTGGCGACGAGCCGGTACAGCCAGGTCGAGAACTGTGCCTCGCCGCGGAACTGCCGCAGCCGCACGCACACCTTCGCCAGCGACTCCTGGGCCGCGTCCCGCGCGTCCTCCGGGTCGTCGAGCAGGTGCCGGGCCAGGCGCTCGACGCGCTCGTGGTAGCGCCCGCACAGCTCCGCCAGCGCCTGCGCATCCCCGTCCTTCGCGCGCCGGATCACGATCGGTTCGCTGAGCCTCCCGTAGTCGAGCGGCCGGTCCGGCCGCAGGGGTTGCTCGATTGGACGGCGGCGGCGGACCGTGGGTTGCACGCGCCTAGTCTAGGGACGCGGGAGCCGGACGGCGGGGCCGGCGACGCTAGGGGGCGACGAGGACGGCGCTGCGGTTCCCGGCGGTGTCGTAGGCGGTCGCCCGGAGGGCGCGAGCCGCGTGCGGGAGCACGACCACCCCGGCGCCGCGCTTCTTCACCAGCGTGCGGCGTCCGTCCGCGCGGACGACGACCTCCGCGGCCTCGCTGAGGGAGATCCGCACACGCGGCCGCAGCGAGAGCAGCCGCAGCGCCGGCGGCGTCGTGTCGAGCCCGAACGCGACGCGTTGCGTGACCGTGCCGAGCACGTCGGTCACGCGCAGCTCCGCCTCGTAGAGCCCGTCCTTGGGCCGTCCGATGCGCTTCGACCCGTCCCATGCGAGCACCTGCACCCCGGGCCCGAGCGGCGTCTCCGGCGCCGGCGTCGCGACCCACTTCCCGTTCAGGAGAATCCGCAGCTTGACCGTCGCGGGCTGGGCCAGCGCGAACGTGAACGGCATCGCGTCGGCCCGGCCGTCCCGGTTCGGCGAGAACGACGCGCGGCCGGCCTTGAACGCGGAGAGGGTGCGGTTGACGAGCAGCGGCGCGCGGCCGGTGACGACCTTTCCCGCCCCCGAGGCGCTGACCACGATCGTGTAGGCCCCGTCGGGGACGTTCTCGGCGGTGAACTCGAAGCCCTGGTCGCCCGCGGCGCGCGGCTCCGAGAACAGCGTCGCCACCGGCGTCCCGGCGGGGTCGAGCAGCGTCGCCGTCACCGTCGCGGCTGCCCCGAGCGTGTAGCGGATCGTGGTCTCGTCGTCGACGCCGTCGCCGTTCGGCGTCACCGCAGCGGGCTCGGCCCGGACGCGGGTGACCGAGAGCGTGCCCGCGCGGCCGAGGGTGCCGGTGGCCGGCCGTGCGCCCGGCGACGCGATCGACCAGGCGTACGGCCCCTGCGCGGCACGCGTCGCGTCCCACGTCCAGTCGACCGCCTGGCCGGACCCGGTCCCGCTCGCGACGGTCTGCCCCGCCGCGTCGGTCACGGCCACCGTCCACGGCGACGGAGCCGAGAGCCGCGCCGTGAACCGCACCAGGCTCCCGATCCCGCCCTTGGCGGCCGGGGCGTAGAGCTTGGGCAGCCCGGTGGCCGCGACCGACTGGGCGAGCTCGTCCAGCTGGCCGTAGAGCTTCGTGCCCGGGCACTCGGTGAAGCCCGTGTCGCGATGCCCGACGATCGAGCGCAGGAACACGGGCACGCCCCGCGGGAAGCGGGGATTGCCGCCGGAGGTCCAGTTCAGCGTCGCGAGCGGGTCGACGTGGGCGACGTCGAGCCGCCACGCGAGCAGGCGGACGAGCGCGTCGCGTGCGGCCGGGCTCACGTTCGCGGCTCCGTACGTCCCGATCACCGCGACGCCCACGGACCCGGTGTTGAACCCCTCGGCGTGCGCGCCGACGACGTTGCGCTCGACACCTCCGTAGCGGCCCTCAAAGACCTGGCCGTACTTGTCGACGAGAAAGTTGTAGCCCAGGTCGTTCCAGCCGTTCGCCTTCACGTGGTAGGTCTGGATCCCCCGCACGATCGCAGCGGACTCCTGGCGCGTGTAGGCGTTGGCGCCCGCGGTGTGGTGGACGACGGCGAAGGACAGCGACGGCGCGTACGAGGGAGCCGCCCGCTTGATCAGCTCGTTGGCGCCCCACTGCGCGCGGGTCACGAGCTGCGGCGACCCGGCGAGCGACAGGGCCCGCGGCGGCGCGCCGCCGACGTCGCTCGACACGTACCAGGCACGCACGCGGGCGACGCGTCCCCGCGTCCGCACCTCGAGCCGGTCCGAGGCGCCGGTCCAGTACGGGTTGCCGGCGTGCCAGCCGGGACGCGTCCGCTCGAGGCTCGAACGGTCGGGGCGGTCCTCGTCCTCGGGAGCCGCCGCGCGCCATGCGCTCCACCGTCCCGCGAGCGAGCGCGTGCGGAACTCGACCGCGCCGGGACCCCGCCAGTGCAGCCCGACGAGGTCGAACCGCGGCGCGGCGGCGAGCGCGCGCTGCTGGCCGCCGAGGGGCACCTCGCGGGCGACGATCGACGGCATCGCTCCGAGCGCGGCGGCCGGAAACGCGAGGACGGCGACGAGAGCGACGAGAAGACGCACGGCGGGACCCTTCGCCAGGGTGCCTGGAGTACCCTTCAAGACGCCAGGGAGCGTTGTCCGGCCTGATGAAATCCTTACGTGTGCTCGGGATCGCGGCGGTGCTGGCGGCGCTCGCGCTCGCCGGCTCGGCCGCGGCCGCCGACCCGGGGTCGCGCGTGCTGGCGATCGAGCTCGACAACGACATCAACCCCGTGACGGCCGACTTCCTCGTGGGCGAGCTCGAGCGGGCGAACGAGGACGGCTACGAGGCCGCCGTGATCCTCCTGGACACGCCCGGCGGCCTCTCGAGCTCGATGGAGGAGATGTACAAGGCCGAGCTCGCCTCGAAGGTGCCCGTGATCGTCTACGTCTCGCCCGAGGGTGCCGAGGCGACGTCCGCGGGGGTGTTCGTCGCCCAGGCCGCCGACATCCTCGCGATGGCTCCGGCGACGAGCATCGGCTCCTCCACGCCGATCGGGTCGGGCGGCGAGGACCTCGGCGAGGACCTGCGGAAGAAGGCCGTGAACAAGTTCGCCTCGACGCTGCGGACGCTCGCCGAGCGCCACGGGCGCAACGGCGACTGGGCGGAGAAGGCCGTCCGCGACGCCGCCAACCTGACCGAGACCGAGGCGCTGGATCAGAACGTGATCGACCTCATCGCGCCGTCGCTGACCGCGCTGCTGGACGAGATCGACGGCGAGCGCGTCGACGGCCGGACGCTCGAGACCGCGGACGCGCAGGTCGACGAGAGCTCGATGTCGCTGTGGAAGCGCATCCTCGACTTCCTCGTGGACCCGAACGTGATCGCCCTGCTGCTCTCGATCGGGACGCTCGGCATCATCGTCGAGCTCTGGAACCCCGGGCTGATCTTCCCCGGAACGGTGGGCGCGATCTCGCTGATCCTCGGGCTCTTCGGCCTGTCCGTGCTCCCCGTCAGCTGGGCCGGCCTGCTGCTGATGCTGCTGGCCGCCGTGTTCTTCGCCGCCGAGGCGTTCGTCGTCAGCCACGGCGCCCTCACCGTCGCCGGCGCCGTCTCGTTCGTCTTCGGCGCCCTGATCCTGTTCGACCCCGCGGGGCCCGCCTACCAGGTGTCGCTGCCGGTCGCGCTCGCGATCGCCGGCACGATCGCCGCCTTCATGTTCTTCGTGGTGGCGAAGCTCGTGGAGGTACGCCGCAAGCCGGTGGCGGTCGGCGAGCGGACGATCGTCGGCGCGGCGGGGGTCGTCGGCCGCGGCGGCTGGGTGCACGCGAACGGCGAGCTCTGGCACGCCGTCGCCGACGACGGCGAGCCGTTGCGTGAGGGCGAGCAGGTCGTCGTCACGCGCGTCGACGGCCTCACGCTGACCGTGGCGCGGGCGCCCGAGCACGAGCCGGTCGCGTAGGATCCGCAGCGATGACAGCGCTGATCGTCCTCGCCGCGATCGCCGTCCTCGTCCTGCTGTTCCTGACGGCGGCGATCAAGGTGGCGCGCGAGTACGAGCGTGGCGTGATCTTCCGCCTCGGGCGGCTGCTGCCCGAGCCGAAGGGCCCCGGCCTGTTCCTGCTCATCCCGATCATCGACCGGATGGTCAAGGTCGACCTGCGGACGATCACCCTGAACGTGCCGCCGCAGGAGGTGATCACGAAGGACAACGTCCCGGTCCGCGTAAACGCCGTCGCCTACTTCCGGATCATCGACCCGAAGGCCGCGATCGTGCAGATCGAGAACTTCATGGTCGCGACCTCGCAGATCGCGCAGACGACCCTGCGCTCGGTGCTCGGCCAACACCTCCTCGACGAGCTGCTCTCGGAGCGCGACAAGATCAACACGATCCTGCAGCAGATCATCGACGAGGCGACGGCGCCCTGGGGCGTGAAGGTGTCGATCGTCGAGGTGAAGGACGTCGAGATCCCGAGCGGCATGCAGCGCGCGATGGCGCGACAGGCCGAGGCCGAGCGCGAGCGGCGGGCGAAGGTGATCTCGGCCGAGGGCGAGTTCCAGGCGGCCGACCGGCTCAAGGACGCCGCGAACGTGATGGCCGAGGCGCCGATCGCGCTCCAGCTGCGCTACCTGCAGACCCTGCTCGAGATCGGCGCTGCGAACGCGACGACGATCGTGTTCCCGGCACCGGTCGACCTGATCCGGCCGTTCATCGAGCGACGCGACCAGTCCTGAGCGGGCTGCGCCGCGACCCGCTCTCGGGGCGGCTGGTCGTCGTCGCGCCCAACCGGGGGCGCCGCCCAGGCGCGAACGTGCCGCTGCTCGCCGAGCCGACCACCGAGGAGCTCGACGGGTGCCCGTTCTGCGAGGGGCGCGAGGACCGCACGCCGCCGGAGGTGCTCGCGCTCGGACGGCCGGGTGGCGACGCCGATTCCCCGGGATGGCGTGTCCGCGTCGTCCCGAACCTCTTCCCGGCGTTCCCGCGGCAGGAGGTCGTGATCCATGCGCCCGACCACGTGCGGTCGTTCGCCGACCTCGACGACGGCCAGGTGGAGGCCGTCGCGGAGGCGTGGAGGCTCCGCCGGCTCGCCGGCGAGGCCGACGGGCTCGCGTATCTGCACGCACTCGTCAACGAAGGGCGCGCGGCAGGCGCGAGCCTCGCGCACTCGCATTCCCAGCTCGTGTGGCTCGACGAGCCGCCGCCGGCCGTCACGGCGGAGGTGAACGGCGGGCTCCGCGAGCTCGTCACCCGCGACGAGCTCGTGGTCGCGGAGCGGGACGGCTGCGTGGCGGTCGTCCACCCCGCAGGCCGCACGCCCTACGAGAGCGTCGTCTCGGTGGGCGACGCGCTCGCGCCGGCGCTCCTCGTGCTGCGCGATCTCGTGCGCCGGCTGCGCGCGATCGAGGGCCCCGTGCCGTGGAACGCCTGGCTGCACCCCGGCCACATCGAGCTCGTGCCGAGACTGACCGTCTTCGCCGGCCTCGAGCTCGGTGCGGGCATCTGGGTCAACACCGTCGCGCCGGAGGACGCGGCGGCGGCGCTCCGCGGCTAGAGCGCCTGCTGCTCGCGCTCTCGGAACCGCTTCGCGGCGTCGATCGCCGCGCCGAGGTTCAGCCCCTTGTCCTTCGCCTGCTTGATCAGCATCACGGTCTCGAGCGCGTCGATGTCGTAGATCCGCTGTTTCTTGCCCTTCGTCGGGATCTGCGCCTTGTTCGTCCAGTAGTCGAGCTGCATCTTCGAGATGCCGGCGATCTGGCAGACCTGGCCGAGGTAGAGCTCGACCTTGTCGAGATGCTCGGCGAGATTGATGGGCTCGAGGAGGTCGACTTGTCTGCTGGCGGCCATCGGCAACCCTTTGCGCTCGTGGTCGAACCCCGCAGGAGAGTTATAGAGCCCTCATCCCACTTTGGGAAGGGCACGACTCCGAACCCGTCCCCGTGCGACGGACGAGCGGGGCTGCTCAGCCGGCGAGCGGGTCGTCCGGGGTCGTCTGCGGACGGCCGGCGTCGTCGCCCGCCTCGCCGATCACCGCGTCGTCGTCCTCGCCGGACTCCATCACGGGGGCGAGCGCCGAGACGCGCTCGTCGCCGCGCAGCCGCATCACGATCACGCCCTGGGTCGAGCGGCCGAGCCGCTTGACCTCCTCGACGGGGATCCGGATCACGGTTCCGCCCGTCGAGATCAGCATCACCTGGTACCCGTCGCGGACGACGCGGGCGCCCGCGAGCTGCCCGCGCGCCTCGGTCAGCTTGACGGTCTGGACGCCGAGGCCGCCGCGGCCCTTGACCGGGTACTCCGACACGCGTGTGCGCTTCCCGTAGCCGTTCTCGGTCACGACGAGGAGGTCGGAGTCGTCCTCGGCGATCGTGATCGCGATCACCTCGTCGCCGGGCCGGAGGCGCATCCCCTGGACGCCCGAGGCGTCGCGACCCATCGGGCGCACGTCGCCTTCGTGGAAGCGGATCGCCTGGCCCTTGCGCGAGACCATGAGGAAGTCGTCGTCGCCGGAGCTGTGACGCACGCCGACGAGCTCGTCGCCCTCGCGCATCTTCAGCGCGATGATCCCGTCCGCCTTCAGCGGCGTGTTGTACACCGCGAGCTTCGTCTTCTTGACGACGCCCTTCTTCGTCGCGAACACGAGGAACTCGGCCTCGTCGAAGTTCCGCGTCTGGATCACCGCGCGCACCTGCTCGTCCTGGCGGAACGGCAGCAGGTTGACGATCGCGCGGCCGCGGGACTGGCGCGAGCCGAGCGGGAGCTCGTGCACCTTCAGCCGGTAGACCTTGCCGACGCTCGTGAAGAACAGCAGGTAGTCGTGCGTCGACGCGACGAACAGGTGCTCGATGTAGTCCTCGTCCTTCAGCTCCATCCCCATCACGCCGATGCCGCCACGCCGCTGCTCGCGGTAGGCGGTCACCGGGAGGCGCTTGATGTAGCCGGAGCGCGTGATCGCGATGACCATGTCCTCCTCGGCGATCAGGTCCTCGAGCTCGAGCTCCTCCTCGGCGGCGACGATCTCGGTCCGGCGGTCGTCGCTCTTGCCGTAGATGTCGCGGATCTCGGTCAGCTCCTCGCGGATGACGCCGTCGATCCTCGCCGGGTCGCCGAGGATCGCGCGGAGCTCGGCGATGCGCTCCTGGAGGTCGTCGTGCTCGTCCTGGACGCGCTTGCGCTCGAGCGCCGTCAGCGCGCGCAGCCGCAGGTCGAGGATCGCGGAGGCCTGCTCCTCGGACAGCTCGAACCGGCTCATCAGCTCGGTGCGGGCCGCCTCGGTGTCGGCCGACGCGCGGATCGTCGCGATCACCTCGTCGAGGTTGTCGAGCGCGATCAGGTAGCCCTGGAGGACGTGCGCGCGGCGCTCGGCCTGCCGCAGCTCGTACTTCGAGCGGCGGGTGACGATCTCGCGCTGGTAGCGAAGGTACTCGGTGACGAGCTCGAGCAGCGAGAGCGTGCGCGGGACGCCGTCGACGAGCGCGACGGCGTTGTAGCCGAACGTCGTCTGCAGCGCGGTGTGCTTGAACAGCTTGTTGAGCGCCACCTGCGGCACCGCATCGCGCTTCAGCTCGATCTGGATCCGCATGCCCGTCCGGTCGGAGTGGTCCTGGAGGTCGGAGATCTCCGTCAGCACCTTCTCCTGGACGAGGTCGGCGATCTTCGCGATCACGCCGCCGTCGCCGCCCTTCTTCACCCCGTAGGGCAGCTCGGTGACGATGATCGCGGACTTGCCGCCGCGCAGCTCCTCGATGTGGGCCCGCGCGCGCATCACGACCCGGCCGCGCCCGGTGCGGTAGGCGTCGCGGATCCCGGACCGGCCGACGACGTAGGCGCCGGTCGGGAAGTCGGGGCCCTTGACGTGCCGCATCAGGTCCTCGACGTTCGAGTCCGGCTTGTCGATCAGCTGGACGACCGCGCCCACGACCTCGGTGAGGCGATGCGGCGGGATGTTCGTCGCCATGCCGACGGCGATGCCCGACGACCCGTTCACGAGCAGGTTCGGGAACCGGCTCGGGAGGGTGAGCGGCTCGCGGCGCGACTCGTCGTAGTTCGGGCCGAACTCGACGGTGTCCGCGTCGATGTCGCGCAGCATCTCGGTCGCGATCCGCGACAGCCGGCACTCGGTGTAGCGCATCGCCGCCGCCGGGTCGTCGTCGACCGAGCCGAAGTTGCCCTGGCCGTCGACGAGCGGGTAGCGCAGCGAGAACGGCTGCGCCATGCGCACGAGCGTGTCGTAGATCGCCTGGTCGCCGTGCGGGTGGTAGTTCCCCATCACGGCGCCGACGACGTTCGCGGACTTCTTGTAGGGCCGGTTCGGCTGCAGCCCGTTCTCGTGCATCCCGTAGAGGACGCGCCGGTGCACGGGCTTCAACCCGTCGCGCACGTCGGGCAGCGCCCGCCCGACGATGACGGACATCGCGTAGTCGAGGTAGCTCGACCGCATCTCCTGCTCGAGCTCGCGCGACTCGATCCGGCCGGCGTTCAGCGGGCCGCCGCCGGAGACCTCAGACATCGAGGAACCTCACGTGCTTCGCATTCGTCTCGATGAAGTCGCGGCGCGGCTCGACCTGATCGCCCATCAGGATCGAGAACAGCCGGTCGGCGGCCGAGGCGTCCTCCACGTCGACGCGGACGAGCAGCCGGCGCTCGGGATCCATCGTCGTCTCCCAGAGCTGCTCCGCGTTCATCTCGCCGAGGCCCTTGTAGCGGGAGAGCTGAATGCCCTCCTTCGCGAGCTCGAGGGCGTCGAACCGGAGGCTGCCGAAGGTCTCCGCGTCGCGCGTCTTCTTCCCGTGCGTGAGCCGGAACGGCGGCGGGCCGGCGAGCTCGGCCAGCCGGCGGTAGGCTGAACGGAGCTGGTCGTAGACCGGCGAGCTCAGCAGCTCGGCCGGGACGGCGACCGCCTGCGCCGCGCTCGTCTCGGACTCGACCACGCGGAACGTGATCCGGCCCTCCTCGCGGTCGAGCACCGACAGCGCGTAGCCGTTGTCCGGCGCGTCCTCGATCGCCTGCGCGAGCGCGTCGAGGGTCGGCGTGTCCCCCTCGACGAGGCGGTGCGTGATCATGAAGTCGGCCGCGGGCGGGCCGAAGTCGGCGCGGAGCCGCTGCAGCCAGCCCTCGAACTTCTCGAGCGCGTTCGTGAACCGGTTCCAGCGCGCCTCGGTCATCTTCACGAGCTCGCCGTCGCGGGAGCGGATCTCCAGCTCGCCGACGCGCTCACGCACGAGCAGCTCCTCGAGCTGGGCGTCCTTCTCGAAGTAGAACTCCTGGTTGCCGATCTTCACCTTGTAGAGCGGCGGCACGGCGATGTAGACGTGGCCGCGCTCGAACAGCTCCGGCATGTGCCGGTACAGGAAGGTGAGCACGAGGGTGCGGATGTGCGAGCCGTCGACGTCGGCATCGGTCATCACGATCACGCGGTGGTAGCGGAGCTTGCCGAGGTCGAGCTCCTCGCCGATCCCCGTGCCGATCGCGGTGATCATGGCCTGGATCTCGTTGTTCGACAGCACCTTGTTGATGCGGTTCTTCTCGCTGTTGATGATCTTCCCGCGCAGCGGGAGGATCGCCTGGTAGGTGCGGTCGCGACCCATCTTCGCGGAGCCGCCCGCGGAGTCGCCCTCGACGATGAAGAGCTCCGCGTCCTCGGGGTTGCGGATCGTGCAGTCGGCGAGCTTGCCCGGGAGCGACGAGCCCTCGAGCGCGCTCTTGCGCCGCGTGAGCTCCCGCGCCTTGCGGGCGGCCTGGCGGGCGCGCTGGGCCGCCACCGCCTTGGTGATGATCTGTCGCGCGTCCTGCGGGTTCTCCTCGAGGAACTCCGCCAGCTTCGCGTTCACGACCGACTCGACGAGGCCCGCGATCGGCGGGTTCCCGAGCTTGGCCTTCGTCTGGCCCTCGAACTGCGGGTTCGCGAGCTTGACGGAGATGATCCCGGCCAGACCCTCGCGGACGTCGTCGCCCTCGAGGTTGTCCTCCTTCTCCTTCAACAGCCCCTTGTCGCGCGCGTAGCGGTTCAGCGTCCGCGTCAGCGCCGCGCGGAACCCCTGCAGGTGGGTGCCGCCGTCGTGCGTGTTGATGTTGTTCGCGAACGAGAACACGGACTCGACGTACGACGTGTTCCACTGCATCGCCACCTCGACGTGGCCGTGCTCGCTCTCGCCCTCGAAGTAGACGATGTGCTTGTGCACGGGATCCTTCGCCTCGTTGACGAACGCGACGAAGTCGCGGATCCCGCCCTCGTAGTGGAACTCGTGCTGCTCCTGCCCCTCGCGCTCGTCGATCAGCTCGATCCGGAGGCCGCGCGTGAGGAAGGCCGTCTCGCGCAGCCGCTGCACGAGCGTCTGGGTCGAGAACTCGGTCTCGTCGAAGACCTCCGCGTCGGGGAGGAACGAGATCGTCGTCCCCGTATCGGCCTTGTCGGCCTTCCCGACGATCTGCATGTCGGTCGTGGGCACGCCGCGGGCGAACTCCTGCCGGTAGACCTTGCCGTTCCGCCGCACCTCCGCCACCAGCCACTCGGAGAGCGCGTTGACGACCGAGACGCCGACGCCGTGGAGGCCGCCGGAGACCTTGTAGCCGTCGCCGCCGAACTTGCCGCCGGCGTGAAGCTTCGTCAGCACGACGGTGAGCGCGGGCAGGCTCTGGTCGGCCATCACGTCGACGGGGATGCCCGAGCCCCAGTCCTGCACGGTCGCCGAGTTGTCCGGATGCAGCGTCACCCGGATGTGGTCGTTGCGTCCCGCGAGCGCCTCGTCGACCGAGTTGTCGACCACCTCGTAGATCAGGTGGTGGAGGCCGCGCGCGCCCGTGGAGCCGATGTACATGCCGGGGCGCAGACGGACGGGCTCGAGGCCCTCGAGGACGGTGATGTCCTTTGCGGTATACGTGGTTTCAGCCATCAAAAAAGCCCTGCAAATCGCGGGTTCGCGGGCAAGTCGAAGTGTATCAGAATCGCCGGTCGGCGGCGGCTCTCGCGAGGCTCGCGGCGACGGCCCGCGCGACGAGCCCGCGCAGCTCCTCGTCCTCGATCCCGGCCGCGATCCGGGCCGCCGCAGCGCGCTCCTCCGGGCCCGGGTCGACGCGCCGTACGGCGTCCTGGGCCGAGGGCTCGGCGCCGGGCTCCGGGAGCGGCCCCGGGGCGAAGCGGACCGACGGGACCCCCAGCCGCGCGGCGATCTCCGGCGCCCGGTGACCGAGCTCGAAGGCCCACACCGAGTCACTCGTGTGGACGTACAGCGTCCCGTCGCGGCCGACCCGTGCCGGCCACGCGTTGCGGGCGATCGCCTCGCCGACCGCGTCGTTCCAGGCCTCGAGCATCCGTGCAGTCTCGGCGGCCGGCCCGTGGCGCGACAGCTCGGCGTCGACGTCCGCGCCGAGCCGCTGCGGGCCCCAGCGGCTACGCGGCCGCACGCGCCTCCCCCGGGGTCACCTCGACCAGCTGGTCCGGCTCCACCGGCAGCGCGTCCGTCGTCGTCGCCGTGATCACCGACTGGCCGAGCCGGCCGACCTGGGACGCCAGCGTGCGCCGACGGGAGGGGTCGAGCTCGGACAGAACGTCGTCGAGCAGCAGCAGTGGGGACACGCCGCGTAGCTCGCGGATCGCCTCGGCCTCGGCAAGCAACACCGACAGCACCGCCAGGCGCTGCTCGCCCTGTGAGCCGAAGCGGCGCAGGTCCCGGCCGGCGGAGGTGATGCGCACGTCGTCGAGGTGCGGGCCCAGCCCCGTCGAGCCGCGCTCGACGTCGCGGTCGAGCCGCGCCTCCAGCTCCGGCACGCCCGGTGCCTCACCCTCGTAGTCGAGCGTCGCGTCGGGCAGGCCCAGCTCGTCCGCGTGCTCCGCGAACGCCGGCCTCAGCGCGGCCAGCGCCTCGCGCCGTGCGGCCACGAGCTCCGCTCCGAGCGTCGCGACCTGCTGCGTCCACGGCGCGATCGCGTCCCTCGACGAGAGCCCGAGGCTCGCACGCCGTAGCGCGGCGTTGCGCTGGCCGACGGATGCCGCGTAGAGCGACGGAAGCTCGGCGCGGGCCGGAGCGAGCCGGCCCAGCGAACGGTCGAGGTAGGCACGGCGCACCATCGGCCCACCCTTCACGACCGCGAGCCGGTCGGGCGTGAACACGAGCGTGGACAGCTCCGTCCGCAGCTGCTCGGCCGCACGGAGCGGTGCGCCGTTGAGCTTCCCGTGCTTGCCCTGACCGACCTGCAGCGTGACCTCGAGCGAGACGGGCACGCCCGGGGCCCGCTCGCCGGCGAGGGCGATCCGGGCCGCGGCCTCGCCGAAGCGGATGAGCTGCGCGTCCGACCGCGTGCGCGGCGAGAACCCCTGCGTGCCGACGTGGAGCGACTCGAGCAGGTTCGTCTTCCCCGCCCCGTTGGCGCCGACGACGAGGACCACGCCCGGCTTCAGCGCGAGGTCGAGCCGGGCGTACGAGCGGAAGCTCCGGAGCGAGGCCTGCGAGACGATCAGGCGCGCGCCCGCGCCTAGCCGGCGAGCCTGATCGGCATGACCAGGTAGGTCGGGTCGTCCTCCCCGCCCGTGATCACCGCGGGTCGCAGCGGGCTGATCAGGTGCAGGGTGATGTCGTCCGCGCCCATCGACTCGATGCCCTCCCGGAGGAACTCCGCGTTGAAGCCGATCTCGAGCGGGTCGCCGCTCCACTGCACCGGGAGCGACTCCTCCGCCTCGCCGACGTCCTGCGTCCGCGCGGACACGGTCAGCCGGCCCTCGTCGAAGCGCAGCCGCAGCGGCGAGTTGCGCTGCACCATCACGGAGATCCGGCGGACGACCTCGAGCACCTCGTTCCGCGCCAGCGGCACCTCGTGCTCGAACGTCTCGGGCAGGAGCTGCCGGTAGTTCGGGAACTGGCCGTCGATGCGACGCGTCGTCAGCCAGGTTCCGCCCGCGTGGAAGGCGATCTGGTTCTCGTGCGCGCCGAGCTCGATCGTGTCGCCGTCGCCGGCGATCCGCGCGAGCTCCTGCAGGGCGCGCGCCGGGACGATTGCCTCGAGCTCCAGGGTCTCGCCGGTGAGGGCGGTCTCCTTCACCGCGAGCCGGTACGAGTCGGTCGCCGCCATGACGAGCGTCTCCGGCTCGAAGCGGACGAGGATCCCGGTCAGCACGGGCCGTGACTCGTCCCGCGACGCCGATCTCGAGACGCGGGCGACGGTGTCGAGCAGCGCCGCCCGGTCGACGGTGTGGGTCGCGATCGTGTCGACCTCCGGGAGCCGCGGGAAGTCCTCCGCCGAGTACGTGTGCACGCGGTAGCTGGCGCTGCCGCACTCGAGCCGCACGATCCCCTCCTCGGGGCGGTGCTCGATCACGACGTCCCCCTCGGGCAGCTGGCGCACGATGTCGAGCAGCAGCCGGCCCGGCACGACGACCGCGCCCTCGTCCTCCACCTCCGCCTCCACGGACGCGCGCAACGACAGCTCCATGTCGGTCGCGGCGAGCTGCAGCCGTCCGTCGTCGGCCCGCAGCAGCACGCCGAGGAGTACCTGGACGGCGGACCGCGTCGACACCGCCCGCGCGACGACGCCGAGCTGCTCCGCGAGCTCCGCACGTGCACACGTGGCCTTGAGGCCCGAGCCGACCACGATGTCTGTCTCGATCATTCTTTAATCCTTTGAGTCGTAGTCGTAGGGAGTGTGGACGACGGGGAAGACGTGCTCCGCGCCGATGGTTGCTGGCTTGACCCTGGGGACGCCCATTGGGGACATGTTGCCGCCGTACACAGGCCGAGCGGTCGTGACCGAAATCTTCCCCAACCTCACCGAACCTGCTTGACCCTCGCGGTCAGTTCCTGCACAAGGTTGTACACCGACCGGTCCTCGCGGATCAGGCGCGCGATCTTCGACGTGGCGTGGATCACGGTGGTGTGGTCGCGCCCGCCGAACTCCTTGCCGATCTTCGGCAGCGACGAGTCGGTGAGCTCCCGTGAGAGGTACATCGCCACCTGGCGCGGGTAGACGATGTTCTGGGAGCGCTTGTCGCCGCAGAGCTCGTCGAGCGAGAGCCCGAATCGGTCGGACACCGTCTCCTGGATGCGCTTGATCGAGACCTGGGCGGCCTCGCCCTGGGGGAACACGTCGCGGAGCACGTCCTGCGCGAGGTCGACCGACATCGGGCGTCCCGTCAGCGACGAGAACGCGACGACGCGGGTGAGCGCGCCCTCGAGCTCGCGGATGTTCGTCGAGACGCGGCCGGCGATGAAGGTCAGGAGCTGCGCGTCGCGCACCTCGATCTCGTCGGTCTTCACCTTCTTGCGCAGGATCGCCTCGCGCGTCTCGAGGTCGGGCGGCTGGATGTCGGTGATCAGCCCCCACTCGAAGCGCGAGCGGAGCCGCTCCTCGAGCGTGGCGATGTCGCGCGGCGGCCGGTCGCTCGAGAGCACGATCTGGGCGCCGGTCTCGTAGAGGGAGTTGAACGTGTGGAAGAACTCCTCCTGGATCCGCTCCTTGCCCTCGAAGAACTGGATGTCGTCGACGAGGAGGAGGTCGTAATTGCGGTAGCGGTGCTTGAAGCCCTCGATTCGCTTGTCGCGCAGCGAGTTGATGAAGTCGTTCATGAACGTCTCGCTCGTGACGTAGCGCGCCGTCAGGTGGCCGTTGTGCTCGGCGACGTACTGCGCGATCGCCTGCATCAGGTGGGTCTTGCCGAGACCGGTGCCGCCGTAGATGAAGAGGGGGTTGTACGCCTGGGCAGGCGCCTCCGCGACGGCGAGCGCCGCCGCGTGCGCGAACCGGTTCGACGAGCCGATCACGAACGAGTCGAAGGTGTACTTCGCGTTCAGCGGCCCCTCGGCCCGGGACGGCGGCTCGGCCACCGCTGCGAGCGGCGCCGAGGCGCCCTCGACCTGGTCGCTCACCGTGATCTGGATGCGCCGCTCGCGGCCCGTGGCGTCCTGCACGATCGCGCGCAGGAGGCCCACGTAGTGCCCCTCGATCCACTCCCGCGTGAAGTCGTTCGGAACGGCGACCACGAACGCGTCGTCCGAGACGTCGACCGCCTCGGCCTCGCCGAACCAGGTCCGGTAGGTGGTCTCGTTGAGCGCCCCCTGAAGCCGACTGGCAACCTCGTTCCACACGCTCTCGACAGTCAGCTCGACTGGGGAATCCACGCTCCGGGCTCCACTCCTCCTCGACGGAAAGAGGCGCGAGCATAGCACCGTCTTCCGCGGCCGGACAAGACTCCCGGCGTGGTCTTCGGGCAACGAAAAAGCCCGCTCCTTGCAGGCATTTTCATCGGCCGGGCACGTCTCTCCACAGGTGTGGAAAGCGGGGGGAAAACGCTTGCGGGATCTGCGTCGTCGCCGCTCAGCCGCGATTCCGGCGGTGCCCGTCCCCTGTGGACAACCGGGGGGCGGAAGCCCTCGTCTATACTCCCCCGTCGCCGCCGACCGGCGGCCTTCTTTCTTGCCCCTCGCCCCACCTCGAGCTCTCCCATGAAGCGCACCTACCAGCCCAACGTACGCCGCCGGAAGCGCAAGCACGGCTTCCGCTCGCGCATGTCGACGCGTGCCGGCCGGCTCATCCTCAAGCGCCGCCGCAACAAGGGCCGCAAGCGTCTCTCCGCCTGATCGCGGCCCGTTCGGGTTGAGCGACGTGCAGCGACGCCACCGCCTCTCCCGGTCGCGCGACTTCGACGCGGTCTACCGCCACGGCCGCTCCGTGGCGACCCGCTTCCTCGTGCTCCACTGGTTCCCGCGCGAGGACGCCGAGGGAGAGCCGCGGCTGGGGCTCTCCGTGCCTCGGGCGACGGGGAACGCGGTCACCCGCAACCGCATCAAGCGCCAGTTGCGCGAGGCCTGGCGCTCGCTGTTGCCGGACGTGCCGGCGGGCCAGGACTTCGTGCTGATCGCCCGGCCCGGCCTGCCGGAGGCGGTGGAGGCCCGCGGGTTCGACTGGCTGCGCGACCGCGTGGCCGAGGTGCTCGCGAAACGGGCCGCGTGATGGCGCGTGTCCTCGTCCTGCTCGTCCGCGTGTACCAGCGCCTGCTGAGCCCGCTGCTCGGCGACCGCTGCAAGTACCACCCGACCTGCTCGCAGTACGCGGTCGACGTGTTGCGCGAGTACGGCGTCGTGCGGGGGACGGTGCTCGCGACGTGGCGGGTGCTGCGCTGCAACCCGTGGAGCGCCGGCGGCGTCGACCACGCGCACGACCAGACGCTGTTCCGGCCCCGGGCCGGGGAGCGGCGGGCGTGATCCTCCTCAGCATCCTCTCGCCGATCGAGGGCATCCTCGAGAGCGTCCTCCAGTGGCTGCACGACTCGATCGGGCTCACCTGGGCATGGTCGATCGTGGCGCTGACGCTGATCGTGCGGATGCTGCTCGTCCCGCTGACGGTGCGCCAGATCCACTCGATGCAGAACCTGCAGAAGCACGCGCCCGAGATGAAGGCGCTGCAGGAGCGCTACAAGCAGGACAAGGTCAAGCAGCGCGAGGAGTTGATGAAGTTCTACAAGGAGAACAACATCAACCCGGCCGCGTCGTGCCTGCCGATCGTGGCGCAGATCCCGGTCTTCCTCTCGCTGTACTTCGTGCTGAAGAACGCGGAGAAGGGCCTCTTCCAGGGCGCGAGCGACCTCGGCTGGCTCGGGATCCTCCCCGACATCACCGCCCCGGCGAACTCGCACTGGTCCGGCTACCTGCTGATCGTGGTGTACGCGGCGTCGCAGCTGACCTCGACGCTGCTGATGTCGACCACGATGGACCGGATGCAGCGGACGATGCTGATCGTCCTCCCGCTCGCGTTCGTGTTCGTGATCGTCAACTTCCCCGCCGGTCTCGTCCTCTACTGGGTCACCTCGAACCTGTGGACGACCGGCCAGGGGCTGATCACGCGCCGGCTGATGCCGAAGCCGGCCGTGCCGCCGAAGCGCTCCTCGCGGACGCCCTCGAAGCAGGAGGCGGCGGCCGCGAAGGACGAAGGGAAGGCGAAGGCGGAGAAGGCCCCGGCGCAGGCGCCGCGGCGGGTGAAGCGGAAGAAAAAGGCGCGCCGGTGACCGCCGAGGAGACGGCGCCGGGCGACGTCGACGGGCCCCCGCCCGAGCAGCCCGTCGCCGGTGCCGTGAGCGTGGAGGCGACGGGCGAGACGGTCGGCGAGGCGAAGTGGAACGCGCTCCGCGAGCTCGAGCGCCTGCACCCTGCGGTCGACCGCGACGCCGTGGAGTTCCAGGTCGTGTCGGAGGGCGAGCGCGGCCTGCTCGGCGTCGGGTACGCACCGGCCCGGGTGGTCGCCACCGCGCCCGAGGTCGCCGAGGCGGAGCCGGCCGACGAGAGCCCGCTCGCGGCGGAGGTGCGCTCGTTGCTCCTGCTCGTCGTCGGCGAGCTCGGGATCCCGTGTCGGGTGGAGGTGGCGGAGGACGAGACGTCCGTGACCGCGTCCTGCTCCGGCGGCGACCTCGGGATGCTGATCGGCAAGCACGGCCAGACGATCGACGCGATCCAGTACCTGCTGAACGCGATCGTCGCGAAGGACCGCCGGGAGGAGCGCAAGGAGGTCGTCGTCGACGCCGCCGGCTACCGCGCGCGGCGTCGCGCCACGCTCGAGGGGATCGCGCTGCGCAGTGCCGAGCGGGCGCTCGCGTCGGGCATGCCCGTCGAGCTCGACCCGATGACCGCCGTCGAGCGCAAGGTCGTCCACCTCCGCCTGAAGGAGGTCGACGGAATCGAGACGGCGAGCGAGGGGACGGAGCCGAACCGCTTCGTCGTCGTCCGTCCGTCGTCGGAGTGACGCCTGGCCGCCGCGCGGCCCGGCCCGTGTGCGGGTGAGCTCCGACCTCCTCCGACGCTGGCTGGACGCGGTGGTGGCGACGCCGGGGCTGACCGGGATCCGCGACCGGGCCGAGGCCGAGCGGGTGCTGCTCGAGGATGCGCTGCGCGGGGTGGAGCTGGTCGGGGCGTGGGCGGGAGCGATCGTCGACGTGGGCTCGGGCGGCGGGACGCCGGGGATCCCGCTCGCCGCCGCGCTCCCCGGACGCGAGGTGACGCTGCTCGAGGCGGAACGGCGCAAGGCCGACTTCCTCCGGGCGTGGGAGCGCGAGCTCCCGAATCTCCACGTGGTGTGGGGTCGCGCGGAGGAGCAGCCGCTCGAGGCCTGGGGCGTGGCCGTCGCGAAGGCGCTCGCAGGCCCGCCGACGGCCGCAGAGTGGTGTCTGCCGCTCGTCCGGGAGGGGGGCGCGGTGGTGCTCTGGGTCGGGCCGTCGGCCGATCGCGATCGTGTCGACGCCGTCGCCGCGCGGGTGGCGGGGCAGCTGGTCGAGTCCCCGCCGGGGTTCCTCGTCCTGCGCAAGACCGGGCCGACACCGCCCGGGTTCCCGCGCCGGCCCGGGATGGCGAAGAAGCGCCCGCTCTAGCGCCGATCCGGCGCGGGCCGGGCGGCGGTCGCGCCCGTGCGCAGGAGCATCCGGCACCGTCGCGACAATGGTCGCGTGGCAGGCCGGATCTACGCGCTCGCGAACCAGAAGGGCGGCGTCGGCAAGACGACCACCGCGATCAATCTCGCCGCCTGCCTCGCCGAGGCGGGGCAGCGGGCGCTCGTCGTCGATCTCGACCCGCAGGCCAACGCGACCTCCGGGCTCGGCGCACGCGCGAACGGCGTCTCGAGCTACGACCTCCTCGACGGCGTGCCGTTGGGCGAGCTCGCCGTTCCGACCCGGTTCCCGAACCTCGACCTCGTGCCGGCCAAGCCGGCGCTCGCCGGCGCCGTGGTGGAGCTCGCGCGCCGGGACGACGGCGAGCAGTACCTCGCCGACGCGCTCGGCGGCGCGGTCGACCGCTGGTCGTTCGTCTTCCTCGACTGCCCGCCTTCGCTCGGGCCGCTGACGGTGAACGCGCTCGCCGCGGCCGACCGCGTGCTCGTCCCGGTGCAGGCCGAGTACTACGCGCTCGAGGGGCTGGCGCAGCTGGTCGAGTCGGTGCACCTCGTGCGCGCGCGGCTGAACGCGCGCCTGCGGATCGGCGGCGTCCTGCTGACCATGGTGGACGGTCGCACGCGGCTCGCCGCCGAGGTCTCGGACGAGGTGCGCCGGCACTTCGGCCCGCTCGTGTTCTCGACCGTCGTGCCCCGCTCGGTGCGTCTCGCCGAGGCGCCGAGCCACGGGCTGCCCGCGATCGCGTACGACCGCCGTTCCCCCGGCGCCGACGCCTACTGGAAGGTGGCGATGGAGCTTGTCGAGCGTGGATGAGCCGATCGGGGCCGCGACCCCGAGGCGTGGGCTCGGGCGCGGCCTCGAAGTCCTGATCGGCGGCGCCCCCGCCCGCTCGGAGCTGGCCGAGCTCCGCGTCGCCGAGATCCACCCGAACCCGCGCCAGCCGCGGCGCCAGTTCGACGCCGAGGCCGTCACCGGGCTCGCGGAGTCGATTCGCGCGCAGGGTCTGATCCAGCCGGTGGTCGTCCGTCCGCGCGAGGCGGGCGGGTACGAGCTGATCGCCGGGGAGCGACGCTGGCGGGCGGCGCGGGAGGCCGGGATCGAGACCGTGCCGGCCGTCGTGCGGGAGGCCGGCGACCGCGAGTCGCTGCTGCTGGCCGTCGTCGAGAACGTGGCCCGCGAGGATCTGAACCCGGTCGAGGAGGCGCGTGCCTACGCGGTGCTCGTGGACGAGTTCGGGCTCTCGCTGGGGGAGATGGCGGAGCGGACCGGACGGTCGAAGCCGGCGGTGTCCAACCGCGTGCGCCTGCTCGAGCTCCCGCAGGACGTCCTGGGCATGGTCGAGCGCGGCCAGCTGACCGAGGGGCACGCGCGCGCAGTCCTCGCGGTGCCCGACCACGACGGGAGGCGCCGGCTCGCGCGCCGGATCGTCCAGAAGGGCATGACCGTGCGGGCCGCGGAGCAGGCGGCCCGCTGGTCGGGCGCGCGGACGAGGCCGCGCCGGGCTGCGAGCCGCGTCGACCCGGCGCTGGCGGCCCGTGCCCGCGCCGCGGTCGAGCGGCTGACCGGGCTGCCGGCCCGCGTGACCGCCTCGCGCCTCGAGATCGGCTTCGCCGACGAGGTCGAGCTCGCGGAGCTGGTCGAGGCGCTCGAGCGGCTGCGGCCGTCATCGGTCCCGTAACTCCGTCGCGCCGGAGCTCGTTGTGCCTGTGAGATGCACGGACCGTGGCTCCACGACCTCGAATCGCTCGAGGCGATCTCGCAGGACGACAGCGCCCGCAGGATCTTCCTGCGGATGTCCGCGATGTCGCAGGAGGGGACGATCGACACGTTCCTGCGAGTGCTCGCCGCCGACCCCGAGCTGGACGACGACACGAAGGCGACGCTCTCCGAGCTGGGCCGCGACCAGTCGTTCCTGCTCGCCGTCGAGGACTACTGCCGGCGCACGTACCGCGTGCACTAGGACGCGTCACGGCGGTCTCGGGGAAGCCCCTCGCTCGCCGGGTCTCGTGTGGGCGATCCTGGATTCGAACCAGGGACCTCCGCCTTATCAGAGCGGCGCTCTAACCAACTGAGCTAATCGCCCGGGCGCCGCGATTGTAGCGGGAGCCGGAGCCCGTACCCGCCCGCGACGGGAAGCGAGTTTCGGCCGGTGACGCCTGAGCTATCCTCGAACGAGGAGCCGGGCGCGATGCACGAGATGGTCATCTACGGCGTGAGCTTCGACCTGGTCGGCAAGCAGCCGATCGTCTTGCTCAAGACCCAGGACGGCAACAAGTTCCTGCCGATCTGGATCGGCCATTCCGAGGCCGCCGCGATCCTGATGAAGCTCCAGAACCAGGCTACGCCCCGGCCGATGACGCACGACCTCTTCACCGACGTGCTCGCCCAGCTCGACGCCCGGGTCGTCCGCGTGACCGTCACCGAGCTGCGCGAGAGCACCTTCTTCGCGCAGATCACGGTGCAGCAGGACGGGTCGGAGATCGAGATCGACTCTCGGCCGTCCGACGCGATCGCGCTGGCGATTCGCGTCGACGCGCCGATCTTCGCCGCCGACGACGTGATCGACGAGTCGGCGATCGAGTTCGAGGGCGAGGAGGTCAACGAGGAGGAGATGGTCGACGAGTTCAAGAAGTTCCTCGACCGCGTCTCCCCCGACGAGTTCGCCCAAGAGCCGGACGAGTAGTCGCCGTGGCCGCGTGGCGGCACCTGCTCGCGGTCACGCTGCTGCCGGGCGCCGTCGCCGTGGGCGTGCCGGCGCTGCTCGTGGCGAGCCGGGGCGCGAACGTCGGCTGGGGGCTCGACGCGCCGCTCTCGCTCCTGCCGTCGACCCTCGGCCTCGGCCTGATCGCGCTCGGCCTTGCCCTCGTCACGTGGACGATCCTGCTGCTCGCGCGCGTCGGGCGCGGGACGCTCGCGCCCTGGGACCCGACGTCCCGACTCGTCGTGCACGGGCCGTATCGCCACGTGCGCAATCCGATGATCACCGGCGTCGGCGCCGTGCTCGCCGGCGAGGCGGCCCTGCTCGGCTCGCTCCCGCTGCTCGCCTGGCTCGCCTGCTTCGCGGCGGTGAACGCCGTGTACCTGCCGCTGGTCGAGGAGCCCGGACTGCGCCGGCGCTTCGGCGCCGAGTACGACCGCTACCGCGGAGCCGTCCCGCGTTGGCTCCCGCGGCTCCGCGCCTGGGACCCGGCGGCCGGCCGCGCGCTCAGCTGACCTCGCGCTTGGTCAGCTCGAGGACGTGCTCGAACAGCTCCCGCAACCCGTCGTCGGAGAGCGGCCCGCGATTGGCGCGGAGGAGGTACTGCACCATCCACTCCTCGCGCTCGGGGTCGAGGAAGCCGATCCCGCGCGACTCCTTGTAGGCCTTCAGCCGGACGACGAGCTTCAGGCGCGCGTTGATCGCGTCCACGAGCGCGCGGTCGGCGTCCGAGATCTGGTCCCGCAGCTGCCTGATCAGCGGGTCGGGCTCGCTCACCAGTAGATCTCCACGGTCTGACCGTAGGTGAACTGCGTGTACAGCCGCGGCGCGATCCACATCGGCACGCGCACGCAGCCGTGGGAGGCGGGAAACGACGGCACGTCGGGGTACCCGTGGACGGCGAACCCGCGGAGGAAGTACATCGGGTACCAGAGCACCCAGTCCCAGCCGGGGCTCTTGCGGTAGATCCGCCAGCGCCCGATCGGCGTGTTGCCCGTCGCGCCGGTCGAGACGTGGACGATCGCCACGACGGCATCCCCGCGGACGGCCATGAGGTACTGGCCGCCCTTGCTGACCTCGATGTGCGTTCCCCTCGAGCGGGGCATCGGCGTCCGCGCGGTCACGAGCCGCCGCCACGTGCGCACGTCGACGCGGCCGGTCCGCGGAAGTCGCTCGACCGACTGGAACGCCAGCACCGCCTGGGTCGTGTCGAGCCCGTAGACGGCGTCGGTCCGCGGGAGCGCGTAGCGCAGCTCCTGCAGGCGGCGCTCGAGGGCGACGACGCTCGGCCCGCGCGAGCCGAGCCGGAGTTGGGGCCGGGCGACGACGGCGGTGAGCGCGAGCGTGCGCGGCCGTGCGTAGCCGTCGGCCGTGACGACTCCCACCCGGACGCCGAGCACGGTCGCGCGCCCCGACGGCAGGCGGACGGTCGCCGCACCGCCGTAGGTCCCCGTGACGACGACACGACGTCCGCGCGTGACGCGGACGACGAGACGGCCCGACCCGGACGGCCGGAGCCGCGCGACGAGCCGCAGCCGCTCGCCGACGATGCCCGAGCCGACGACCCGAGCCTCCACGCGCGGGGTGAGCACCGTCGAGTCCTCGCCCGAGACGAGGCCGGCGACGCGTACGCGGAAGGGCCCTCGTGACAGGAGCCGGCCGCGGAGCGCGAACCCGCCGCCGGCGCCGGTGCGCCCGCGGACGACGGCGCTCCGGGGGCCGAGCACCTCGACGCGCGCGCGCGCGACGGCCGGCCAGATCGAGCCGGTGAAACGCCCCCGCGTCCCGTACGTGCCGCGTCGGGGCGCCTGGAACGTGAGCCGGTAGGCGGTCACCTGGAGCTCGGCCCGCGTCTCCTCGCCGGTCGGCCCGACGGCGACCGCCGCGACCCGGTAGGTGCCCGCCGCGGCGAAGGCGTGCCGCACGACGGGGCCCTCCGCGGCGGAGCCGTCCCCGAGCTCCCAGCGGACGAGCGGCGCGTCGGTCCGCGCCGTCAGCGTCACCGTTAGCGGCGCCAGGCCCTTCGGCGCGTCCGCGGCCAGCGACAGGGAGGGCGGGGACGCCGGTGCCGCCGGCGCGAGCGCGAGGGCTACCAGGGCGGCGACCGCCGGCGCGGGCGCGAACGAACGTCTCACGAGTCGCCTCCGAGCGTGACCGACGCGATGAGGGCGATCGCGTTGAACGTCGCGTGCAGCACGATCCCGGGATAGACGCTGCCGCTGCGGTGCCGGATCCACGCGAGGCCGAGGCCGAGGAAGAGGAAGATCGGCAGGCCGGCGAGGACGCCGTGGCCGAGCGCGAACAGGGCCGCGCTGCCGACGATCGCGGCAGCCGCGCCCCAGCGCGACAGGAGCGAGAAGCCGAGGCCGCGGAACATCAGCTCCTCGACCATCGGCACGAAGCCGACGACGAGCACCGCGTTGGCGAGGAAGGGCACCGCGCGGTCGGGGTCCCAGCCCTTCGGCGTCAGTCCCTGCTCCTCGCCGGGATCGGCGCCGAGCGCCCCGACGATGCCGGCGACGACGTAGGTCCCGATGAAGACCGCGAAGGCCAGCCCGAGCGCGACGGGCCACGATCGCGGCCGCCGGAGGGCGAGCAGCTCGCGTGCGGAGGCGCCGACGGTCAGCAGCAGCGTGACGAGGGCCAGGAAGCCGAACTGGATCAGCGCCCCCGCGAACGTCGACCACTCGTAGAGGACGTCGCGGCTGTCCTCGTCCGCAGGCGCCTCGACGGCGTAACGCCCGACGTAGTTGAGCACGATCAGCAGCCCGACCACGCCGAGCCAGATCGCGAGCCGCGTCCCCCCGGGGTCGGGCGTGGCGGGCCGGGGGTCGGGCCGCTGGTCGGTCGTCTCGGTCACGGCCACGGGGCGAAGGCGGAGTCCACGGAGCTCAGCGAAGCCTCGTTCTCGGTGGAGGCCGACGCTCCTCGTCGGGGATCATACGGACCGTGGCCCCGCGGACCTTCACGCTGGCCGAGGCGAACGCACTCCTCGAGGAGGTGCGGCCGCTGACCGAGCGCATGGTCGAGCACCGCCGCCGGCTCGCGGACGCGCAGGCTCGTCGCGCGCGCACGCTGGAGCACATCTCCGGCAACGGCGGCGACGTCACGCCCAGCGAGCTGGCCGAGCTCGTGGAGGAGGTCGAGCGCGAGGCGACCGCCGTGGCGAAGGCGGTGCGCGGGCTCACCGAGCTGGGCGCGCAGGTGAAGGACCTCGACGCGGGCCTCGTGGACTTCCCGGCCCGGCGCGGCGACGGCGAGCCGGTCCTGCTCTGCTGGCGGCTGGGCGAGGACGAGATCGCCTGGTGGCACAGCGAGGAAGCCGGCTTCGGCGGCCGGCGGCCACTCTCCGAGCTCTGAGGATCGGCGCGGGCGGCGTCGAAAGCACCGGCGTGGAGACCTGGGAGCGCGTCGTCACCGTGGCCGTCGTCATCGCCGTCTCGGCGGTCGTGGCCAAGCTCGTCGACTCGCGGATGGCCCGTCGCCCGCTCGACCCGAGCTCGGTGACCCGCTACCGCATCCTGCGGCGGAGCATCATGGCGACGATCGTCGGCGTCGGCGTCCTCTCGGCGCTGCTGACGATCCCCGCGATCAGCTCCGTCGCGGGAGCCGTGCTCGGTTCGGCTGCGGTGATCGGGCTCGTGGTCGGCTTCGCCGCGCAGTCGACGCTCTCGAACTTCGTCGCCGGCGTGCTGATCGCGTTCACGCAGCCGATCAGGATCGGCGATCGCGTGGAGGTCACGGGCGCCGTCGGGCGGGTCGAGGAGATCAAGCTGACGTACACGTTCATCCGGCTCGACGACGGCTCTCGCCTGGTGATCCCGAACGCTACGCTGGCGGCCAACACGATCCGCAACGCCACGATCGTGAGCCCGGAGAAGGTCGCGGAGGTCACCGTGCAGGTCCCCCTGAGCCAGGAGCTTCGCCCGATCCTGGCGTCCCTGGAGCGCGAGCTCGACGGCGCCGAGGTGTACGTACGGTCGCTCGACGGGACTGCGACCGTCGTGGTGCGTGAGCCCGTGGCGTCGGAGGCTGCGGCCGAGCTGCGCGAGCGCGAGCTCCGGCTCAGCGTCCACGAGCGCCTGCGGGCGGAGGGGCTGTTCGCGTGACGCCGCCGCCCCGCGGCGGCCGGCCGCGACCCGAGCCCGCGGCCAACAACCGGCGCCGGCGGGCGCGCCGCCGCGCGCGGGCGGCGCGGAAGCGGCGCTACCTGCTGCTCGGGATCGTGCTCGCGGCCGTCGGGATCGCGATCACCACAGCGGCCGTCGGCGGCGCCGCCGCGATCGGCTCCAACTGCGACCTCGCCTCGCTGCGCCCGGTCTCGATCGGGCAGAACTCGTTCGTCTACGCGGCCGACGGCTCCCTGCTGGGGACGATCCCGGCGGAGAAGAACCGGCAGCCGGTCCCGCTGAAGTCGATGAGCCAGTGGCTGCCGAAGGCGACGATCGCGATCGAGGACCGGCGCTTCTACGAGCACGGCGGCGTCGACTTCGAGGGGATCGTTCGCGCGCTCGTCGAGGACATCAAGGCGGGGAAGGTCGTCCAGGGAGGCTCGACGATCACGCAGCAGCTCGTCCGCAACCTCTACCCCGTGTCCAACGAGCGGACGGTCGAGCGCAAGGTCAAGGAGGCCTGCCTCGCGATCAAGCTCAACCGCCAGTGGTCGAAGGACCGGATCCTGGCCGGGTACCTCAACCAGGTGTACTACGGCGGCCACGCCTACGGGGTCGAGGCGGCGGCGCAGACCTTCTTCTCGAAGCGCGCCCGCAACCTGACGCTCGTCGAGGCGGCGCTGATCGCCGGCCTGCCGCAGGCGCCCTCGCAGTACGACCCGATCAAGAACCCGGAGCGCGCGATCGCGCGTCGGAACGAGGTGCTCGGAGCGATGCTCGCGAACGGCGACATCACGGAGCCGGAGTACCGCGCCGCGGTTGCCGCGCCCCTGCGGACACGGCAGGGCCGCCTCTACACCCGCATCCGCGAGCCGTACTTCTTCTCGTACGTGCTCGAGGAGCTGAACAAGGCCTACGGCGCTCGCACCGTCCGCTCCGGCGGCCTGCGCGTGTACACGACGGTGTCCCGGAAGATGCAGATCGCGGCGCGGAAGGCGATCGTCGAGACCCTGCCCTACAAGGACGATCCCGCTGCCGCGCTCGTCGCCATCGACCCCGGCAACGGGCACATCCGCGCGATGGTCGCCGTCACGCCGGGGAAGAAGGGCAACCAGTTCAACCTCGCGTCCGACGCGCGCCGCCAGGCCGGGTCGACGTTCAAGACGTTCGTCCTCACCGCAGCGATCGCCGAGGGGATCAGCCCCTCGACCTCGTACGTCTCCGCCCCGTTCAAGTACGACCCGGCCGGCGACGGCGACTGCGACGCCGACCCGCCGACGGCCTGGTGCCCCGAGACCTACGACCACAGCTACATCGGCGTGACCAGCATCCACAACGCCACCCTCCGCTCCGACAACTCCGTGTACGCGCGCCTGACCCTCGACGTCGGCCCCGAGAAGGTCGCGGCGATGGCGCGGAAGCTCGGTGTCCGCAGCACGCTCCCGATCGTCCCCTCGCTCGGGCTCGGGGCCGGCGACGTGTCGCCGCTCGAGATGTCGTCGGCCTACGCGACCCTGGCGGCGGGAGGCGTGTACTCGAGGCCGACCGCGATCCGGAGGGTCGTCCTCGCCACCGGGCAGGAGGACAAGGACGCCGGCTGGGGCAAGGTCGAGCGCGAGCGCGTGATCCCGGCCTGGGTCGCCTACGAGGTGACGAAGATCCTCGAGGACAACATCGAGGGCGGCACCGGCTATCCGAACGCCTTCATCGGCCGTCCCGCGGCGGGCAAGACGGGCACGACGGACGACTTCACCGACGCGTGGTTCTGCGGCTACCTCCCGAACCTCCAGGCCACGGTCTGGGTCGGCTACCCGAAGGGGAAGATCTCGATGGAGAACATCCACGGGATCCGCGTCGCCGGCGGCACCTTCCCCGCCGAGATCTGGGGCAAGTTCATGCGGGTCGTCACCGACGGGCGCCCGGTCGCGGAGTGGCACGTGCCGAATCAGGAGCCGGTGTGGACCTACCACACGCTCCAGTACGCGATGGAGGGCGCCTACTACTCCGCGCCCTCCGACTCGTCGGACGAGAGCACGACCACCGGGGAGCAGCCGGCCGAGCCGCCGCCCGCGACGACCGAGGAGCAGGCACCCGCTCCCGCCCCGACGCCGCCCGCGACGTCGACGGAGGCGCCGGCCGACACGCCTCCGGCGGGCGACGCTCCGCCCGACGACGGCGCTGCCACGCCGTAGCGTCCTCGCGCTCGGAGCGGGCGCGCTCGTGCTCGCGCTCGTGGCGGCCTGCGTCGCCGTCGCGTGGCCCGACGCGTCGACCGTCGTCCCGCGCAACGGCGGTCATCCCACCGGCGACCCCGTGTGGGCGCGCGTCTTCCTCGTCTGCGCCGGCGCGGCGACGGTCGCCTACGCGGCCGGCGTCTGGTTGCTCTCGCGGCACGGGGCCTCGCTGCGCGTCGTCGCCGTGCTCGCCGTCGCGATCCAGTTCGCCCCGCTGGCGGCGCCGCTGCTGCTCTCCACCGACGCGTGGACGTACTGGGCCTACGGCCGTGTCGCCGCCGTCCACGGCGAGAGCCCGTACGAGCGGCCGCCCGAGGACTTCCCGGACGACCCTGCGCTCCCGTGGATGGGAGCCGACTGGCGCGACCGCACGTCGGCGTACGGCCCGGCCTTCACCCTCGCCTCGGTGCCCGTGGCGCTCGTGGCCGGCCGGTCGGAGGAGGTCGCGGCGTGGACGTTCAAGCTGCTCGCCGCCGCCGCGATGACGGCCGCCGCGCTGCTCGCGGCACGGCTCGCGGAGCGGAAGACGCTGGCGCTGGCGCTCGCCGGCTGGAACCCGGTGCTCGCGGTCCACGCGGCCGGCGGCGGCCACAACGACGCCTGGGTCGGCGCGCTCGTGCTCGCCGCGCTCGCGCTCGCGGCCTCGGGGCGGCGGCGCCTCGCGGGCGCCGCCTGGGCGCTCGCGGCGCTCGTGAAGTGGGTGCCGCTCGTCTTCCTGGTCCTCCGCGGTCTCGAGGCGCGTGCCGCCGGGCGCCGTGTCTCGCACGCCGGGTTCGCCGTGACGGCCGTCCTCGTCGCGGGCGCCGCGACGGTGCTCTGGGGGCTCGGCTGGCTGGGGGCGCTCGGCCCGCTCGCGGAGAACGTGGCGCAGGAGACCTCGTACGCGCTGCCCGCCCGCCTCGGCCTCCCGGGCTGGGTGGGCGTGGCGGCGTTCGCGCTCGCGTTCCTCTGGCTCGCGCGGCAAGCCCTCGCCGGCCGTGCGCGGCTCGGGCTCGCGGCGGTGCTGCTGTTGCTGACGACGCCCTACCTGACCCCGTGGTACCTCGCCTGGACGGTGCCGCTCGCCGCCGCCGAGGAGGACCGCACGGCGCGCGTCCTCGCGGTCGCCCTCAGCCTGTACCTCGTGCCGCAGACGATTCCCGCCTGAGCACGAGCACGCCGTCCCTCGCGAACACGACGCGCCAGCGGCGGTCGGCCCGCAGCCGGGCGAGTGCCGCCGTGAACGCGCGCTCGTCGCGGGCGCGGTCGAGGACGCTCGGGTCGGCGGCGTCGACCGCGGCCCAGCCGGCGTCGGCGAGCAGTGGGAAGCTGAGGATCCGGCGCCGCGTCGACAGGTGGGCGCCGAGGCCGTTCGTGGCCGTCACGACCGCCTCGTCGGGCACGAGCGCGACCGCGTCGGCCGCGGCGGCGTCGTGCCGGTCGGGCCGGATCGGTGCGGCGATGCGACCCGGGACGAGGGGCCCGAGGAGGAGCGCGCCCGCGAGCGCTGCGACGACGGCCGCGGCCGGCCCGTGACGCACCCGCACGCAGGCGAGCACGGCCGCCGCGGCGAGGAACGCGAGCGCGACGGCCGAGTAGTGGTGACGGATCGAGGTCTGCGTCTCCGTCTTCGAGAGGAGGTTGAGCGTGAGCTCGGGAACGGCGCCGAGCGCCGCCAGCGGCGCCGCCAGCGGGAGGAACGCGAGCGGCGCGAGCAGCGAGAGCAGGTACTCGAGGTCGCGGGGCTCGAGCGCCGGCGACTCGATGCGGCCCGCGAAGCTCGCCGCCTGCTCGGGCCGGAACCACGGGACGACGACGAGCGTGGCCGCGAGCGACACGGCGGTCCCCACCGCGGCGATCGCCGCGCCCTCGCGCCGCCGCCCGCGCGCGAGCGCGTCCCACAGGCCCAGCCCGGCGACCGCGAGCCCGACGTGCTCCTTCGTCGCCATCGCGAGCCCGGCGGCGACGGCGAATGCCGCCAGCCGTCCCTCGTCGAGGAACAGGAACGCCGCGAGCAGCAGCGGCGTGGCCAGCGCGACGGGGTGGAAGTCCGCGAGCGCCGTCCATCCGAGCGCCGGCACGAGCAGGTACGCGACGGCGAGCGCGAGCGCCGGGCCGTCCGAGCCGAGCCGCCGGCGCGCCAGCGCGAACACGGGCACGGCGCCGAGCGCGAGCGCGACCGCCTGGAGCACGAGCAGCGCCTCGGGCGACGGCCAGGCGAGCCAGAGCGGCGCGAGCAGAACCAGGATCGGGTCGAAGTGCGCGCCGAGCCGCGTGAACTGCTCGCCCTGCAGGCTCGTCGCCGCGAGCGGGTCGCCGTGGGCGGTGCTCCACACGGCCTGCGTCATGTTTCCGAGGTCGAACCGCCCGGTCTCGAACGACCGGTGGCGGAGGACGGCGAGGGTCGCGAACGTCGCCGCCCACAGCGCGACGGCCGCGGCTAGAGCGAGTCGAGGAGCGCGCGCCACCGTGCGCCGAGCACCTCCTCCGACGCGTGCGCTCGGTAGGTGTCGAGGCCGCGTGCGGACAGGCGCGCGGCGAGCTGCGAGTCGGTCGTGACCCGCACGAGTGCGTCGGCGAGCGCCTCGGGATCGCCCGGCCGGACGAGCAGGGCGCTGTCCTCGTCCACCAGCAGTTCCCGCGCCGCCGCCGTGTCTGCGGTGACGAGCGGCGTGCCACACGCCAGCGCCTGGAAGGCCTTGTTCGGGATCACGCGCGCGGCCTTCGCGCTTCGCCCGAAGATCCCGAGCGCGCACGCGGCGCCGCGGAGCAGCGCCGGAAGCCGCCGGTACTCGACCCACGGGATCCACTCGACGTTGCCGGGACGCCGGCCGAGGAGCGGCTCGAGCTGGCCCGACCCGACGACTCTCAGCGCCAGCGAGGGCCGCCGCCGCGCCGCCTCGAGGATCGTCTCGAGGCCGTGGAGGGGGATCAGCTTGCCGACGAAGACCGGGGGGTCGTGCGGCTCCCACGGCGGTGTGAACAGCCGTTCCTCGGCGCCGACGAGGACGCTCGCGACCCGCCGCCGGGGCAGGCCCGCGAGCTCGGCCAGGAACGCCGCGTTGGCCTCGGTGTCGGCGACGACGAGGTCGGCTCCGCGGAGCACCGCTCGGTCCAGCCTCCGGAGCGCACGCGCCGGCAGCGATCCCGACCGGAACCGGCGGCGATCCTCGACGAACGTGTCCCACAGCGACACGAGCGGGTTGAGGACGACGGGCGCCCCGCGGGCCGCCCTGCGTGCCGCCGGAAGGTCGAGGTGGCCCGGGTAGCCGACGATCACCGCGTCGAAGCGCCCCGCCGGCCGGCGGAGCAGCCGCGCCTCCGCCCGCAGGAGCCGCGCGGCCGCGCCCGCGCCGGCGCGCCACTTCGGCTCGCGCCCCTCCCACACCGGCTCGTGCCGCTCGACGACCTCGACCCCGGCGCGTCGCAGACAGGAGATCACCTGCGCGTTGCGCGGGTAGTCCTGCTCGTACGTCCCGAAGTAGAGGACTCTCAGAGCAGCACTTCGTCGACGTACCGGTCGGACGGGTCGCGATCGCGACGCCGCTGCTCGTGCTGGCTCGTCACGAGCTCGCCGACGAGCCCGAGCGAGAACAGCTGGATCCCGACGACGACGAGCAGCACGCCGAGGGTGAGCAGCGGCCGGTGGCCGATCGCCTCGCCGCCGAGCTTCAGCACGGTGAGGTAGACGAGCAGCGCGAGCCCGACGACGCCGAGCAGCATCCCGACGCCGCCGAACAGGTGCAGCGGCCGGTGGCGGTAGCGGCCCATGAAGGTGACCGTCAGCAGGTCGAAGAAGCCGCGGAGGTAGCGCTCGGGCCCGTAGCGCGAGCGCCCGTGCCCGCGCGGCCGGTGGTTCACGGGGAGCTCGCCGACGCGGTAGCCCTCGTAGTGGGCGAGCACGGGCAGGAACCGGTGCAGCTCGCCGTAGAGGTCGACCCCGCGCACGACCTCGGAGCGGAAGGCCTTGAGCCCGCAGTTCATGTCGTGCAGCCGGATCCCGGAAACGGCGCTCGTCGCGCCGTTGAAGATGCGCGACAGGACGCGTCGCGGCAAGGGGTCACGCCGCCGCACCTTCCAGCCGGTGACGAGGTCGAAGCCCTCCTCGAGCTTCGCCAGCAGCCGCGGGATCTCGGCGGGGTCGTCCTGCAGGTCACCGTCGAGCGTGGCGATCGTCTCGCCGCTCGCGTGCTCGAAGCCGGCGGCGAGCGCGGCCGCCTTGCCGAAGTTGCGCCGCAGGCGGACGACGCGGACGTTGTCGTGGTCGGCGTGCAGGCGCGTGAGCGTCGCGAACGTCCCGTCGGTCGAGCCGTCGTCGACGACGACGAGCTCCCACGGGCCGAGCGGCTCGAGCGCGGCGACGAGCTCGCCGAGCAGCGGCTCGAGCGTCGGCTCCTCGTTGCGGACGGGGACGACGACCGAGAGCATCGCCCGCGAATCTAGCCCGAGGGCGCGGTCACCGTGACACCGAAGGCGGTGTCGGTCAGCAGCGGTTCCGGCACCGGCGCGGTCGTGTCGGGCGGGGGCTCGGTCGCGGGCGCACCGGTCGTCGTCGCGGGCTCGGTCGTGTCCTCCGCCGTCGTCTGCGCCGGCGCGGTCGTCGGCGTGCCGGCCGTGGGCGTCGACGAGGCCGGCGCGGGCGCCGTTCCCGCCGTGGGCGCGCCGGTCGCCGCCGCGCCCGGAGCGCCGTTCCGCGGAGGCGTCGGGGGGCTCGATGCGTCGCGGCTCGCGACGACGGCGAGAGCGAGGCCCGCCGCCGCGAGGACCGCGATCGCAGCCGTGATGCCGGCGCTGCGCCGTCGCGAGGCGGGCGATGCCCCTTCGCTCACCGCGGTGGCGGCCACGGTCGGCCCGCCCAGCGCCCCCAGCAGGGCGCGACCGTCCCGGGGCCGATCGGCCGGATCCTTCGCGAGCGCCGCCGTGACGAGAGCGGCGAGGTGGGGCGGCACGTCCGGGCGGAGCGCGTCGATCGACGGCGGGTCGTCGCGGACGTGCATCGCCGCCACCGTGAGCGGGTCGTCGGCCTCGAACGGAAGCCTCCCGGTCAGCAGCCGGAACAGGATCACGCCGAACGAGTAGACGTCGCTCGCCGGCGTGGCGGGCTCCCCGGCGGCCTGCTCCGGCGAGATCGTGGCCGCGGTCCCGAGCACCGTGCCGGCCTCGGTGAGCGTGTCGGCCCCGCGGAGCCGCGCGATCCCGAGGTCGGCGAGCTTCGGACGGTCGTCGTCGAACAGCACGTTGCCCGGCTTGAGGTCGCGGTGGACGAGCCCTCGCTCGTGCGCGTGGGCGAGCCCGGCCGCGATCCCGGCCGCGATCCGCTCGGCCTCCGCGTCCGCGAGGGGCGCTCCGGGCGACAGGCGATCCTCGAGCGTTCCGCCGGACAGGAGCTCGAGCACGAGGTACGCCCCGCGCTCGTCCTCGCCGACGTCGAAGACCTGCACGACGTTCGGGTGGGCGAGCCGGGCCGCGGCGTGCGCCTCGCGCTCGAACCGGGCGCGATCGGCGTCCGCCGCCAGGATCTTCACCGCGACGCGGCGCCCGAGCTCGAGGTCGTCGGCCTCCCAGACGGTCGCCATGGCGCCCGCGCCGAGCTGCCGCACCAGGCGGTAGCGCCCCGCGATCACCTCCGCGCGCACGTGGTTACGCTTCCGCGGCCGTGGCTGCGCTAATCACGATCGAGGAGGCGCAGCGGCTCGTGCTCGCGCGGGCGCGCGCGGCGGAGGCCGAGCCGGTCCCGCTCGGAGCCGCCGCCGGGCGCTGGGCAGCGGAGGCCGCCCGCGCCGCCGTCGACCTCCCGCCGTTCCCGTCCTCCGCGATGGACGGCTTCGCCGTCAGGGCAGCCGACACGCCCGGCCGCCTGACCGTGGCCGAGAGCGTCGCCGCCGGCCGGCCCGCGGCACGCGCGCTCGCGGCCGGAGAGGCGTTCGCGATCTCCACCGGCGGCGTCGTCCCCCACGGAGCCGATGCCGTCGTCCCGGTCGAGCACGTTGCCCGCGATGCCAACACGATCGAGGTCGCGGAGGGGGTCCGGGTCGGCGCGCACGTGCGCGAGCCCGGGCGAGACGCGGTGGCGGGAGACGTGGTCGTGGAGGCCGGCGAGCGGATCACGCCCGCGCGGCTCGGTGCGCTGGGCGCAGCGGGCGTCGCCGAGCTCCGGTGCGCCCGGCGTCCGCGAGCGGTCGTGCTCGGGACGGGGACGGAGCTGCGGCGGCCGGGCGCGGCGCTCGCTCCGGGGGAGGTGTACGAGGCGAACGGGGTCATGCTCGCCGCGGGCCTGAGGGCTGCCGGCGCCGAGGTCGAGGTGCTCGACCCCGTCGCCGACGACGAGGACGCCCATCGCGCGGCGCTCGCGCGCGGGCTCGACGCCGACCTCCTCGTCACGTCCGGCGGGGTCTCCGTCGGGCCGCACGATCTCGTCCGCCGGGTGCTCGGCGAGCTGGGTGTGGAGGAGGTGTTCTGGCGCGTCGCCGTCAAGCCCGGCAAGCCGGTCGGGTTCGGCGTCCGCGGCGCGTCGTTCTGGTTCGGCCTCCCCGGGAACCCGGTCTCGTCGCTCGTCGGGCTCGAGCTCTTCGTCCTGCCGGCCGTCCGCGCGCTCCAGGGAGCGCGCGACCCGCTGCCGCGGTATGCCGTCGCCCGGCTCGGGGCGCCGCTGGCGCGCAATCCCGCCCGCGACGAGCTCGTCCGCGCCGACGTCCGCTGGGACGACGGGGAGCTCGTGGCGCACCCGCTCTCGGGCCAGGAGTCGCACATGATCGTCCGCGCTGCGCGGGCGAACGCGCTCGTCCACGTCGCGCGAGGCGAGGGCGCCCTCGACGCCGGGACGACCGTCCGGTACCTGCCGCTCGGCTAGGCCGCCCGCACGTCGGAGGGCCGGTACGCCGGTGCGCCCTTCGGGGTGACCCGGACCGGGCGTGCGTACGCGATCCACCGGTGCGAGGCGAAGAACCGCGGATGGCACGCCTGGAGCGCGAGCAGCTCGCGGTTGCCGGGCCGGAGCACCTCGAGCGCGTCCGCCGGCACGACCCGATGGCCGGTGATCCGGTACTCGAACGTCGCGTACGGGAGCTCGAGCACGACGGCGTCGCCCGGGCGGAGCCGGTCGATGTGCGAGAACGGCGCGCCGTAGGTGGTGCGGTGCCCGGCGATGTAGACGAGCCGGTGCTCGCCGGGCAGGGCCGAGCCCCGGTAGTGGCCCGGGCCCTTCTTGAGCGAGGCGGCGTCGGTCCCCTCCACGACGACCATGTCGACACCGATCCGCGCGAGCCGCAGGCGGCCAACCGCCTCTCCCCGCTGAAGGCTCCTCCGGTAGCGGCGCGCGGACTCGGCGACCGCGGCCGCCTCGGCCGCGGGAGACGCGTCGGCGTCGGCCGGCGTGCGGACGACGAACGTCCGCACGCGCTCGTCGTAGGCCGAGGCGAGCCCCCGTTGTTGCCAGCTCGTGTAGAGGCTCGTGGCGGGGTCCTCCCACCGCCAGACGACGACGGCCCAGAGGAGCGCGGCGACCCCGGCCACGATCAGCGCCGTGCCCAGGGCGCGGAGCGAGCGGCGCATCAGCCGCCGAGCGCCTGCGCGTCGTCGTCGGTTCCGGCGCGGCGGGCGCGGACGGCCAGCACCGTGCGGCGCACGAGCTCGCGCAGCGGGCCACGGCCCGTGACGGGCTGGTACGGCGCGTACCTGCCCGCCGCGAGCGCGGCGAGCTGTCCCGTGCAGGCGGCGAGCCCGAGGAACAGAAGCGCCGGCGCCGCGGGGACGTAGCCGACGGCCAGGAGCGCGGCGAGGTACCACGGCGCGTCGAGCCCGAGCCCGTACCGGATCGCGAACGAGCCGACGAGCAGGAGCGGCCCCGCGAGGCCCGCGAGGAGCACGAGGCCGCGGAGCCAGCTGGGCCGATCGCGGATCTGCGGCAGCCACAGCCAGGCGTGCAGCGCCGGCAGGAGGAGCAGCAGCCCGTAGGCGTTCGTGACCACGACGAGCAGCGCGAGCAGGCCGAGCGCCAGCAACGCGACGGTGTGCCCAGCGAGCTCCTCCTCCGCGGTCGCGGGCCGCCGCGGGACGAGGCGCGGCCGGCTCGGCACCCACGCGAGCACCGAGCCGATCCCCAGCAGCACGAGCCCGGCCACCGGCCAGCGCCCGGCCGCCTCCGTGTGGGGCGCGATGGGGCGGTCGATGCCGTCGGGCCAGGCGCCCACGAGCCCGAGGAGGGCGAACAGGAGGCCGACGGCCGCCCAGACGACCAGTCGCGTCCGCAACGAGCGCCAGGCCGGGCCGAGGGCGATCCGGCGCCGTCGGCAGCGGGCGAACAGGTCGACGGTGGCCGCGAGGAACGGGAGCGTCATCGCCACGAGGACGAGCTGGAGGGCCCAGCCGCGCAGCATGCGGTCGCCGAGGTACAGGTAGCCGGCGGCCGACGGCCCGGGCTCGATCCCCTGGTCGAGCGAGAGCAGCAGCTGCTGCGCCGCGCGGCCGAGCTCTCCGAGACGGTTCGCGTCGATCGTGGCGGCCGTGTCGCCGTACGGGTCGACGGCGCGGTCAGGCGAGGTCGTGAGCGTGACGGCGGCGACGCCTCGCGCGACGAACGGCGCCTGCTCCGACGTCGAGTACGGGAACGCGAGGTCGAGCAGCTGCGCCAGGGCGCCGTCGCGTCGAGCCGGCTCCCCGGTCTCCTCGAGCACGCGTTCGGACGCGGTCCGGACGAGCACGGGCGAGGAGGTGCGCGGGCGGTCGCCGTCGATCACGAGCCGCGCGCGTGACCGGCCCGCCAGCGAGTCGAGCGAGATCACCGCGGCGATCCGGTCACGATAGGACGGCTCGGCTGCGAGGTGGGCGGCCCCGATCGCCCCGTACGCGCCGCCGTCGGTGGAGACGAACAGGATCGTGTGCGACGGGCGAACGCGCCCGGGAGGCGCGCCGGCCGCCTCGGGCTGCGCGTACGCGCGTGCGAGCTCGACGAGGGCGGCGGTGCCGGAGGCGTTGTCGTCGGCGCCCTGCCCGGCGCCCACGTCGTCCCGGTGCGCCGTCACGACGAGCACCCGCGACGACCGGCCCGGGGCGCGCACGACGACGTTCGTCAGCGTGCGCCGGCCGAGCCCGGGGATGTTCGCGCTGAAGCGGTTCCGCTCGGCGCGGAACCCGTAGAGCCGGAACTTCTCCACGACCCAGTTCACCGGCCCCAGGTCGCCCGGCGCGCGCCGCGGGTACCGCAGCACGAGGTCCTCGGTGAGCAGCCTGGCCGACTCCTGGTCGAAGGTCGGCGGGAGCGGCGGCGACGGGAGCGGCTCCGGCCGCGCGACGCTGAACGCCGCGAGCAGGAGCGGGAGCCCGACCAGCAGCCAGGTGCCCCGGTACATGCGCCCGTTGACGGGCCGCTCGAGGGATCCAGGCCGCGGTCGGCGCCGGCCTCCGGATGGCGCTGATGCGGCCATTTGCGGGGCTATAGTAGGCGCCCGGAACGCCGTTACCGGCTCGGGCGCCCCGACATGGCCGATTCTCCGACGATCCTCCTCGTCGACGACGAGGACTCCGTGCAGAAGCTGCTCGCGTACCCGCTGGAGCGCGACGGCTACCGCGTGCTCCCCGCCCGGGACGGCGAGGAGGCGCTCAGCCGCTTCGCCGCGGAGAAGGTCGACCTGGTCGTGCTCGACATCATGCTGCCCCGGCTGGACGGGCTCGAGGTGTGCAAGCGGCTGCGCTCCCAGAGCTCGGTGCCGATCATCATGCTGACGGCCCGCGACGACGAGCTCGACAAGGTGCTGGGGCTCGAGCTCGGCGCGGACGACTACGTCACGAAGCCGTTCTCGATCCGCGAGTTCCGCAGCCGGGTGAAGGCGCTCCTGCGCCGCGCGGCGGCGCCGCGCCACGACCCCCGCGGCGACGAGCTGATCCAGAACGACGGCCTCTCGATCGACCTCGCGCGCCGCGTCGTGGAGGTGGAGGGACGCCCGGTGCAGCTGACGTACGTGGAGTTCGAGCTGCTGCGGATCCTCGCGTCCAATCCCGGGCGGGTGTACACGCGCCAGATGCTGCTGGAGGCGCTCTGGGGCGGGTACGAGTACCGGGAGCCGCGGACGATCGACGTCCACGTGCGTCACCTGCGCGAGAAGCTCGAGCGCGACCCGCGGGAGCCCGAGCTGATCTTCACGGTGCGCGGTGTCGGCTACCGCTTCCGCGACGTGCCGTGAACGTGTTCCGCAGCGTCGGCGCGAAGCTCGCTCTCGCGATGGCGCTCGTCGTCGCGGTCGCGCTCGGCGTCGTCTACGCGATCGTCGTCCCGCGGCTCGAGCGGAACCTCGTCGCGGCCAAGGTCGAGGCGCTCCGTGCAGCGGGCGAGCCGATCGCGCGCACGTTCAACCTCTCCCGGCTGTCGCCGCAGGACGTCCGCGTCAACGTCGAGGACTACGTGGACGAGATCGCGTTCAGCGCGAACGCGCGGGTGATCGTCTACGACTCGACGGAGCTGGGCACGGTGCGGGTGATCGCCGATTCCCGCCGCCGCTCGACGGACGTGCAGTCCGATCCGATCGCGCTCAGGGCGGCGGCGATCGTCACGCCGTCGACCGGGACCGTGACGCGGGAGGACGAGCGCTTCGCGGAGGCGGCGTTCCCGCTGTACACGCAGAACGGCACGGTGATCCTGTTCTCGTCGTCGCTCGACGACACGCTCGCGAACGTCCGGCTGGTGAAGCGGCGGGTGCTCGTCGCGGCGGTGCCGGCGCTGCTCGTCGCCGTGCTGCTCGGCTACGGTCTCGCGTCGGCGTTCGCACGGCGGATCCGCGCGCTCGAGCGCGCCGCCGACCGGATCGCCGGGGGCCGCTTCGACGAGCCGGTGCCCGTCCGCGGTCGCGACGAGCTGGCCGAGCTCGCCCGCACGTTCGAGCGCATGCGCCGCCGGCTCGCCCAGCTGGAACGCGCCCGGCGGGAGTTCATCGCGAACGCGTCGCACGAGCTCCGCACGCCGATCTTCTCGCTCGGCGGGTTCCTCGAGTTGCTGTCCAGCGAGGACTTGGACGAGGACACGCGTCGCGAGTTCCTCGGGACGATGCAGGAGCAGGTCGAGCGCCTCCAGAAGCTCGCCACCGACCTGCTCGACCTCTCGCGGCTCGACGCCGGGCAGCTCCTCGTGGAGCTCGAGCCGGTCGGCCTGCGCGGCGTCGCCGAGGCGGTCGCGGACGAGTTCGCCGCGATCGCGCAGGTGACGGGGCACGAGCTCACGGTCTCCGGGGACGGCGACGCGCTCGGGGACGAGCAGCGGGTGCTCCAGATCGGTCGGATCCTCGTCGAGAACGCGATCAGGCACACGCCGCCCGGGACCGCGATCCGGATCGACGTCGCCGACACGGGCGGCGCCGCCAGCCTGACCGTCGAGGACGAGGGGCCCGGGATCCCGGTCGAGCATCACGAGCAGGTGTTCGACCGCTTCTACCGCGTGGACGGCAACCGGGCGTCGGGCAGCGGGCTCGGTCTCGCGATCGCGCGCGAGCTGGCGGAGCTGATGGACGGCTCGCTCGAGCTCGACGGCGCCGCGGGCTCGACGCGCTTCCGGCTCCGGCTGCCGGCGGCGGCGCCGGCGCGGACGCCGATCGCCGCCTGAGCGCTTTCACGTGAAAACACGCGAGTTGCCATCGGGCAACAAGACGAGCGGACGATCGGGCGCCGCTACAGTCACTCGGCCATGCGTCCGAACGCCGTCGCCGCGGTCTCGCTCGTCTCGGCCGTGGTCGGCGGGATCGTCGTCCTCCTCCTCGCGGCGGCTTTCGGCTGGGTCGGCGACCGCGACCAGGAGACGGTGTTCGCGCCCGCTCCGGCCGCCGCGCCGCCGGCCGACGACGAGCCGACGGCGGTCTCCGCCGCGCGGCCGCTGCCCGGGAACGGGTTCGACCCGGCGCGCATCTACGAGGAGCGAGCCCCTGGGGTGGTCACGATCTTCGCGCACTTCGGCCGCGCCGACGGCCAGGGCTCCGGGTTCGTCGTCTCCGAGGACGGCGTCATCCTCACGAACGCCCACGTGATCACGAACGCGGGCGAGGCCGACACGGCCTCCGAGACGAAGGCGGCCGACGAGCTCTTCGTCGAGTTCGACGACGGCGACCTGGTGCCGGCGACGGTGGTCGGCTGGGACGTGTTCGACGACGTCGGCGTGCTCCGCGTCGACCCCGGCCTGCACCCGGTCGCGCCCGTGCCGCTCGGCGACTCCTCCGAGGTCGCCGTCGGCGAGCCGGTCGCCGCGATCGGCAGCCCCTTCGGAGCCGAGAGCTCGCTCTCGGTCGGCGTCGTCTCCGCCACGCGGCGCTCGATTCCGGCGCTGACGTCGGAGTACCAGCTCGTCGACGCGATCCAGACCGACGCCCCGATCAACAAGGGGAACTCGGGCGGGCCGCTGTTCGACGCGCGCGGTCGCGTGATCGGCATCAACGCGCAGATCCGGAGCAACTCCGGCGTCAACGAGGGCGTGGGCTTCGCCGTCCCGATCAACGCCGCGCGCCGCTCGCTCGAGCAGCTCCTCGAGGACGGGGAGGTCTCCTACGCGTACGTCGGCATCTCGACGGACGACCTCACGCCGTCGCTCGCGCGACGCCTCGAGCTGAAGGCCTCGCGCGGCGCGCTGGTCGTCGACGTCACCGCCGGGAGCCCCGCCGAGCGCTCCGGCCTGCGGGGAGGCGAGCGCACCGTCGAGGACAACGGGCGCACGGTCACGGTCGGCGGCGACGTCGTCGTCGAGATCGCCGGACGCCGCGTCACCGGGGGCGACGACCTCGTCCGGATCATCGCCGCGGACCTGCGGCCGGGCCAGCTCGCCTCGTTCACGATCCTCAGGGACGGCCGGTACCTGAAGGTGCCCGTGCGGCTCGCCGAGCGTCCGACCGTGCCGCCACGCGATTGACCCGTCCGGTTTGCGCCTTTCGGGCGCGCGGTATCAGCGGGACAGACGGCCGACGCGGGTGCCATTTCGCTAGGTTCGCGCCCACGTTTTCGGAGGATTGGACTCGTGAAGATCGATGACCGTGGGAGCTGACGAGATGGCCGACCGGGGTGCGCCGCCGGCGGAGTGCGCGATCCGGCTGTCGATCCCGGCCAAGGCGGAGTACGTCTCGCTCGCGCGGCTGGCGCTGACGGGCCTCTCTCGCGTCCGCGCGCTCGACGACGAGACGCTCGCCGACCTCAAGCTCGCGATCACGGAGGCGACGTCGAACTCCGTGCGCCATGCCTACGGCGACGGCCGCGGGACGGTCGAGGTCGTCTACGACCTCCAGCCGGACCGGCTCGTGATCGAGGTCTCCGACGACGGGGAGGGGTTCGCCTACGACGAGCAGCCTGCGCTCGCGGGCCGGGACGCGGAGCTGACCGAGGGCGGGCTCGGGATCGCGATCATCCAGGCGATCTCCGACGAGTTCGAGCTGGGCCGCCGCCCGGACGGCCGGGGGTCCCGGCTCCGCTTCGCCAAGCGCCTCGACGGCTGACGGCTGCGGTACGCTCGCGCGGTCGGGCCGTCCGACCCATCGCCGATGCTTCCACTAGTCAACGTCGGTCACAAGGCGCTCGCGGACTACGCGACGATCGCGACGCGCGGGCTCATGGACGAGATCCGCCGGCTGGCGGAGCCGCTCGCCGGCAAGCGCGTGCTGCACGTGTCGGCCACCGCGTTCGGCGGCGGCGTCGCCGAGATCAACTACACGCTCGTCCCGCTGATGGCCGACGCGGGCCTCGAGGTCGAGTGGCGGATCATCCGCGGGCAGGACGAGTTCTTCAACGTCACGAAGGCGATCCACAACGCCCTCCAGGGCGACCCGACGGCGCTGACCGAGGAGCAGCAGGCCCTGTTCCGGCGCTACAGCGACGAGAACGCCGCCGAGCTCGACCCCGACGACTACGACTTCGTCGTCGTCCACGACCCGCAGCCGATCGCGATGATCGACCGTCTCGAGGGCTCGTCGGCGAAGTGGATCTGGCGCGGGCACATCGACTTCTCGACCCCGAACCCGCAGGTGCTCGCGTACCTGCTGCCCTCGCTCCGCCGCTACGACGCGGCGATCTTCCACATGCCCGAGTACGTCCCGCACGCCGACGGGCTGCCGCCGTGCTTCATCTGGCCGCCGGCGATCGACCCGCTGGCGCCGAAGAACATGGCGCTCTCGGCCGAGGACGCCGCGTACATCCTCGACCAGTTCGGGATCGACGTCGAGCGGCCGCTCATCGCGCAGGTCTCGCGCTTCGATCCGTGGAAGGACCCGCTGGGCGTGATCGACGCGTACCGGATCGTGAAGGCGCGCCACGCCGAGGTGCAGCTCGCGCTCGTCGGCTCGATGGCCCACGACGACCCCGAGGGCTGGGACTTCTACAACCGCACCGTCGAGTACGCCGGCGACGACCGCGACATCTTCATCCTCTCGAACCTGAACAACGTCGGCTCGGTGGAGGTCAACGCCTTCCAGGTGCATTCGGCGGCCGTGATCCAGAAGTCGATCCGCGAGGGCTTCGGCCTCACCGTCTCGGAGGCGCTGTGGAAGGGGAGGCCGGTCGTCGCGGGCCGGGTCGGGGGCATCGTCGTCCAGATCGAGGACGGCGTCACCGGCTGGCTGGTCGACTCGCCGCAGGCGTGCGGGCGCGCGGTGCTCGAGGTGCTCCGCGACCCCGACGAGGCGCGGACGCGTGCGCTCCGGGGGAAGGAGCACGTGCGACGCCACTTCCTCACGCCGCGGCTCCTGCGCGACTGGCTGGCGCTGTTCAACCGGCTCGCCGGCAACGGCACCGGCGGGGTCGAGCTCCGCGTCGCCGAGCCGACGCCGGCCTAGGCGCCAGCGGCGCCGGGCGCCGTTACGCTCCCTCCTTCGTGTCCCGTCGGCGTACGCTGATCGTCGTCTCCAACCGCGGCCCGGCGAGCTTCGCGCGGGACGCGTCCGGGAACCGGGTGGCCCAGCGTGGCGGCGGCGGCCTCGTCACGGCGTTGCGCAGCCTCGTCTCGCATCACGACGTGACCTGGATCGCGAGCGCGATCACCGACGAGGACCGTGCGCTCGCGCTGGAGTCGGGGGGCGCCGTGGAGGAGACGGCGCGCGACGGCGCGCCCTACAGGCTGCGGCTCGTCGCGCACGACCCGGCCGCGTACGACTGGTTCTACAACGTCGTCGCGAACCCGACGCTCTGGTTCCTCCAGCACTACCTGTGGGACCTGGCCTCGAACCCGAACCTCGACCCCGGCCTCCTCCATGCCTGGGAGCACGGCTACGTCCCGGTGAACCGCGCCTTCGCGGCGGCCGTCCTCGACGAGCTCGAGACACGACCCGACGCGACGGTCTTCTTCCACGACTACCACGTGTACCTCGCGCCGCGCTTCGTCCGGAACGCGCGGCCGGATGCCGCGCTCGCGCACTTCGTCCACATCCCGTGGCCGCAGTCGGACTACTGGCACGTGCTCCCCGAGCCGATCCGTCGCGCGGTCCACGAGGGGCTGCTGGCGAACGACGTGGTCGGCTTCCATACCGAGCGCTGGGCACGCAACTTCCGGCGCTCGGCGACGGACATCCTCGGCCCCGAGGCGCTCGGCGACGTTCGCGTGACGGCACACCCGATCTCCGTCGACCCGCACGAGTTCGACGAGCTCAAGGAGGCTCCGGCGGTGCTCGCGGCGGAGCGCCGTCTCGAGGCGGTCAGGCCCGAGCGGCTCGTCCTCCGCGTCGACAGGACCGACCCGTCGAAGAACGTCGTTCGCGGCTTCCGCGCGTTCGAGCTGTACCTCGAGGCGCATCCGGAGGCGCACGGGCGGGTCGGGATGCTCGCGCTGCTCGATCCGTCGCGGCAGGAGATCCCCGAGTACGCCGAGTACCTCGGGGCGATCCAGCGGGCGGCGCGCCGGGTCAACGACCGCTTCCAGCGCGACGGCTGGAAGCCGATCGACCTGCGGATCGAGGACGACTTCCCGATGTCGGTGGCGGCGTACAAGCAGTACGACGTGCTGCTCGTGAACGCGATCTTCGACGGGCTCAACCTCGTGGCGAAGGAGGCGCCGCTCGTGAACGAGCGGGACGGCGTGCTCGTGCTGTCCGAGAACGCCGGCGCGTACGAGGAGGTCGGTCGGTGGGCGCTGGGCGTGAACCCGTTCGACGTCGCCGGCCAGGCCGAGGCGATCCACCACGCGCTCGAGCTGCCGGCGGACGACCGGCGCCGTCGCCTGGAGGCGATCCGGAGGTGGGTGCGTGAGCACGACCTCGAGCGCTGGATCGAGGCGCAGCTCGCCGACCTCGAGCACGGCGCGGAGCGGCACGCCGTCTCGCGCTCTTTCCGCGGGTAGCGTTCCGTCCATGGCCACGCTCGCGAGCGACGAGCTCGTCTCGATCGATCCTGCGACGCTCGCCGAGGTCGGTCGCGTGTCGCGGACCCCGCTCGAGGCGGTGCCGGAGCTCGTCGCCGAGGCGCGGCTCGCGCAGGAGCGATGGGCGCGAAGCAGCTGGGACGACCGGCGGACGCTGCTGCGGCGGCTGTCGGGCGTGGTGCTCGCCCGTGCGGACGAGCTCGCGCGGATCGTGACGGCCGAGGTCGGCAAGCCGCTGCCGGAGTCGTACCTGCACGAGCTGTTCCCGGCGCTCGACGCCCTCGCGTGGCTCGCCGACGAGGCCGAGGCGACGCTGGCGCCCGAGCAGGTCCCGTCGCGCGTGCCGTTCCTGCGCCACAAGCGCATGGAGCTGGTGCACGAGCCTCGCGGCGTGGTCGCCGTGATCGCGCCGTGGAACTTCCCGTTCTCGATCTCGTTCGTCCAGGCGGCGACCGCCGTCGCGGCCGGCAACGCCGTCGTCGCCAAGCCGTCGGAGCTGGCGCCGCTCACCGGTGCGTTCGTCGAGGAGGTGTTCCGCGAGGCGGGCGCCCCGCCGGGCCTCGTCCGCATCGTCCAGGGAGCGGGCGACCTCGGCGAGTCGCTCGTGAAGGCCCGCGGCGTCGCGCACGTCGTCTTCACGGGATCGGTGGCGGTGGGCCGCCGGGTCGCCGTCGCCGCGGCCGAGCGGCTCTGCCCGGCGACGCTCGAGCTCGGCGGCAAGCACCCGATGCTCGTCCTCGACGACGCCGACCTCGACCGGGCCGTCGCCGGGGCGGCGTGGGGCGCGTTCGCGAACTGCGGCCAGGCCTGTGTCGGTGTCGAGCGGATCTACGTGGCGCGCCCGCTCCGTGACGCGTTCGTCGCGGGGCTGGCGGAGCGCGCACGCTCGCTGCGGCTCGGCCGCGGCGACGCGCCGGGCACGGAGCTGGGCCCGCTCGTGTCGGAGGCGCAACGCGAGCGCCTCGAGGAGTTGCTCGCCGAGAGCTCGGGCGAGGTGGTGACGGGCGGGCGGCGGCCGGAGCTCGGGCTTCCCGGCTGGTTCCACGAGCCGACCGTGGTCGTCGCCCCGGACAACGGCGACCCGCTCTGCACGCGCGAGGCGTTCGGGCCCGTCGTCGCCGTCGTAGCGGTGGAGTCCGAGCGGGAGGCCGTGCGCCTTGCGAACGACTCGCCGCTCGCGCTCGGCGCGAGCGTGTGGACCCGGAGCGGGGAGCGTGCGCGTCGCGTCGCGTCGCAGCTCGACGCCGGCATGGTCTGGACGAACGACGTCGGCTACACGTGGGGGGTCGCGGGCGCCTCCTGGGGTGGGCGGAAGGACTCCGGGTACGGTGTCACCCGGTCGCGGCACGCGCTGTTCGACGTGACCGACGTCAAGCTCGTCGACGAGGACCCGGGACGCGTGCCGGTGCCGTGGTGGTACCCGTACGGCCCGCACGCGGCGGGCGGGTTCCGCGCGCTGCTCGGGGCGACCTACGGGCGGGGCCTGCTCCCGCGGACGGCCGCCGCGGCGCGAGGGTGGCGAGGGCTCGCCGAGCTCGCCCGTCGCTACGCTCAGCGCCCGTGAGCGAGTTCTCGCACCTGACCGCGGCCGGCGACGTGCGGATGGTGGACGTCGGCGCGAAGCCGACGTCGCGGCGCCGTGCCGTGGCGGCGGCCGTCGTCCGCATGGCCCCCGACACCGCGAGGAGGCTCCGGGAGCTGCCGAAGGGCGACGCGCTGGCGACGGCGCAGCTGGCCGGGATCATGGCCGCGAAGCGGACCAGCGACCTGATCCCGCTCTGCCATCCGCTGCCGCTCAGCCACGTCGAGGTCGCGCTGGAGGTGCGCGACGACACGGTGGAGATCCGCGCGACCGCGGCGACGACCGCGCAGACGGGGGTCGAGATGGAGGCGCTCGTGGCCGCGAGCGTCGCGGCCTTGACCATCTATGACATGGCCAAGGCCGTCGACAAGGGGATGGTCGTCGACGACGTTCGGCTGCTGGAGAAGTCGAAGGAGTGAAGGCGGCGGTACTCACCGTGTCCGACGGCGTCGCCGCCGGCGAGCGCGACGACCGCAGCGGCGAGCTGCTCGTCGAGCTGCTCGTGGCCGAGGGCTACGAGGTCGAGCGACGCGTCGTGCCCGACGAGCGCGACCGGATCTCGGCGGCGATCGGCGAGCTCGCGAGCGAGGCGCGGCTCGTGCTCACCACGGGCGGAACCGGGCTCGGCCCGCGCGACGTGACGCCGGAGGCGACGCGGGCCGTGCTCGACCGCGAGGCGCCCGGGATCGCCGAGGCCGTGCGTGCCGACGCGATCGCGAAGACGCCGCACGGCCTCCTCTCCCGCGGCGCCGCGGGCGTCCGCGGCCGCACGCTCGTCGTCAACCTCCCCGGGTCGACGGGCGGCTGCCGCGACGGCTTCGCCGTGCTCCGGCCCGCGCTGGCGCACGCGCTCGAGCTGCTCGCCGGAGCGCCGACCGAGCACGCGCAGACGTGACCGACGCCCCGCTCGCTCCCCTGCCGGTCAGGTTCGCGCGGCTGGTGAAGATCGAGCACACGGTCTTCGCGCTGCCGTTCGCCTACGTCGGGGCGCTGCTCGCGGTCGACGCGTGGCCCGGGTGGGCCGAGATGGCGTGGATCACGGTCGCCATGGCGGGCGCCCGCTCGCTCGCGATGGCGCTGAATCGGCTCGTCGACGCGGAGATCGACGCGCGGAACCCGCGCACGGCCTCGCGCGAGCTCCCGTCCGGCCAGCTGCGCCAGGCGCAGGTGCTGGCGTTCTGCGCCGTCTCGCTCGCGGTGTTCCTCGTCGCCGTCTGGCAGCTCGACCCGCTGGTGCGCTGGCTCTGGCCGATCCCCGTGGCGGGCTTCGTCGTCTACCCGTACCTCAAGCGCGTGACCTGGCTCGCGCACCTCTGGCTCGGCGCGGTCGACGGGCTGGCGCCGGTCGGCGCCTGGGCGGCCGTCACCGGCGAGCTGCCGTGGGAGTCCTGGGCGCTCGGTGCCGCCGTCGCGTTGTGGATCGCGGGCTTCGACCTCTTCTACGCCCTGTTCGACCGGGAGGTCGACCTGCGGCAGGGACTCCGCTCGTGGGCAACCCGGTTCGGCGTGCGCGGCGTGTTCGTCGGTGCCCGCAGCTTCCACGCGCTCACCGTGACACTGCTCGTCGTCGTCGGGCTCGGGTTGCCCGTCGGCGTCCTGTACTGGCTCGGCGTGGCCGTCGTCGCGGCCCTGCTCCTCTACGAGCACCTGCTCGTGCGGCCCGGCGACCTGCGTCGGCTCGACGCGGCGTTCTTCACCGTCAACGGGGTGATCAGCGTCGTGTTCTGCGCGTTCGTCGCGCTCGACGTGCTCGCCTAGGCCGCGCGGAGCCCGGCCTGCGTCGCGGTGAACGTCGACGAGGCGGGAACGCGGACGCGGCGCGTGCCGAGCCTCGCCCGCAACGCATCCGGCCGGCCGGCCCGGAGCCACAGCTCCCGCCCGACGCCGAGCCTCAGCCGTCGGCCCTGCTTCAGCGTCCCGCTCCATACGCGACGGCCGCGTGGGCCGTGGAGGCGGACGTCGAGCCACGTGTCGGCACGGGCGGCGAGGACGAGCGGGGCGCCCGGCGCCGGCCGAGCCCGCTGCGTGCCCCCCGTCGACGACGCTTCCGCCGCGGAGGCCGGCGGCGCTCCGACCACGGTCGTCGGCCCGGTGGCCGCGGCCGGCTCGCCCCCCGTGAGCCGCCAGGCGCCGACGGCGAGGACGACCGCGAGGACCGCGAGACCCGCGCCGAGCGCGACCACCCGCCTCCCGCTCGCCTCGTACGGCGGCTGCGGGAGCGGTGCGATCGGCTCCTCGACCTCGCGGCGCGCCCGCCGGAAGGCGGCGAGGAACTGCTGCGGGTCGAGCTCGAGGTAGGACGCGTACGTCCGGAGGAACCCCTTGGCGTACGCCTCCGCGGGCAGCTCGTCCCAGCGCTCGTCCTCGATCGCCTCGAGGTAGCGGCCGCGGATGCGCGTGTCCGTCTCCACCGCGTCCAGCGTCAGGCCGCGCCGGACGCGCTCCTCGCGAAGGCTCGCGCCGATCCCGAGCGTCTCGAGCATGGGAACCGTCCGCTTTCGGGGTCCGGCGGCGGACTCCTACACTGGCTGCGTGATCCGCGTGCGCGGCCTGGAGAAGCGCTACGGCTCGAAGCGCGTGCTGCGCGGCGTCGACCTCGACGTGGCGCGCGGCGCGTTCGCCGTCGTCACCGGGCCCAACGGGTCGGGCAAGACGACCTTCCTGCGCGTGCTCGCGGGGCTGGTCGCGCCGACGGCCGGCGAGCTCGACGTCGCCGTCGAGCGCGGCCGCGTCGGCTTCCTCGCCCACGAGCCGCTCGTCTACCGGGAGCTGACGGCGCTCGAGAACCTCGACCTGTACGGACGCCTCTACCGCATCCCCGAGCGGCGCGAGCGGATCGGGAGGTTGCTCGAGCGCTTCGGGCTGTGGGAGGCGCGCGCCGAGCGCGTCGGCGCGTACTCGCGCGGGATGCAGCAGCGCCTCGCGCTCTGCCGCGCCCTCCTCCACGACCCGGAGCTGCTGCTCCTGGACGAGCCGTACAACGCGCTCGACGCCGACGGCGGCGCGCTCCTCGATCGCGAGCTGCGCCAGCTCGCCGGCGACCGGACGTTCGTCGTCGCCACGCACGACCCCGAACGGCTCGCCCCGCTCGCCACCACGCGGCTGGCGTTCGCGTGACGGGGTACCTCCGCGACGCCGGCGCGCTGGCGCGGAAGGATCTCCTGCTCGAGCTCCGCGGGCGCGAGACGCTGCCGTCGATGGCGCTGTTCGTGCTCGCGACGCTCGTCGCGTTCCGCTTCGCGCTCACCTCCGAGCAGGAGCAGGCCGCTCAGGGGCTGCTCTGGGTCGCGATCGTCTTCACCGCGCTGCTCGGCCTCGGCCGCGCGTTCGTGCCGGAGCGCGAGCAGGGCGTGCTCGACGCGCTCGTCCTCGCGCCGTGCGACCGCAGCGCGATCTGGCTCGGGAAAGTGCTCGCGACGCTTGCGTTCCTGGTCGCCGTCGAGGTCGTGGCGCTGCCGGCCTTCGCGCTCTTCTTCGGCGGGATCGGCGGCGCGACCGTCGCCGCGGCCGCGCTCGCGAACGTCGGCATCTGCGCCGTCGGGTCGTTGCTCGCCGCGATGGCGGTCTCCGGCCGCGCCCGCGAGGTGCTCCTGCCGCTCCTGTTCCTCCCGCTGGCGCTCCCGATCGTCGTCGGCGGGGTCGGGGCGACCGTCGCCGACGACCCCGGCCGCTACCTGGCGTTCCTGGGTCTGTACGACGGCGTTTTCGCGATACTTGCCTGGGCCACCTTTGAGTACGTCGTCGTTGAATAGCCGCGGGCCGCTGCTCGCCCTCGCCACGCTCGTCCTGCTCGGCGGCGGCGTCGCGATGGCGCTCCTCTGGGCGCCGGAGGACGCCGACCAGGGGCCGAGCCAGCGGATCTTCTACCTCCACGTGCCCGTGGCCCTGACCGCGTACGCGTGCTTCGGCTGGGGCGCCTGGAAGGGGCTGCGGCTGCTGTGGACGCGCGAGCAGCGGTACGACCTCGAGAGCTACACCGCCGTGCACCTGGGGCTGATCTTCGGGCTGCTGACGCTCGCCACGGGCTCGATCTGGGCCAAAGTCTCGTGGGGGGTCTGGTGGAGCTGGGGGGAGCGGCAGCTGGTGCTGTTCCTGATCCTCTTCCTGTTCTACTCGGCCTACTTCATGCTCCGGTACTCGCTCGAGCCCGGCGCCGCGCGGGCGAACATCTGCGCCGTCTACACGCTGCTCGGCGTCGTCCTCATCCCGGTGTCGTTCCTCGCGATCCGGCTGGCCGAGAACTTCATCCACCCGGTGGTCTTCACTCGCGACGGTCCGCAGATGTCGTGGGAGATGTTCGTCACGTTCTGCGTCTGCCTCGCCGGGATGCTCGCGCTCGGCGCGACGCTCTACGTCAACGAGCTGCTCGGCAAGCGGCTCGACGAGCGCGTCCGGGAGCTGCGGGAGGCGCTCGCGCCGTGAGCACCGGCGAGAAGTACCTGTCGGCTGCGTACGTGGTCGTGCTGGTGACGATCCTCGGCTACCTGCTGATCCACTCGCTACGGCTGTCGCGCCTCGCGCGCGACCTCGCCGACCTGGCCGAGCGCGCCCGCGGCCGGCGCGAGCAGGCGCCGCGGGAGCGGGAGCGCGTTGGCTGAGCTCCTCGTCTGGCCGGCGCTCCTCGCGTACGGCGAGGCGGCCGTGGCATCGGTCGCCGAGGCCCGGCACCCGGGGCTCGCCGGACGGCTCGCGGTTTGGGGCGTCCGACTCGGCTGGCTCGCGCAGACGGCGCTCCTGACGGCGCAGCTGGCTCAGGCGGACGCGTTCCCGTGGTCGACGTGGGCGGGCTCGTTGAACCTCCTCTCCTGGCTCGTCGTCTCCGTCTATCTCGTCTGGGGCTGCCGCGCCTCGTTCCGCCTGCTCGGGCTCGCCGTGACGCCGGTGGCGGCGCTGCTCCTCGCCGTCGCGTGGGCCGGCGGCGGCACGGGCCCGGAGGGCGACCACCCCGGCCCTCTCCTCGTCGCGCACGTCGCGCTCATGCTCGCGGCGTTCGCGGGGTTCCTCCTCGCGGCCGGGCTCGCGGCCCTCTACCTGTGGCAGGAGCGGCGGTTGAAGCGGCGCGAGCCGAGGCTGCTGCGCCTGCGGATCCCGCCGCTCGTGACGCTCGACGCGCTCGAGGCGCGCACCCTCGTCGGCTCGCTCGGCGTGCTCACCCTCGGGATCCTCGTCGGCCTCGCGAGCTTCGCCGCCGAAGGCGGCTCGTTCGACGCGGCGATGGGGATCACGCTGGCGGCCTGGGCCGTCTACGGCGGCTACGCGCTGCTGCGGCTCCGCGGGCTCCACGGCCGGCGGTCCGCCGTCTACGCGGTCGCCGCCCTCGCCGCGGTGCTCGTCGTCCTCCCCGTCACCCACTTCGCCGGATGACGCGATGAGACTCGTCCTGGTCGGCACCTCGCACCACCGCGCGCCCGTCGAGCTGCGCGAGCGCGTCGCCCTCGACCGCGACGCGGCCGCGGAGGCGGCCGCGCAGCTCGCCGCCGGCGGCGCGGAGGCGGTCGTGCTCTCGACCTGCAACCGGACCGAGGCGTACGTGGCCCACGCCGAGTCGGCGGCGGCCGAGACGATCGCCTCGTCGCTGTTCTCCGCGCCCGAGCTCCACGACGCGCTCTACCGGCTCCGCGACGAGGCGGCCGCGCTCCACCTGTTTCGGGTGGCGTCGGGTCTCGACTCGCTCGTGCCGGGGGAGGGCGAGATCCTCGGACAGGTGCGCGCCGCCTACGACGCGGGTGCCGCGGGGCCGCTCCTCGACCGTCTCTTCCGCCAGGCGCTCCACACGGGCAAGCGGGTTCGGACGCACACGGCGATCGCCGAGAGCCCGTCGTCGGTTTCGGCGGCGGCGGCGGCGCTGGCGCAGTCCGTCTTCGGCGACCTCGCGGGGCGGCGCATCCTCCTCGTCGGCGCCGGCAAGGTCTCCGAGCTCGCCGCGAGGAACCTGCTCAGCCGCGGCGCCGAGGTCGCATTCGTCGCCAACCGGACGCCCGAGCACGCCGTCGGCCTCGCGACGCGGATCGGCGCGGAGGCAGTGCCCCTCGAGCGGATCCGCGAGGAGCTCGCCGCCGCCGACGTGGTGGTCGCGTCGACGAGCGCGCCGGGGATCGTGCTCCGGGCCGAGGACGTGCCGCCGCGCAAGGGACGCCCGCTGTTGCTGATCGACCTCGCGGTGCCCCGCGACCTCGATCCGGCGATCCACGAGCTCGAGGGTTGCTTCCTCTACGACATCGACGACCTCGACGCCGTCGTCGCGGAGTCCCTCGCGGCCCGTCGCGGCGAGGCCGAGCGCGCCGAGCGGCTGGTCGCGCACGAGGCCGAGCGGTGGCGCGAGTGGCAGGCGTCGCTCGACGTCGTCCCCGCGATCGCCTCGCTCCGCGCGCGGGCCGAGGAGATCCGCCGCACCGAGCTGGAGCGGGTCGCCGGCCGGCTCTCCGACGAGGAGCGGCGGGCAGTCGAGTCGGTCACGGCGCGCATGCTCGACAAGCTGCTCCACCTGCCGACGGTGCGGATGAAGCAGGCCGCCGTGACAGCCGACGGGGTGCTCTATGCTGACGCGGTGCGCCACCTGTTCGGCCTCGGTGAGGAGCAGCGGTGACCGCGGCCAGGACGCTGACCGGGCGGCCGCTGCCCGTCCAGGCGCCGACGGCGTTCGTCCGCGTGCGACCCCGGGGCACCCGGACGTGCGGGCTCACGCACCCGGGGCACCGGCGCTGCCGCAGTGCTGATCCGCGTCGGCACGCGCGGTAGCCGGCTGGCGCTGACCCAGGCCGAGCAGGCGGTCGAGCCGCTGCGCCGGCCGGGCGTCGAGATCGCGCTCGTCCTGATCACGACCGCGGGCGACCGCGACCGGACGAAGCCGTTCGGGCAGATCGGCGAGCGCGGCGTGTTCGTGAAGGAGCTGGAGGAGGCGCTCCTGGCCGGACGGGTCGACGTCGCCGTGCACTCGGCGAAGGACCTGACCTCGACGGCGACCGACGGGCTCGAGGTCGGCGCCTACCCGCGACGGGAGGACCCGCGCGACGCGCTGTGCGGCGCCGGCGCGCTCCGGCCCGGGATGCGGATCGGTACGGCCTCGGTCCGCCGCCGCGCACAGCTGCTCTCGCTCGAGCCGACGCTCTCGATCGAGCCGCTGCGGGGGAACGTCGACACGCGGCTGCGGAAGCGCGGCGAGCGCGGGCTCGACGCGATCGTGCTCGCCGCCGCCGGGCTCGAGCGGCTCGGGCTCGCCCACGAGGCCGGGCACCGGTTCGAGCCGGAGGAGCTGCTGCCCGAGGCGGGCCAGGGCGCGCTCGCGCTCCAGGTCCGAGAGGGCGAGGGGCACCTCGTCGCGGCCGTGGACGAGGCCGAGACGCGGAGGCGGGTGGAGGCCGAGCGTGCCTGCGTGGCGCGGATCGGCGGTGGCTGCCTGGCACCCGTCGCCGCGCATCACGACGGCGCCACGCTCACGGCGCTCGTCGCGGACGAGGACGGCCGGTGGATCGAGCGGCGGAGCGGCGACGACCCCGCGGTGGTAGCCGCCGCGCTCGCGCCGTTCCTGCCGTGAACGTCGTCGTCACGCGGCCGGCGAACCGCGCGGCCGGGCTCGTGGCCAGGCTCGAGGCGCTCGGCCACCAGGTCGCGGTGCACCCGCTGATCGAGACCGAGCCGCTCGGCGACGCCCCGGTCGATGTCGACGGCTACGACTGGGTGATCGTCACCAGCCGGACGGGGGCCGAGGAGCTGCGGCGCCGGATGCGGGGGAGGCCGCAGCGTGTTGCCGCGATCGGGGCCGCGACGGCCGAGGCGCTCGGCGGCGCGGACCTCGTGCCCACGGTGGCGACCCAGGAGGGCCTGCTCGCCGAGCTGCCGCGGCCGGCCGGACGCGTGCTGTTCGCCGGGGCGGAGGACGCTCGAAGGCTGCTCGCCGACGAGCTCGACGCCGAGTTCGTCCCGCTCTACCGCACCCGGAGGCTCGCGCCCGAGGGCTTCCCGGAGGGCGCGGACGTCGTCGTGCTCGCGTCGGCGTCCGCCGCGGAGGCCTACGCGGCGCTGGGCATCGGCACGCCGGCCGTCTCGATCGGGCCGCAGACATCCGCCGCAGCGCGCGCCGGAGGCGTCAGAATCCTCGCCGAGGCGGCGACGCACGACGTCGACGGGCTCGTGGAGGCGATCAGCCGGTGTTCATCACATTCCTGACGGACTTCGGTCTCGCCGACGACTTCGTCGGCGTGTGCCACGGCGTGATCAAGCGGATCGCGCCCGAGACGCAGGTGATCGACATCACCCACGGGATTCCGCGCCAGGCGGTGCTCCAGGGGGCGCTCGTGCTCGCGAACACGGTTCCGTACATGCCGGAGGGCGTCCACCTCGCCGTCGTCGACCCCGGCGTCGGCGGCGTGCGCCGGCCGCTCGCCCTCCGCGACGCCGCCGGGCGGCTGTACGTGGGGCCCGACAACGGCCTGCTCGTCCCCGCCGCCGAGCGCAACGGCGGCATCGCCGAGGCGCGCGAGCTCGCCAATCCCGACTACGCGCTCCCGTCCGTCTCGCGGACGTTCCACGGGCGCGACCTGTTCGCACCGGCCGCTGCGCATCTCGCCCGCGGCGTCGCGCTCTCCGAGCTGGGCCCGGCCGTCGATCCCGAGGCGCTCGTCCGCCTCGACCTGCCGCAGGCGGAGGTCGGCGAGCGTCGGATCCGCGCGACGGTGCTGTACATCGACACGTTCGGCAACGTCCAGCTCAACCTCACGCGGGAGCACCTCGAGCAGATCGGCGCCGTGCCCGGGAGGACGGTGGAGCTCGCCGCCGGGCCCGACCGCTACTACGCGCTCGCGGCACGCACCTTCGCCGACACGCGGCCCGGCGACATCCTCCTCTACGAGGACAGCTACCGGAACATCGCGGTGGCGATCAACCGCGGCAGCGCCGCCGCCATCCTCAACTCGCACCCCGGCCAGGAATTGCGGATCGGACTCGAGGGCGCCTGAGGGCGGCAGGCCCGCTTGCGCCGAGGAGCTGCCGACGACCCGACGAGGCGACGGCGGAGGGCGGCTCTGCCGCCCGGGAGCCGTCGCCGGTCAGGGCGTCGGCAGAGAAAGAGACGTCCGGGCCGGTGATACCGTGCCGCGAACGTCTCTCTGGCCCGGAGCATAAGCGGGATCGGCCCGGACGGCAAACGGCACCCGCCCGGGCCGTGGGTCCGCTCCGACCTAGACCCAGCTGAGGTTGTCCTGCAGCAGCGGGACGAGGAAGTACAGCGCGAACGCCGCCGCCGCGATCCACATGAACGGGTTCACGTCGCGCGCCTTGCCCTGCGCCGCCCGCACGACGACGTACGCGATGAAGCCGAAGCCGATCCCGTTCGTGATCGAGTACGTGAACGGCATCAGCATGATGATCAGCGCCGCGGGCAGGCCGATCTCGAGTCGCGAGAAGTCGATGCCGGCGAGCTTGCGGTCGCTGCCGGTCTCGTGTGCGGCGAGCGCCTCCGACTCCGTCAGCACCGAGACCATCAGGAACCCGACGATCACGAGCGCGGCCGCGGTCGCCTGCGGCGGCACCATCCCGATGATCGGCGCGAAGAACATGAACGGCAGGAACAGGAAGCCGCAGACGACGGCGACCCACCCGGTGCGCCCGCCCGCGCCGACCCCGGCCCCGGACTCGATGTAGGTCGTCGCCGACGAGGACGACGCGGCGCCCCCGGCGACGGCCGCGAGCGAGTCGACGAGCAGCGGCTTCTGGACGTCGCGGAACGCGCCCTCGTCGTTCACGTACCCGGCCTGCTTCCCCACGCCGACGAGCGTCCCCATCGTGTCGAAGAAGTCGGCCATGAACAGCGTGAACACCCAGACGATCGCCGAGATCACGGCGAGCTCGGTGAACGCGTCGAAGTTGAAGTTCCCGAGCAGGGCGAAGTCGGGGTTCTCGTAGACGTCGCTCGGCCACGCCGCGCCGGAGGTGAAGCCCGCGTCGTTGCCGGACGCTTCGTTGATGATCACCGCGGCGGCGGTGGCGAGGATGATCCCGACGACGAGGTCGCCGCGGAATCCCCGCGCGCGGAGCGCGATCGTCACGATCAGCCCGAACACCGCAACCCCGATCGGCCAGGTCGTGAGGTGCCCGAGCGTCACCGGCGTGCCCTCGCCCCGCACCACGATTCCCGCCTGGTTGAGCCCGATGAACGCGATGAAGAGGCCGATCCCGATCGCGATCGCCTTCTTCAGGTCGAGCGGGATCGCGTTGAAGATCTTCTCGCGCCAGCCCGTGAGGACGAGCGCGGTGACGGCGACGCCCTCCAGCACGATCAGCCCCATCGCCGCCGGGAAGGACAGCCCTTCGCCGACGACGAGCCCGAAGGCGACGACCGCGTTGAGCCCGAGCCCGGGGGCGATCGCGTAGGCCATGTTCGTGTAGAGCCCCATCGCGATCGTCATCACGCCGGCGACGAGGCACGTGACCGCGAGCACCTGGTCGAACGCGAGCCCTCTGCTCGCCAGGTCCGGGATCCCCGCGAAGCTGAGGATCTGCGGGTTCACGAAGATGATGTACGACATCACGATGAACGTCGTGACGCCGGCCATCGTGTCGCGCCCGAGCGTAGTGCCGTGCGCGGCGAAGCGGAAATAGCGCTCGAGGAACGTGCCGCTCCTGAGCGTCCCGGCCATCTCGGCCATCTCCAGCTGACTCCCTTCCTGAGACGAACGACCGAGCTTCGGAACGTAGATCGCAGACCGGTCGGAACGGAAGGCGTCGGGTGCGCAGACGTCCGCTCTTTGCGGCGAGCACGCGGCGCGGCGGAGGCGCGCCCCCGCCGTCGCGGAGCGGGCGGCGGAGGCGTCGAGGTGGCGAGGGCCGGACTCGAACCGGCGACACCCCGGTTTTCAGCCGAGTGCTCTACCAGCTGAGCTACCTCGCCACGCGCGCCCGGAGGCCGGCGAAGTGTAGCCGCCTCCCGTCCCGGTAGCCTTGCGCCCCGTGTCGGCCGAGGCGCCAGCCGCAGCGCGCACCGTGGCCGTGATCGGCGCCGCGCTCGATCTCGGGCAGGGGCGCCGCGGCGTCGACATGGGGCCGTCGGCGATCCGGTACGCAGGCCTCGACGGCCGGCTCCGCGCGCTCGGCTACTCGGTGCTCGACTGGGGCAACGTGCCCGCGCCGGTGGTCGAGGCCGTCGAGCTTCGCGACGAGGCCGTCCGCTACCTCCCGGAGGTCAAGGCCACCTGCGAGCGGATCGCGCTGCTCGTCGAGGAGGCGACGCGGTCGGGCGCGGTCCCCCTCGTCCTCGGCGGCGACCACTCGGTCGCGCTCGGCACGCTCGGCGGGCTGGCGCGGGCGTACGGCCCCGGCGGGGTGCTCTGGATCGACGCGCACGGGGACGTCAACACGCCGCAGACCTCCCCCAGCGGCAACGTGCACGGGATGGCGCTCGGGGCCGCGCTCGGCCTCGGCGAGGGCGCGTTCGCGAGCGACGCGTGGCCGCTCCCCGCCGTCGACCCGACCCGCGTCGCGCTGGTCGGCGTGCGCTCGCTGGACGACGGCGAGCGCGCCCGGCTGCGGGAGCTCGACGTGCGCGTGTTCACGATGAGCGAGGTCGACCGGCTCGGGATCGAACGGTGCATCCGCGAGTCGCTGTCGCACATCGCCGGGCCCGGGTTCGTGCACGTCTCGCTCGACATGGACGCCGTCGACCCCGCCTTCGCCCCGGGCGTGGGCACGCCGGTCCGGGGCGGGCTGTCCTACCGCGAGGCGCACCTCGCGATGGAGCTCGTCGCCGAGGCGGGCCTCGCCGGCTCGCTCGAGGTGGTGGAGGTGAACCCGATCCTCGACCGGGAGAACGAGACGGCGTCGCTCGCGGTCGAGCTCGTCGCCTCGGCGCTCGGGGCCAGGATCCTCTAGCGCGCCTCCGGCGCGACAATCGCCTCGCGGCGGCCGTCGAGGAAGCGCTCGAGCGCCTGCGCCGTCTCCTCGAACGCGTCCCACATGACGATGTGGCCGCCCGGGACGGGCGCGACCTCGAGGTCGTCGATCCCCTCGCGCAGCACGTCGACGACCACCTCGGGGACGACGTCGGAGTCCAGCCCGTGCACGACCAGCGTCGGGACCTGCACCGTCTCGAACGGCGGCGGCGGCTTCGCCATCTCGCCGAACGCGGCCACGACCGCGCTCTGGCAGTAGCGGTAGCGCCAGCGGCCGTCGTCGCCACGGGCCAGGTGCGCCTCGACCTCCTCCTCGACGAGCTCGCGCGGGGTCGACCGGAGCCGGCTCTCGACGAAGCGGCGCTCGACCGCCTCCTCCGGGCTGGCGTAGGCGCGGTCGCGTCGCTCCCCGTCGGCGCGGTCGAGGGCGACGTGCGGCGGCACCCAGACGGCAGGGTCGAGCAGGACGGCCCGGCGCACGATCTCGGGCCGGTCGGCCACGAGCTCCAGCAGGATCCGGCCGCCGAAGCTGTGGCCGATCCAGTCGGCGGCGCCGATCCCGAGCGCCCGGAGCGTGTCCTGGAGGTCGTCGAGGTGCGTCTCGAGGTCCCACGGCGGCTCCCAGGTCGACTTCCCGTGGCCACGGAGGTCGACGGCGACGACGCGGAACCGTGGGGCGAGCCGCTCGCCGAGCCGGCGGAACCGCCGTGCGTGGGCGTTGACGCCGTGGAGGCAGACGACGACCGGCGCGTCGGGATCGCCCCACTCGACGTGGTGGAGGACCGCCACGGCGAGAGCCTACTCGGCGGCCTCCTCCTCGCCGCTGCCGGAGGGACGGTAGTAGCGCCGCCCCCGCAGCTCCTCGGGGAGGTGGTCGACCTCGAATCCGCGCGGGTCGTCGTGCGGGTAGACGTAGCCCTCGCCGTGCCCGAGGCGGCGCCCGCCGTAGCTCCCGTCGCGGAGCGACTTCGGCGGCTTGACCGCGCCGAGCTCGCGCACGTCGCGGGTCGCCTCGCCGATCGCCACGTAGCTCGCGTTCGACTTGGGCGCGCGGGCGAGGTAGATCGCCGCCTGGGCGAGGTTCAGCCGCGCCTCGGGGAGGCCGACGTGCTCGACGGCCTGCGCCGCCGCGACGGCGACGAGCAGCGCGCGCGGATCGGCGTTGCCGACGTCCTCCGACGCGAGCACGACCATCCGCCGCGCGATGAAGCGCGCATCCTCTCCGCCTTCCAGCATCGCCGCGAGGTAGTAGACCGCCGCGTCGGGGTCCGAGCCGCGCATCGACTTGATGAACGCGGAGGTGAAGTCGTAGTGGAGGTCGCCGCCCTTGTCGTAGACGATCGGGCGCTTCTGTGCCGCGTCCTCCACGTGCGCGCCGGTGAGCGGCTCGCCGGCGGCCGTCGCGGTCTCCCAGGCGAGCTCGAGCACGTTCAGTGCCGTGCGCGCGTCGCCGCCCGAGCGCTGCACGATCAGCGGCACCAGCTCCTCGGGGACGTCCGCGCCGAGCTCGGCGGCGCCGCGCCGCACGACGACGGCGAGCTCGTCCTCGGCGAGCGGCGACAGCTCGTAGACCTGCGTTCGCGAGAGCAGCGCCGAGTTGACCTCGTAGTAGGGGTTCTCGGTCGTCGCACCGATGAGCGTGACGAGGCCGTCCTCCACGGCCGGCAGCAGGGCGTCCTGCTGCGCCTTGTTGAAGCGGTGGATCTCGTCCAGGAACAGGATCGTCCGCTGCCCGTGCGCCCCGAGCCGCTCGCGTGCGCGGCCGAGCACGCCGCGGACGTCCGCGACCGACGCCGACACGGCCGAGAGCTCCTCGAAGGCCGCTCCGGTCGCGCCCGCGACGATGCGGGCGAGCGTCGTCTTCCCGCTCCCCGGCGGCCCGTAGAAGATCGCCGACCGCACGCGGTCCTCCTCGATCGCGCGCCCGAGGCCGGAGCCCGGCCCGACGACCCCCGCCTGGCCGACGAACTCGTCGAGCGTCCGCGGGCGCAGCCGCGCCGCGAGCGGGGCGACCTCTGCGGCCCGCTCCCGCGCAGCGTCGGAGAAGAGGTCTCCCATCGTGGAAGTATGCTCCGCAGCGATGGCCGTGGAGGACTACTCCCAGCCCGTGCTCGCCGGCGAGGGCGCGAGCGACTACGAGCGGTACCTGCGGACGGACGAGCTGCTGCGGCTGCAGAAGCCGCCGGAGGAACGGGCGCACCACGACGAGCTCCTGTTCCAGACCGTCCACCAGTCGTCGGAGCTGTGGCTCAAGCTCGCCGCCGAGGAGACCGAGACGGCCGTCGCGCGCCTCCAGGCCGGCGAGGTCGCCGCGGCGCTCCGGCTGCTCGCGCGCGTGCACCTCTGCTTCCGCTACGTCACCGAGCAGCTCGACATGCTCGAGCGGATGTCGCCGTGGGAGTACCAGGAGATCCGGCGTGTGCTCGGCCACGGCAGCGGCTTCGACTCGCCCGGCTTCCGGGAGCTGCGCCGGTGGGCGCCCGCCCTCGTCCAGGAGCTGCACGGGGTCCTCCACGAGCGCGGGCTCGACCTGCGCACGCTCTACGTGGAGGGGCGGCAGCACGAGGAGCTCTACCAGCTGTCCGAGGCGCTGATCGAGCTCGACGAGCGTGCGCAGCTGTGGCGCATCCGCCACTACCAGGTCGTCGCGCGCGTGATCGGCGACCAGGTCGTCGGCACGCAGGGGACACCGGTGGAGGTGCTCGGACGTCTGGTCAAGCAGCGGCTCTTCCCCGAGCTGTGGGAGGTCCGGAACGCGCTGACGGCGTTCGCGAAGGAGTCGGAATAAGCGCGGTCGTCGAGCTCCTGCAGGAGCTCGTCAGGGCCGATACGGTCAACCCGCCGGGCAACGAGACGCGGGCGGCGGAGCTGCTCCGCGCCTACCTCGAGGAGTCGGGCGTCGAGTGCGAGCTGCTCGCGAAGGTGCCGGATCGGGCGAACCTCGTCGCGCGCATCCGCGGGCGGGGAACCGGGCCGAGCCTGGCGTTCCTGAGCCACACCGACACCGTGCTGGCCGATCCGGCCGAATGGTCGCGCGACCCGTGGTCCGGCGAGGTGGTCGACGGCGAGCTCTGGGGCCGCGGCGCGCTTGACATGAAGGGCCAGGTCGCGGCGAGCGCGGTCGCGATCGCGGCGCTCGCGCGGGACGGCTTCCGGCCCAACGGCGACCTGCTGTTCCTCGCCGCCGCCGACGAGGAGGTGGGCGAGGACTTCGGGCTCCAGTGGCTCGCCCGCGAGCATCCCGACGCCGTCCGCGCCGACTTCGCCGTCAACGAGGGCGGGGGCGACCGGGTCGTCCTGGGTGGCCGGCCGATCTACCTCTGCGCGACGGCCGAGAAGATGAGCGCGCCGTTCAAGCTCCGCGTCCGCGGCCGCAGCGGCCATGCGTCGATGCCGTCGATCGCGGACAACGCACTCGTCCGGGCGGCGCGGATCGTGGAGGCGCTCGCCGCGCACCGGCCGCCGCGGCGGCACCTCCCCGAGACGGAGGCGCTGCTCGAGCTCGTGCTCGGCGAGGTGCCGCCGCCCGACGAGGCGCTGGAGCGCGCGGAGGCCGTCCACCCGCTCGCGCGCACGCTCGTCGAGCCGCTGCTCTCGCTCACCTTCGCGCCGACGATGCTCTCGGCCTCGCAGAAGCGGAACGTGATCCCGGCGCTCGCGGAGATCGTGGTCGACTCGCGGCTGCAGCCCGGTCAGGCGCCGGAGGAGGCGCGCGAGGAGCTCCGTCGCGCGATCGGCGACGACGGCTACGAGTACGAGCTCGTCGAGGCGATCGGCGGCACCCGCTCGCCGGTCGCGACGCCGCTCTGGGACGCGGTCACCGCCTTCGTCGCCGACGAGGAACCGGGCGCGGCGGTCGTGCCGATCGGCTGCGCCGGGTTCACCGACAGCCACTGGCTCCGGGACGCGTTCGGGACGGTCGCGTACGGCTTCTTCCCGATGCGGACGATGGACCCCGAGGTGGCGGCGCTGCTCGTCCACTCCGCGGACGAGCGCGTGCACGTCGACGACCTCGAGCTCGGAGCGCGCTGGCTCCGCTTCGCGGCGGAGCACGTCGGCTCGCTCAGCGCCTGAGCGGCCAGCGCGCCAGCTCGCGCAACGGGTTCCGCCATTCCGCGTGGAACGCCGGCCCGGGCGGGCCGAGCCCGAAGGAGATCGTCGCGCCGCCGGCGCGGAACCAGCCGGTCTCGCCCCACGCGCCCGCGAACGAGAGCCAGGACGGCGCCGGTGCGAGCCGGACGAGCCGCGGTCGCACCGTCTGCCCGCCGCCGGCGACGTCGACGGGCGTCGTCCGGAGCGCCTGGAACACGATCCGCGCCGCCTCCGGCCAGCAGCGCAGGTCGTGGCGGTAGGTCCCGCGCCGCGCGTAGTTCGCGTGCGAGCCGAGCGCGACGAACGCGACCGGGCGGCGCCCGAGCCTCGTCGCCCGGCTCCAGCGGCGGCGCTCGCCCCCGCAGTGCTGGCTGTAGCCGACCTCGAGCGGCGTCCCCTTCCGGTCGAGCACGACCACGACCTCCTCCCAGTCCCCCTCGTGGCTTCGCCAGATCGGCCCCGCCGTCGGCGTTCCCACCGTCCAGAGGTTGTAGGGGTAGAAGAGCCAGTAGGAGAGCACGATCCGCTTCGTGGTGACGACCGCGCGGCCGTACGTCGTCGGCGCTCCGCCGAGCGCCGCGTAGCACGGGATCGCGTCGGGCCCCGTCCTCGGGTCGCAGGCGGTCACGTCGAGGTGGTCGCCCGACTGGGGTGCGGCGGCGAGGTACGGCTCGACCGGTGAGGGCCCGTACGCCTCCCCTGCAGCGAGCACCAGCACGGGGACGTGGCGTGCCAGGAGCTGCGCCGGCGAGGGGACCGCGAGCGCGGCGGCGGCGAGCAGGGCTGCCCCGAGCACCACCGAGGTAGCGTAGGCGCGTGCTCGAGCTCTTCCAAGCCGACGGTGCGCTCGAGGCGCTGGAGCGCCACCTCGACGAGGAGCTGTGGGGCCGTGACGACCGGGTCGCCGACCTGTTCCTCCACTACGGGCTCTCGCACGCGATCCGGCGAGAGGCTGCCCCGGCGCCGCCGGAGCCGTGCCCCCTGCCGCTGCTGGCCTGTCGCCTCCGCCGCCGCGACGCGATCCCGGACGGTCCGTTGCGGTGTCCCTTCCGGATCGGGACGTGGGAGCCGTCGTGGCCCGACGCCGAGTACCTGGCGGCGGTCGAGGCGGTGCGGGCCGCGATCGCGCGCGGCGACGTCTACCAGGTGAACCTCGTCCGCCACCTGTCCGCGCCGTTCGACGGCGACCCGCTCGCGCTCGCCGCGGCGCTGTCGCCGCTGCGGCCGCTCCGGCCGCAGCCGCTCGCCGGCGACGGCTGGGCCGTCGTCTCTGCCTCGCCCGAGCTCCTCGTCTCGCGTCGTGGCCGCCGCGTGTGGACGTGTCCGATCAAGGGCACGCGGCCCGCCGGCGTTCCCGTCGAGGGAGCGAAGGACGCGGCCGAGCACGTGATGATCGTCGACCTCGAGCGGAACGACCTCTCGCGCGTGTGCGAGGCCGGGAGCGTCCGCTGGCCGGAGCTGATGGCAGGGCGCGAGCTCGCTGGCGTCGAGCACCTGGTCTCGACCGTCGAGGGACGCCTCCGCGACGGCGTCGGCATCGCCGAGCTCCTCGGCGCCGTCTTCCCGGGCGGCTCCGTGACGGGCGCTCCGAAGATCGCTGCCGTGGACCTGATCGCGGCGCTCGAGCCCGCCGGCCGCGGGGCGTCGATGGGAGCGATCGGCACGGTTCGGCCGAACGGGGACCTCGACCTCGCGCTCACCATCCGCACCTTCGCGGTGGCCGACGGGCGCATCCACCTGTGGGTCGGCGGCGGGATCGTCTGGGACTCGGAGCCGGAGGCGGAGCTCGAGGAGACGCGGACGAAGGCGGCGCCGCTGCTGGCCGCCCTCGGCGCGCCGCTGCCGGAGCCGACGCCCGCGTGAGCCTGCTCGCGCTCGCCGTCACCGGCCGCGGCGTGGTCGACCCCGACGAGCCGGTGCTCCATGCCGACGACGAGGCGCTGCTCCGCGGACGCGCGGCCTTCGAGACGTTGCGCGTCTACGGCGGGCGACCGTTCCGGCTCGAGGCCCACCTCGATCGGCTCGAGGCGTCTGCGGCACGGATCGGCCTCGCAGCGATCCCGCAGGAGGAGCTGGCGCGGACCGCGGGCGAGGCGCTCGCGGCGGCCGGCCGTCCGGAGGTCGTGCTCCGGCTGCTGTGGACCGCCGGTCGCGAGGGCGGCTCGCCGGTGGGGCTCGCGCTCGTGTCCCCGATCCCGTCGTGGATCGAGGATGCCCGCGCCCGCGGGATCCGGCTCGTGCCGCTGCTCGGCGTCCGCGCCTCGGCGCCGTGGCTGCTCGGCGGGGTGAAGTCGACGAGCTACGCCGTGAACGCCGCCGCCGACGCCGAGGCGAAGCGCCGGGGCGCGGACGACGCGGTGTTCGTCGACGCCGGCGGTACGGTGCTCGAGGGGACGGTCTCGAACGTCTGGTGGCGCGAGGGCTCGATGCTGCTCACGCCGTCGCTCGACCTCGGCGTGCTCGCGGGCGTCACCCGCGCCGCGCTGCTCGAGCTCGCGCCGGGGCTGGGCTACGGGGTCGAGGAGGGCGTGTTCCCGCTCGAGCGCATGGCGGCCGCCGAGGAGGCCTTCACCTCGTCGTCCGTGCGCGAGGTGCTGCCCGTGGTGGAGCTCGGCGGCCGCCCGATGGCGCGGGGCGACGCGGCGGCACGTCTGCAGCGGGCCCTGCGCGACCTCGCCGGGGTGCCGTAGCGGTGCGGCTGCTCGCGCTCGTCCACCAGCCCGATGCTCCTCCCGGCACCTATGCCGAGGTCGTGCTCGAGGCGGGGGCGGAGCTGGTCGTCTGGGACGTCCGCGAGCCGGAGGCGCCCGCCGAGCCCGCCTCCTTCGACGGCGTGATCGCCTTCGGCGGCAGCCCTCACCCCGACCAGGAGCACCTCCACCCGTGGATCCTCGCGGAGCTGGAGGTGCTCCGTGCCGTCGTCGGCGCGGACGTTCCGACCCTCGGGATCTGCCTCGGCGGGGAGCTGCTCGCGCGCATGCTCGGGGCGCCGGTGGGGCCGGCGCCCGAGGAGATCGGCTTCGTCGAGGTCGGGCTCACCGAGGAGGCGGGGGACGATCCGCTCCTCGGCGGGCTGCCGCCGCGGTTCGAGGCGTTCCAGTGGCACCGGTACGGGTTCGGGCTCCCCGCCGGAGCGACGCCGCTCGCACGCAGCCGGGCCGGGTTGCAGGCCTTCCGTCACGGCAACCGCGTCTGGGGCCTGCAGTTCCACCCGGAGGTGGATGCCGCGATCGCCGCGGCATGGGCGGCCGACGACGACCGTGCGCCGCCGGGCGGCGACTACGACGCGTGGCGTGGCCTCGGCGCACGCATCTGCCGCGGCTTCCTCGAGGTTTGCGGTATGCGACTGTGAGTCGATAACGTCACGACGATGGCGCGCGGGACGATCAGGCTCGGAGGGATGGCGCTGCCGAACGGCGTGCTCGTGCACGGCCCGACGGCCTGGGGAGCCGCGGTCCGCCTCCCCGACGGCCGGATCAAGGTGGCCTCCGCGCGCAAGCACGGCATCGCGTCGCGCGTCACCCACCCGCTGCTGCGCGGGCCGGCGAAGCTGGTCGACGCGTTCGCGGTGCTGCCGCAGGTGAAGCGAGGGCTCCCGGAGGCGAAGCTGCCGTTCGAGCGCCCCGGCGTGCTCGGGATGATGGCCGCGAGCACCGTGGCGATCCGCGGCATCCGCGGCTCGCGCGGGCTCGGCCCGCTGGCGCGCGAGCTGGCGAGCGGCCTCGTCTCCTTCGCGCCGGCGCTCTATGCGCTCCGAGGGGGCGAGCTCGCCGCCTACCACGGCGCCGAGCATGTCTCGATCGGGAGCTACGAGCACGGCGAGGCGCGCCCGAAGGAGCACGAGCGGTGCGGCTCGCACCTCGTCGGCCCGCTGCTCGCGACCTCCGCGCTGGGAAACGCGCTCGCGTCGCGCGCGCCCGAGGGCGTCCGCACCCCGGCGCGTGCCGCGGCGGCGGTCGGCGCGGCCGCGGCCTCCGTGGAGCTGTTCGGCTGGATGACGCGCAACCCGGACCGGCGGCTCGCCCGGGTGCTGGCGCGGCCGGGCCACGAGCTCCAGGCCCGCTTCGCCACCGCCGAGCCGTCGCCGGCGCAGCTCGAGGTCGCGCGCGCGGCGCTCGAGGCGTGCGTCGAGCTCGAGGAGCAGCAGCCCGAGGAGGCGCGCGACGACCGTCACCGCTGAGCCCCGCCGGCTCGCACCGGAGACGTTCGACCTTCCGGTCGAGAAGATGCGGGAGGGCTACTACACCGACGCGTACTTCAACCACACGCGCGAGACGCTCCTCCACGACGGCCGCCGGCCGCGCGTGCTGATGCAGGTGTTCCAGAAGGAGCACGCGTGGCTCGGCGGCATGGACGAGGCGATCGCGATCCTCAAGCTCTGCTCGCACGACTGGGACGCGCTCACGGTCAGGGCCCTCTACGACGGCGACCGGATCGCGCCGTGGGAGACGGTGATGACGATCGAGGGCGACTACACGCTGTTCGCGCACCTCGAGACGGTGTACCTCGGCGTGCTCGCCCGGCGGACGCTGGTGACGACGAACGTGATCGAGGTGCTGCAGGCGGCGCGACCGAAGACGGTGATCTTCATGCCTGCCCGCCACGACCACTGGCGCGTCCAGACGGGGGACGGCTACGCGGCGTACCTCGCCGGGCGGGTCGTGGGGATGCCCGTCGGGGTGACGACGGACGAGCAGGCGTCCTGGTGGGGCGGCAAGGGCGTCGGGACCGTGCCGCACTCGCTGATCTCCGCGTACGGCGGCGACACGGTGCTGGCGGCGGAGCGGTTCGCGGCCTGGGCGCCCGACGACCTGAACGTCACGGTGCTGGTGGATTTCGACAACCGCTCGGTCGAGACGGCGCTGGAGGTGGCGCGCGCGCTCGGCGACCGTCTCTGGGGCGTCCGGCTCGACACGTCCGAGACGCTCGTCGACGAGTCCTTGCTCGGGGAGTTGGGGGACTTCAAGCCGACGGGCGTGAACGACCGGCTCGTCTGGAAGGTGCGCAAGGCGCTCGACGCGGAGGGGTTCGAGCACGTCCGCATCGTCGCCTCGGGCGGGTTCACGAAGGAGAAGATCCTGGCGTTCGCGGAGGCCGGCGTCCCCGTCGACGCCTACGGGATCGGGTCGTCGCTGATCCGCGGCGCGAACGACTACACGGCCGACATCGTGCTCACCGAGGGCGGGCCGGCGGCGAAGGTGGGTCGGCGCCTGCGCCCGAACCCGCGGCTCGAGCTCGTCGAGTAGCTACGCGGTGAGTCGCGACGCCTGGGCGGGCAGCCGCAGGTCCGGCCAGCTCGTGATCGGGTCGGTCGAGCGGACGACGTGCATCCCGGCCTCCGCGAAGCGCGCGAAGGCCCGGTCGGCCTCCTCGGTGTAGTCGACGACTCCCGGGATCACGACCGGGGACGTGCAGTCCTCGAGCAGGTAGACCTTCCGTCCCAGCTCACGCTCCTCGATCCCGGCCAGCAGGTCGTCGATCGTCCAGGCCACGCAGTGGCTCTTGGCCTGGCCGGCGACGACGACGGCGTCGAACGAGAGGAGCAGCTCGAGCAGCTCGTGGTTCTTCGCCGCGATCGGCTCGCCGTCCGGCCCCTCCGTCACCTCGGGCCCGAGCACGGAGTAGTGCTCCGTGAGCGGGTTCAGGCCCTTGACCTCGAAGCGCGGCTGGGTCGCCCGCGCGAGCGAATGGAAGAAGATCGCCTCCTCCACGGACGAGACGAGCGCGTGCCCGATCCCGCCGAGCATCGCGTGGTAGGGCCAGACGGTGAGCGCGTACTTCCCGCCGGACTCCAGCGCGTGCGTGTAGTGACGCAGCTGGCGGCGGGCGTAGTCCTCGTCGACGCCGAGGCTCTGCAGGACGAGCGGGTTGACGCGGTAGCGGCCCGCGTCGACGTCGTCCACGGACACGAGGGTGTACGGCTCGGGATGCCGGCCGTCCGCGTCGACGAGGTAGACCGAATGGAAGATCTGCATCGCCTGATGCGTGTCCAGCGTCGGCACGACCTGGCTGATCGTGTCGAGGTTCCGGTAGAGGAACTCGCACAGGCGGCGGTTGTCGTCGACGGCGCCGGTGCCCGACCGGCCTGCGACGAAGAGCTCGAAGCCGGGAGTGCAGAAGGTGTTCTGGACGTCGACGGCGACGAGGCAGATCCGGAACGCGTCCTGCGCCGCCGGGCGGATCCGCTGGGCCTCGACCCACCGCTCCGCGTCCGCGGCGCGTTCCTCGTACCCGACCCGCCAGACCTCGCCGACGCGCGCCGGGTCGAAGTGCTCGGGGACCGGCAGCACGGGATCTAGTGTAGAGGGGTGCCGCCGGAGCCGCCGCTCGTCGACCGCGCGCTCGCGCTCGCCGCGGAGCTGGGGTTCGAGAAGTCGTCGTCGGCCGAGACGGGGCGTCTGCTGCACCTGCTCGCGGCGCAACGGGGGCGCGAACGCGTCGGCGAGATCGGCACCGGCACCGGCGTCGGCACCGCCTGGATGGCGGCGGCGCTCGCGCCCGGCGTGCCGTTGTACACGGCCGAGCCCGAGGCCGCGCAGGCGCGGGCGGTGGCGGCGCTGTTCGCGGACGACCCGGATGTCCACGTGCTCCGCGGTTCGTGGTTGGACGTGCTGCCGGCGTACGCGCCGTTCGACCTCCTGTTCTACGACGGCGGCGGCAAGCGCGATCCGGCGGAGGAGGCCGAGGAGGTCGTCTCGCTGCTCGCGCCCGGCGGCACGGTGCTCCTCGACGACCTCCGCGAGCACCGGGCCAACGACCCGCTGCGCGAGTGGTGGCTCGGGCATCCGCGGCTCGTCGGCGCGGAGGTCGCCGTCTCGCCGGACGAGGCCGTGCTCGTCTGCGTGCGCGCGCTTTAGGCATTGTTCGGCGGTGCCGATAGGCCTCGTGATGGGGATGGGGATGCCGCTCGCCGACGTCACGTCGTTCGTGCAGGACTTCGTGGTCTTCTGGCTGCCGGTCCTGTTCTTCCTGCTGATGCTCGTGATCGTGTGGCTGCTCTGGCGCACGGTCCAGCTGATGCCGCGGGTGAAGCCGGCGCAGATCGAGCCGAACTCGGCGTCGTCGGTCACGTTCGAGGACGTCGCCGGGCTGGAGGAGGCGCGCGAGGAGCTGCAGGAGGTCGTGGACTTCCTCCGCACCCCGAAGCGGTTCGAGCGCCTCGGCGCGCGCGTTCCGAAGGGGATCCTGCTGTACGGGCCTCCGGGGACCGGCAAGACCCTGCTCGCGAAGGCGGTCGCGAACGCCTCCGGCGCGACGTTCTACGCCGCGAGCGCGTCCTCGTTCGTCGAGATGTTCGCGGGGCTCGGCGCGGCCCGCATCCGCCGGCTGTTCCGCGAGGCGCGGAAGAACGCGCCGGCGATCGTGTTCATCGACGAGCTCGACGCCGTCGGCTCGGCGCGGCAGGGGGGCGGCTTCAACCGCGAGCACGACCAGACGCTCAACCAGCTCCTCGTCGAGCTCGACGGGTTCGACGCGCGGGAGCAGGTCGTGATCATGGGCGCCTCGAACCGGCTCCAGGACCTCGACCCCGCGCTGCTGCGGCCGGGCCGCTTCGACCGGCAGGTGCTCGCGTCCCCGCCGGACGTGAAGGCCCGCGAGGCGATCCTGCACGTGCACGCCCGCGGGAAGCCGCTCGCGCCGGACGTCGACCTGGCTCAGATCGCCCGCCAGACGGTGGGCCTCACCGGCGCCGATCTCGCCAACATCGCCAACGAGGCGGCGATCTTCGCGGGACGGAAGGAGCAGCAGTACGTCCACCACGGCGACTTCGAGGCGGCGATGGAGCGTGTGGTCGCCGGGTTGCAGCAACGGCGCGTCGTCACCGAGAAGGAGAAGCGGATCCTCGCCTACCACGAGGCCGGGCACGCGCTGATGTCGCACCTGATGGGCGAGACGATGCCGGTGCAGAAGGTGACGATCGTCTCCCGCGGACAGGCGCTCGGCTACACGTTCAACGTCCCCACCGAGGACCGCTACCTGCACACGCGCGAGGAGCTCGTCGACCAGCTTAAGATCTTCCTCGCCGGCCGTGCCGCCGAGCAGGTCGTGTTCGGCCGGGTCACGAACGGCGCCGCCAACGACCTGGAGCGGGCGACCGCGATCGCGCGGTCGATGGTGTTCGAGTGGGGGATGGGCGAAGAGGTCACCTCGCGGACGATGCGCGCGGACAACTACGCCCTGTCCGAGCAGACGAAGCGGCTGCGCGACGTCGAGCAGGCCCGGCTCACGGACGAGGCGTACGAGGAGGCGGCGTCCCTCCTGCGCAAGCACCGGGCGGCGCTCGACCGGCTCGCGACCGCGCTGCTCGAGCGCGAGACGCTCGTGCGCGACGAGATCAAGGAGATCGTTGGCGACGTCGCGCCGGAGTCGTACGCGTCGGAGACGGTCGGCACGGTGACCGTGCTGCCGGCGAGCCCGGACAGCCGCGCCTAGCCCTCGACCGGATCCGCGCGCGCGCGGACGCGGTGGACGCGGCGCGCGGCGAGGCTCGGAGCAGGAGGTGCCGGGGTGGGTGCTCCCGTCCGCGTGCCGACACGCGCCGTCGTGTCGGTGTCGGCCCTGCTGGCGCTGCTCGTGATCGTCGTCGGTGGGCCGGCCGCCGTGGGCGGTGGGCTCCCGGGCATGCCGCATGCGGAGCCGCGAGTCGGGGCCCCGTCGGCGCACCTCGTCTTCCTCGGCAACCGCGACGGCGACTGGGACGTGTACGGGGCGACGTCGGACGGCGCGCGCGTCGCGATCCTGACCCGGAACGCCGTCGACGACCTGGAGGTCGCGCTCTCGCCGACCGGAGGCTGGCTCGCCGTCGAGCGCCCGTTCGCCGACCGATCTCCCGGTGTGAGCCTGGTCTCGACCGGCGGCCGGCGCGAGCGAGCCCTTCGGCCGGGCGGGCGCGCGGGCGTCTCCGGCCGGCGCGGCGCAGGCGTCTTCTCGCCGGACGGTCGCAGCTTCGCGTTCGGGCAGGAGGTCGGGACGGACGAGACCGTCGAGCTCATGCTCGCGCGCGTCGGCGACGGCCGTGCCCGCAGGATCGGTCGCGGGCTGCCGGACGGCTTCTCCCCGGACGGTCGCCTGCTCGCGAGTTACTGGGACGACTACCGCGTCGTCGACGTCCGGACCGGCGCCGGCATCGTCCTCGCGCGCGAGCCGACGAGCGACGAGACGTTCTCGCCGCGGTGGACGCGGCTCGCGTACCTCACCGGGACCGACGAGCAGGAGGCGCTCGTCGTCGTGGACGTCGCCCGGGAGCTGCGACGCCGCGTCGTCGGCCGCGGCGAGCTCGCGGACCTCTCCTGGCTCGACGAGCGGCAGCTGGCTTTCAGTCGCCGCGTGACCGGCGTGGACGGCGAGAAGACCACGGAGCTCGTCGTCGCCGACGTCGACAGCGCGGGTGCCGTGGTACTCGCCGACGGCAGGGTGGGCGCGTTCCACTGGTCGCCGTCGGCGACCGCCGTTGCGTACGTGCGGGCGAGCGGGGACTACGCGCGGGACGACTACCGCGAGTCGCTCGAGGTCGCGAGCGTGGGCCGAGCAGGCCCGATCGTGCTGCTCGAGGCCGACGGGATCTCGACGGAGTTCGCGTGGTCGGCGAGCGGGCGGCGGATCGCGGTCCCGAGCTGGAACGAGGGCGGCAGCGAGCTCGTGGTCGTCGAGGCGGCCGGGGGTGGAGCGCGTGTCCGGGTGGCACGCGGCGTGTACGCGTACCCGGTCCTTTGGTCGCCGGACGACCGTGCCCTCGCGCTCGTCGAGGACGGCCACGTCGCCGTGGTGCCCGCCGCCGGCGGGCGGCTTCGGCGGCTCCTTCACGCAGGGCGCGGAACCGTCGTGGGCTGGATGCGGGGCTCGCTGCCGTCGACAGCCCCTCGGCTACCGCCGCTTCCCGCGCTCGAGACGGCCACGCCGACGCTGCTCCGTGTGCGAGGGCTCGTCCGTGAGCTCGCCTCCGACCGCGGCTGGGCCGCTGCCGCCGTCGGCCCCAGCCGCAGGGACTGCGACCACGTGGTCGCATGGGCGGCGGGGACGCGCCGGGTCATCCGGTTCTCGGCTCCTGCCCCGTGCGAGGACGACGGCGGCGTCGGGACGCTGACGGCGCTCCGCGTCGCGGGCCGCCGCGTCACCTGGTTCGAGACGATCTGGGGGAACTACGCGCACGTGGCGCCCTGCGGCGGCGACGTCGCCCGGCCGGGCGCCGGCGGCTGCGGCGAGGAGACCGGGGACGAGGAGGCGCCGCCCCGGATCGTCGCGCCGCGTGAGCTGCGCCGCGGCGTCCGCATCGCGCTGAGCGGCGGCACCGTCGTGCTCACGCGGGCGGCCGACGGGCGCGTCCGCAGGCTCAGGCCGGCAGGAGGAGCCGTCGACGCCGAGCTCGAGGAGGCAGGGCTCTTCTACGCCTACAACGTGCGCGGCGCGGCGATGCCGGGCCGGGTCGCCTTCATCCCGATGCGCCAGCTCTTCCTGCCGCGCTGACGGCGATCCACTGTCGTCTCTGGCTTGACATGACATCAGAGTGATGTCATACTCATGCCATGCAACTGTCAGTGCACGTCGAGGCTGTACAGGACGATCTCGCCGCCGTCGGCGAGGCCGCCGGGCCCGAGCAGGCCGAGGCCGTGCGGCGGATCGCCGCCGCGCTCGCATCCTCGCTCCGGCTCCACCTGCTCGACGCGGTGACGGCCGCCGCGAACGAGCTCTCGTCCCAGCTCCCCGCCGGTCGCGTCGAGGTGCGCCTCGAGGCCGGCGACCCCGTCCTGACGTACCTCGAGGAGGCGCCGGCGCCGTCGGCGTTCGGCTTCGAGGACACGTCCGCCCGGATCACGCTCCGGCTGCCGGAGACGCTCAAGGCGAGCGTCGATGCCGCCGCCGCGCGCGAGGGCGTCTCCGTCAACTCCTGGCTGGTGCAGGCGCTCGCCCGTGCGGTCGAGGCACGGCCCTCGCGCGGCAACCGCCTCACCGGCTTCGCCCGCAGCTGATCGAAGGAGGCTCGCGATGACCACCGTCCCGCTCTCGCCCTTCGGCCGCGTCGACTGGCCCGAGCCCGTCGCGGCGGCGCCCGCCGGCGACCGCCGCCCCGTCCGGCGGCCGCGCATCACCACCCCGTGGGGGGCCCGCTGATGGAGAAGCACTTCGAGACCCCGGACCCGATCACGCTCGACCTCCGCGTCCCTGCGGGCTCCGTCGAGGTGACGGCGACGGAGACCACCACGACCGACGTCGGCATCGAGCCGCTGAACGGGCCCGCCCGCGACAGCCTCGACAAGCTCGTGGTCTCCCTGGAAGGGAGCCGGCTCCGGCTCGAGGTGCCGCAGGCGCGCATGTCGCTCGGCCGCAGCCCCGAGTACGCGATCACCGTCCGCTGCCCGCTCGGCTCGGAGGTGAAGCTGCGCGGCGCCTCCACCGACCTCGTCGGCCGCGGACGGCTGGGCGGGGTCGAGGTGAAGACCGCCTCCGGCGACGCCCTCGTCGAGGAGGTCGACGGCGACCTCCGTTCCGATTCCGCGAGCGGGGACGTCCGCGCGGAGACGGTCACCGGCACGGTCGAGATCCGCACCGCCTCCGGCGACCTCTCCGTCCGGCGGGCGGTCGGCCCGGTGAAGGCCCAGAGCGTCTCCGGGGACGTCGAGATCGGCGCGTCCGAGTCGCGGCTGGAGGTGCAGACCGTGTCCGGCGACCTTCGTGCGCAGCGGATCGCAGGCGGCCCGGTCAGCGTCAACGCCGTCTCCGGCGACGTCGAGGTGGCCGTCGCGCCGGGCGCGGCCGTCTGGCTCGACCTCCGCTCGCTCAGTGGCGACATGCGCTCGGACCTCGACGCCGGCGACGGCCCCGCCGAGGGCGAGAGCGTCCTCGAGATTCGCGGCAAGACCGTCAGCGGCGACGTCCGCGTGCGACGCGCCTCGAGCTGACGGACGATCGCATGAGGCGCCGCACGCCGCTCGTCGCGCTCCTCGCGGCCGACGCCGTCTCGAACACGGGCAACACGATCGCGCGGATCGCGATCCCGTGGCTCGTGCTCGAGGCGACCGGCAGCGCCGCGCTCACCGGGCTGACTGCGTTCTTCTCCTTCCTGCCCGTCGTGATCTCGGCGTTCTTCGGCGGCGCGCTCGTGGACCGGTTCGGCTTCCGACGGACGAGCGTCGTCGCGGACGTCGCCAGCGCGCTCGCGGTGGCCGCGATCCCGGTCGTCGACGCGCTGTCCGGGATCGAGGTGTGGCAGGTGATGGCGCTCGTCTTCGTCGGGGCGCTGCTCGACGCGCCCGGCGTGACGGCGCGCGAAGCGCTCCTCCCGGACCTCGCCGAGCTCGGCGGGATGCGGATCGAGCGCGCCGCCGGCCTGCACGGCGCGATCGCCCGCGGCTCCGTCCTGATCGGCGCGCCGCTGGGAGGCGTCCTCGTCGCGGTGGTCGGCTCGACGACGGCGCTGTGGCTCGACGCCGCCAGCTTCGCCGTCTCGGCCGTCGTGATCCGCGGCCTCGTCCCGGCGCTCCGTCCGCACGCGCACGCCGAGGACGAGCCGAGCCGCTACCTCGCCCAGCTCGCGGAAGGCGTCCGCTACGTGGCTGCCGACCGGCTGCTCCGCGCGATCGTCGTGACGGTGCTGCTGACGAACTTCCTCGACGCGCCGATCGCGCCGGTCGTGTACCCGGTGCTCGTGCGGGAGGCGTTCGGCGGGCCCGAGTACCTCGGGCTGATGCTCGGGACGTTCGGTGGCGCGGCGTTCGTCGGCTCGCTCGCCTTCGGCGCCGTCGGGCACCGGCTGCCGCGGCGTGCCGTCTTCGTCGGCTGCTTCTTCACCTGGGCCGTGATGCTGCTCGCGATCTCGACGCTCCCGCCGCTCCCCGTCGCGCTCGTCGCGATCGCCGTCGGCGGGTTCGCCGCCGGCCCGCTCAACCCCGTGCTCGGCGCCGTCCAGTACGAGCGCATCCCGGCGCGACTGCGCGGCAGGGTGTTCGGCGCCGTCACCGCCGCCGCCTGGGCCGCGATCCCCCTCGGGACGATCCTCGGCGGCGTCGCCGTCCAGACGCTCGGCGTGCAGACCACGCTCGTCGTGATCGGGGTCGCCTACGTCGCCGTGACGGCCTACGGGTTCTTCAACGACGCCTTCCGGGAGATGGACGACCCGGAGCCCGTGCTGCAGACCGCGTAGATAGCATCGCCGGGGTGCAGGCGCGCGGCATCCACCACCTCGGCGTCGCGGTCGAGGACCTCGACGAGGCGGTCGACACGTACGCGCGGCTCTTCGGCGGCGAGGTCGAGCGTCGCGCCCGCGTCGAGGAGCAGGGCGTGGAGGCCGCGGCGGTGCTCGTCGGCGACGGCCGGGTCGAGCTGCTCGCGCCGCTCGACGAGGACACGCCCGTCGGCCGTTTCCTCGCGAAGCGCGGGCCCGGGATGCACCACGTCGCCTACGAGGTGGCCGACATCGACGCCGCTCTCGCCGACCTGGCCGACCACGGCGCGGAGCTCATCGACCCCGAGCCGCGCGAGGGCCTGTTCGGACTGGAGGTCGCGTTCGTCCACCCAGACTCCGTCCACGGCGTCCTCTCGGAGGTGGTGTCCGGTGACTAGCACGAGCACGAACGCACGCGTGCGCATCGAGGTCGGCTTCGACGGCGGGCAGGTGATGAACGCGCTCGTCACCACCGAGAGCGCCGACGCGCTCGAGCGCCACTTCGGCGCGGGCGGCGAGGGCGTCGTCCCGCTCGACGCGGAGGACGGCCGGTACATGGTGTCGCTCCGGCGGGTCGTGTACGTCACCCGGTACGCCCGCGAGGGCCGCGTCGGCTTCGGCGGGTAGACGGTTACCGCGCGGCACGCGAGGGCACTGAGGGAGCGGATGGCGGATCAGTCGGCGACGAAGGCGCCGTCGGCGTCCACGGAGGAGGTGCGCCGGCTCGTCGACCGCGCCCAGCAGGGCGAGCGAGAGGCGCTCGAGGAGCTCTACCTGCTCCATTTCGACCGCATCTACAGCTACCTGCACATGAGCGTCGGGAACCGGCACGACGCCGAGGACCTGACCACGCAGACCTTTCTGCGGATGCTCGAGTCGATCGGACGGTTCCGCTGGCAGTCGGCGCCGTTCTCGGCCTGGCTCTTCCGCATCGCGCACAACCTCGCGATGGACCACTTCCGCGCCCATCGCCGCTGGCAGCCCGAGGAGGAGGTCCCGGAGCCGCGCGGGTCCGAGGAGCCCTCCGCCGAGGCGGTCGCGATGCGCACGATCGGGCGGGAGTCGATGCTCGCGATGATCGAGGACCTCTCGCCCGAGCAGCAGCAGGTCCTGACGCTGAAGTTCGTGTTCAGCTTCAACAACGCGGAGGTCGCCGCGATCCTCGGCAAGACCGAGGGCGCGATCAAGTCGCTCCAGCACCGCGCGCTCGTGGCTCTGCAGAAGCAGCTCGAGCGCGGCCCCGCGCCGGGGTAGCCTCGCGCGGTGGCGCTGGAGGTCGGGATCGTCGGGCTGCCGTCGTCGGGGAAGACGACGCTCTTCCGCGCGCTCACCAGGGCGGCCCCGGGCGGGGACTACGGCAAGGAGCACGTGGGCATCGCCCCGATCGCGGACGAGCGGCTGCAGCCGCTCGCGGACGTCGTCCACGCGAAGAAGGTGACCCCGGCGACGATCCGCGTCGTCGACGTCCCCGGGACCGGTGCGCAGCTGCTGGGGAACCTCCGTCAGGTCGACGCCCTCCTGGTGGTGCTCGACGCCTTCAGCGGCGCCGGCGATCCGGCGTCCGACCTGGAGACGCTGACGCTCGAGCTGCTCGTCGCCGACCGCGACCACGTCGAGCGGCGGCTGGAGCGCGTGCGCAAGCAGGCGAAGTCGGGCGACGCGGGGTTGCGCGCGCAGGCCGAGGAGCTCGAGCGGCTGCTCGGCCACCTCGACTCGGGCAAGACGCTGGCCGACTGGCCCGGCGAGCTGCCCGGCGAGCTCGAGCCGCTGACGACCAAGCCGATGCTGACGATCGAGAACGGCCCGGACGGGATCGACCTCGCGCTCGAGGCCGAGCTCGCGGAGCTCTCCGACGAGGACGCGGCCGCGTTCCGCGAGGGCCGCCCCTCGGCGCTCGGCGAGGTGGCGCGGCGGCTGACCGAGACGCTGCGGCTGGTCTCGTTCTTCACCGTCGGCGAGAAGGAGACGCGGGCGTGGACGCTGCGGCAGGGACAGACGGCGCTCGACGCGGCCGCGACGATCCATTCCGACATCGCGCGCGGGTTCATCCGCTGCGAGGTTGTGCGGTGGGACGACCTCGTTCGTCTCGGCTCGCACGCGGAGGTGGCCCGGCAAGGCCTCCAGCGGCTCGAGGGCAAGGCGTACGTCGTCCAGGACGGCGACGTGCTCAACGTGCGCTTCAACGTCTAGCCGGCACGTCGGCGCCCCGCGGCCGCTCGTCTCACGTTGTAAGGTCGAGGGGCCGGGATGGCTGCTCCGAAGACGCGTTCGACGATCTTCGACGTGGCCGAGGCGGCCGGGGTCTCGATCACGACCGTCTCGCACGTCTTCTCCGGGAAGCGCCGGGTGAACGAGGCGACTCGGCAGCGGGTGCTCGAGGTGGCCGAGCGGCTCTCGTACCGGCCGCGCGCGATCGCGCGCGCGCTGGCGGCCGGCCGGACGAACACGCTCGCGCTCTCGTTGCCGTTCAGCGGGCCGGACCTGCTGCTCAACTCGTTCTTCGCCGAGCTCCTCCCCGCGCTCTCGCTCGCGGCGCTCGAGCACGCCTTCAGCTTCCTCTTCGTCCCGCCCGACGCGAGCGCGGAGCTGACGGAGCCCCTCCTCGCCGGCGGCGGAGTCGACGCCGCGGTGCTGGTCTTCCCGGCCGCGGACGACCCGGTCGCCCGTGCCGTGATCGCGCTGGCGTTCCCGTACGTGAGCATCGGCCCGGTGGAGGATCCCCGCGGCGGCTCGTGGGTCGGCGCCGATGCGCGCGAGATCCAGGCCCCCGTGTTCGCGCATCTCCAGGACCGCGGCTACGAGCGTCCCGCGCTCGTCTCGCTCGCGCGTCAGCCGACGGCGGTCCTCGACCACGAGGCGGCCTTCCGCGAGCTCGCCGGGGCCGCGGCGCCGATCGTCGAGAGCGCGCACGTCGCGGAGCGGGACGGCTACGACGCCGCGCTCGCGCTGCTGGCGCAGGCCGACGGCCGCCCCGACGCCGTCCTCTGCCTCGGCGACAGGGTCGCGGTCGGGGTGCTGATGGCGTGCGACGACCTCGGGCTCGACGTGCCCGACCAGGTCGGGATCGTGAGCGTCGTCGACAGCCCGCTCGCGACGCGCGTGCGGCCGGAGCTGACCGCCGTCGACCTCCATCCGACCCGCCACGCGGAGGCCGCGATCGCGCTGCTGGCGGCGATGCTCGCGGGCGAGGCGCCCGAGTCGCCGGTGCGGATCGCCACCGACCTCGTCCGGCGCGGCTCCACCGCCCGGTAAGCGCGCCGGCGCTGCGCCCTGCTCAGCCGGCCGACACGAGCGCGACGCCGCCGACGGCGCCGGCGATCCCGACCGCCTGCGTCCGCGCGACCCGTTCGCCGAGCACCGTCCGCGCGAGCAGAACGGTGACGACCGGGTACAGCGAGGCGAGCACCGAGACGAGGCTCACGTACCCGCGCGTGAGCGCCACCGCGAGCAGCGCGTTGGCCGACGCGTCGAAGAACCCGATCAGGGCGAGCGCCGGCACCGCGCGCGAGGGGACGGAGACTCCGCCGCGTGCGGCCGCCGTGCCGAGGCACAGGGCCGACGCGGTGGCGCGCGCGGCGACCACCGCCCACGAGGCGCTCTCGTCGGCGGCGACGTCGATGAACACGAAGTAGAGCCCGAAGCCCGTGGCCGCCACGAGCGCGAGTCCCACGCCCGCCGCGACGCGCGCGCCCCCGGTCCCGGGCTCGCGCGAGACCAGCGCGACGCCGGCGAGGATCAGCACCGCGCCGGTGAGCTGGAGCGCGCCGGGGCGCTCGCCGCGCGCCAGTCCGACGACGAGCGGGAGCACCGCGGCCAACGTGGAGATCGGCGCGACCACGCCCATCGCGCCGACCGCCATGCCGCGGTAGAGGCCCGCGAGCCCCAGCGCTCCGCCGGCGCCCGCGGCCGCGGCTGCCGCGACACCCCCTGCGCCGAGCGGCTCGTCCCCGACGGCGAGCGCCAGCGCCACGAGCCCCACCAGCCCGACCGGCTGCGAGACGGCGAGCACGGTCAGCGTCGGGAGCCGGCGCGAGCTCACGCCGCCGAGGAAGTCGCCGACGCCCCACGACACGCTCACGCAGAGCGCGAGCGCGATGGCGGTCACGGCTGTCCGGTGGGGCCTTCGACCGGCCGCGTCGCAGCGACGGCGTCCAGCTGGTTCGCGTGGTAGAGGACGGCGGCCTCGGCGGTGCGGGCGGCACGGAGATCGTGGTGCGCCGCGACCGCGTGGAGCACCTCCGTGCGGGCAGCCGCCTCGAGGTCGCCGGCCCGCTCCTCGACGAGCCGCAGGCCGAGATGGACGTGCCCGAGGAGCTCTCCCTCCGGCGTCGGCCGGAACGACGGCGCTCGGCCGAGCTCGACCGTCCGGCCCGCGTCGTGGACGAGCGCGGCGGCGAGCAGCAGGTCGCCGCGGAGGCGCGGGTGCAGCTGTGCCGTCTCGCGGCAGATCGTGGCGACGCCGACGGTGTGCTCGAGCAGGCCGCCCGCGTAGCCGTGGTGGCCGTCCGGCGTCGCCGGGAGCTCGCGGAGGCGGCTGCGCGTCGCGGCATCGAGGACGCGGCCGACCGCGGCGCGGAGGCCGGGATGGGCGATCTCGGCGGCGAGGAACTCCAGGAAGCCGTCGAGCTCGTCGGCGTCCCGGCGCAGCGCCGGCGCGAGCGACGCGGCGTCGGCGTCGGCGGCCGCCTCCAGCGTGCGCACCTCGAGCTGGAGCCGGTCGCGGAACCGCTCCACGCGGCCGAGCACGCGCACGGCGTCGCCTTCGCCGAAGCGCCCGTCGAGCAGGTCGACGTCCTGCCACACGCGGCCCTCGATCCGGCCGCTCGGGTCGACCAGCTCGAGCGCGAGGTAGGGCGCGCCCGAGCGGGTCCGGCGACGCTGCTTCCGCGCCACCGCGTAGACGCCCTCCACCACGCGGTCAGGCGTCAGCTCGGCGATCGCGGCCACCGCGCGATGCTAGCTTGGGCGCGCGATGGCGGACGTCCAGCCCTTCCGCGCGGTGCGCTACGACGAGTCCGCGGGGCCGCTGGACCGCCTCGTCGCGCCGCCGTACGACGTGCTCGACGCGGAGCAGCGCGCCGCCTACCTCGCGCGGAGCCCGTACAACGTCGTCCACCTGACGCTGCCGGACGCCGAGGATGCGGCGGGCGACACGTGGCGGGCGTGGCAGGACGAGCGCGCGCTCGTCCGCGACGAACGGCCGTCCTTCTGGGCGCTCGTCCAGGACTACGTCGGCCCCGACGGCGTGGCGCGGACGCGGACGGGCCTCGTGGCCTCGCTGCGCGTCGAGCCGTACGAGCGCGGCGTCGTGCTCCCGCACGAGCGCACGCACCGCGGGCCGAAGGAGGGCCGGTTGCGCCTCCTGCGGGCGACGCGGGCCCAGCTCGAGCCGATCCTCCTGCTCTACGACGGCCCTGCGCCGGTCTCGGCGCCCGACCGCGAGGCGGACCTGGCCGCGGACGGCGCGAGGCTGTGGCGGGTCGACGGCGACTTCGGCGATTCCTTCGCCGACCGGCAGCTGCTGATCGCGGACGGCCATCACCGCTACGAGACCGCGCTCGCCTTCCACGAGGAGGACGGGACCGAGGAGTCCGCGTTCCTGATGGTCGTGCTCGTCTCGACGGAGGATCCGGGGCTCACGATCTTCCCCACGCACCGCGTGTTCGACGCCGCGCTGCCCGACCCGTCCGTCGGCTTCGGCGACCCCAGGTCGGACGTGCGCGACGCGCTCTCGGACCTCGACGAGCTCTCGTACGACACCGCCGCGTTCGTGCGCTACGAGCGTCGGCAGCCGCAGCTCGTCGCGACCAGCGACCGCCGTCCCGACGTGTTCGTCGTCGACCGCCTCGGTCAGGATGGGATCTCCTACACGCCGGACTGGCACGAGGCGGTGCGGCGCGTCGACGCCGGCGACGCCTCGGTCGCGTACCTGCTGCGACCGACGCGGATCGAGGACGTGTTCGCGGTCGCCCGCCGCGGCGAGGTGATGCCGCAGAAGTCCACGTACTTCTACCCCAAGCTGCTCTCGGGCCTGCTGTTCCACCCGCTTGGCTGACTGGCTCGCGATCTGTCGCGAGGCGGCCGCCGACGTGGCGCGCGCGCTCGACGGCATGCCGGGGCGGGCGTCGCGGGAGCCGGTCGTCGGCGCGGGGCTGGGCGGTGACGACACGACGGCGGTCGACGCCGCGGCCGAGCAGGCGGTCGTCGAGCGGCTGCGGCGCAGCGCCGGGGCCTTCGTGCTCGTCTCGGAGGAGCTCGGCGAGGAGGTCGTCGGCGGCGGCGGGGAGGTGCGTGTCGTCGTCGACCCGATCGACGGCTCGAACAACGCGAAGCGGGGGATCCCGCACTTCGCGCTCTCGGTCGCGGTCGCCGAGGGGCCGACGATGGGCGACGTGGTGTTCGGCTTCGTCCACGACTTCGGCTCCGGCGAGGAGTGGACGGCCAGGCGCAGCGGGGGCGCGTTCCTGAACGGCGTCGCGCTCGAGGGGGAGCTGCCGAAGGAGGAGCTGGAGATCCTCGCGTTCGAGGCGACGACGACGGCCGCGGTCGCCGCGCGCGCGGCGGCGATGGTCGGGGTGGCGTACCGGCTGCGGATCATGGGGTCGCTCGCGATCGCGCTCTGCAACCTCGCCGCCGGCCGGATCGACGGCGTCTGCTCGCTGAAGCCGGCGCGGTCGGTCGATATCGCCGCGGCCCAGCTGCTCGTCCGTGAGCGTGGCCTCGCGATCGACCTGTTCGAGGATCCGCCGTTCGCCGCGGCGCCGCTGGATCTCGGCGCCCGCTCGCGCGTCGTCGCGGCCGCCACCGTCGACGGCTGCTCGCGCCTGGCGGCGGCGCTTCAGTCGACGTAGCCGATCGAGCGCAGCCGCAGCTGCAGCAGGCGCATCGCTTCGGCGTAGAACGTGTCGGCGTCGACGCCGTAGCCGCCCTCGAGGACGTCCTGCAGTCCCGCGCGTCCGAGCTCGAGCCCCTCGGCCGAGAGCCGTGCGAACTCGTCGAGGCCGTCGGCGACCGCGGCGCGCGCCTCCTCCGGCGCCGTCTCCATCCGCCCGCGCAGGTACGTGACGCCGATCCCGATGTGCCGGGCCTCGTCGCGGGCGACGAGGCGCTGCCCTTCGGCCAGGCCGGGGAAGTCGCCGAGCGCCGCGTACCGGTCGCCGGCGAAGCCCTGCGCCGTCCGCGCGACGACGCCCTCGGCGACGAGGTGGTAGGCGAACACGGCCCGGTCGAAGGCGGCGACGGACGGATCGTCGCGGAGGCGGAGGATCCAGGCCTCGAGCGCGTCGTAGAGCGTGGAGGCGACCTGGTCGCGGTTCCGGTCGGCGAGCGCCTTGACCGCGTCGATCCCGCCCTCCACGCCGAACACCTCCTCGTAGATCCGCAGCACGCACTGCAGGTGCCGGTACTCGTCCGCCACCTGCGTCGCGAGCAGGAGCCGGACGTCGTGCGTGGGCGCTGCGGCGAGGAACGGCGCCAGGAGCGTCGCCACCTCGAACTCGGCGTGGAACCGGTGCGCGAACATCCACACGAAGCCGCGCCGGGTCTCGGGGTCGAGCGCCGCGAACGACTCCGCGTCCCGCGTGAAGTCGAGCGCCCCGACCTGCCAGTGCGTCCGCTCCCAGTGCTGGTAGAGGGCTCGGAACGGCTGCGCCTGCTCCTCCAGTCGCCGCTCGGCCGGGACCGTCATGGCTCCGATGCTACGCCGCGGGCTCGATCGGGCACCGTGGAGGCGTGGGCGAGGTCAGGATCGGCTGCTCCGGCTGGAACTACGCCCACTGGCGCGACGGCGTCTTCTACCCCCCGCGCTGCCCGGCCCGGCTCTGGCTCGACTACTACGCGCGCCACTTCGACACGGTCGAGGTGAACGCGACCTTCTACCGGCTGCCGCGCGAGCGCTCGGTCGCGGGCTGGGTCGCGGGCACGCCGCCCGGGTTCCTGTTCGCGGTCAAGGCGAGCCGGTACCTCACGCACGTGAAGCGGCTCACCGACCTCGGCACCGGGATCGAGCGCTTCTACGAGCGGATCGCGCCGCTCGTGGCGTCGCCGAAGCTCGGGCCCGTGCTGTGGCAGCTCCCGGCCACGTTCCGCCGTGACGACGAGCGGCTCGCAGCGGCGCTCGCGGCGCTTCCGCCGGGCCGGCACTGCTTCGAGTTCCGCCACGAGAGCTGGTTCGCCGACGGCGTCTACGCGCTGCTCCGCGCGCACGGCGCGGCGCTCGTCGTGGGAGACGACCCGAGGCGGCCGTTCCAGACGCTCGAGCGGACGGCGGACTGGATGTTCCTCCGCTTCCACGGCGGCGCCGACGAGGGCACGGGCGACTACTCCGAGCGGGAGCTGGGCCGGTGGGCCGGCCGGATCGCCGGCTGGAGCGAGCGGGGGGACGTGCTGGCGTACTTCAACAACGACTGGGAGGGCTACGCGATCCGCAACGCGCAGCGCCTGCAGGAGCTCCTCGGCGTCCCGCCGTCCCCCGGCGCCGGCGTGCGGCGCTCGTCCGTGCGCTGACCGCCGGGGTCGGATCCCCGGGAGCGTGTCCGGGTCGGCTAGCCTCACTGCATGGTCTCGCGCGACGAGGTGCTGAAGGCGCTCGAGGGCGTGATCGACCCGGAGCTCCGGCGCCCGGTCACCGACCTCGACATGGTCCGCGACGTCACCGTCGACGGCGGCGCGGTCGCGGTCACGATCGCCCTGACCGTCGCCGGGTGCCCGCTGCGGAGCTCGTTCCAGGACCAGGTGCAGCGGACGGTCGGCTCGGTCGCCGGCGTCGAGACGGTGGCGCTCTCCTTCGACGTGATGACGCCCGAGGAGCGGACGGCGCTCTCGTCGCGGCTCCGCGGCGAGACGAGGGAGCGCACGAAGGGCATCTCGGTCGACGCCGCGACGCGCGTGATCGCCGTCGCCAGCGGGAAGGGCGGCGTCGGCAAGTCGTCGCTCACGGTCAACCTCGCCGCCGCGCTGTCGCAGCTCGGGCAGGACGTCGGCGTCGTCGACGCGGACGTGTACGGGCACTCGATCCCGCACCTGCTCGGCGTGCACCAGCGGCCGGTGCTCGTCGACCGCATGATCGTCCCGCCCGTCGCGCACGGGCTGCACCTGATGTCGATCGGGTTCTTCCTCGACGACAACCAGCCGGTGATGTGGCGCGGGCCCATGCTCCACCGCGCGCTCGAGCAATTCCTCTCCGACGTCCACTGGCCGCGCCTCGACACGTTGCTCGTCGACATGCCGCCCGGCACGGGCGACGTCTCGATCTCCCTCGGCCAGCTGCTTCCGCGTGCGGAGGTGATCGTCGTCACGACGCCGCAGCCGCTCGCGCAGGAGGTCGCCGCGCGTGCCGCGACGATGGCGCAGAAGACGAGTATGCGGCTGGTCGGGGTGGTCGAGAACATGAGCGGCGGCGTGTTCGGCGAGGGCGGCGGGGCCGCGCTCGCGCTGGCGCTCGGCGTCGACCTGCTCGGCACGGTGCCGCTCGACGCGCCGCTGCGGGAGCTCGGGGACGCGGGCCGGCCGGTCGTGCTGGCCGAGCCGGAGGCGCCGTCGTCACGTGCGCTCGTCGCGATCGCAGAGCGCGTGGCGGCGATGGAGCGCGAGCGGGGCGTCGGCCAGGTCGTCCGGCCGCTGCCGGTCGTCTCCTAGGGCGACAGCGCGTCGCGGATCTGCTCGGGCTCGAGCGGGACGCGGCCGGCCAGGAAGCAGAGCAGCGGCGCGTTCGTGCGGTCACCGCTGTCGTGCGCGGCGATGCGCGCGAGGTCGAGTAGCGTGGCCTCCGTGGCGGCGTCGAGCTCGAGCGACTCCCGCGGGACACCCGCCTCGCGGGCGATCGCGTCGGCTGCGCGTGAGAGCCACTCGTCCACGAGCGGCGATTCTGTCACAGGCGTCCTGCTCGTCGGCGGCGAGAGCCGACGGTTCGGGTCGCCCAAGGCGCTCGCGCGGCTTCGCGGCGAGACGCTGGCCGAGCGGGCCTGGCGGGCGCTCGCGTGGTGCGACGAGCGGCTCGCGGTGGGGAAGGCCGGCGAGCTCGCGTTGCCGTTCCCGGTGCTCGACGACGGCACGGAGGAGCGGGCGCCGGCGTTCGGGCTGCGGGCGGCGCTGCGGGCGGCGCGCCACGAGCGTTGCGTCGTGCTCCCGGTCGACTGCCCCCTCGTCACGGAGGACGCCCTGCGGACGCTGGCGCGCGAGCTCGCGGTGCCGCAGAACGCCCCGCTGCCGGGCGCCTACGCGAGGGCGATGCTCCCCGAGCTCGACGCGCGGCTGGCCCGCGGCGAGCGCTCCCTCCGCGGCCTGAACCCGACGACGATCGAGCTCGACGACCGGCTGCTGGCGAACGTGAACACGCCAGCCGACCTTGCGGCGCTGGAAGCGGCCAAGTGACAGTCTGTTGCCTTGTGCCTTTCGCGTCGGAAAGGGGCGGAGGAGCTACGGCTCGATCCGCTCCGGCGCCGAGTACACGTTCACGTGCCCCTCGCGGGCGAAGCCGCAGAGCGTGATCCCCTGCGCCTCCGCGAGCTCGACGGCGAGGCTGGACGGCGCGCCCACGGCGACGAGCACGGGGCAGCCGGCGATCGCCGCCTTCTGGACGAGCTCGAAGGAGAGGCGCCCCGAGACGGCGAGCAGGTGGCGCGACAGCGGCAGCAGCCCGTCGAGGAAGGCGCGGCCGATCACCTTGTCCATCGCGTTGTGGCGGCCGACGTCCTCGCGCACGTGGAGCAGCGTCCCGTCGGCGGCGAACAGCCCGGTGGCGTGGAGGCCGCCGGTGGCCGAGAAGGTCGGCTGCGCCTCGCGCAGGCGCGCGGGCAGTGACACGACGACGGCCGCGGGCACGCGCAGGTCGCTCTCGACCGGCGGCGCCTCGACCCGGACGGCGTCGAGCGCGCCCTTCCCGCAGACGCCGCAGGAGGAGGTCGTGTAGAAGCTGCGCTGCAGGCGGTCGGGGTCGAACGCCGGCGCGTCGATCTCGATCGTGTTGGCGGCGAGGTCGTCCGGCAGTGACGCGGACGCGGGACGGAGTCCCTCGGAGAGGCAGAAGCCGAGCGCCAGCTCCTCGTCGTGGCCCGGCGTCCGCATCGTCACGGCGACCGCACGGCCGCCGATGCGCAGCTCGAGCGGCTCCTCGACGGCGACGCGGTCACGTACCCCGCGGCGCCCGGGCAGGCGCAGGACGGTGACGCTCGCGACCGAGTACGGCGGCGCTGCCACGAGCGGAGCCTAGATGCGGAGGGCGCCCAGGAGGCGCCCTCCGGCCCGCGGACCTCTCCCCTTGCGGCGGTCGCGCTTCTCTCGGTGCGGTTCCCCTCGTGCTGCTTGCTCGCCGTCCCGTGCACCCACTCTGATGCCGGTGCCGGGCGAAACCCTGCACCGTGCCCGTGCAGCTGGACGCGCGGGGGCCGCGGCTAGACTCGCGCGGTGGGCGCGGCGGCGTTCTTCGATCTCGACCGCACGCTGCTGCGCCGCTCCAGCACGCTCGCGCTCGCCGGGTCGTTCCGTCGCTACGGGGTGATCGGCCACGTGGGCCTCGCCAAGGCCGCGTTCTGGCAGCTCCTGTTCGTCGCCCGCGGCGCCGGTGCGGAGACGGTCCGCCGGGCCGCCGAGGACGGGCTGATGCTGCTCAAGGGGTTCTCGCCCGAGCAGATCCGCGAGCTCGTCGCCGGCGCGATGGAGCCGATCCTCCGCCCGCTCGTCTACGCCGAGCCGCTCCACCTCGTCCGCCGGCATCGCGAGCGCGGGGAGCGCGTCTACATCGTCTCCGCCGCGCTGCAGGAGATCGTCGACGCGATCGCCGACGACCTCGGGTTCGACGGAGCGCTCGGAACGGTCTGCGAGGTCGAGGACGGCGTCTACACCGGCCGCTCGGTCCGCTCGCTCCACGGGTCGGCGAAGGCCGGCGCCGTGCGCGCGCTCGCCGAGCGCGAGGGCATCGACCTCGCCTCGTCGACCGCGTACTCCGACAGCCACACCGACCTGCCGTTCCTCGAGGCCGTCGGCCGTCGCGTCGCGGTCAACCCCGACCGCGAGCTCGCGCGCGTCGCCGCGGAGCGCGGGTGGGAGGTGCTGAGCTTCAGCGACCGGCTGCACCCGAAGTCGCGGCGGATCGGGCCCGCCCTCGTGGCGCTGCCGCTGGCGCTCGGCGCGGTCGTCTGGGCGGCACGCCGCCGTGCGGCCTGACGAGGCGCTCCGGCGTCTCCTCGCGCTCGGCTACTCGGACGCCGACGCCGCCACGCTGCTCGCCCACTTCGAGGAGGCGGAGCGGAGGGGCAAGGCCGGCCACGGCTACTCGCGCATCGAGTGGCTGGAGACGACGATGCGGGACCGGGTCGAGCCGGCGGCGCGGCCGGAGCTCGTGCTCGCGGAGGAGGGGTTCGAGCGCTGGCACGGCCGGGGCGCGCTCGGCTACCTGACGCTCGCGGCCGCGGTCCGCGCCGTGCTCGGGCGGCCGCCGTCGCGGGCGCGGCTCGTGGTCTGCGAGGCGACGTTCCCGACGGGGATGCTCGGGCACTACGTCCGGCGGCTGGCCGAGGCGGGCCTCGTGTCGGCCTGCACCGCGACGTCGCCGCGCCGGCTCGCTCCGCCCTCGGGCGGGCCGCCCCTCGCGGGGACGAACCCGCTCGCGATCGGGATCCCGAGCTCGGACGGCCGCCCCGTGGTGGTCGACGTCTCGCCGGCCGGGGCGACGTGGGGCGACGTGCTCCGCGGCGCGGCGCGTCCGGAGGAGGTCGTCCCCTTCGGCGGCGACCAGGCGCACAAGGCGTTCGCGCTCGCGCTGGGCCTGCAGCTCCTCGTCGACGCGCTCACGGCGGAGGACGACTTCGGCGCGGTGCTCCTCGTGGCGCGGCCGGAGGCGGACCCGGTGCCCGCGCTGCGCGAGCTCGCCGCCGGCGCCCGCCTCCCCGGGAACGACGCGGAACCCGGGCCGAAAGCGGACAAGTGACAGTCTGTTACCTGGTCAGCTCGGCGCCGGAAAGCGTGCGTCGGCGCGCAGCGACGCGAGGTCATCGTCGGTCTGCGCCGCGTCGCGGAAGCGCGGCTCCGCCTCGGTCGCGACGAGCAGGTGCTCGATCGCGGCGTCGGCCTCGCCGAGGCGCGCCTCGGCGCAGGCGAGGTTGTAGAGGTACGCCGGAAAGCCGGGCCGGCGCTCGAGCGCCTCGAGCAGCCGCTGCCTGCCGCCCTCCCAGTCGCCCTCGTTGAACAGGAGGATCGCGTCGTAGTTGTCCTCCCACGGCGACGGCTCGAACGCCTCGCCTCGCTTCGCGCCGACCGTGAGCAGCGTCGTTCCCGGCTCGTCGGCGACGGCGGCGCGCCGCACCGTGGGGTCGCGGACGAACACGGCCGTTCCCGTCGGCGCGGCGACGGTCTCCCCGTCGACCGTGAAGGTCGCGCTGCCCACGACGACGACGTAGAGCTCCTCGTGTCCGGTCTCCCGCTCGTGGTGCTCCGGGATCACGACCGCGCCGGCCTCGTCCCCCCGCCAGGCGTTGACGCCGAACGCGCCGACGTCGAAGTGCCGGCGCAGGGGGGCCCAGCCGCCCGGCCCCGTGAGCTCGTCGAGGGTGCCGACCGCCCATCCGCTCATGCCGTCTGCCTCCTGATCGCGTCGAGCACGACCGGGTCCAGCCGCTCGGCTCCCCGCACGCGCTCCTCGAGGTTCTCGTTGCCCGCCCAGCGGAAGAGCGCCTGCTCGAGCTCGCCCTCGTAGCCGAGCCGGGCCAGCCGCTCGCCGACCTCCGCCGCGAGCGCGTCGTCGACCGGCAGCCACTCCTCCTCCGGGGTCTTGCCGAACAGCTGCCGGTGGATCCCGTAGAGGCGCCGCAGCTCGGCGACCGGCGTCGCGTGGTCGTCGACGCGGAGGTCGACGACCACGTCCGAGAGGCCGGCGTAGCCGCCGTCCCGCTCCACGACGAGGAGCCCCGCCGCCTGCTGGCCGCGCCGGTCGCCGCCCGCTTCCTGCGCGGCCGCGAGGCAGTCGAGCAGGCGCTCCGCGAGCGTCGCGCCCGCCGTGCGCTCGAACGTCTCCGCGAGCGCGTCGACGGTGTCGCCCGAGACGAGGATGTTCCCCTGCGCCGCGTAGGACGGCCCGGTCCGGCCGCCGGCCCAGTCGAAGCACTCGTCGCCGGTGTAGCCCCCGCTGCCACCGCGCGTGTCGACCACGCCGACCTGGCGGTGCGCGCGCTCCTCGTCGGCCTCGACGAGCCGCGCCACGACCTCCTCGGCGCCGAGCCCCTGCCGGAGCAGCGCCAGCCCGTCGGGGCCGTAGCGCGGGTTCGCGTACGCCTGCGTGGCGACGGCGCCCGCCTCGGCCTCGGCCCAGGAGACGACCGACGCGGCGGCGAGGAACTTCGACTGCACCGCCACGCCCCACTGCCGCGCATCGAGGTCGCAGGCGGCGATCGAGTAGGTGGCGACGGTCACCGCTCGTACGTCAGCGACCGCAGGTCGAGCTCCAGCAGGTCGCGCCGTGCGGGCGGCACCAGCACGACCGCGACCTCGGGCCGCGCGAGCGCGACCCGGACGCCTTCCGCGTCCGCCGCGCGCACGGCCACGGGCCGGCCCTGCTCGTGCGCGGCCCGGAGCGCGTCGACCTCCGCGACGTCGTCCAGCACCAGCGCGCCGGCGACGTCGAGCTCCCCCTCGACGGCGATCTCCGGCACGCGGCGCCCGCTGGCGCCGAACCACCGCTCCCTCAAACCGTGATCGTCTCCCCCGGCTCCGGCACGAGGATCTCGACCCCCGCCGGCGCGAGCTCCCGCAGCTGCTCCGGCGTGCCGGTGAGCAGCGGAAACGTCCCGTAGTGGCTGGGGACGCAGCGTTCCACTCCCAGCAGCTCGAGCGCCACCGCCGCCTCGCGCGGCCCCATCGTGTAGTGGTCGCCGATCGGGATGATCGCCACGTCCGGCTCGTAGATCCGCCCGATCAGCTGCATGCTCATGAAGACGTTCGTGTCGCCCGCGAAGTAGAGCTTCGTCCCGTTCTCGACCTCGACCACGAGCCCGGCCGGCTCGCCGAGGTAGACGAAGGTGCCGTCGTCGTACGCGCTGCTCGAGTGGTTCGCGTCCGTGAACGTGACCTTCAGCCCCTCGACCGAGATCGTCCCGCCCTTGTTCCCGGCGTGCTGCACCGCCTGCTCGCAGCCCTGGCCGGTGAGCCAGCCGCGGCACTCGACGAGCGCGACGACGGGCGCGCCGAAGCGCTTGTGCAGCGCGACGGTGTCGCCGACGTGGTCGTCGTGGCCGTGGGTGACGAGGACGAGGTCGACGCGCTCCGGCGTCTGCTCGGGCTCGGGGCAGCGGGGGTTGCCGGTGAGGAAGGGGTCGACGTAGACGCGCGTCCCGCCCGGCGTGTCGAAGCGGAAGGCGGCGTGTCCCAGCCAGGTGAGCGCCACGTCGGGCATGCGGTCCTCCTCGGTCTCGGGCGTACGCGCGGAATCTAGCGTCGCATCGAGCCGCGCGGCGGGGGAGGAACCGTCCGGTCCGGCGCGTATACCGGCTGGAGATGCCGGCGCGGTTCCTCCCGGTCCTCCTCGTCCTCGGCGCGCTGGCCGCGGACGCGGCGGGACGACCCGAGCTCGCCTTCGTGCTGCTCGTCGCCTCCGTGCCGGCGGCGGCCGTGTCCGCGCTGGAGCTGTTCGGCCGCCTCGTGGAGCTTCCCCGCGGCGCGGCCGGCGTCATGGTCACGCGGATCGAGGCCTTCCTCGGCGGCCTCGGCCTGGTGCTCGTCGTGGTCGCCGCGGCCGCGCGCGGCCAGTCCGCGGACGCGTCCACCCTCCCTGCGCTGGCGGCCTCGGCCGCGGTCGCCGCGATCGCCGTCTACTGCGCGCAGACGCTGTCGGCCCTGCTCCGCCCCGACTGGAGCCGCCGCTAGAAGGGGAGCTGCTCGGCCGCGTCGCGCGCGAGCTCGATCAGCGGCTGCACGGCGAAGAACGAGCCGACCGTGACGGCGAGACAGACGAGCACGGTCGCCTGCGTGAGGAGCTCGCGCGGCGGCGACCCGCCTGCCGGCAGCAGCCGCGGCTCCGGCGCGCGCATGTACAGCGCCCGGACGACGTTGAGGTAGTAGAAGAGGCTCACGGCGGTCGCGACCACGCCGACGATCACGAGCCAGGTCAGGTCGGCCTCGTACGCGGCGGAGAAGACGTAGAACTTGCCGATCAGGCCGCCCGTGAGCGGCATCCCGGCGAACCCGAGCATGAACGTCCACATCGCCACGCCGAGGAACGGGCGCTCCCAGCCGAAGCCGGCGAGGTCGTCGACGGTGACGTCGCGGCCGAGCTCCCGCTCGCGTGCGGCGACGACCGCGAACGCGCCGAGCGACATCGCCGAGTACGGGATCAGGTAGTAGAGCAGCGCCCGGCCGCCGAGCTCCGTCGCGGCTGCGACGGCGATCAGCAGGAACCCCGCGTGCGAGATCGACGAGTAGGCCAGCAGCCGCTTCAGCGACCGCTGCACGAGCGCGGCGAGGTTGCCGACCGCCAGCGAGATGACCGCGAGCCAGGCGACCGCGGTCGTCCAGAACTCGTCGAACTGCGGGAACGCCGTCACGAGGAGGCGCAGCATCAGCACGAGCGCGGCGACCTTCGTCGCGGCCGCCATGAACGCCGTCACCGGCGTCGGCGACCCCTGGTAGACGTCCGGCGTCCACATGTGGAACGGGGCGGCGGACGCCTTGAACCCGAGCCCCGCGAGCAGCATCGCGAGGCCCGTGAGCATGAACGCGTCGTCGCCGGGGACACTCGCCTGCGCGATGCGGTCGAACCGCAGCTCGCCGGTGGCGCCGTAGACGAGCGCCGAGCCGAACAGCAGCACCGCCGAGCCGAACGAGCCGACGACGAGGTACTTCAGCCCGGCCTCGAGCGACGGCTCCCGGTCGCCCGCGATCGCGCAGAGCACGTAGAGGCCGATCGAGAACCACTCGAGCCCGAGGAAGAGCGACATCAGGTCGTTGGCGCCGACGAAGAAGGCCATGCCCGCGCCGGTCGCGGCGAGCAGCGCGAAGAACTCGCCGACGTGCTCGTCGCCCGCCCACCGCTCGCCCCACGAGATGCCGACCGCGAGGAGCCCGGCGGCGAAGACGATCAGCTGCGCCAGGAAGGCCCAGCGGTCGACGGCGAATGCGCCGGCGACCGTCGTCTCGGCATCCGTCTGGTCGCGGAAGGCGACGGCGGCGAGGGCGATCGCGGCCACGAAGCCGGCGGTCACGAGGATCGCGCAGACGGCCTTGCGCGCGCGGCGTGGCGCGAGCACGGAGCCGAGGAGCGCGAGCCCCGCCGCGCCCAGCAGCGCGAGGATCGGCGAGAGGCCGGCCCAGTCGATGTCGGGCGTCTGGACCGCCGCGATCACGGTGACGCCTCCGTCGAGGCCGAGGCGACGCCTTCGGGGAACGACCGGTCGCTGACGAGCGCCGGCCAGGCGGACAGGGCGAGGACGCACGCGACGAGCGCGCCGACGATCGCGATCTCGCCGGCGCGGAGGTCGAGCGCCTCGTCCACGACCATCGGCCCGGGGGACTGGTGGAGCACGGCCGAGATCAGCCGCAGCACGTACATCGCGGCGAGCACGATCGCCCCGGCGCCGATCGCGGCCCACGCCCAGCCCTGGTCGAACACCCCGGCCAGGATCAGGAACTCGCCCGCGAAGGTCGCCGACCCCGGGACGGCGAGCGCGAGGATCCCCGTCGTCATCAGCGCGGTCGCGAGCGCGGGGCGTCCCTTGGCCATCCCGCCGAGCTGGGCGAGCTCGCCGGTGGTCGTCCGGCGCTCGACGATGCCCGCGAGCAGGAACATCGCGCCGGAGACGAGCGCGTGCGCGACGGACTGGAGGATCGCCCCGGACGCCCCGGCGGTGTTGCCGGCGAAGATCCCGAGCGTGATCAGCCCCATCTGCGCCAGCGACGAGTACGCGACCACGCCGCGGAAGTCGGGGGCCCGGAACGCGACCAGCGAGCCGTAGACGAGGCCGACGGCGGCGAGCACGAGGATCACGTTCCGCCAGTCGTCGACGGGGCCGGGGAACTTCTCGACGACGATCCGCAGCAGGCCGTAGACGGCCGCCTTCGAGACGATCCCGGACAGCACCGCGGCCACTTCCGGCGGCGCCTCGCGGTACGCGTCCGGCAGCCACCCGTGCAGCGGGAACAGCGGCGCCTTCACCGCGAACGCGACGAGGAAGCCGAGGAACACCCAGCTGCTGCCGCTCGTGCCCGCCTCGACCAGGTCGAACGTGCCCTGGGAGAGCCCGTACACGACGATCGCGGCCAGCATCAGCAGCGAGCCGGCCATCGTGTAGATCACGAGCTTCAGGGTCGCGAGCGCGCGTCCGGCCCCGCCCCAGACCCCGACGAGCACGTAGAGCGGGATCAGCATCGCCTCGAAGGCGGCGTAGAAGAGCAGCAGGTCCTGCGCCGAGAAGACCGCGACGACGGCCCCGGTGAGGAAGAGCATCAGGCCGAAGTAGGCACGCGCCCGCTCGCGGCCGGCCCAGAACGCGTAGGCGATCGCGGCCGCCATCAGCACCACGGTGGCGCCCACGAGCCAGAGCGAGTAGCCGAACAGCCCGACGTGGTACGAGACGCCGAGGTCGCTGAACCACTCCGCCTGCTGCTCCTCCTGCAGCGCGCCGCTGCCGTAGTCGAACTGCGTCGCGACGGTGACCCACAGGCCGACCTCGACGAGCGCGACGAGCGTCGCGAGCGATCCGGCCCAGAAGCGGGAGAACGGCAGGAGCCAGACGACGAGCGCGCCGCCGAGCGGGACGAGGATCAGCGTGGTCGTCACGTCGCGCTCACCTGGCGGAGATGAAGACGAGGGTCAGGATCGCGACCCCGGCGGCGACGGCCAGCACGTAGAGGCGGAGCAGCCCGGTCTGCGCGGTGCCGACGCCGGCGCCGGCACCGCGGGCACCCCGCGCGATCGCGGTCAGCGAGCCGGCGATGACGGGGCCCTCGACCCAGCGGTTCCACCCGCGTGCGACCGCGGCGGCGGGCCGGTAGAACGCGAGGTCGTACGCCTCGTCGAACCAGAACTTGTGCTGGAGCGTGCGCTCGAGCTCCGGCCGCCGCGGCACGGTCGCGCGGTGCGCGCTGTAGAGCGCCCACGCGAGCGCGATTCCGGCGACGCCGGCCGCGACCGCGAGCAACGACGTCACCCAGTCCTGCGTCGCCGACGGCTCCACGAGCGCGAGGTGCTCGCGGTCGCCCCCGAAGCCGACCGGATCCAGGAAGTCCGAGAACGGGTGCCAGACGCCGGCGACCTGGAGCCAGCCGCCGACCACCGCGAGCACGGCGAGCACGGCCACGGTGGCGGTCATCGAGAACGGCCCCTCGCCGTGGCCCGCGTGGAAGTGCTCGCGCACGTACGCCGATGGCTCGCCGCCGAAGGCGACGAACATCATCCGGAAGGTGTAGAGGCCGGTGAGGAAGGCCCCGGCGAGCCCGGCCGCGAACAGCGTGTACCCCCACCAGCCGCCGTCGGCGAGCGCCGATGCGAGGATCGCGTCCTTCGAGAAGAAGCCCGAGAGCGGGGGGATCCCCGTGAGCGCGAGCGCCCCGATGAGCATCGCCCAGTAGGTGCGGGGCATCAGTCGCCGCAGCCCGCCCATCCTGCGCATGTCCTGCTCGCCGAGCAGCGCGTGGATCACCAGGCCCGCGCCGAGGAAGAGCAGCGCCTTGAAGAAGGCGTGCGTCACCAGGTGGAAGATCGCGCTGCCGTACGCCGCGATCCCGGCGCCGAGGAACATGTAGCCGATCTGCGACATCGTCGAGTACGCGATCACGCGCTTGATGTCCGTCTGCACGAGCGCGATCAGGCCGGCGACGAGGAGCGTCAGCGCGCCGGTGCCCGCGGCGATGAGCTCGATGGTCCGCGCCTGCTCGAAGATGACGTGCGTGCGCGCGATCAGGTAGACGCCGGCGGTCACCATCGTCGCTGCGTGGATGAGCGCGCTGACCGGCGTCGGGCCCTCCATCGCGTCGGGTAGCCACGTGTGGAGCGGGATCTGAGCCGACTTGGCGAACGCGCCGACCAGGATCAGCAGGCAGACGGCCGTGATCGTCCACGAGGGGACGTCCCCGGCCGCCAGCCGCTCGGGCAGCCGGGTGAAGACGTTCTCGTAGTCGAGGTAGTAGCCCGACGACACCCACAACAGCAGGATGCCGAGGATGAAGCCGAAGTCGCCG
>DATIDD010000034.1:0-4964 GCA_035456465.1 Gaiellaceae bacterium | reverse complement strand
CTGCTGGAGCTCGTCTACTCGTGCGGTCTCCGATCGGCCGAGGCCGTCGGCCTCGATCTGGGCGACGTCGACCTCGACCGGGAACGGCTTCACGTCCGTGGGAAGGGCGACAAGGAGCGGCTCGTCCCGCTCGGCGAGGAGGCCGCCTGGCGCGTCGCGCGCTGGTTGCGGGACGGTCGCCCGCTGCTCGCACGCGGCGCCTGCGACGCTCTCTTCCTCTCCGTCAGGGGGAAGCGGCTCGACACGAGCGTCCTCCGCCGCCTGCTGCCGAACCCCCATCGCCTCCGCCACGCGTACGCGACCCACCTCCTCGAGGGAGGCGCGGACCTCCGCACGATCCAGGAGCTTCTCGGACATGCGTCGCTCTCGACGACGCAGATCTACAGCCACGTCGACGCGCGCCGGCTGCGGCGCGTCTATGACCACGCGCACCCGCGGTCGTAGCGGGCTCCGGTGCCTGTGGACGAACTGGCACACGGCCGGTACGGCTCGGGGTTGACAGGAATCGGTCTCTGAGGCGGAACTCGCGCGCCGCCACCGCGCAGGAGGGCGGACGACGCCGCCGAATCGGGTCCCGCCGCGATGAGCACCCCCGCCGACCCCGACGTCGAGAGCTTCTTGCTCCTCCTCGCGGCCCGCCGCTCGCCGCGGACGGTCGATGCCTACCGCCGCGACCTCGCAGCCTTCGGCGCGACGATCGACGGGCCGATCGGGCGAACGACGACGGAGCAGATCGAGGCGTGGCTCGCCGCGATGCGCGCCGACGGGCGGGCCCCTGCGACGATCGCACGTCGCCTGGCGGCGGTGCGGGCCTACCTGCGCCACCTGATGCTCGTCGGGACGCGCACCGACAACCCCGCGGCGCCCATTGCCGGCCCGCGCCGGCCGAAGACAGTCCCGCGCACGCTCTCGCCGTCGGAGGCCGAGCGCCTCGTCGAGGCCGCGAGCGGAACCTCGCCGCGCGCGATGCGCGACCGAGCGCTCGTGGAGCTGCTCTACGGCGCGGGGCTCCGTGTCTCAGAGGCGGTCGGGCTCGTCAAGGCGTCGGTCGACCTCGAGCAGCGCATCGTGCGGGCCGTCGGGAAGGGCGGGAAGGAGCGCATCGTGCCGCTCGGGCGCCCGGCCGCGGACGCGTTGCGGCGGTACATGGCGCTGGGACGACCGCACCTCGACCGTCGGCACCGTCCCGACCTCTTCCTCAACGCCCGCGGCGGTGCGTTGACACGCGCAGGCGCGTTCCTCGTCCTGCGCCGCCTCGCAGACCGCGCCGGCCTCGAGCCCGGCCGCGTGCACCCTCATCTCCTGCGCCACTCGTTCGCGACGCACCTGCTGGAGGGTGGCGCCGACCTCCGGAGCGTCCAGGAGATGCTCGGCCATGCCGACGTGGGGACGACCGAGCGGTACACGCACGTCTCCGACCGGCATCGCCGCGAGGCGTATTTCCGCGCACATCCGCACGCACGGCGGCGGAGCGAGGGAACGCCCGACGCCCGGTGACGGACGCGCACGCGGCGTTGCGTCAGCCTCGGCTCTCGTCCTTCCCGCGCGCGAGCGCGACGAGCCGCTCGACCGCTTCCTCGTTCGGATCGACGAGCGTCACGTGCCCGACCTTCCGTCCGGCCCGTGACGCCTTGCCGTAGAGGTGGACGCGGGCGCCCGGGAGGCCGAGCAGCTCGTCGAGGGGCGGCACCGCGCCGATCAGGTTGACCATCGCGCACGGCGCGACGGCCGTGGTCGATCCAAGAGGCAGCCCGAGGATCGCACGCAGGTGGTTCTCGAACTGGCTCGTCTCGGCTCCGTCGATCGTCCAGTGCGCGGTGTTGTGGACACGCGGCGCGAACTCGTTCGCCAGCAGGCGCCCGCCGACCTCGAACAGCTCGACGGCGAGCACGCCGACGTAGCGGAGCTCGTCCATCAGCAGCGCGCAGATGCGCTCGGCCTCGGCCTGGGGCGCATCGACCGCCGGCGCCCTCGTCACGCGCAGGATCCCGTCACGGTGCATGTTCTCGCCGACCGGCCAGAAGCGCGTCTCGCCGTCCCGCGCCCGAACGCCGATGATCGAGAGCTCCCGATCGTAGGCGACGAGCTCCTCTGCCAGCTCCTCGTCGCGTAGCGACTCTTCGCGTTCGACGCGGCGTTGCCCCTTGCCGTCGTAGCCGAGGCGGCGGGTCTTGACGAGCGCAGGCAGCCCCGTCTGGGCGAAGCCCCCGAATCTCGCCGTCGCGATCCCGAGCGACCGGAAGAGCTCCTTCTCCCGCAGGCGGTCCTGGCCCTCCGCCAGCGCGCGCGGGCCGGGAACGGCCCCGACGCGCGTCGCCGCGTCGACCGGCACGTTCTCGAACTCGTACGTCACGACCGCCGCGCCGTCCGCGAGCCGGCCGAGTCCCTGGTCGTCGTCGTACGGCGCCACGACGAGCTCGCCGACCTCGCGCGCGCAGGCGTCCGGAGACGGGTCGAGGAACCGGAACGAGAGCCCGAGCGGAAGGCCGGCGAGGCCGAGCATGCGCCCGAGCTGCCCGCCCCCGATGCAGGCGACGAGCGTCAAGGGCGCTTGTGACAATGTGTCGCCAAGGCAGTCCCCTACGAGGCAGGGTCGGGGCTGTCGAGCACCGCCTGCGTCTGTGCGGCCCGGAAGCGCCGCAGCCGGTCGGCCAGTGCGGCGTCGGAGCCCGCGAGGATCGCCGCTGCGAGGAGCGCGGCGTTGACGGCGCCGGCGCGGCCGATCGCGAGCGTCCCCACCGGGATGCCGGCGGGCATCTGGACGATCGAGAGCAGCGAGTCCATCCCCGAGAGCGCCTTCGACTCGACCGGCACCCCGAGCACCGGCAGCGCCGTCTTCGATGCCGCCATCCCGGGGAGATGGGCGGCGCCACCGGCGCCCGCGATGAGCACCTTGAGGCCGCGGCCCTCGGCGGACGCTGCGTACTCGAAGAGGAGATCCGGCGTCCGGTGCGCCGAGACGACGCGCTGCTCGAACGGCACGTCGAGCTCGTCGAGCGTGTCCGCGGCGTGCCGCATCGTCTCCCAGTCGGAGCGCGAGCCCATGATCAGCCCCACGAGCGGCGTCGCCACGAGCGGAGGCTACTTCGTCCGCGACTTCTTGAGCAGCGCCGCCGCGACCGCGCGCGCGGCGTCGCGGACGTCGCGGTCGGTCTCGTCGTCCTGCGCGATCCCCTCGAGCAGCTGGATCGTCCCGCGGTCGGGCGTGCCGTTCCGGAGGCAGGCGATCGCGAGCCGGCGGACCGCCGCGTTCGGATCGCGCATCGCGAGCTCGTTGAGGAGAGGACGGTAGGTATTCACGTCACCGGGGTGGTCGGAGGACAGCGTGGTCAGGGCGATCAGCGCCGAGCCGCGCGCTGCAGCGCTCTCGTCCTCGAGGCCTCGGCGGAGCAGCTCGAGCTTCTGCCGGAAGCGGAACTGGCCGACCGCCCGGAACGCCTGCCCGCGGATTCGGTAGTCGGCGCTGCGCGCGGCGGCCTCGAGCTCGTCGTCCCACTGCGCGCGCAGCGTCGCGAGCTCCCGCTCGCTCCCCGGCGTGCGGGCGAGCTCCTCGGCCCGGGCTGCGGCCTCCGCGAGCTCCACTAGACCGCGGAGAACGATCGCGCGGCCGGACCGACGTACCGCGCGGAGGGCCGGACGAGCCGTCCGAGGCGCTTCTGCTCGAGGACGTGCGCTGACCAGCCTGCCGTGCGCGAGCAGGCGAACATCGCCGGAGCCAGTTGCGGCGGGACGTCCGCGACGTCGAGCACCACCGCCGACCAGAATTCGACGTTGGTCGCGAGCACACGGTCCGGCTTCCGTGCGTGCAGCTCGGCGAGCGCAACCCGCTCGAGCTCCTCGGCGACCTCGAACCTCGGCGAGCCGAGCTCCTGCGCCGTCCGGCGGAGCAGCCGTGCGCGTGGGTCCTCGGCGCGGTAGACGCGATGGCCGAAGCCCATCAGCCGGTCGCCGCGGTCGAGGAGCTCGGTCACGAAGCCCTCGACCGAGGGCGCGGCGGCGGCGCCGTCGAGCATCGGCAGCACTCGCGCCGGTGCGCCGCCGTGCAGCGGGCCCGACAGCGCGCCCACGGCCGACGACAGGGCCGCTGCGCAGTCGGCTCCGGTGGACGCGACGATCCGCGCCGTGAACGTGGAGGCGTTGAGGCCGTGCTCCGCCGTGCAGATCCAGTAGGTGTCGATCGCCGTGACGTCCTTCGGGTCGGCCTCGCCGCGCCACTCGAGCAGGAACCGCTCGGCCGTCGTCTCGCCCTCGGCGACGAGCGCGGGGTCGACGGGGTCGGCATGACCGTCGGCGAGCCGGGCGGACTGCGCGCAGACCGAGATCATCGTCGCCGAAAGGCGCCGGAGATCCTCCCGCGCCTCGTCGTCCGAGATGTCGATCAGCTGCCCGAGCCCCCACTCGCCTCCGAGCCGCGCGGTGACCGTCTGCAGATCGGACGGCGTCCGTCCCGTGAGATCGCGCGCCGCGTAGTCCTCGGAGGGCGGCAAGCCCGGAGTCGGCGACTCGTCGACCAGCAACCCCCAGACCTGCTCGAAGGGAACGGACCCGACGAGCTCCTCGATGTCGACGCCGCGGTAGCGCAGCGCGCCCCCGTCGCGATCGGGCTCGGCGATCTCCGTCTCGAAGGCGACGACGCCCTCGAGGCCAGGCTTGAACTCCGTCATCGCGCTCCTCTCCGCTCCCTGACTCGAACCGGGACGGTACCCGATCGGTCGTGCGGGTCGGTGTCACTATCCTCACGCGTCGATGGCGTACGACGTGACACTGGTGCCGGGCGACGGGACCGGTCCCGAGCTGACCGAAGCGACCCGCCGGGTGCTCGAGGCGACCGGCGTCGCGTTCGCGTGGGACGTGCGCGAGGCGGGCGTCGACGTGATGGAGACGGCCGGGACGCCCCTGCCGCCCGAGACGCTCGAGTCGATCAAGCGGAACGGCGTGGCGCTGAAGGGCCCGATCACGACGCC
>DATIDD010000033.1:0-96050 GCA_035456465.1 Gaiellaceae bacterium | reverse complement strand
CGCGCCGGGGGCCGGTGCGGGAGCGGCCAAGCCCGCTCCGAGCTGGGCGAGGGCCGAGATCGCGACGGTCGTCGCCGCGGGGCTGCTGGCACCGGACGTGACCTCGGTCCGTCCGGACGAGCCGCTCACGCAAGGTGAGCTCGCCGAGCTCGCCTCGGGGCTGGCGCGGCTCGGGCCGGCGCGGCTCGGGCTGGCGCGGCTCGGCCAGGCGACCGCGATCGACCGGGACACCGGGATCGACCGGGCGACGCCTGAGGCGCCCGAGCGCGCGACGACGCTGGCTGAGCTCGACGCACGGCTCGTGCGTGTCCTCGGCCTTCAGGACGCGGCCGCCGCGTTCGCCGCGGGCGCGCGCGCCGCCGGGCTGAAGCCGCCGGACCGCTTCGGAACGGAGGCCGTAGCGCGGCTGCTCGGGCTCCGCACAAACCATCCGGCTGCGCTCGATGCGCTCGAGCTCCGCCCGAACGACCCGGTCACCCGGGCCGAGGCCGCGTTCTCGGCGGCGCGGATCCTCCGCCTCGACGGCGCGCGCATCGAGTCGGTCCGGGCCGCCGCGGCGACGTTCGTGCTGCCGGCGCTCGAGCCGCGGCAGCGGATGATCCTGGGAAGGGCCTTCTCGTTCGTCGGCTTCCCCTACGTCTGGGGCGGCGAGAGCGAGCGCCGCGCCGGCCCGTTCGGGCCGCAGCCGCAGGGAGGGTTCGACTGCTCCGGCTTCGTGTGGCGCGTCTACAAGCTCGAGCGCTATCCCGGCGCCGAGGCGCTCGCGGACACGCTGAAGGGACGGACGACCTACGCGATGAGCGGCGAGGTCGGGCGGGCGGAGCGAATCGCGTTCGCGCAGCTCAGGCCGGGCGACGTCGCCTTCTTCGGCGCGCGCGGCCCGCGGTCGAGGCCGGCCGAGGTCGACCACATGGGCATCTACGCGGGCGGCGGCTGGCTCGTGCACTCGTCGCGCGACGGGACGACCGTGACGCCGCTCGCAGGGTGGTATCGCGAGCGCTTCGCGTGGGGCCGTCGCCCCCTCGCCGAGGCCGGCATCGACGCGGCCGACCCCCTCCGTTAGCAGGGGAAAACCCGACAATCACCCCAACGGGGGATGCAGCTCACCGGGGGCGGGCCCCATGATCACCACGTCTGGCGTCCAACCTGGGGAGGTACCCGGATGTTGCAGTGGAACGCACGGTTCGCGGCCGTCCTCGCGGCCATCACCGCGATCGCTGCCTGGCTCGGCTACGGCTGGACCGGGTGGCAGTGGTAAGACCGTAGACGAGGCACGTCCGGTGGGCTCGAGGGGAGCTCTTCCGGCTCGGCTCCTCGCGGTGCTGGCGCCCGTCTGCCTGGCGGGCCTGGCGATCGTCGCCGTCGCGGCCTACGGGTTCGCGACGTCGTCCCGCGAGGCAGCCGATCTCGTCGGCATCGCGACGCTCTTCGTCGTCGTCGTCATCGCCGAGCGCCACCCGGTGCCGGTGGAGGGCATCGACACGCGGGGCGTCTCGCTCGGGGTCGTCTTCGCCGTCTCGGCCGTCGTGCTGTTCGGCTGGGAGACGGGCACGCTCGTCTGGGTCGGCGCGCTCGTCGTCGCGAACCTGATCGACCACCGGCCGCTCGTCCGGATGCAGTACAACGCGGCGACGTTCGCGATCGGCTGCGCCGCCGCCGGCCTGCTGATCGCGCCGTTCGACGGCGACGCGCCGGCAGACCTGCTCGCGCGCGTCGTGGTCGCCTTCGTGACGCAGTTCGCGGTCAACTGGCTGCTCGTCAGCCTCGTCGTCTCGGTCAGCGCCGACCGGCCCTTCCTGGCGCTGGCATGGCAGAACCTCCAGGCGGTGATCGTCCCGGTCGCGCTGATGGCGTCGGCCGCGCTGATGCTCGTCGTGCTGTGGCAGCGTTCCCCCTTCTTCGCGGCCGCCCTGATCGGCCCGCTGCTCGCGATCGCGCTCTACCAGCGCTCGACCCACCGGGCGATGCGCGCGATGCGGCTCGCGTTGACCGACCCGCTGACGGGCCTCGGCAACCACCGGCACTTCCACGAGCGGCTGCAGCAGGAGCTCCTCGACGCGCACGACCGCGGCACCCCGCTGTCGCTGTGCCTCATCGACGTCGACGACTTCAAGACGATCAACGACCGCTTCGGCCACCCGGTCGGCGACCGCGTGCTCTCGCAGCTCGCGACGAAGCTCCGGCAGGGCGGCGAGGGCTTCCGGCTCGGCGGCGACGAGTTCGCCGTCCTCCTCCCCGCCTACGACCAGCGCGAGGCGCAGACCGCGGCGGCGTCGATCGTGGAGCGGCTGGCGGCGGTGTCGCTCGATCCCGGCGTCACCATGACGGTCAGCGCCGGCGTCGCGACGTACCCCTCGCAGGGCGTTGGCCGCGACGAGCTGATCCGCCTCGCCGACAGCGCGCTGTACTGGGCCAAGGAGCACGGCAAGAACCAGGTGCGGATGTACCGGCCGGACGTCGTCGAGCTGGCCGAGCTCAAGAAGCTTGCGAGCGGCGCTGACAAGGCGGCGCGCTACCGCGCCGCGGCGAGCCTCGCCAAGGCGGTCGACGCGCGCGACGTCTACACGGGGAGCCATTCGGAGCGCGTCGCCGAGCTCGCGGCTCGCACCGCGCGCCGGCTCGGCCTCGACGACGAGCTCGTCGAGCTCACGCGCCTGGCGGGGAGCCTCCACGACCTCGGCAAGCTCGCGATCCCGGAGGAGATCCTGCGCAAGCCCGGCCCGCTGACCGAGCCGGAGCGGCTCGTGCTGGAGCGGCACCCGCAGATCGGCTACCGCATGCTGGAGAGCCTCGGCGTCGACCCGCTCGCGGACTGGGTGCTCCGTCACCACGAGCGCTGGGACGGCACCGGGTATCCGGAGGGCGTGTCGGGCGAGGCGATCCCGCTGGGCGCCCGGATCATCTTCGTGGCCGACGCCTACGACGCGATGACGTCGGATCGCGTCTACCGGGCCCGCCTGAGCGACGAGGAAGCCGTCGCCGAGCTTCGGCGGTGCGCCGGGACGCAGTTCGACCCGGCCGTGGTCGCCGCGTTCGCCGACGAGCTCGGGTACGCCGAGCCCCAGCTGCGCGTCGTCGTCGCCTAGGGCACGCCGCCGCGGTCAGCCGCGAAGCGAGCGCAGCACCTGCGAGCCGAGCAGGCCGAGGAAGAGGAGCAGCGACGCCGCGGTCAGGCCTGCCAGCGCCCACGCGGCGAACCCTCCGATCGCGTCCGCGTCCTCCAGCGTCGGCAGCCCGGCCCGTTGCGGCTCCGGTCGGCGGCCCCCGCGGAACGCGGCGACGCCGCCGCCGGTGGGCGCGAAGGCCGCGGCGGACCCGCGGTCGTTCGCGGCCGTCATCGACCCCGGCCCGCCGCTCCGCTCGCCGGCGACAGGAGCGGCGGCGCTGCCCCCGACCGCGGTGCCCGAGCCCCGTGCACAGGCCGGGAGCTCGCGCGCGACCTGCCGCGCCCGCGCGCGGCCGGAGCTGTAGGCCAGCGCGATCGTGAGGCGCCCGAGCAGCGCAGGCCGGCTGCTCGCGGTGACGGCGTAGACCTCCAGCCGGAACAGGCCCTCGGGCAGGCGGCCGCTCCGCACCCGGCCACCTCCCACCCGGCCGGTGATCGGCACGGCGTTCCGACCGCGGGCGCCCCGGACGCGGACGGTGCCCGCGACGTCGCAGCTCCGGCCGGGGCCGCGGAAGACGAGGAGCACGATCGCCGGCCGCGGCAGCACGACGACGAGGCGGGCGGGACGACGGCTACCGCGCCGCGCCGCTCGGACGTGAACCGAGCCCGAGCCGCCGACGGCGGTCGCGGCGCCGGCGGTCTCGCCGCCGCCCGCAGACGGTGCCGAGCTCGAGCCGCCGGTCGCGCCGCCACCGGTCCCGCCTCCGGCGGAGCCGACTCCACCCCCGGCAGTCGGCGTCGCCGTCCCGGCAGGCTGCGTCGCCGTCGTCGTCGCGGCCGGCGGAGCGGAGCTCGACACGGTCGCGGTGGTGACCGGCGTCGCGACCGTCGTCGTCACCGCGGTGGTCACGGGCGGCGTCGACACGGTCGTGGTCACGACCGGCGTGGTCACGACCGGCGTGGTCACGGTCGCCGTCGCGACGGGCGTCGAGACCGTCACGGTCGTCGTGGGCAGGCCCACGGCCGCCGCGGCGCCGCCGGCGAGGCCGCTCGCGGCGGCGAAGCCGGCGGCTCCCGTCAGGGCGGCGCAGGCGACACAGGCCACGCCGGCCCGTGCGCCGCCGAGCCGTGCCGCGCGCCGTCGACCCCACGTGCGCCTCACGATGCTGCAACGGCGCGCCGGCCGCCGCGGATACGCCCTAGAGCGGAATGTTCCCGTGCTTGCGCTGCGGGCGCGGCTCGCGCTTCGTCAGCGCCGTCTCGAGTGCGGAGACGAGCACGGGTCGCGTCCGGCGCGGCTCGATCACCTCGTCCACGTAGCCCCGCTCGGCGGCGACGTACGGGTTGGCGAACCGCTCCTTGTAGTCGGCGATCAGCTCCCGGCGCCGCGCCTCCGGGTCGTCGGCCTCCGCGAGCTCCTTGCGGAAGACGATGTTGACGGCACCCTCGGGGCCCATCACCGCCACCTCGGCGGTCGGCCACGCGACGTTGAAGTCGGCCCGGATGTGCTTCGAGCTCATCACGTCGTACGCGCCGCCGTAGGCTTTCCGCGTGATCACGGCGAGCTTCGGGACCGTCGCCTCGGCGTAGGCGTACAGCAGCTTCGCGCCGTGGCGGATGATCCCGCCCCACTCCTGGGCAGTCCCCGGGAGGAACCCCGGTACGTCGACGAAGGTCACGAGCGGGACGTTGAAGGCGTCGCACGTCCGCACGAAGCGGGCCGCCTTCACCGACGAGTCGATGTCGAGCACGCCTGCGAGCGAGCGCGGCTGGTTGCCGACGACGCCGACGGCATGTCCGCCGAGGCGCGCGAAGCCGCAGACGACGTTCTCCGCGTAGCGCTCGTGCACCTCCAGGAACTCGCCGTCGTCCATCACGCGGCGGATCACGTCGTGCATGTCGTACGGCTTGTTCGGATGGTCGGGGACGAGCGAGTCGAGCTCGGGGTCCTCCCGGTCGACCGGGTCCGTCGGCGCCGCGTACGGCGGCCGTTCGAGGTTGTTCTGCGGCAGGAACGACAGCAGGTAGCGCGCGTCCTCGAGGCACGCCTCCTCGTCCGCGGCGATGAAGTGCGCGACGCCCGAGCGCGTGGCGTGCGTGACCGCCCCGCCGAGGTCCTCGAACGAGACCTCCTCGCCCGTCACGGTCTTCACCACGTCGGGGCCCGTGATGAACATGTACGACGAGCCCTGGACCATGAACACGAAGTCGGTGATCGCGGGCGAGTAGACGGCGCCGCCCGCGCAGGGCCCCATCACGAGCGAGAGCTGCGGGACGACGCCCGAGCTCTGGACGTTGCGCCAGAAGATCTCGGCGTACCCGGCGAGCGAGACGACGCCCTCCTGGATCCGGGCGCCGCCCGAGTCGTTGATCCCGATCACCGGGCAGCCGTACTTCGTGGCCATGTCCATGAGCTTGCAGATCTTCTCCGCGAACACCTCGGACAGGGACCCGCCGAAGACGGTGAAGTCCTGCGAGAAGACGAACACCTTGCGGCCGAGCACCGTGCCGTAGCCGGTGACGACGGCGTCGCCCCAGGGACGCCGCTCGAGCATCCCGAAGTTCGACTCGCGGTGCCGGACGTAGCGGTCGAGCTCGACGAAGGAGCCGGGATCGCAGAGCCGCTCGACGCGCTCCCGCGCGAGCAGCTTGCCCGCCGCCCGCTGCTTCGCGACCGCCTTCTCGGTGCCGGCGTGCAGCGCCTCGTGCCGCAGCGCCTCCAGCCGCCGCAGCTTCGCGGCCGTCGAGTCGGCGCCGGTCTCCGGCCTGTCGTCGGTCGTCGCCATCGCCGCCCAAGCCTAGTATCCGGGTGGTGAAGCTGCCGCCCCTCGACCGCTCGACGATCTGGCCGTACGAGGACGGCGAGCCCGGACGCTTCTACTACCAGCGCAACGGCAGCCCCGTCGTGGCCGCCGCCGAGCGCGCGCTCGGCGCGCTCGACGGCGGCCACGCCGTCCTGTTCCCGTCGGGCTCCGGCGCGATCACGGGGCTCGTGCTCTCCACGCTCGAGCCCGGCGCGACGGTGGCGCTCGCGCGCGACGCCTACTACGGCACCGGCGTCACCTTCCGCACGCTCGGCCGCTGGGGCCTCCACTACGTCGAGTTCGACCAGAGCGGGGCGCCTCCCGACGGCGTGCAGCTCGTCTGGGTCGAGGCGCCGTCGAACCCGCTGCTCTCGATGCCGGACCTGGAGAGAGCGGCCGCGCACGCTGCGCCCCTCGTCGTCGACGCGACCGCCGCGACCCCCGTGCACCTGCGCCCGCTCGAGCACGGCGCCGACTACGCCGTGCACAGCGCGACGAAGTTCCTCGGCGGCCACCACGACGTGGTCCTCGGCGCCGTCGTCTGCCGCACGGCCGAGGAGGCCGAGCGGATCGGCGCCTTCCGCAACGCCACCGGCAACGTGGCGGCGCCCGATCCCGCCTGGCTGCTGCTCCGCAGCCTCGAGACGCTGCCGCTCCGCATGGCGAGGCACACGGCGTCGGCCGGCGAGCTCGCACGCCGCCTCGCGGAGCATCCGAGGGTCGAGCGCGTCCGCTACCCGGGCTTCGGCGGGATGCTCTCGTTCGACGTCGCCGGTGGCGCCGAGGCCGCCCGGCGGGTCGAGACGGGCGGCGGCCGCATCACCAACGCGACGAGCCTGGGCGGCACCGTCACGACGATGGAGACGCGTGCGCGCTGGGAGGGCGAGCGGGTGCCGGACAACCTGGTGCGCCTGTCGGTGGGCCTGGAGGACGTCGAGGCGCTCTGGCTCGACCTCGAGCAGGCGCTGGCGCGCGCCTAGCCGCGCCGCTCGCGGCGGGAAGACGGCTGCCGATCGTGACTGGCGATCGGCGCGGATGGGTACACCTCCGGCGTTCGAGGGTCGGGACTCGAGGGCGAGACGACGAGCACCCGGCGGCGGGCGCCGCACGGGCCGTCGGCCCTCCGCTCCGACCAGGATCCGAACCAGACCCGTTTCCCGCAGCGAAGGAGCCCCCGCAGTGGCAGTCGACGAGCATCAGCAGGCGGAGGAGAAGACCCCGGCGGACGGGCGGGCTCGGGCGCGCCGCCGCGCTCGCACGGGCGACGGCGCCGGCGACCAGGTCACGGTCGACCGCGACACGCTCGAGCGGCTGCTCGTGGCGCTGCGTGCCGCCCGTGAGGGCGATCTCGGCGCCCGCGTGACGACGCGGTCGCGCGGGATCGAGCGCGACCTCGCCGACGCCTTCAACGAGCTGGCGGTGCTGCGGGAGCGCACGACGAAGGAGCTCGTCCGCGTCGGCAAGGCCGTCGGCCGCGACGGACGGCTCGGCGAGCGGGCGCAGGTGGCGGGGGCGCGCGGGACCTGGGCCGACTCCATCGACGCCGTCAACGGGATGGTGGACGACCTCGTCCGGCCGACGACCGAGGTCGCGCGGGTGATCGAGGCCGTCGCGCGCGGCGACCTGTCGCAGCGGATCGCCCTGAGGATCGAGGGGCAGCCGATCCGGGGCGAGTTCCTGCGCATGGGGACGATCGTGAACGCGATGGTCGACCAGCTCTCGACCTTCGCCGACGAGGTCACGCGCGTCGCCCGCGAGGTCGGCACCGACGGCAAGCTGGGCGGCCAGGCGAGGGTGAGGAACGCGTCCGGCGTCTGGAAGGACCTGACGGACAACGTCAACACGCTCGCCGGCAACCTCACCTCCCAGGTGCGCAACATCGCCCAGGTGACGACGGCCGTCGCCCGCGGCGACCTGTCGAAGAAGATCAGCGTCGACGCGAAGGGCGAGGTCGCGGAGCTCAAGGACACGATCAACACGATGGTCGACCAGCTGTCCTCCTTCGCCGACGAGGTCACGCGCGTCGCCCGCGAGGTGGGCACCGAGGGCAAGCTCGGCGGCCAGGCCCAGGTCCGCGGCGTCTCCGGCGTCTGGAAGGACCTGACCGAGAACGTCAACACGCTCGCCGGCAACCTCACGAGCCAGGTGCGGAACATCGCCACGGTGACGACCGCGGTGGCGGGCGGCGACCTGTCGCGCAAGATCACCGTCGACGCCAAGGGCGAGGTCGCGGAGCTCAAGGACACGATCAACACGATGGTCGACCAGCTCCGCTCGTTCGCGGCCGAGGTCACGCGGGTCGCGCGCGAGGTCGGCACCGAGGGCAAGCTCGGCGGCCAGGCGAACGTCGCCGGCGTCAGCGGCACCTGGAGGGACCTGACCGAGTCGGTGAACGGGATGGCCTCGAACCTCACCGCCCAGGTGCGCAACATCGCCCAGGTCACGACCGCGGTCGCGGGCGGCGACCTGAGCCAGAAGATCACCGTCGACGTGCGCGGCGAGATGCTCGCGCTCAAGGACACGATCAACACGATGGTCGACCAGCTCTCGACGTTCGCCGACGAGGTGACCCGGGTCGCCCGCGAGGTCGGCACCGAGGGCAAGCTCGGCGGGCAGGCCCAGGTCCGCGGCGTCTCCGGCGTCTGGAAGGACCTGACCGAGAACGTCAACACGCTCGCCGGCAACCTCACGAGCCAGGTGCGGAACATCGCGCTCGTGACGACGGCGGTCGCGAAGGGCGACCTGTCGCAGAAGATCACGGTCGACGCGAGGGGGGAGGTGCTCGAGCTGAAGCAGACCGTCAACACGATGGTCGACCAGCTCTCGACCTTCGCCGACGAGGTCACACGCGTCGCCCGCGAGGTGGGCACCGAGGGCAAGCTCGGCGGGCAGGCGCGGGTGACGGGCGTCTCGGGGACGTGGAAGGACCTGACCGAGTCCGTCAACGGGATGGCGTCGAACCTGACCGCGCAGGTGCGCAACATCGCCGCCGTCACGACCGCGGTCGCGGGCGGCGACCTGTCCAAGAAGATCACCGTCGACGTCCGAGGCGAGCTCCTCGAGCTGAAGGACACGATCAACACGATGGTCGACCAGCTCCGCTCCTTCGCGGCGGAGGTGACGCGCGTGGCGCGCGAGGTCGGGTCGGACGGCAAGCTCGGCGGCCAGGCCGAGGTGGAGGGCGTCTCCGGCACGTGGAAGGACCTCACCGACTCCGTCAACTTCATGGCGTCGGCCCTGACCGAGCAGGTGCGGAACATCGCCCTCGTCACGACCGCGGTGGCCAACGGCGACCTGTCCCGAAAGATCACCGTCGACGTCAAGGGCGAGGTCCTGGAGCTCAAGGAGACGATCAACACGATGGTCGACCAGCTCCGCGCCTTCGCCGCCGAGGTCACCCGGGTCGCGCGCGAGGTGGGCACCGAGGGCAAGCTCGGCGGCCAGGCGCAGGTGGCGGGCGTCTCCGGCGTCTGGCGCGACCTGACGGAGAACGTCGACCAGCTCGCCGCCAACCTCACGACGCAGGTGCGGGCGATCGCCAACGTGACGACCGCGGTCGCGCGGGGCGACCTCTCCCAGAAGATCACGGTCGAGGCGGGGGGCGAGATCGCGGAGCTGGCGGCCACGATCAACCGGATGGTCGACCAGCTCTCGACCTTCGCGGGCGAGGTCACGCGCGTCGCCAGGGAGGTCGGCACGGAGGGCAAGCTCGGCGGTCAGGCCACGGTCGAAGACGTCTCCGGGGTCTGGAAGAACCTCACCGACAACGTCAACCAGCTCGCCGCCACCCTGACGACGCAGCTGCGGGCGATCGCCGAGGTCTCGACCGCCGTGACCCAGGGCGACCTGTCGCGGGAGGTCACGGTCGAGGCGCAGGGCGAGGTCGAGGAGCTGCGCGACAACATCAACCGGATGATCGGCAACCTCCGCTCGACGACGCAGCGGACGGCCGAGCAGGACTGGCTCAACTCCAACCTCGCGCGCTTCGGCGGGCTGCTCCAGGGCCGGCGCGACCTGAGGTCCGCCTCGCGGCTGATCATGTCCGAGCTCACGCCGCTCGTCGGCGCCCAGCACGGCGCGTTCTTCGTCCTCGAGGGCGAGGGCGACGAGGCCGAGCTCCGGCTCCTCGCCACCTACGGCTACAAGGAGCGGAAGACGGTCGCGAACCGGTTCAAGCCGGGCGAGGGCCTCGTCGGGCAGGCGGCGCTCGAGCGGAAGCCGATCGTGATCACGCAGGCCCCGCCGGACTACGTCAAGGTCACCTCCGGGCTGGGCGAGGCGTCCCCGGTCAACATCGTCGTGATGCCGGTCCTGTTCGAGGACCAGGTGATGGCGGTGATCGAGCTCGGCTCGCTCGCCCCGTTCACGGAGGTCCACCAGGCCTTCCTCGAGCAGCTCGCCGAGACGGTCGGCGTGGTGCTCAACACGATCGTGGCGACGATGCGGACCGAGGAGCTGCTCGTGCAGTCCCAGTCGCTCACGCGCGAGCTGCAGAGCCAGTCCGAGGAGTTGCAGTCCCAGCAGGAGGAGCTGCAGCAGACGAACCAGGAGCTGGAGGAGCAGGCGGCGTCGCTGAAGGCCTCCGAGGAGCTGCTCCAGCAGCAGCAGGAGGAGCTCCAGCAGACGAACGAGGAGCTCGAGGAGCGCTCGGCCCTGCTGGAGGAGCAGAACCAGCGCATCGAGCAGACGAACGCCGAGATCGAGCACGCCCGCCGCGCGCTGGAGGAGAAGGCAGAGCAGCTCGCGCTGTCGTCGCGCTACAAGTCGGAGTTCCTCGCGAACATGAGCCACGAGCTGCGCACGCCGCTGAACTCGCTGCTCATCCTCGCCAAGCTGCTCGCGGACAACCCCGAGCAGAACCTCACCGACAAGCAGCTCGAGTTCGCCGCGACGATCCACAGCGCCGGCACCGACCTGCTCGAGCTGATCAACGACATCCTCGACCTGTCGAAGGTCGAGGCGGGGAAGATGGAGCTGAGCCCCGCGGACGTCCCGCTCGACGAGCTGCGCGCCTACGCGGAGCGCACCTTCCGGCCGCTCGCCGAGCAGAAGGGGCTCCGGTTCGACGTCGAGGTCGCCGACGACGTCCCCACGTCGGTGCACACCGACGAGCAGCGGCTGCAGCAGGTCCTCAAGAACCTGCTCTCGAACGCGCTCAAGTTCACCGACACGGGCGAGGTCACGCTCAGGGTCGAGCGGGCCCCCCACGGGGTCGGCTACGCGTCGTCCACGCTCGCCGAGGCCGAGGACGTGCTCGCGTTCGCCGTCTCCGACACGGGCATCGGGATCGCCGAGGACAAGCTCCGGCTGATCTTCGAGGCGTTCCAGCAGGCCGACGGCACGACGAGCCGCAAGTACGGCGGCACCGGCCTCGGCCTCTCGATCAGCCGCGAGATCGCCCGCCTGCTCGGCGGCGAGATCGCGGTCGCAAGCGAGCCCGGCCGCGGGAGCACGTTCACGCTCTTCCTCCCCGCGCGGCTCGTCGAGCCGGAGCGGCCGCAGGACGACGACGGCGGCCCGGTCACGGCGTTCGAGGCCGAGCTCGTGGCACGGGCGTCGGCGCCGCCGCCGGTCGACCTCGACGCGGCCCTCGCCGCGCCCGCCGAGGTGCCGGACGACCGCGACGAGATCGAGCCCGGCGACCGCGTGGTGCTGATCGTCGAGGACGATCCGGACTTCGCGGGGATCGTGCTCGACGTCGCCCGGGAGCGCGACTTCAAGGGCGTCGTCGCGCTGCGCGGCGACACCGCGCTCGCGCTCGCCCACGACCTGAGGCCGGACGCGATCGTGCTCGACCTCACGCTCCCGGTGCTGGACGGCCACGAGGTGCTCGAGCAGTTGAAGCGGCACCCCGAGACCCGCCACATCCCCGTGCACGTGATCTCGGGCGGGGACGGGCGCCAGGACGTCCTCCGCGCCGGCGCTGTGGCGTTCATCGAGAAGCCGGCGACGAAGGAGCTTCTCGAGCAGACGTTCGGGAGCATCACGAGCTTCATCGACCGCCCCGTGCGACGGCTGCTCGTCGTCGACGACGACGAGGCGCAGCGTCGCGCGATCGCGGAGCTCGTCAGCGGCGCGGACGTCGAGATCGAGGGTGCGGGCGACGCCGACGAGGCGCTCGCGGCGCTCGAGGAGCGGCCGCCCGACTGCGTCGTGCTCGACCTGAAGCTCCCCGGCAAGAGCGGCTTCGAGCTGCTCGAGCAGGTGAAGCGGGACGAGCGCTTCCGCGACCTCCCGATCATCGTCTACACGGGCAAGGAGCTGACGAAGCGCGAGGAGACGCGCCTGCGCCGGTATGCCGACACGATCGTGGTCAAGGACGTGAGCTCACCGGAGCGGCTCCTCGACGAGACGTCGCTGTTCCTCCACCGCGTCGAGTCGCGGCTCCCGCGGGAGAGGCGGCGGATGCTCGAGCAGCTGCACGGCGCCGAGGCGGTGTTCGAGGGCCGACGCGTCCTCATCGTCGACGACGACGTGCGAAACGTCTTCGCCCTGACCAGCGTCCTGGAAGGACATGGGATGGAAGTGCGGTTCGCGGAGAACGGGAAGGAGGCGCTGGAGGCGCTCCGGCAGGACCCGGAGGTCGACCTCGTCCTGATGGACATCATGATGCCCGAGCTCGACGGACACGAGACCACGCGCGCGATTCGCGAGCGCCCGCAGTTCGAGCGTCTGCCGATCATCGCGCTGACGGCGAAGGCGATGAAGGGCGACCGCGATCGGGCGATCGCGGCCGGAGCCTCCGACTACGTCACGAAGCCGGTCGACACCGACCAGCTGCTCTCCCTGATGCGGGTCTGGCTGTACCGGTGAGCGTGCCGCTCGAGCTGCCGGACGACGAGCAGGCCGCCCGCGACCCGGAGCTGGAGCACCTCGAGCTGGAGCTGCTGCTCGAGGCGATCCACCGCCGCTACGGGTTCGACTTCCGCGAGTACGCGCCGGCCTCGCTGAAGCGCCGGGTCTGGCGCCGGATCCGGAGCGAGGGCCTGGAGTCGGTGTCGGGCCTGCAGGAGGCGGTCCTGCACGACCCGCAGGTGATGGAGCGGCTCCTCCTCGACCTCTCGATCAACGTCACCTCGATGTTTCGCGACCCGAGCTTCTACCGCTCGCTGCGGGAGCGGGTCGTGCCGCTCCTGCGGACGTGGCCGTTCGCGCGCATCTGGAACGCCGGCTGCTCGACCGGCGAGGAGACGTACTCGCTCGCGATCGTCCTGCAGGAGGAGGGCCTGTACGAGCGGAGCCGGCTCTACGCGACGGACATCAACGAGGCCGTGCTCGAGCGGGCGCGGGCCGGCGTCTTCCCGCTCGACAAGATGCAGGAGTACACGCGCCAGTACGTGCGGGCCGGAGGGGCCCGGCCGTTCTCCGACTACTACGTCGCCGCCTACGACGGCGCCCGGTTCCAGCGGGCCCTCACCGAGCACGTCGTGTTCGCGCAGCACAACCTGGCTTCCGACCGGTCGTTCAACGAGTTCCACGCGATCGTGTGCCGGAACGTGATGATCTACTTCGACCGCACGCTCCAGGACCGCGTGCACGAGCTGTTCTACGAGAGCCTCGCGATGTTCGGCGTGCTCGCCCTCGGCCACAAGGAGTCGATCCGGTTCTCGCGCTACGCCGACCGCTACGAGGAGCTCGACGGCGGCGAGCGCATCTACCGGAAGGTCGCATGAGCTACGACCTCGTCGTCGTCGGCGTGTCGTGGGGTGGGCTGCGCGCCCTGAGCCGGCTCCTCGACGCCCTGCCGGCCGAGGTCGACCTGCCGTTCGTCGTCGCGCAGCATCGCGCGGTCGAGGCGGACGCGGAGCAGCTGGCCGGGCTGCTGCAGCCGCACACGCACCTCCGCATCGGGGAGCCGGGCGACAAGGACCCGATCGAGCGCGGGCACCTCTACCTCGCGCCTCCCGACTACCACCTCCTCGTCGAGCGCGGCTCGTTCGCGCTCTCGGTGGACGCGCCCGTGCAGTACGCGCGGCCGTCCGTCGACGTGCTGTTCGAGTCCGTCGCCGACGCCTACGGCCCGCGGTCGATCGGGATCGTCCTCACCGGCGCCAACGCCGACGGCGCCGAGGGCCTCGCCGCGATCAAGCGTGCGGGAGGCATCGCCGTCGTCCAGGACCCGCGGACGGCCGAGGCGCGGCAGATGCCCGACGCGGCGCTGCGCGCGACGCCCGCCGACGCGATCCTGCCGCTCGAGGAGATCGGGCCCTTCCTCTTCGGCCTCGACTGCTCCCCCGCCGGCGTCCTGGTCGCGAGCGAGGAGCGGCCGTGACCGACGCGCCCAGCGTGCCTCCCGAGGCGCGGACCGCGGCGATCCTCCTCGTCGACGACCGCGAGCAGAACCTCGTCGCGCTCGAGGCGATCCTGGCGCCGCTCGGACAGGAGCTCGTCCGGGCCGCCTCGGGCGAGGACGCCCTGCGCGAGCTCCTGCGCCGCGACTTCGCGGTGATCCTGCTCGACGTCCAGATGCCCGGGCTGGACGGGTTCGAGACGGCACGGCTGATCAAGCAGCGCGAGCGCACGCGTCACACGCCGATCCTGTTCCTGACCGCGATCAGCCGCGACAGCGAGCAGGTGTTCAAGGGCTACTCCGCCGGCGCGGTCGACTACATCCTCAAGCCGTTCGACCCCGACGTGCTCCGCTCGAAGGTCGCGGTGTTCGTCGAGCTGTGGCAGCGCGGCGAGCGGCTGCGGAGCCAGGAGCTGGAGCTGCGCCGGCGCGAGGTCGCGGAGGCCGTCTTCGAGAGCGAGGAGCGCTACCGGACGCTGGCGGAGGCGATGCCCCAGATCGTCTGGATCAACGACGCCGAGGGTCGCGCGACCTACTACAACCGCCGCTGGTTCGAGTACACGGGCATCGCTGCGGAGGCCGCGACGCCGGACGACTGGCAGCACGTCGTCCACCCGGACGAGCTGCCGGAGACCGTCGCGCGCTTCGAGGAGGCCGCGCGGACGGGCGGCGTGTTCGAGATGGAGTACCGGCTCCGCCGCGCCGACGGGCGCTACCGGTGGCACCTCGGCCGCTCCGTCCCGCTCCGGGACGCGTCCGGAGCGACGACCGGCCACGTCGGCACCGCGACCGACATCGACGACCAGCGGGCGGCGCAGGACGCACAGCGGTTCCTCGTCGAGGCGGGGGCCATCCTCGGCGCGTCTCTGGACTACCGCGCCACGCTGGCCGACGTGGCGCGCGCGGCCGTTCCCGGCGTCGCCGATTGGGCGACCGTCCACATCGTCGAGGGCGACGGGTCGATCCGGCAGCTCGGGATCGCGCACGCCGACCCGGCGAAGCTGCTCCTGGCCGAGGAGCTGCAGGTGCGGTACCCGCCCGCGTCGGGCGAGGAGAGCGCGGTCGGCCGGGTGATCCGCACGCACAAGCCGGAGCTCGTGCCGGAGATCGCCGACGAGACGATCGTCACGGCCGCGCGGGACACGCTGCACCTCGACCTGCTGCGCGAGCTCGGCATCCGCTCCTACCTCGTCGTGCCGCTCGTCGCGGGCGGGCGCGCGTTCGGCGCGATCAGCTTCGTCCTGGCGGAGTCGGGGCGCCGCTACGGGCCGAGCGACCTCGCGCTCGCCGAGGAGCTGGCGCGGCGGGCGGCGACGGCGATCGAGAACGCGCGACTGTATGCCGAGGCAGAGCGGCGCGCGCAGGCCGCGCGGGCACTCGCGAACGTCGGCGACGGCGTCGTCCTCCTCGACCGCGACGGGCTCGTCCGGCTGTGGAACCCGGCGGCGGCGGAGATCACCGGGATCGCCGAGGGAGACGCGCTCGACCGGCCGCTCGCGGACGTCCTCCCGGGCTGGCAGGAGGTGAGCGCGCTGATCCCGGTCGTGAGCACGCCGGGGCAGACCGTGTCGGCGCTGACGCTCCCGCTCGAGCTGGACGGCCGGGAGGTCTGGATCTCCGGCTCCGGCGTCGGCTTCGACGAGGGCGTGGTCTACGCGTTCCGCGACCTGACCGAGGAGCGGCGCGTGGAGGCGATGAAGTCCGACTTCGTCGCCACCGTGTCGCACGAGCTCCGAACGCCGCTGGCCGCGATCCACGGCTCGGCGCTGACGATCCTCCGCCCCGACCTGGAGCTCGACGACGAGCTGCAGGCGCGGCTCCTCCGGGTGATCGGCGAGGAGTCGCAGCGCCTGGCGCAGATCGTCAACGACCTCCTGCTCGCGAGCCACCTCGACTCGGGACGGCTGCAGGTGCAGATCGAGCGCTGCAACCCGGTCGCGCTCGCCGAGCACGTCGTCGAGACGGCACGCGTCCACCTGCCGGAGAACGTCGAGGTCGAGCTCGACGCGACCGGCGGGCTGCCCGAGGTGGCGGCGGATCCGGCGCAGCTGCGGCAGGTGCTCGAGAACCTCGTCGAGAACGCGGTCAAGTACTCGCCCGACGGCGGCGAGGTCCGGGTCGCGCTCGAGCGGGAGGACGGCGCCGTGCGGTTCACCGTCTCCGACGAGGGCCTGGGGATCCCCGCGGCGGAGCACCGCCGCGTGTTCGAGAAGTTCTACCGCCTCGACCCGAACATGACCCGGGGCATCGGCGGCACCGGCCTCGGCCTGTACATCTGCCGCGAGCTCGTGCGGATGATGGACGGGCGCATCTGGGTCGAGTCGAGGCCGGGAGTCGGCTCGACCTTCGCCGTCGAGATCCCGGTCGCGGGCCGGCGGCGGGAGCCTGCGCACCGGGGCCCGAGGACGGCGCGGGCCCGGTAGCGCCGGGTCCCAGGCCCCCGGCACGCCGGCGGCGCCCGTGCCCGCCGCTACCGCGCCCCGGCGAAGCCGCCCGAGTCGCTCGTCAGCCGCGACGCGAAGTACACCGGGATCGCCGAGAGCACGATCACGAACAGGGCGACGACGTTCACGACGGGCAGCTGGTTCGGCCGTGAGAGGTTGTTGAGGATCCAGATCGGCAGCGTCTGGTCGGTGCCCGCGGTGAACGTCGTCACGATCACCTCGTCGAAGGAGAGGGCGAACGCGAGCAGCGCGCCGGCGAGCAGGGCCGTCCGCGTCGCGGGGAACACGACGTCGCGGGCGGTCTGCCACGTCGTCGCGCCCAGGTCCGCGCCGGCCTCCTCGAACGACCGCGACGTCCGCCGCAGGCGCGCGACGACGTTGTTGTAGACGACGACGATGCAGAACGTCGCGTGGGCGACGACGACCGTCACGATCCCGAGGCTGACGCCGAGGAACTGCGTGAACGTCGCGTTCAGCGCCATCCCGGTGACGATCCCGGGCAACGCGATCGGGAGGATGACGAGGAACGAGAGCGTGTCGCGGCCGAAGAACCGGTGGCGCGCGACCGCCAGCGACAGCAGCGTCCCGAGCACGAGCGCGACCGCCGTCGCGCCGAGCGCGACCTTGATCGAGTAGAGGAGCGCGTCGCGCGCGCCCTCGTTGCGGATCGCCTTCGAGAACCACTCGAGCGTGAACCCCTCCAGGGGCCAGGCCTGGATCCGGCTGTCGTTGAACGCGTACAGCGCTATGAGCACCAGCGGGGTCCAGATGAACACCAGCGTGACCGCGCTCGCGACCCGCAGGAACCACCGCGCCGCCGGCGAGAGGATCACCGGCGGCCCTCTCCGGGGGAGTCGTGCGTCCCCGGCACGCGACCGGCTGTGCTGGCGAAGAGGGTCGTCACAGGGACTCGAACGCTCCCAGGCGCCGGGCCACGAGCAGGTACGCGACCATCACCACGATCGGCACCGTCGCGAACGCGGCCGCGAGCGGCAGGTTGTTGGCGACCCCGACGTTGACGTAGACGACGTTGGCGATGAACTGCGTGCTCGAGATGAGCTGCGGCGTGATGAAGTCGCCGAGCGTCAGCGAGAACGTGAAGATCGAGCCCGCCACGATCGCCGGCAGGACGATCGGGAGCACGACGCGACGCATCGTCGTCCACGCCTTCCCGCCGAGGTCGGACGAGGCCTCGAGGAGCGAGTCGGGGATCCGCTCGAACCCCGCGTAGACGGGGAGGATCATGTACGGCAGCCAGAGGTAGCTCATGACGAGCCAGACGGCGACGGTGCCGTAGCCGGGGCCCGAGAGGCCGAACGGCTCGAGCAGCCAGTCGAGGAAGCCGTTCTCGGCGAGGATGATCCGCCAGGCATAGACCTTCACGAGGTAGCTCGTCCAGAGCGGCATCAGGATCAGCACGACGAGCGCCGCGCGCGCGCGCGGCGAGGCGACCTTGGCCATGTAGAAGGCGATCGGGAGCGCCAGCAGCGCGTCGGTGAGCGTCACCGCTGCGGCCATCACGATCGTCCGCACGGCGATCGTGCGGTAGACGTCGTTCTCCCAGAGGAGCCGGAAGTTGTCCAGCGAGTACTCGTGGACGATCTCGGCGGTGAACGGGTCCAGCCGCCACAGCGCGGCCACGAACAGCAGCGCGAGCGAGCCCAGGTACGCGATCACGAGCCAGCCGACCGGCCCCGCGAGCAGGGCCGCGACGGCCGACCTGGGATGCCGGTGAAAGAAGCCGGCCGCCCTGCGTCCCGGCGAGCGGCGCGCGCCGCGGTCGGTGATGGCTACGTCGGCTGCCATCGGCTGCCCGCGACGAAGCCCCGGGTTGTGTCACCCGCGACCCGAGGCGGACTCGGCCCCGTCCGCGCCGGCCCCCCGACCGGAGGGCGGCCGGCGACCCGAGGCGGCGGCGGAGCCAGGCTCCGCCCGGCCTGCGCCGCCGCCGCTCGGGTGCGCGCGGCTAGCCCTTGATCTCGGTCCAGGCCTGTACCCACTCGGAGTAGTCCTTGCAGATCGGCCCGCGGCCGTCGAGGCATTCCTTCGTCGGCGTCGTCCAGTACCACACCTGCTTGAAGTAGTCCTCGTCCTCGGCGTGGAACGTGTCGCAGTGGTTCGGGTCGGACGTCTCGGCGCAGGACTTCGCGTTCGAGGGCGCCTCGCCGAACCACTCCGCCACCTGCGCGTTCGCCTTCGGCGAGATGATGTGGTCGAGCCACATGTAGGCGCAGTTGGGGTGCTTCGCCTTCGAGGAGATCATCCAGGTGTCGGACCAGCCGGTCGACCCTTCCTCGGGCAGCGTCGTCTCGACGGGCGCCTTCTCCGAGGCGAGGACGTTCGCCTGGTACTGCCAGGTCGTGCCGAGGACGGTGCTCCCGCTCTGGAACGCCTGGATCTCCTTCGTCGCGTCCGACCAGTACTCGCCGATGATCGAGCGCTGCTCCTTCAGCAGGTCGACCGCGGCCTGGAACTGCTCGTCGTCGAGCGCGTACGGGTTCTCGATCCCGAGGTCGGGCTTCGTCTTCATCAGGTACAGCCCCGCGTCGGCGATGTAGATCGGCGAGTCGTATGCGGTCACCTTCCCCTTGTACGGCGAGCTCGCGTCGAAGACGACGCCCCAGCTCGTCGGGGCCGGCTTGACCGTGTCGGTGCGCCACATCAGCAGGTTCGCGCCGCGCCCGTGCGGGACGCCGTACATCTGGCCGTCCACGGAGTTGTGCGGCTGGTTCTTCAGGCCCTCGAAGACGTCGGCGTAGTTCGGGATCAGGTCGGTGTTGACCGGGACGACGTCGCCCGCGGCGATCAGACGCAGCGTGGCGTCACCGGAGGCGGAGACGGCGTCGTACTCCCCGGTCCGCATCAGGGTCACCATCTCGTCGGAGCTGCTGCCGATCTTGACGTTCACCTGGCAGCCCGTCTCCTGCTCGAACGGCGTCACCCAGTCGGCGCTCTTGTCGGTCGAGCCGTCCTCGACGTAGCCGGCCCAGGCGATCAGGTTCACCTCGCCCTCGCCCGCTCCGAGCTCGCTCGGCATCCCCTCGACGGTGCCGGCGGTGGTCCCGCCCGCACCGGTCGTCCCCGCCCCCTCCTCCTCGTCGTCGCCGCCGCAGCCCGCGGCGACGAGCGACAGCGACGCGACGAGCAACGCCAGCACGGCCCAGCCACGCCAGCGCCTGCGCGTCTGGCTCATTCTCTCTCCTCCTTGTCGGGTCCCCGATCGATGGGGATGGTGTGCTCCGGCCTCCACTCGAGCAGGACCGCGCGGCCCCGCTCCTCGAGCGCCTCCGCAGAGGAGCGCTCCAGATTCTGACGGACGACGGCGAGCGTGCCGCCGGCGTCCAGCTCGACGACGTACCGCGTGAGCACGCCGACGTAGACCACGTCGCGGATCCGTCCGGGCTCCGCGCGGGTCCCGCGCTCGTGCTCCTCGCCCGCGTCGAGGATCCGGATCTTCTCGGGCCTGATCGCGATCCGCCGTCCGTCGCGCTCGAGCACGTTCGAGGTGCCGACGAAGCCGGCGACGAACTCGGTCGCAGGGCGCTCGTAGACCTCGGCCGGCTCGCCGAGCTGCTCGATCCGGCCGCCGTTGAAGACGGCCAGGCGGTCGCTCATCGTCAGCGCCTCCTCCTGGTCGTGCGTGACGTAGACGAAGGTGATCCCGACCTCCTGCTGGATCCGCTTCAGCTCCACCTCCATCTCCTGCCGGAGCTTCAGGTCGAGCGCGCCGAGCGGCTCGTCGAGGAGCAGCACCTCCGGGCGGTTCACGATCGCGCGCGCGAGGGCGACGCGCTGGCGCTGGCCGCCCGAGAGCTGGCTCGGCCGGCGGTCGCCGTACCCCTCGAGCCGCACCATCTCGAGCGCCTCCGCCACGCGCTCGCGCCGGTCGCGGCGCGGGACCTTCCGGATCCGCAGCCCGTACTCGACGTTCTGGGCGACGGACATGTGCGGGAAGAGCGCGTAGTCCTGGAACACGGTGTTGACGTCGCGGTCGAACGGCGGCACGCGGGTGACGTCGCGGCCGCCCAGCTCGACGCGCCCCTCGTCGGGCAACTCGAAGCCCGCGATCAGCCGCAGCATCGTCGTCTTGCCGGAGCCCGACGGGCCGAGGAGCGAAAAGAACTCCCCGTCGCGGATGTCGAGGTCGACGCCGTCCACCGCGGTGACGTCGCCGAAGCGCTTCACGACGCCGCGGGCGCGGACCGCGAAGCCCTCGGGCGCAGACGCGTCCGCGTCCGCGCCTCCGGTCCGGTCACGCACCTGCAGCAAGGGACTCGTCGAGGATGTCGAGGCCGCGCTCGAGCTCGTCGTCGGTCACGACGAGCGGGACGAGGATGCGGATCACGTTGCCGTACAGCCCGCACCCGAGGAGCACGAGCCCGCGGTCGAAGGCGCCCGACACCGCGGCCACGGCGAGCGCCGGCGCCGGCGCACGCGTCTGCGGGTCCTCGACGAGCTCGAGCGCGAGCATCGGGCCGAGGCCGCGGACCTCGCCGACGGCCGGATGGCGCGCCGCGATCTCGTCGAGCCTCGCGCGGATGCGGCCGCCGATCTCGTCGGCCCGGGCGCGGAACTCCTCGGTGGCGACCGCGTCGAGCACGGCGAGGGCGGCCGCGCAGGAGACGGGGTTGCCGCCGAAGGTGCCCCCGAGGCCGCCGGGGCCGGGCGCATCCATGAGCTCGGCCCGGCCCGTGACGGCGGCGAGCGGGAGTCCCCCGCCGAGGGACTTGCCCGAGACGAGCAGGTCCGGCTCGACCCGCCGCCCGTCCGCACCGGCGTAGTGCTCGATCGCCCAGACGGGCCCGGTGCGGCCGACGCCCGTCTGCACCTCGTCGTCGACGTACAGGATCCCGTGGCTCGCGCAGAGCTCGGCCAGGCGCCCCGGGAAGTCCGGCGGCATCACGACGAAGCCGCCCTCGCCCTGCACCGGCTCGAGCACGACGCACGCGACCGAGCGCGGGTCGACCTCGGCCACGAACAGGCGCTCGAGCGCCGCGATCGAGTCGTCGGACGTGACGCCGCGGTACGGGTACGGCGCCGGCACGCGGTAGACCTCGGGCGCGTACGGGCCGAAGCCGCGCCGGTAGAGCAGCTTGTGCGTCATCGTCATCGTCAGCAGCGTCCGCCCGTGGAACGCGTTCTCGAACACGACCACGGCGGGCCGGCCGGTCGCGGCGCGGGCGATCTTGACCGCGTTCTCGACCGCCTCCGCGCCCGAGTTGACGAGCAGGCTCTTCTGCTCCTCGCCGGCGCACGGCGACAGCTCGGCGAGCCGGCGACAGACCTCGACGTACGGCTCGTAGACGCCGACCATGAAGCACTGGTGCAGGTAGCGGTCGACCTGCTCGTGGATCGCGGCCGCGACCGGCTCGAACCCGTGCCCCGTGTTCTGACAGCCGATCCCGCCGGCGAAGTCGACGTACTCGCGGCCGTCCACGTCCACGATCGTCGCCCCGTGGGCCCGGTCGACCACGAGCCGCGGGGTCGAGACGCCGCGCGCGACCCACCGGGCGCGCGCGTCCAGGACGCGTGCAGCCGCGGTCTGCTCCCGGAGGGACATCCCGGCGATTCTCGCCCGGCCGGGGCGGACGGCTCAACGGCCGCTGGGGTCAAAAGGGCGCAGTCGATTTGGACGCGGTGGCGAAGATCCGTGCGGTGGAGCCCGCTTGCGGTCGGACAGCGGCCGGGCTAGCGTTGGCCGCGGTGTCGAACCCGCGCCGGACCTGCGCCTCGTGACGTGCTGACCGTCCGCGACATCGCCGGCCTGCCGGGCCTGTCGCTCTCGGTCGCGGCCGGCTCCGAGGGGCTCGGCAACGAGATCCGCTGGCTGCACGTCTCGGAGCTCTCCGACCCCACCGCGTGGCTGGAGGGCGGCGAGCTCCTGCTGACCACCGGCCTCGGCGTCGGCGACCTCGGCTCGAGCCAGCGCGCGTACGTCAAGCGGCTGGCGGACCACGGCCTCGCGGGACTCTGCTTCGGCCTCGGCTTCGGCTTCGCCGACGTGCCCGTGCCGGTGGTGGAAGAGGCGAACCGGCGCGGCTTCCCCGTGATCGCCGTCCCCTACGACACGCCGTTCATCGCGCTCACGAAGGCGGCCTTCACGTACCTCGCGAACGAGGAGCTCGACCGGGTCAACCAGGCGCTCGAGGTGCAGGAGCGGCTCGCGCAGGCGGTGCTCGACGGCCGCGGCGTCCAGGCGCTGCTCGCGATCCTGTGCGAGCGGCTGCGCTGCTCGCTCGCGCTCGTCGACGAGAGCGGCCGCGTCGTCGGCGAGCGTCACGCGGGCCGCCGCCTCTCGTTCGACGGAGCGCTCGAGCTCCCCGTGGTCGCCCACGGCGAGGCCGCGGTGCTGAAGGTGGCGCGGGACCGCGTCCCGCTCGGCGAGTACGACCGGCTCGTGCTCAACCACGGCCGGACGGCGCTCGCGTTCGAGCTCTCGCGACGGCGCGCCGTGTCGGCGGCGGAGCTCCGCCTCGCGGGCGACCTGCTCGAGGACCTCGAGCACGACCGCCTGGACGAGCGTGACGTGGCGCGACGCATCTCCGCCTTCGGGCTCGACCCGAGTCGGCGGTACGCGGCGCTGCTCGCGGTGCCGGGCGCCGAGGGCTCGAGCGAGCGGCTGCGTGCCGCCGTCGCGCGGGAGCTCGACGCCCACGCGGCCTCGTACCTCTCCGCCGCGCGACGCGACCGCGCCGCGTTCCTGCTCGAGGCCGAGGGCGAGGAGGAGGTGCTGGCGATGGCCGAGGCGGTCGTCGCCTCGGAGCCGACGGCGCGGGTCGGCGTCGGCCGCCCGGAGACGGGTCGAGGGCTCGGCCGCAGCCTGCTCGAGGCGCGCGCGGCGATCGACGCCGGCGCGGGCCCGATCGCCTCCTACCACGACCTCGGCTCGCTCGAGCTCCTCCTCGGTCTGCCCGACGCGAACCTCGAGGCGTTCGTCGACCGGGTGCTCGGACCGGTCGCGCGCTCGGGGCCCCTCGTCGAGTCGCTGCGGACGCTGCTCGACTCCGGCTGCCGCTGGAGCGAGGCCGCGGACAAGCTCGGCGTCCACCGGCACACGCTGCGGTACCGGATGGAGCGGCTCCAGGAGCAGACCGGACGCCATCCCGACACGCCGTCGGAGCGGATGGAGCTGTGGCTCGCGGTCAAGGCGGTGCAGGCGCTGCAGGCGCGCGGCAACGGCCGCGGGCGGGACGCCGTCCCCGTCTGAGCGGGCCGGTCGCTCTCGAAAGGTGCGGCTACCCGTATACGCTCGGGCCGCGCAGCGGGCGACGATGCGTTTGTGACCACACGTGTCTTGATCGTCGACGACCATCCGAGCTTCCGGGCGAGCGCGCGGGAGCTGCTGGAGGCGGAGGGGTTCGACGTCGTCGGCGAGGCGGAGGACGGGGGCTCGGCGCTCGACCAGGTCGCGGAGCTCAGCCCGGACGTGGTGCTGCTCGACGTCCAGCTTCCGGACCTCGACGGGTTCGAGGTCGCGTCGAGGCTGAGCGTGAACGCGGGGCCGCGCGTCGTGCTCGTCTCGAGCCGCGACCGCGCCGACTACGGCTCGAAGATCGAGGAGTCGGGCGCCGCGGGGTTCATCGCGAAGGCGGAGCTGTGCGGGCCCGTCCTCGCCGACCTGCTGGCATGACGCCAGCGACATCGGCGTCGCGACGCGGGCTACCTTCCGCACCGTGACGATCCGCACGGCTGTCTCGCTCTGGACGTTCGCGCTGGTGCTCGGCGCCGGCTCGCTGGTGCTGGTGGCGACGAGCGAGCACGAGGCGAATCCGCTCGTGACGAGCGTGCTGGCGGGGTCCGTCGGCCTGGCCTTCGTCGCCACCGGGCTGATCGCCTGGTCGCGCCGCCCCGCCAACCGCACCGGGAAGCTGATGACGCTGGTCGGCTTCACGTGGTTCCTCGGCGCGCTCTCGCAGGCGAACGACTCGACGCTGTTCACGCTCGGCGTCGCGCTCAGCTCGCTGCCGTACGCCTTCTTCCTGCTGCTCGTGCTCGCGTACCCGTCCGGCCGGCTCGAAGGGCGGACGTCGACCGTGCTCGTCGCCGCCGCGTTCGTCCTCGCGACCGTGGGCCAGGTCACGTTCCTCCTGTTCGCCGACCCCGACGCCCTCGGCTGCGGCGGCGACGCGGCCTGCCCCGCGAACGAGCTCCAGGTCGTGGACCGCGAGACGGCGGCTCGGGTGGTGCTCGCGGTCGTGCAGGGCCTCGCAGTCGTCGTGACGACCGCGACGGGTGTCCTGCTCGTGCGCCGCTTCCGCGCGGCCACGCCGGCCCAGCGGCGCGCGCTCGCGCCCGTGTACCTCAGCTCGGGCCTGACCGTGGCGCTCCTGACCGCGGCGTTCGCGCTCGGCTGGCTGTCCGACCGGCTGCTGAACGTGCTCGGGTGGACGACGGTCGTCGCGTTCCTGCTCGTTCCGCTCGCCTTCCTCTACGGCGTGCTCGAGCGGCGGCTCTCGCGCGCGGCCGTGAGCCAGCTCGTGCTCGAGCTGGGCGAGGGGAAGGAGCCGGCGGGGCTCGAGGACGCGTTGCGCCGCGTGCTGCGCGACCCGACGCTGGCGCTCGTGCACTGGGACGAGGAGCAGGGCCGCTTCCTCGATCGGCTCGGCCATCCCCACCCCACGCCGGAGCCGGGGGACACGCGCTGGGCGACGACGGTCGAGCGGCACGGCAAGCCGGTCGCGACGATGATCCACGACGTCCAGCTGCTCGAGAACCGCGGGTTGCTCGACGCGGTCGCCGCCGCCGCCGGGATGACGATCGAGAACGAGAAGCGGTACGAGGAGCTGCACCGCAGCGAGACGCGCACGCGCGCGCTGCTGGACGCGATCCCCGACCTGATGTTCCGGATCGCCCGCGACGGCACCTACCTCGACTACAAGGCCGAGACGCTGCGTGACCTGTACACGGCCGAGGTGGTCGGGCGGGGCGTCCACGACCGGCTGCCCGAGGCCGTCGCCGACGTGATCATGCGAGCAGGGCGCCGCGCGCTCGCCACGGGCGAGCCCCAGACGGTCGAGTACGAGCTCGACTTCGACGGGGACGGGCGGACGTACGAGGGCCGCGTCGTCGCGAGCGGCGCGGACGAGTTCATCCTCATCGTCCGCGACTTCTCGCAGCGGCGCCGCCGCGAGGAGGCGCTCGAGCGGAGCGAGGCGCGCACCCGCGCGCTGCTCGACGCGATCCCCGACCTGATGTTCCGCATCGACCGCGAGGGCGTGTACCGCGGCTACAAGGCGGACGACCCGTCGCTGCTGATCCTCCCGCCGGAGGAGTTCATGGGGCGGAAGGTCGTCGAGGTGCTTCCGGCGGACGTGGCGACGCAGATCATGACGTGCGGCGAGCGGGCGCTCGAGGGCGGGCGGCCGGAGCCGATCGAGTACGACCTCGTGCTCGGCGGCGTCAGGCGGAGCTTCGAGGGCCGGGTCGCGCGCGTGGACGACGACGAGTTCCTGCTGATCGTCCGCGACTTCACCGAGCGGCGCCGGCAGGACGACGAGCTGCTCGCGCTCCACCGGCAGCTCGAGGAACGGCTCGGCGAGCTCGAGCGCGAGCGCGACCTCACCGACCGGATCGTCAACGGCGCCCCGAGCATCCTCATCCTCGTCGACGGCCGCGGCGGGATCCTGCGCGTCAACCGCCGCGGCGTGGAGCTGATGGGCTACGTCGACGGCGACGCCCGCGTCGCCGGCCGCCCCTTCTGGGACATCTTCGTCGCGAAGGAGGAGCGCGAGGCGACCCGCCGGGCCTTCCGCGAGTTCGCGAGACACCCCGGCTCGGACGAGCGGGAGGGGCGCTGGCGCACGGCGGTCGGCGAGGAGCTCGTCGTCGCCTGGAGCGCGACGCCGCTGCCGGACGACGAGGGGCTGCCGCGCTTCCTCCTCGCGGCCCAGGACATCACCCACCTGCAGCGCCAGCAGAAGGAGCTCGCCGCCTCCCGCGCGCGCATCGTGCACGCCGCCGACGACGCGCGGCGCCGCCTGGAGCGGAACCTCCACGACGGCGCGCAGCAGCGGCTCGTGTCGCTGTCGCTCGCGCTGCGCCTCGCGCAGGCGAAGCTCGCGAAGGACCCGCAGGGCGCCGAGGACGTCCTCGTCGCCGCCCGCGACGAGCTGGCGCGGGCGCTCGAGGAGCTCCGCGAGCTCGCGCGCGGGATCCACCCCGCCGTCCTCACCGAGCGCGGTCTCGGCCCGGCGCTCGAGACGCTCGCCGCGCGGGCGCCGCTGCCCGTGAGCGTCGAGGCGCCGCCCGAACGGCTCCCCGAGCCCGTCGAGGCGGCCGCCTACTTCGTCGTCTCGGAGGCGCTCGCGAACGTCGCGAAGTACGCCCAGGCGAACGAGGCGACGGTGCGCGTCGCGCGCGACGACGGGCGCGTGGTCGTCGAGGTGAGGGACGACGGCGTGGGCGGAGCCGAGGCGGGGGCGGGCTCGGGCCTCCGCGGTCTCGCCGACCGCGTCTCGGCGCTCGACGGGACGCTCACCGTCCGGAGCCCTCCCGGCTCCGGGACGGTCGTCCGCGCCGACATCCCGCTCTAGCGGCCGCGCCGATACGGTTGCGGCGTGACCGAGCTTCCGAACGGTGCCGTGACCTTCCTCTGCGCGGACGTCGAGGGCTCGACGCGCCTCGCGCACCTGCTCGGAGCCCAGTGGGGCGAGGTGCTCGCCCGGATCAGGGTGGTGCTCCGGGACGCGATCGCCGACGAGGGCGGCACCGTCGTGGACGCGCACGGCGACGAGATCTTCGCCGCGTTCGCCGCACCGGACGCCGCGCTGCGCGCCGCCCGCGAGGCCCAGCGGCGGGTCGCCGGCGAGGACTGGCCGGGCGAGACGAGCGTCCGCATCCGGGTCGGCCTCCACACCGGCGTCCCGATGGTCGCACAGGACGGGTACGTGGGCGTCGAGGTGCACCGCGCCCACCGGATCGCGGCCGCCGGGCACGGCGGGCAGGTGCTCCTCTCCGAGCCGACGGTTAACCTCCTCTCAGATGCGCCGCTCCGCGAGCTCGGCACCTTCCGCCTGCGCGACCTCCCGCAGCCGGAGCGCCTGTTCCAGCTCGGCGACGCCGACCATCCCCGGCTCCGCGACGCCGTCCCCGCCGAGGCGCGGATGAAGATCGTGATCGCCGACGACTCCGTCCTCCTGCGGGAGGGGATCGTCCGGCTGCTCGAGGAGTCGGGATTCGAGGTCGCGGCGCAGTCGGGCACGCGCGAGGACGTGCTCCGCCACGTCGCCATGCACAAGCCGGACGTGGCGATCGTCGACATCCGGATGCCGCCCACGCACACCGACGAGGGGCTGCGGGCGGCGAAGGAGATCCGCGAGCGGTTCCCGGCCACCGGCGTGCTCGTGCTGTCGCAGTACGTCGAGCCGGCGTACGCGATGGAGCTGCTGTCGGAGTCGGCCGAGGGCGTCGGCTACCTGCTGAAGGACCGGGTCTCGGACGTCGACGAGTTCGCTTCCGCGGTGCGGCGCGTCGGCGAGGGCGGCTCCGCGCTCGACCCGACGGTCGTGAGCCAGCTCGTCGGCCGCCGTCGGCGCGAGGATCCGCTCGAGGGCCTCTCGCCCCGCGAGCGCGAGGTGCTCGAGCTGATGGCCGAGGGTCGCTCGAACCAGGCGATCTCGGAGCGCCTGTTCATCACGCCCCGCGCCGTCGAGAAGCACGTGACGAGCATCTTCCAGAAGCTCCGCCTCCCCGCCTCGTCGGAGGATCACCGCCGGGTGCTGGCGGTGCTGACCTACCTCCGGGGCTAGGGAAACCCACACCCGCAGACGCCTGCCCGCCGCCTGTTGCGGCGGCGCCGCGTCGGCGAAGCTCGGATCACCTCGAACCAGAAGGAGATCCGATCCTCATGTCCCCCATGAAGCGCTCGAACAACATCGCGGCCCGGATGGGCCGCTGGAGCGCGAGCCACCGCAAGATCGCGATCTTCGGCTGGCTCGCGTTCGTGATCGCGGCGTTCGTCATCGGCGCCGCCGTCGGCACGAAGAACATCGATCCCGACAGCACGATCCCCGGCGAGTCCGGCCGCGCGGAGCAGATCCTCCGCGACGAGTTCCCGCAGGCGCCGGCCGAGGAGGTGCTCGTCCAGAGCAAGACGCTCACGACGAAGGACGCCGAGTTCCGCGCGACGATCGACGACGTCGTCGCCCGGATCTCGAAGCTCCCCGTCGTCCGCAACGTCGAGTCGCCGCTCGACCCCGACCACGCGCAGATGGTCTCGCGTGACGGCCGTTCGGCGATCGTCCACTTCGAGCTCACCGGCGAGCGCAAGGACGCCGAGAACATCGTCGAGCCCGTCGAGGCGGCGGTCGCGGCGGCCGCCGCGGCGCACCCGCAGGTCTTCGTCGGCGAGTTCGGCGACGGGAGCTCGAACCGCGAGCTGAACGAGGTGTTCAACAAGGACCTCGCGAAGGCCGGGGAGCTCTCGCTGCCGGTCACGCTCGCGATCCTCGTGCTCGCCTTCGGCGCGATCGTGGCCGCGGGGCTTCCGCTGCTGCTCGCGCTCTCGGCCGTGTTCGCGACGATGGGCCTGCTCGCCCTGCCGAGCCAGCTGATGCCGGTCGACGAGAACATCTTCGCCGTCATCCTGCTGATCGGCCTCGCCGTCGGCGTCGACTACGCGATGTTCTACATCAAGCGGGAGCGCGAGGAGCGCGCCGCCGGCCGCAGCGAGGCAGCTGCGCTCGAGGCCGCCGCCGCCACCTCGGGACGCTCCGTCCTCATCTCCGGCATCACCGTGATGGTCTCGATGGCCGGCATGTTCCTCACCGGCGACCCGACGTTCTCGTCGTTCGCGCTGGGCACGATCCTCGTGGTCGCGATCGCCGTGCTCGGCTCCCTGACCGTGCTGCCGGCGCTGCTCTCGAAGCTCGGCGACAGGGTCGACAAGGGCCGCATCCCGTTCCTGCACCGGCTCCGCCGCAACGGCGCCGAGGGCGGGGCCTGGTCGTGGATCCTCGAGCGCGTGCTCCGGCGCCCGCTCGTCTCCGCGATCGCGGCGACTGCCGTGCTGCTCGCGCTCGCCGCCCCGGCGATCGGCATGAAGACCGTGACGCCCGGCCCCGAGGCGCTGCCGCAGGACCTGAACGCCGTCCAGATCTACAACCGGATCCAGTCGGCGTTCCCGGGCGAGGCGAACCCCGCACGGGTGGTCTTGAAGGGGAACGTGACCTCGCCGGAGACGCAGGCCGCGATCGCCGATCTGAAGCGGAAGGCCGTCGCGTCGGGCGTCATGTACGAGCCGATCGACGTGTCCGTCAGCCACAGCGGCGACGCCACGGTGGTCGACATCCCGCTCGCCGGCAAGGGCTCGGACGACGTCTCGAACGGCGCCGTCGCCACCCTCCGCGACGAGATCCTCCCCGCGACCGTCGGCTCGCTCGACGACGTCGAGGTGGCCGTCACCGGCGGCACGGCGCAGTCGATCGACTGGAACGAGCAGATGCGTTCGTCCGCGCCGTGGGTCTTCGCGTTCGTGCTCGTGTTCGCGTTCGGCCTGCTGCTCGTGTCGTTCCGCTCGGTCGTGATCGCGGCGAAGGCCGTCGTGCTCAACCTGCTGTCCGTCGCGGCCGCGTTCGGCGTCCTCACCCTCGTCTTCCAGCACGGCTGGGGGAAGGACCTGCTCGGCTTCGACTACACCGGCGGCGTGATGGCGTTCCTCCCGGTCTTCATGTTCGTGATCCTGTTCGGGCTCTCGATGGACTACCACGTGTTCATCCTGAGCCGCGTGCGGGAGGCGTACGACCGCGGGATGCGGACCGAGGACGCGGTCGCCCACGGCATCAAGTCGACGGCCGGCGTCGTGACGAGCGCCGCGATCGTGATGGTCTTCGTGTTCTCGATCTTCGGGACGCTCTCGATCATCATGCTCAAGCAGTTCGGCGTCGGGCTCGCGGTCGCCGTCCTCATCGACGCGACGATCGTCCGCGCGGTGTTGCTCCCCGCGGCGATGAAGCTGCTTGGCGACTGGAACTGGTACCTGCCGCGCTGGCTCGAGTGGCTGCCGCAGCTCGAGCACGAGCGGGCCCCCGACGCGCCGGCGCTGCCGGTCGCAGCCTAGGTCTCTCCCCGAGAGAGCGTGCGAGGCCCCGGGCCGCCGGGGCCTCGCCGTGCCTGCGGCCGCCGCCCGCTCCGGTGCTAGCCTCGACTCATCGGAGCGAGCACTCGGCCGCCCCGCAAACGAAAGGCATTGCCATGCGCGGGGAGCTGCTCTGGTTCAACGAGGAGAAGGGGCGAGGGCTGATCGAGGTCGAGGACGGCGTCCGCGTCCCGGTCCTCGCGAGCGGGTTCGAGCCGGGGCGGCCGCCGGTCGGTCGCTGTGCCGGGACACCCGTCTCGTTCGAGCTGGAGCCCGACGGCGAGGACAGCGTCGCCGTCCGCGTCACCGTGCTCGAGCTGCCGCCGCCGCGGCGCGCGCGGATGCGCTCGCAGCGTCACCGCTGACGGCGCGCAGGCGCGTCGTCGGCTACGTCGGTCTCGGCCGGCAGGAGGCGAGGAGCTGCTCGGGCGTCGGAGTCGGCGCGAGCAGCGACGTGGCGCGATCGGCGCGGAGCCCGTCGAGGATGACGCCACCAAACCGGAGTCGCCACTCCGGTTATGCGTCTGTTGCGTCGCCGCGCCCTCAGCGGGCGACGTCGACCGGCGCCTCCGAGTCGGCCTCGAACTCCCCGTAGAGCTCCTTGGGCGTCGTCACGGGCAGGCTCGGGAAGACCTCGCCGTCGCCCTCGGCGACGTACACGTCCTCCTTGTAGTCGTCCACGCGGCCCTCGAGCAGCTCCCGCTGCTCCTCGTTCTCGATCTCGACGTGCGGACGCCGCTGCCCGATGGCGCGGCGGACCATGCCGATGCCGATCATGACCCTCCTTCCGCCTCGACCGTCGCGGCGCGCGAGGGCGGACGCATCAGGGTCGTCGCTGATTGCGTCGCGCGCGACAAGCCGGAGGCGGGACTCGAACCCGCGGCCCACGACTTACAAGGTCGTCGCTCTACCAGCTGAGCTACTCCGGCGCGGGTCGATGGTACCGCCGCGCGCCGCCGCGATACCGCGCCCCGGTCGCGTCCTAGGCGGGCACCTCGCGCGAGCGCTGGTGCTGGATGATCTTCCGCTTCACCCGCTGCAGCGCGTTGTCGATCGTCTTGCAGTCGCAGCCGAGCTCGTCGGCCATCTCCTCGTACGAGCGCCCCTCGAGATACAGGCGGAGCGCGTCCGACTCGAGCCGCGACAGCCCGGCGCCGAGCGTGAACACGAGCGACTGCAGCTCCTCCGACGAGATCACCACCACGGGCGGCTCGTCCACGGCCGGCCCGGGCAGTGCATCGCCCAGCGTGCACTCGCCGTCGCCGTCCTGTCCCGCGGGGGTGTGGCTGAACGACACGTACGTGTTCAGCGGCGCGTGCTTGAACCTGGTCGCCGTCTTGATCGCGGTGATGATCTGACGGGTGACGCACAGCTCGGCGAAGCTGCGGAAGGACGTCTCCTTGTCGGGGCGGAAGTCGCGCACGGCCTTGTAGAGGCCGATCAGCCCCTCCTGGATCAGGTCGTCGCCGTCGCCGCCGGCCAGGAAGTACGAGCTGGCCTTGAGCCGGACGAAGCCGGTGTAGCGGCGCATCAGCGCGTCCATCGCGACGCCGTTGCCGTTGCGAGCGCGAAGCACCAGCTGTAGATCCTCAAGCTCGCGTTGAGCCTTCTGGGCCGACTGGAGGGCGGTGGCCGGGCGTGCGCTCATCTCGTTTTCTCCCGTGATTGCTGGCGATTCCGGTACGGGTCGCGAACCGGCGACCGCTCAAGTCTCACCCTGAAGTTGAGAGCAAGCTAGCAAGGAATCCAAGAGGTTACAAGTCCACTTGCGCGGGACCCAACGTAATACGAACGCATGTTCGGCCCGCCGTGACGCCGACGCCGACGGGCGCTACTGGCCGCGGCGAAGCCGCTCGAGGCGCGCGCGCGTCTCGGGGTCGAGACGGTCGCCGAGCCCGCCGCGGTGCTCTTCCCGGTGCACCGCCGCCTCGAGGTCGCCGAGGAACACGCGCGAGCTCATCGTCCGCACCTCCTGCCCGCTCGTGCCGCGGATCGCGGCGTCGGACGAGACGAGGCAGACCGACTCGCGATCTCGCGACTCGGCCGCGAGCCGCTCGAGCAGCGTGTCGGCGTCCGGCGCCCAGCGCACCTCGAGCGGCCCGAGCGTCTCGTCACGGCCGGTGCCGTCGAGGACGAGCACACCGCGCGCGCCGCGGAGGGCGACGAAGCTCGCGAGCGCGTCGCGCAGCTCGGCCGGGTCACGGTAGCCGCCCGCGTTGAGCAGGTTCCAGCCGTCGAACAGGTACAGGGTCGGCTCAGCCATCGCCCCGCTGGCGTCTCGCCTCGTACAGCAGCAGCGCGGCCGCGACGCTGACGTTCAGGGACTCGACGCGGCCCCGCAGCGGGATCGACACGGCCGCGTCGCAGGCGCGGCGCACGAGCGGCCGCAGCCCCTTGCCCTCGGCGCCGAGCACGAGCGCGACGCCGCCGGAGAGGTCGGCGTCCCACATCGGGGTCGACCCCGCCCCGGCCTCGGCGGCGTGCACCCAGAGGTCGTCGCGCTTCACCTCGCCGAGGTAGCGGGCCAGGTTCGTCACCACGGCGACGGACAGGTGCTCCACCGCGCCCGCCGACGAGCGGCAGACCGCGGGCGTGACGGTGGCCGAGCCGTGCGCGGGGACGACGATGCCGGTCGCGCCGGCGCCCTCCGCGCTGCGGGCGACCGCGCCGAGGTTGCGCGGGTCCGACACCTGGTCGAGGCAGACGAGCAGCGGCCGCTCGCCGGCCGCGAGCTCCCACCCGTCCGCGTACCGGTACGGCTCGGCCCACGCGAGCACCCCCTGGTGGTCCCGTGTGCCGGCCGCGTCCGTCAGCTCGCGCTCCGGCTTCACCTGCACCCGGACGGCCGCCTCCTCGCGCAGCCACGGCTCCGCCGCGGCCGCCCGCTCGGTCGCCCACAGCTCGAGCGCCTCGCGGCGGCCGCGTAGGAGCTCCCGCACGGCGCGGCGACCGTAGACCTGGTCGCGCGTCACGCGGCGCGGACGAGCCGGAAGCCGCCGGGCTCGTCGCGGACCTCCCAGCCCACCGCGGCGATCTCGCCCCGGAGCCGGTCGGCCTCCCCGAAGTCGCGCGCCGCCCGCGCCGACTCGCGCGCCTCGGCGAGCGCGACCACCTCGGGCGGCGCCGCCTCCTCCTCGGCGAGCGAGTCCAGGCCGAACACGCCGAGCGCGCGCCGGAGCAGCTCGTGGTCGCGCCACTCGTGCATCACGGCGAGCGCGGCGGGGGTGTCGAAGTCGTCGTCGAGCGCCGCCCCGAAGCGCTCCCAGGCGCCCTCCGGCGCGGGCTGCGACGGGTTCCGGAACACCTCGCGGAAGCCGTCGGCCCTCGCGCGGGCCTGCGCGAGGGTCTCCTCCGAGAAGTCGACCGGCTTGCGCCAGTGTGCGCCGAGGAAGAACAGCAGCAGCGTCTCGCGGCCCCACTCGTCGATCGCGTCGCGCAGCGTGGTCACGTTGCCGAGCGACTTCGACATCTTCTCGCCGACGAAGCGCAGCATCCCGTTGTGCATCCACAGCCGCGCGAACGCGTGCCCGAGCGCGCGCGACTGCGCCAGCTCGTTCTCGTGGTGCGGGAAGACGAGGTCGAGGCCGCCGCCGTGGATCTCGAACACCGGCCCGAGCAACACCTCGGCCATCACGGAGCACTCGATGTGCCACCCCGGCCGGCCGCGACCCCACGGCGAGTCCCACGCCGTGTCCTCGCCCGGCTTGTTCGCCTTCCAGAGCGCGAAGTCGCGCGGGTCCTCCTTGCGCGGGTTCGGCTCCTGCTCCTCGACCTGATCCGGCCGCTGTCCGGACAGCCGCCCGTACTCGGGCCAACGCCCCACGCGGAAGTAGACGTCGCCGTCGACGGCATAGGCGTGCCCGGCGTCGATCAGCTGCCGCGTGAACTCGACGATCTCGGGGATGTGCTCGGTCGCCTTCGGCAGGTGGTCGGGGCGGCCGAGCCCGAGGTCGTCGGTGTCCTCGAGGTACCACTCGGTCGCACGGGCGGCGAGCTCCGCGCTCGCGCCCGGCGCCGCCTCGTAGATCTTGTCGTTCACGTCGGTGATGTTGTGGACGAGCACGACCTCGTAGCCGCGCTCGCGCAGCCAGCTCCGCAGCCACATCGCGATCACGTACGGCCGCGCGTTGCCGACGTGGGCGCGCGCGTAGACGGTCGGTCCGCACATGTACATCCGCACGGGGCCCGGCGCCGGCGGCAACTCCTCCGGCCCGCGCGTGAGCGTGTTATGCAGCCGCACCGGCCCTCCGCAGCGCCTCGTCGCGGGGGAGCGCGGCCACGACCGTCCACAGCTCCGGCCCCCGGTCGCGCCCCGTGAGCGCGAGGCGCAGGGCGCGGAGGTCGCCGCCGACCGCCTTCAGCTCGCGGACGATCGCCTTCGCCCCGTCCGCGTCGAGCCCGCCGTTCGCACCTGCGCGCAGCTCGACGAACCGCTCCAGCGTCGGCGCGGCGCTCGCGGGCAGCTCGACCGGCTCGGGCTCGAGGATCGCGCGGGCGAACTCGCGCGCCTCGCGGAGGTCGCGGGCCCCGCGAAGCGCCGGGGCCAGCTCGGGCGGCGCCCCCGCGGCCGCGGTCAGATCCTCGTCGGTCATCGCCGCGATCGCGTCGACGGCGAGCCGCCGCAGCCGCCGCTCGTCGAAGTGGACGTCGTGGCGCGGCAGGTCCAGCTCGTCGAGGTAGGCGCGGACGGCCTGCGCGGGGAGCCCCGTCTCGCGGAGGTCCTCCACCGTCGCCGCCCCGTGCCGCTTCGACAGCTTCTTCCCGTCGGGCCCCAGGAGGAGGCCGTGGTGGAGGTACTCGGGCGGCGTCGCGCCCAGTGCCTCGGCGAGGCGGCGGTGGAGCCGCTCGTTCGGCCGGTGGTCGTTGCCGCGGACGACGTGCGTGATCGCGAAGTCGGCGTCGTCGACGACGGTCGCGAGGTGGTACGTCGCGGTGCCGTCCGGGCGCAGCAGCTGGACCCCGTCGAAGCGGTCGGCGCCGAGTCGGGCGACGGCATCCCGGTAGCGCTGCTGCCGCTCGCTCTGGCGCACGGGCCCCTCGTCCCAGCGGACGCCCAGCCACTCGAGGTCGCGGACGATCGCCTCCTCCCCGCCGGGCACGTTGCGGGCGGCGTCGGTGTCGTCGACGCGCAGCAGCAGCCAGTCGCCGAACGCGCGGTTGGCGACGGCGCTCAGCGCGTTTCCGAGGTGCAGCGACCCCGTCGGCGCGGGCGCGAAGCGGACGCGGACGGCCATGCGGCCACTCTATCCAGGCGTCTCGTGACGGATGTCGCTCGGTCGCCGCCGTCGCCGTCGTCTCCATGCCGAAGGCTCGAGCAAGGCCCGCTCGACTAGGCTCGGCGCGTGCCGCTGTACGTGCTCGTCCGCCACGCGCACTCCGTCCTCAACCTCGAGCGGCGCGTGAACGGCGACCCGTCCGTGCCGGCCGGGCTGACCGAGGAGGGACGCCGGCAGGCGCGGCAGCTCGGCGTCCAGCTCGCGCAGGTACCGCTCGAGCTGGTCCTGCACACGCGCTTCCCGCGCGCGCGCGAGACCGCCGAGCTGGCGCTGGCGGCGCGCACGGTGTCGGCAGCGGTGCGGGCGGAGGTCGAGCCGCTGCTCGACGACATCGACGTCGGGGAGCTCGACGGCTCGTCGATCGACGACTACCGCGCCTGGAAGCGCGAGCACGAGGACCGCGAGACGCCCTTCCCCGGCGGCGAGAGCCTCGACGACGCCGCGCGGCGCTACGCGTCGGCGTTCCGGCTCCTGACGGCGCGGCCGGAGCGGACAGTCCTGGTCGTGTGTCACGAGATCCCGATCCGCTACGCGCTCAACGCGGCGGCCGGCTCGGACGACCTCGACGCGCCGGCGCACGCGATCCCGAACGCGACGCCGTACCTGTTCGACCGCGACGCGCTGGTGCGGGCGGCGTCCCGCATCGACGCGCTCGCCGGGACGGCGCAGGCGGAATCGCCGCCGCGGCGGTCGACGCCGTGAGCACGCAGGAGACGGCGCTCTTCGCGTGGTTCCGCGAGCACGGCCGGGACCTCCCGTGGCGGCGCACGCGCGACCCGTACGCGATCCTCGTCAGCGAGGTGATGCTGCAGCAGACGCAGGTGGCACGCGTCGTGCCGCGGTGGACGGAATGGATGCAGCGCTGGCCGGACGTGCACGCGCTCGCGGCCGCCTCTCCCGGCGACGTGATCCGGGCCTGGCAGGGGCTCGGCTACAACCGGCGCGGGCTCAACCTCCACCGCGCCGCCAGCGTCGTCGCGTCCTCCGGCTGGCCCGCCGACCTCACCGAGCTGCCGGGCGTCGGGCCCTACACCGCCGACGCGGTGCGCAACCAGGCCTGGGGCGAACCCGTGCTGCCGGTCGACACGAACGTGCGGCGGATCCTCGAGCGCACCGGCGGCGAGTTCTCGCCGCGCGCGGTCCAGGCGCTGTTCGACCTCGGCGCGACCGTGTGCCTGGCACGCGTTCCCCGGTGCCACGCCTGCCCGCTCGCGGCGGAGTGCCCGTCCCGCGGGTCGCGCTTCGAGCCCGTGCGCCGGCAGGGTCCGCTCGAGGGCTCGTTCCGCCAGCGCCGCGCGCGGACGCTGCGGCTCGTCGCCGCGGGGCCGCGCCCACTCGCCGAGCTCGACCTCGAGGCGGTCCGGGCGCTCGAGCGCGACGGGCTCCTCGTGCTCGACGGCGCGGTCGCAGCGCTACCGGCGTAGCAGCGCGACCGCCTGCGCGGCCAGCCCCTCGCCGCGTCCGGCGAAGCCGAGGCCGTCCGTCGTCGTCGCGCGGACGGCGACGAGCGCCGGCTCCACCTCGAGCGCGCCGGCGAGCGCCTCGCGCATCTGCAGGCGGTGCGGCGCCAGGCGCGGCTCCTCCCCCACGAGCACGCAGTCCGCGTTGACGAGGTCCCAGCCGAGCTCGCGCACCGACCTCCACGCGATCCCGAGCAGGTCGAGCGACGACGCGCCCCGCCACTGCGGGTCACCGGACGGGAACATCGCGCCGATGTCCGCGAGGCCGGCGGCGCCCAGCACGGCGTCCGTGAGCGCGTGCGCGATCACGTCGCCGTCCGAGTGGCCGGCGAGGCCGCGCGGGTGGGGGACACGCACGCCGCCGAGCACGAGCGGGACGCCGTCCGCGAACGCGTGCGCGTCGACGCCGATCCCGACCCGGTACTCGCCGCGCCCGCCGTCAGCCACGGTCGAGCGCCTCGGGAAGCTCGTCGAGCGAGCGGATCCGGACGGCTGCGGGCGGCGGCTGGTGCAGGTGCCCCCACGGCCCGCGCCGCACGTGGACCGCGACCATGCCCGCGGCGAGCGCCGGCTCGACGTCGTTGTCGACGCGATCGCCGACGTACGCGATCTCTCCGGGGTCGAGCCCGGTCTCCGCCACGATCCGCCGGAAGAACGCCGGCTCGGGCTTGGCCACGCCCCACCGCTCGGACGAGCCGAGCACGTCGACGTGCTCCCGGAGGACGTCCTCCGTCCGCGCCTGCGTGTTGCCGACGGCCCCGACGCGGAGCCCGAGCGAGCGTAGGCGGTCGATCGCCGGCAGCGCGTCGGGGTAGAAGTCGGCCGGCTCGAACCTCGTGGCCGGCCGCTCGACACCGAGGAGCGCCCAGGCGTCGCCGTGGTGCGCGCCACGCGCCGCCAGGCCGCCCAGGATGCCCATCAGCGTGAAGCGCGGCACCCCGGCGGCGTCCGCGGCGCGCTCCCACATGGCCGTCTCGTCGACGAGCGTCTCGCCGACGTCGAACACGACTGCCCTCACAGCCACGCGGCCACGCGCTTCAGGTCGTCCGTCGTCGTCACCTTCAGCAGCCGCGGATCTCCCTCGACCCAGCGGATGCGCCCGCCCGCCGCCTCGACGAGCGCGGCGCAGTCCGACGCCTCGCTGCCCCCGGCGAGCGCGCGACGGAGCGCGTCCGCGACGAACGCCTGCGGCGTCTGCACGGCCACGAGGCCGTCGCGCGCGAGCGTCTCGACCACGCGCTCCCCGTCCACGCGCTTGAGGGTGTCGGCGACCGGCAGCGCCGGCACGACCCCGTCCCACCCCTCGGAGAGCGGCGCGAGCACGCGCCCGATCACCGCGTCGTGGACGAGCGGACGCGCGGCGTCGTGAACGAGCACGACGAGGGCGTCGTCCGGCACCTCGGCGAGCGCGGCCCGGACCGAGCCGGTGCGCGTCGCGCCGCCCGTCACCACCGTGCCCGCCTTGTCGGCACCGAGCTCCTCCGCGAGGAGGATCGCCGGCTCCTCCCACCCGGGCGGCGCGGCGACGACGACGCCGTCGATCCAGTCGGAGTCGTCCAGCCGCCCCAGCGGCGTCGCGAGGAGCGGCAGCTCGCCGAGCCCGACGAACGCCTTCGGCCGGTCGGCGCCGAGACGATCCCCGCTACCCGCGGCGGCGAGGATCGCCCACGTCGACACCGTCGACCGACGCTACGCGGTGGCCGCGGCGGCCTTCGTCTTCGACGTCTTCTTCGTGCCGTTGCCCGTGCCGGCGAGGACGTCCTCGAGCCAGTTGGCGGTCTCCTCCTCGTCCATGCCCTTCGCGTACATCAGCTCGGACGCGAGGATCTTCTTCGCCTTCACGAACATCTGCTTCTCGCCGGTGGAGAGGCCCTTCTCGTGGTCGCGGAGCGAGAGGTTCCGGACGACCTCTGCGAGCTCGAGGATGTCGCCGGTCTTCATCTTGTCGCGGTTGTGCTTGAAGCGCCGGTTCCAGTTCTTCGGCATCTGCGTGCCGCTGCCGGTGAGCGCCTTGAGGACGACCGTGACCATGTCCTCGTCGATCACCTTGCGGAGGCCGACCTTCTCCGCGTTCTCGTTCGGGACCTGGACCGTCATGTCGTTGTGCTCGATGCGGATGGTGAGGTACTCGCGCTTCTGCCCCAGGACCTCCCGCTGCTCCTTCTTCACGACGGTGCCCGCGCCGTGGTGCGGATAGACGACCTTGTCGCCGACGTCGTACAAGCGTGCCTCCCCTTCCGGTCTGCCTCGTCTCGTCAAGAAGCCGGCGGTGTTGGGACCCCGCCGGCGGCAGCAACCGAGTATACCTGAAACGTTAAGAAATTGGGACGGTTTCCAGGGATTTTGCGGGAATTCCCTGCTAGTCGGCACGTTCGGCGTCGAGGGCGGCGGCCAGGGCGTGCCGCAGCGTCGCGGCCTCGACCGGCCGCAACGCGCCGCGGGCGGGCGTGCCGGCGGGCGCCAGGGCCGACCGGAGCCCGAGCTTCGCGCACTCCTCGAGCCGCCGCTCCGACTGGGTCGCCGGGCGGAGCCGGCCGGTGAGACCGATCTCCCCGAAGGCGGCGAGGCCGTCGCGGACCGGTGCCCCGCGGGCGGCGGAGGCGATCGCGAGCGCGGTCGCGAGGTCGGCGCCCGGCTCGTCGATGCGGACGCCCCCGGCGACGTTGACGAACACGTCCGCGCTCCCGAGCGCGACGCCGGCGTGACGCGAGAGGACGGCCACGATCATCGCCAGGCGCTTCGGGTCGACGCCGGTGCCGACGCGTCGCGGCATCGCCAGGTCGGTCGGCGCCACGAGGGCCTGGATCTCGAGCAGGATCGGCCGCGTCCCCTCGAGTGCGCACGCGACGGCGGCGCCCACCTCGCCCGCCTCGGTGCGGCCGAACAGCGCGGACGGGTCGGGCACGCCCTCGAGGCCGGCACCGGTCATCTCGAACACGCCGAGCTCGTTGGTCGAGCCGAACCGGTTCTTGACCGCGCGGAGGACGCGGTGCGCGTGGTAGCGGTCGCCCTCGAACTGCAGCACGCAGTCGACGAGGTGCTCGAGCACGCGCGGCCCGGCGACGGCGCCGTCCTTCGTCACATGGCCGACGACGATCGTCGCGACACCGTTCTCCTTCGCGACGCGCAGGAGCCGCGCGGCGGCCTCGCGCACCTGCGCGACCGAGCCGGGGGCGCTGCCGATCTCGGACGAGTACAGCGTCTGCACGGAGTCGATCACGCAGACGTCGGGCCGCTCCTCGGCGAGCGTGGCGCAGACGGTCTCCAGCTCCGTCTCGGCCATGATCTCGACTCGTCCCGCCCCGCCGAGGCGCTCGGCCCGGAGCTTGACCTGCGCAACCGACTCCTCGCCGGTGACGAGGAGCGCGCGCCGCTCCGTCGAGATCGCCGCGAGGGCGGAGAGGAGCAGCGTCGACTTGCCGACCCCGGGCTCTCCGCCCACGAGGACGAGGCTGGCGGGGACGAGGCCGCCGCCGAGGACGCGGTCGAGCTCCGGGACGCCCGTCGGGATGCGCGCGGCCTCCTCGACCGCGACGTCGACGAGACGGAGCAGCGGCTTCGGCCGTCCGGCCTGCGCCCCCGCCTGCGGCGGAGCCTCCTCGACGAGCGTGCCGAAGGAGCCGCAGCCGGGACACCGGCCGAACCAGCGTCCGGCCGTATAGCCGCATTCGGAGCAGGCGAACTTCTGGGCCGGCCTCGCCATCGCGTCCAGGCTACGGCGCCGGCCGGACGTGCGGTCGACGCGGGACGCTCTCGGCACGGATTCGGCCGTCGTCCGTGACCGAAGGCGGGGCGGGCCGCGCGAGACGGCCCGCCCACCGTCGTCGCTACGTCCCGTAGTCGAGCCAGGTTCCGAGCGGCGGCCGCTCGTCGACCCCCGGCTGCGTCCAGTCGCAGACGCCGTCCGGGAACGTCGCCTGCAACCTCGCCTGCTGGCCGGCCGTGAACGTCACCGGATACGCGGCGAGGTCGAGCGGCTTCAGGCGGCACTTGAAGACCTCGCCGGCGAGGCCGCCGCCCGCGGCCGTCCGCGTGTCGCCCCACGTGGGGAAGAGCCCTTCGCAGACGCCGGCGAGGCCGATCCCGAACGGCTCGTCGATCCGGGTCGTCGGGGACGTCCAGCAGGCGTCGCTGAGCCCCGCCGGCCGGTTGCGGATCGTCTTCTCGGCGGCCGTGCCGGGCGCGGTGTCCGCCCGGATCGCGGCCAGCCACTCCTCCATCCGCGTCAGCGCCTCGACCGTCATCGCGCCCGTGCCGGCATTGTTGGCGACGAGGATCGCCTGGTTCGCCGCCGTCCCGTTCGCGTCCAGGAGCCGCTGCCGCACGACGAACGAGTGGAAGCGGGTGTGGATGTCGCCGAGCGGGTCGGTGTAGGTGCGGAGGTCGATGATCGGGGTCGTCGCGAGCCCGAGCCCGCCGGTGTTCACGCGCCCCGTCTCGTACGAGCGGACGATGCCGACCGGATCCGCCGCGACGCGCTGCGGCACGACGTTGCCGATCACGTCGAAGCCGCCTGCGTGCTCGTTCAGCGACACGAACTGCTCCGCCGTGATCGCGCCGCCCTCGAGCGCGTTCAGCCCGTACTGGATGCCGACGTTGTCGAGCGGCCGCCAGGCGAACCCGTTCGCGGGGTTGCGGCCGAGCTGCGTCGCGATCTGCTCGAAGCTCGTGCAGCGGATCCCGGTCGGGTTCGAGACGGGGTCGTACCGCGCCGACACGGGCACCGCCGACGGGCACGCCTCGAGCGCGTTCGTCCGGCTGGCGAACGCGAGGTGCCAGAGCTGGCACGAGTTGAACGTCCCGAAGCCCGACGCGGCCGCGCGCTGGGCCGGAGTCCACCCGGCCGCGATCCCCTCCGGGCTCGCGAAGTACCGCGCGAGCAGGCGGCAGTCCGGGACGGTGCCGAGCGTGATCGAGTCCTGGAACGACAGGCCGGGCAGGATCCCGTCGAGGATCCCGGGGTAGTTGTTGGCGATCAGGTGCTGCTGGATCGCGCCGCCGGACCCGCCCCAGCCGATCGTGTACCGCGGCACGCCGTAGGTCTCGGTGAAGTGCTCCTTCACCATCAGCGCGACCTCGGCGGAGATCACCTCGCTGCAGTTGTTGTCGTAGACGTTGAGGCTCGACGAGGCGACCGCGTAGCCGCGCGAGAGCAGGAGGTCGTTGAGCACGCCTCCCGAGCCCACGCCCTGGTGGTAGCCGACGTTGCAGCCGCCGCCGAACGTGTAGACGAGGCGCTCGTTCCAGCCGGGCTCGGCCCCGAACGGGCTCGGCGGCGCGGCGGGGTCGTGCAGCACCGCGAGCTCGTAGACGGCGCGGTCGATCGTCCCGCGCTCCAGCCGGACGACGTAGTCGACCGTCCGCCCGTCGATCGTCGTCGTCTGGGCGAGGTCGGCGGGCCGTGCGGCGGGATCGGCGAGCGGCGCGAACGCGCCTGCCGTCGTCCGGTAGCGGTAGGTCACCTGCGTCGGCGCCGAGCAGGCCACGTCGAGCGGCGGCCCGAGCCCGGCCGCGACCGTCTCGCAGAAGAAGGGCTGCTGCTGTGGCCCCGAGAAGAGCGGCCCCGAGAGCGGGTGGTCGACGACGTCGAGCGTCGCCGAGCGCCCCGTCGGCGTCCCGACGCCCGCGCCGTTCGCACGCGCGACGATCCGGTGCGGGCCGGGCGTCATCCCACCGACGAGCCCGAGCAGCGAGCCGTCAGGCATCGACCGGAACGCTCCCGTGACGTCGGCGCCGTCGCGCTCGACGCGCAGGTGCTTCGCCGCGGCCGCGTCGTCGTGGAGCGTGACCCGGACGAGGACGTCCCCGCCCGACACGTACTGCGGCAGCGTCGAGACCGCCTCGATCGTCGGCGCGCCCGCGGGCACGCCCGGATCCGCGGCCGCCGCAGCCGGAAGCAGCGCGACCGCCCCGAGCGCGCCGAGCGTCGCCGCCGCACGCAAGGTCCTGCCGGCGTTCCTCATCCCCATCCCCTCCTGCTCGTCCCCCTGGGTCGTGGGAGGATCAAGCCACACCGCCGCGGCCGATGCAACGTGCTCGTGTCGTGGTGTCTACTTCGCGCGATGGAGCCGCTGAACGTCCACGACTGGGAGCGCCTCGCCGAGGAGCGGCTCGGCCGAGGCGTCTTCGGCTACATCGCAGGCGGCGCGGGCGACGAGCACACGCTGCGCGACAACGTGGCGGCGTTCCGCCGCGTGAAGCTGCGGCCGCGCATGCTCGTCGACGTCTCGGCCGTGTCGACGCGGGCGCGGGTCCTCGGGCACGGCGTGTCGATGCCGCTCCTCGTGGCGCCGACGGCGTACCACCGGCTGATGCACCCCGACGGCGAGGGCGCCACCGCGCGCGGGGCCGCCGCGGCCGGGACGATCTTCTGCCACTCGACCCTGTCGTCGCTCCGGCCGGCCGAGCTCGCCGCCGCGGCGCCCGAGGCGGCGCGCTGGTTCCAGCTGTACTGGTCGCGCGACCGCGAGTTCACCGCCGACCTCGTCGCCGAGGCGGAGGCGAACGGCTACACGGCGCTCGTGCTCACCGTCGACCTCCCCGTCGCCGGCCGCCGCGAGCGCGACCTCCGCGAGGCGTTCGACCTCCCGCCCGACCTGCGCCTCCCCAACCTCTCACCGCGGCTCGAGCGTCCCCTCGACCCGGGCGCGGGGCTCGGCCCGGTCGTCGACGAGTCGCTGACCTGGCACGACCTCGAGTGGCTGACCTCGCGGACACGGCTGCCGCTCGTGGTGAAGGGGATCCTCACCGCCGAGGACGCCGTGCTCGCGTACGAGCACGGCGCGGCCGGGGTCGTCGTCTCGAACCACGGCGGGCGACAGCTCGACGGCGTGCCGGCCTCGCTCGACGCGCTCCCGGAGGTGGTCGAGGCCGTCGGCGACCGATGCGAGGTGCTGCTCGACGGAGGCGTCCGCCGCGGCACGGACGTGGTCGCCGCGCTCGCGCTCGGCGCGCGCGCGGTCCTCGCCGGCCGTGCCGTCCTCTACGGCCTCGGCGCAGCGGGCGAGGAGGGCGTGCGCTCGGTGCTCGACCTCCTGCGGGCCGAGGTCGAGAGCGCGCTCTGCCTCCTCGGCTGCCCGACGCCGGCCGACGTCGCGCCGGCCCACGTGCGCCGCGACTGACGCGCCCGCGGCGAGGGCCGCCCGGCGCACGCGGACGCCTCGAGCCCCCGCTCGAGGTCGGCCCAGAGGTCGTCGACGTCCTCGAGCCCCACCGCGAGACGGAGCAGCGACGGGCCGACCCCGTGCGCGGCCAGCGCGGCCGGGTCGACGAGGCGGTGGGTCAGCGCTGCGGGGTGCTGGATCAGCGTGTCGGTCGCGCCGAGGCTCACTGCCGGGGTCACCAGCCGGAGCGCGCGCATCACCGCGGCGGCCTCGTCGAAGGCTCCGGCGACCTCGAACGAGAGGATCGCGCCGGGCCCGCGGAGCTGCCGCCCGAGCAGGCCGTCCGGGTCCAGGCCCGGAAGCCCGGGGTAGTGGACGCGCTCGACGAGCGCGTGCGCGTCGAGGCGGCGCGCCAGCTCCCACGCCGTCGCCTGGGCCGCGCGCACGCGCAGCGGCAGCGTCGGCAGGGCGCGGTGGAGCAGGAACGCCCCGAGCGGGTGGAGCACCGCGCCGGTCGCGATCCGGACGCGCCGGAGCGCGCACGCCCGCTCGCCGTCGGTGGCGACCACGCCGGCGAGGACGTCCCCGTGGCCGCCGATGAACTTGGTCGCGCTGTGGACCACGAGCGCCGCGCCGTGGGCGGCGGGGTTCTGGAGCACGGGCGTCGCGAACGTGTTGTCGACCGCCACCGGCACGCCGTCCGCGCGCGCGACGACGTCGGCGATGTCGACCTGCGCGAGCGTCGGGTTCGCCGGCGTCTCGAACAGGACGAGGCCGGTATCGGGACGGAGGTGCCGCTCGAGGTCGTCCGCGCTCGCCCACGAGACCTCCGTCCCGAGCAGCCCCGCGGCGAGGAGGTGATCCGTGCCGCCGTAGAGCGGGCGCAGCGCGACCACGTGCCGGCGCTCCGGCTCGAGCGCGAGCAGGCAGGCGCTGAGCGCCGCCATCCCGGACGAGAACGCGACCGCGCACTCGGTGCCCTCCAGCTCGGCCACGGCGGCCTCGAGGCGCGACACGGTCGGGTTGCCGAGCCGGCAGTAGATCGGGGCCTCGCCGGGAGCCGCTCCGGCGGCCAGCTCGTCGAACGTCCGACCGGCCGCGAGCAGGTCGCCGAGCGGGTACGTGCTCGAGAGGTCGAGCGGCGGCGCGTGCACGCCGAGCGCGGCGAGGTCGCCGCGTCCAGCGTGGACGGCGACGGTGTCGAGTCGCAATGGTTCGGTCTTCACGCTTCGAACCTAATCGTCGTGCGTCGACATGCAATGGACGCCGAATATGATGCGGAACATGACCGGACAGTCGCTGCTCGACCGAATCGACCGCACCCTCGTCGCCGCGCTGCAGGAGAATGCTCGGCTCTCCAACAAGGAGCTCGCCGAGCGCGCCGGGCTCGCCCCGTCCACGTGCCTGGAGCGCGTGCGGTCGCTGCGCGGCCGCGGCGTGATCCGCGGCTACCACGCAGACGTGGACCCCGCGGCGCTGGGGCGCGAGCTCGAGGCGGTCGTCGCCGTCCGCATCCGCCCCCATTCCCGGCCGGTCGTGGACGCCTTCTGGGCGCACGTGCTCGAGCTCCCGGAGACGATCGAGATCTCGCACGTCTCGGGCGCCGACGACTTCCTCGTCCACATCGCGGTCGCCGACACCGACGCGCTCAGGGACTTCATCCTCGACGGCCTGACGACGCGGCCCGAGGTCGCGCACCTCGAGACGCACCTCGTCTTCGCCCGTGCGCGCAAGCCGGCGCTCGAGCCGCTGGGCGAGCCGGCGCCGCCGCTGCGGCGCCGGCTCGAGTCCCAGGGGTCGTCCGCCGGGGGCTAGCGCGCGGCGAGGCCGGCCAGCCCGGCCGGGAGGCCGCCCGCGGCCGCCACGGGCTCCAGCGAGCCGTCGGCGGAGATCCGGAACGAGCGCACCTCGTGCGACCCGTTCGCGAGCGAGAGCAGGATGCGGCCGTTGCCGGCGATCGCGAGGTCGACCGCGCCCGCGCCGGTGGCCGACTGCCCCTCGAGCGCGAGCGAGCCGTCGTGCCCGATCCCGTAGCGCGAGATCGACGCGGACGCCGCGTTCGCCGTCCACGCGAACCGGCCGTCCTTGGAGACGACGAGCCAGCACGCGGCGGTCTGGCCGGTCGGGGCGAAGCCGGTGATCGTCGCCAGGGACGACCCCGAAACCTCGTACGAGGACGCGCCGCTGCCGAGCGGCGCGCCGCCGACCGCGTCGGAGACGAACAGGCGGCCGAGCCGGTCGAAGTCGAACCCGAACGGCGTCGCACCGCCCGACGCGTACACGTGCGGCGCCGAGGCGAGGCCGTCCGCGCCGACGGCGTAGACGTCGATCGAGCTCGTCGCCTTCTCCGTCACGACGAGCGACCGACCGTCGGGCGAGAGCTGCACCTGCGCCGGCCCCGTGTCGGCCCCGGAGAGCGGCCGCGTCGAGCCCGGCAGCGGCGACAGCGCGCCGTCGGGGGCGACGCGGAAGCCGGACACCGAGTTCGGAACGCCGCCGTTGAGCACGTAGGCGAGCCCCTTGTGGACGGTCACGCTGACGGGCCGCGGCCCGCCTGACGGCACGACCGAGGCGAGCTCGAGCCCGTCCGGGCGGATCCGGAACGACGTGACAGAGCTCGACCCCGCGTTGACCGCGAGCAGCACGCGGCCGTCGTCGCTCAGCGCGACGGCGCCCTGCGAGCCGAGCCCGCTGCCGGCGCCGACCCCGAGCGTCGGGTAGGCGACGGGGGCCGAGAGCCAGCCGTCGGCGGCGCGCTGGAGGACGAGGACGGCGTTCGCGCCGGACGGGTTCGTCTGGGTGTAGACGGCGCCGGGATCGTCGGCCGCGAGCGCCGGCGCTGCGGCGAAGGCGAGCAGCGCGGTCGCGAGCGCGAGCGCAGCCCGGATGCTCCGTGCGAGCATTGCGAGGACCTCCTGTGTCGTGTTCGCTCCCGCCGGGGACGGCGGGCTCGCCGACTGGAGACTCGCTTCGGGCGGCGGCGTTACAGTCCGACCGTGAGCGCGACGCGGGACGCCGCGGCAACGGCGGACGACGCCGCCGCCGTCGCCGCGCTCCGGGCCGGCGACGCGGACGTCTTCGCGGCGCTCGTCGACGAGCACGCGGGCGCGATGCTCCGGCTCGCGGGGACCGTCGTCGGCTCGCGGGCGGTGGCCGAGCAGGTGGTCCGCGAGACCTGGGCGAAGGCGCTCCGCGCGCTCGACTCGTTCGATGCCCGTTCCTCGCTGCGCACGTGGCTGTTCACGATCCTCCTCGACACTGCGCGCCCGCGCGCCGGAGGCGAGGCGCCGTTCTCGCCGCGCGCCGGCCTCGACGACGAGGCGCCCGCCGTCGACCCGGATCGCTTCCGGCCGGCGGGAGCGCAGTGGGCAGGGGGCTGGAAGTCGTTCCCGGAGCCGTTTCCCGCCGGCCTCGACCCGACGGCGACGCGGGCACGGGCGCGCGAGGCGATCGAGTCGCTGCCGGACGGCCAGCGCGCCGTGATCGAGCTTCGGGACGTCGACGGGTGGGACGCGACCGACGTGTGTAACGTCCTCGGCCTGTCGGAGACGGAACAGCGAGCACTCCTCCACCGGGCGCGGTCGACGGTCCGGCAGGCTCTCGAGGACTTCGTGACATGACCGATCCCGCCAGCATCGCCTGCGTCGAGCTCGTGGAGCTCGTCACCGACTACCTCGAGGGGGCGCTGCCCGAGGAACGCCGGCGCGCGTTCGAGGCGCACCTCGAGCTCTGCCCCGGCTGCGTCACCTACGTCGAGCAGATGAAGCAGACGATTCGCGCGACGGGCGGCCTCGAGCCGGGTGACCTCGCGCCCGAACAGCGGCAGGCGCTGCTCGACCTGTTCGGCTCGCTGCGTCCCTGAGACGGCGGGAAGTGAGACGGCCGCCTCGCGGCGGCCGTCCCGATCCCTACTCCTGCTCCGAGGAGCCTTCCTCGGTCGCCTCCGGCTCGGCCGGAGGCACCGTCACCGCCTCGGCCGTCACGTCCGGCGGCAGCACGACTAGATCGACCGCCGGCTCGCCTTCCTGGACGTCGGCGTCCGACTTGCGGCCGACGAGGATGGTCGAGCCCTGCTCGAGCTCGCGGCCGAGGATGAAGTCGGCCAGCGGGTCCTCGATCAGGTGCTGGATCGCGCGGCGCAGCGGGCGGGCGCCCATCGCCGGGTCGTAGCCCTTCTCGACGAGGAGCTCCTTCGCCTCGTCGGTGAGCTCGATCACGACGCCGTGCGTCTCCATCTGCTCGCGCACGCGCTTCATCAACAGGTCGACGATCTGCAGGATCTCGTGCTTCTCGAGCTTGTGGAAGACGATGATCTCGTCGATCCGGTTGAGCAGCTCTGGGCGGAAGACCTTCTTCAGCTCGCCCATCACGCGCGACTTCATGTCCTCGTAGCTGAGGCCGCTCTCGTCGCCCCGGGAGAAGCCGAGCGAGACGTTCTTCGAGATCTGCCCGGCGCCGACGTTCGAGGTCATGATCACGATCGTGTTGCGGAAGTCGACCTTCCGGCCCTGGGCGTCGGTCAGCTTCCCGTCCTCGAGGATCTGGAGCAGGATGTTGAACACGTCCGGGTGGGCCTTCTCGATCTCGTCGAGCAGCACCACCGAGTACGGCTTGCGGCGCACGGCCTCGGTGAGCTGGCCGCCCTCGTCGTAGCCGACGTAGCCCGGGGGCGAGCCGACGAGCCGGGACACGGAGTGCTTCTCCATGTACTCCGACATGTCGACCTGGATCATCGCGTCCTCGTCGCCGAACAGGAACTCGGCGAGCGTCCGCGCCAGCTCCGTCTTCCCCACGCCCGACGGCCCGAGGAAGATGAACGAGCCGGTCGGCCGCTTCGGGTCCTTGATCCCCGCGCGGGCGCGGCGGATCGCCTTCGAGACGGCGACGATCGCGAGCTCCTGGCCGATCACGCGCTTGTGGAGCTCCTCCTCCATGCGGATGAGCTTCTGCGACTCGGCCTCGGTGAGCTTGAAGACCGGGATCCCCGTCCACATCGAGACGATGTCCGCGATCTCCTCCTCGCCGATCTCCGGCTGGACCTCCTGCTCGGACGACCGCCACTCCTCCTCGAGCTCCCGCTTCTTCTGCGTGAGCTTCCGCTCCTTGTCGCGGAGGGACGCGGCCTTCTCGAACTCCTGGTTCTCGATCGCGTCCTCCTTCTCCGTGCGCACCCGCTCGATCTCGTCCTCGAGCTCGCGGTAGCGCGGCGGAGCGGACATCGACTTGATCCGCATCCGGGACGCGGCCTCGTCGATCAGGTCGATCGCCTTGTCCGGCAGGTGCCGGTCCTGGATGTAGCGGTCGGCGAGCGACGCCGAGGAGAAGAGCGCCTCGTCGGTGATCTTGCAGCGGTGGTGCGCCTCGTAGCGGTCGCGCAGGCCGCGCAGGATCTGGACGGTGTCCTCGACGGACGGCTCGTCGACGCGGATCTGCTGGAAGCGCCGCTCGAGCGCGGCGTCCCGCTCGAGGTACTTGCGGTACTCGTCCAGCGTCGTCGCGCCGATCGTCTGGAGCTCCCCGCGGGCGAGCGCCGGCTTCAGGATCGAGGCGGCGTCGATCGCGCCCTCGGCGGCACCCGCGCCGACGAGGTTGTGGAGCTCGTCGATGAACAGGATGATGTCGCCGCGCTGGGTGATCTCCTTCATCACCTTCTTCAGGCGCTCCTCGAACTCGCCGCGGTACTTCGACCCCGCCACGAGCGCGGCCAGGTCGAGCGTGTAGATCTGCTTGCCCTTCAGCAGCTCGGGCACCTGGTTCGAGGAGATGCGCTGGGCGAGACCCTCGACGACGGCGGTCTTGCCGACGCCGGGCTCGCCGATCAGGACGGGGTTGTTCTTCGTCCGGCGCGAGAGGATCTGCATCACGCGCTCGATCTCGGTCTGCCGCCCGACCACCGGGTCGAGCTTCGACTCGGCGGCGAGCTTCGTCAGGTTGCGCCCGAACTGGTCCAACAGCTTCGAGCTCTTCGCCTTCTCGCCCTGCGCGCCCGCGGCGCCCTGCTGGCGCCGGCCGGGGCCGGAGAGCATGCGGATGATCTCGTTGCGGATCTTCTCGGCGTCGGCGTCGAAGTCGAGCAGGATCCGGGCCGCCACGCCCTCGTTCTCGCGGACGAGGCCGAGGAGGATGTGCTCGGTGCCGATGTAGTTGTGACCGAGCGAGAGCGCCTCGCGCAGCGCCAGCTCGAGCACCTTCTTCGCGCGCGGCGTGAAGGGAATCTGTCCGGTCGTGACCTCGTCGCCCTGCCCGACGATCCGCGCCACCTGGGCCCGGACCTCCTCGACCGTGATGTCGAGGGACTCGAGTACGCGGGCGGCCAGGCCCTCCTCCTCACGGAGCAGGCCGAGGAGGATGTGCTCGGTGCCGATGTAGTTGTGCTTCAGCGCCCGTGCCTCGTCCTGTGCGAGAACGACGACCTGGCGAGCGCGCTCGGTGAAGCGTTCGAACAAGACCTCGACCCCCTTTCCTAGCTCTCAACGGGCAGCGTGCCCGCCCGTCGGTCGAGGTGACAGGAGTGTAGCCCAGGTGCCCGCGGTGCCAGAATCGGGGTCGTGGCCGCTTCCATCCCGTAACCATCGGCTCGGGATTCGCGTTCCTGTACCCGTGATGCGACGGCCCCCGATGCGACGGCCCCCGATGCGACGACTCGGCGCGCTGCTGCTCGCGGTGCTCGGCTACTCGGCGATGGCGCTGTTCTCGCCGGGCGACGCGAGCCTCCCCGCCGCGCTCGCGTTCGCGCTGGGCGCGCTGCTGCTCTCGCGCACGCCCGAGCCGGCGGACGAGGCCGAGCGCGTGGCCCTCGAGCTCCTGCGGCGCTGAGGGCCCGGCGCGGGGACAGGAGAAGGGCCGGACCCGGTCTGCGGCTCACCGGCTCCGGCCCTGTATCGCGGACGTCGACTCCCCGGTGCGGCCTCCGGGGCTGTTCTCCGTCCGACACCGCCATCGTCGGCAGGCGTCGCGGGGACCCTGGTCCCCCATTCGAGGGATTCGCCGCGCGACCGTCCCGACAGGGCCGGCGCGTAGGTTGTGCAGGTGCTCGTCGCGCACCTCGACCTCGACGCCTTCTTCGCCGCCGTGGAGGAGCTGGAGAACCCACGCCTGCGCGAGGCGCCGCTCGTGGTCGGCGGCGACCCGCACGGCCGCGGCGTCGTCTCGACCGCGAACTACGTCGCCCGGCGCTACGGGATCCGCTCCGCGATGAGCGCGGCCGAGGCGCTGCGGCGGTGCCCGCACGCGGTCTTCGTCCGGCCCCGGATGAGCGTCTACCGCGAGTACAGCCGCGCCGTCTGGGAGACGGTGCGGGGCGTCGTCCCAGCGGTCGAGCGGACGGGGATCGACGAGGGCTACCTCGACCTCACGGAGCTGTGCCCGGTACCGGGGCACGCGCGTGCGGTCGCGGAAGCCGTGCAGACGGCGGTGCGCGGGGCGACCAGCCTCTCGTGCTCGCTGGGCGTCGGCAGCTCGAAGGTCGTCGCGAAGGTGGCGAGCGACCGCCGCAAGCCGGGCGGGATCACCGTCGTGCGGCCCGGCCGCGAGCGCGACTTCCTGGCGCCGTTCGACCTCCGCCTGCTGCCCGGGATCGGCCCGCGCACCGAGGAGCGCCTGCGCCGGCTCGGGATCGAGACGCTCGGCGCGCTGGCGGCCCACTCCGACGCCGGGCTCGACGGCATCCTCCCGGGCAAGAACGGGCGGATGCTGCGCGACCGCGCCCGCGGCATCGACCCGCGCCGGCTCGAAGCGCCGGCGGAGTCGATCTCGATCAGCAACGAGGAGACGTTCGCGCGCGACGTCTCCGATCGCGAGCGGCTGCACGACGAGCTGCGGCGGATGGCGGAGCGGCTGGCGGAGTCGCTCCGCTCGTCCGGGCGGGCGGCGCGGACGGTGACGACGAAGGTGCGCTATCCGGACTTCGCCATCCGCAGCCGCTCGACCACCCTTCCCGTCGGGACGGACGAGCCCGAGCGGATCGCGGAGCTCGCGTGCTCGCTGCTCGACCGCGCGCTCGCGGACCGGCCGGGGGCGCTGCGGCTCGTCGGCGTCGGCGTCTCGGGGTTCGAGCCCTACCGGCAGCTCGCGCTGCCCCTCTCCCCCGGCGCCGAGCGCTAGCCGCGCCGCCGCAGCCCGCGGACGACGCGGCGGGCGCCGCCGACGGCGCGGAGCCCGCGCAGGCGCGGCGGGTCGTCGGCGACGAGCTCCAGCAGCGTCGGCGCCCCCGCCTGGACGCTCTCGCGCAGGATCGCCTCCGCGTCCCCCTCGAGCCGCTGGTGTCGGGCGCCGACCGAGCGGGCGAGCAGGCCCAGGTCCGGCACCGCGGTCTCGACCGCCGTCGGCCGGCCGTAGCGTGCGAGCTGCTCGAGGCGGATGAGGCCGAGGTGGCCGTCCACCAGGACGACGACGGTCAGCGGCAGCCGGTCCCGGACGGCGGTGAGGAGCTCCAGCCCCGAGAGCGCGAACCCGCCGTCGCCGACGACGGCGACGACGGGACGGCCCGGCGTCGCGTGCGCCGCGCCGATCGCTGCCGGGAGGCCGAAGCCCATCGACTGGAAGTCGGCCGGCACGAGCAGCGTCCGCGGCTCCAGCACGCGGAAATGGCGGCGCGCGAGCTGCTGGTGGAGCCCGGAGTCGGTGACGATCACGCCGTCCCGCGGGAGCGCTGCGCGCAGCGCCGCGAAGAACGCCTGCGGGCTGCCGTCGCCGAGGCCGCGCAGCACCGGCTCCGTCCGGTCGGCCGTCGCCGCCTCGGCGCCGAGCGCGCGCCGGTGCCGGTCGAGCTCGTCGTCGCTCCAGCCGCGCTCGGCGCCGTCGGGAAGCCGCCCCTCGAGCGCCGCGACGAAGGCCTGCACGTCGGCGCGAACGGGCGTCGACGCGCCCCCGGCGGCGAGGGAGGCGTCGGACGCGTCGACGTGCACGAGCCGCTCCGGGTCGAGGATCAGCGCATAGCCGAGCGTCCCGTTGTGGGAGAGCTTGCAGCCGAGCGCGAGGACGAGGTCGGCCTCCGCGAGCAACGCGTTCGTCGCGTCGGCGCCGTGGCCGGGGGCGTCGACGACGAGCGAGCGCGGGTCGTCCTCGGGGACGACGCCACGCCCCGAGGTGGTGGCGAGGACGGCCGCTCCCGTGCGGGCGACGAGGCGGCGGACGCCGGCCGCGGCGCCGGCCGCGCCCTGGCCGGTGAGCACGACCGGGCGGCGTGCGGCCAGAAGCCGCCGCGCGACCGCCTCGACGGCCCGCTCGTCCGGCTCGGCACTGGGTGCCTCAGGGGGCGCCTCCTCCGGCCGATCCGCTTCCCTCGATCCCTCGGCGAGCTCGACCACGACCGGGCCCGGCTCGCCCGACCGCGCCAGCTCGTGCGCCCCGCGCACCGCCGCCTCGACGTCCGCGTCCGCCCCGACCCGGAGGACGCGCTTCACCACCGGCGCGAGGACCGCGGCCTGGTCGAACCGCTGCAGCGGGAACGCGCCCCCGCCCTCGCGCGGGGCGCCCGTGAGCACGAGCAGCGGCGCGGAGTCGTGCTGGGCCTCCACGAGGCCGGCGAGCGTGTACGCGAGCCCGGGCCCGGGGATCGCGAGCACGACGCCGACGGCTCCCGTGCTCCGGGCGTAGCCCTGCGCCATGAACGCGGCGGCGAGCTCGTGCGTGGGGACGACCAGGCGGACCGAGGAGCCCCGGAGCGCGTCGTAGAGGCCCAGGTTCCGCTCGCCCGGGAGCCCGAACGCGTGACGGACGTCGAGCGACTCGAGCGCCCGCCGGACGGCGTTCCCGGCCGCGCTCACGAGCGCCGGAGCCGCCGCGCCCGGTCCCGCGCGGTGATCGCAGCCCCGCGGGCGGTGCCGACGGCCCGGTCGGCGACGCCGGCGCGCACGGTGACGAGCGAGAGCTCGAGGTCGGCGCCGAGGGCCGCCTTGAAGCGCGCGACGGACGCGAGCGCCGCGTCGGTGAGGTCGTTGCCGGCGTGCCCGCGCGCCGCCAGGTCCTCGAACGCGCGCCAGCGGAGGAACGGCGCCGCGCCCGCCTTCGCGAACCGGGAGTCGGTGCCGGCGGTGACGGTGTGCGCCACCGGGTGGCCGAGGAGCACGAGCTGCGACGCCGCGACCTCTCCGGAGGGCGCCCGTGCGTGGTAGAGGACGCAGAGACCGGCGTCGCGCAGCTCCTCGTAGTACGCGCGGAAGGCGTCGCGCGGCAGGTACAGCGGCGCGCCCTTGCGGTCGTGGACGCCTGCGTGGAGGTCGAAGAAGGCGTCGAAGTCGTCGTCGAGCGAGACGGTGAACCCGTCGCGCTCGCACCGGCGCACCAGCCGGCGGAGGTTCCCCTCGACGCGATCCCACTGCGCGGAGAGGTCGTCCAGCGGCACGACGTACGTGTACGACGGCGCCACCGACCAGCCGCGGGCGAGGAAGCCGCGGCCGTCGCGCAGCGGCGAGCGGGAGCGCAGCTCCACGCGCCGGTAGTCCGCAGCGTCGAGCTGCGACAGCAGCGCCTCGACGGTGCGGAGCTCCTTCGACGTCCGCTCCGACGGGTACCGCGTCGACTCGGCGCGGAGGACGAGCCCGTTGTAGTAGAGGAGCAGGCGCGGCGCGACGACCACCCCGAGCCGCGTCGGGCGCTCGTAGAGGGCGACGCCGCCGACGAGCTCGTCGCCGAGCCGTGCGCCGAGGACTCGGAACCGCGCACCCGTGGCGCGGCAGAGGGCGCGGAGGTACGCCGGCAGGGCGTACGGGCTCCCGGTCGGCGACGCGGCGACGAACGCGGCCCACTCGTCGAGCTCCTCGTCGCGCAGCCAGACGGCCGAGACGCCCGTCACGCCGCCGTCCCTGACCGAAGGGCGCGGAGCGGCCGCGACGCCAGCTCGAGCGTCTGCACCGCGGCGGGCAGCGGATCGCGGAGGTCGAAGACGGTGAGCGACGCGCCGAGCCAGGAGCGCAGCATGCCGCGGACGCCGACGCCCGTCGCGCGCGCGGCCCGGAGATCGGCCGTCGGCAGCACCGAGCGCCGTCCCACGGCGTACCCCGCGACCGGCTCGGCGCCGCCGCCGAGGAGGTCGCGGTAGGCGAGGTCGCAGACGTCGACGCCGCAGAGCGCCGCGAACTCCACGTACCACCAGGGGCGCACGTTCACCTCGAGGAGCTTCGCCGCCCCGTCCCGCTCGTCGACCTTGAACTCCGCGCTGAAGACGCCGCGGTAGTCGACGTGGCCGAGGAGCCGCTCGAGCGAGGCGAGCGCGCCGGGTTCCTGCTCGAGCGGGACGCTGACGTGGTAGGTGCTGTTGCCGAAGTCCGCCGGGTACATCCGCAGCCGGCGCCGCGCCAGGCACGCGAGCTGCCGCCCGTCGCGCGCGACGTAGCCGTCGAGGAACAGGTGCGCGGACGGCGGCCCCGGGATCCGCTCCTGGAGGAGCATCGTGATCCCGGCGCCGGCCGCGCGAGCGAGCGCGGCGGCGGCAGCGGCGCGGCCGTCCACGGCGAAGGCCTTGAGCCCGAACGTGGACGAGAACCGCTGCGAGTCGCGCGGCTTGAGGAAGAAGTGCCGGAGCTCCTCGTCGGGAAGCCCCAGGGCGTCGAGCCCGGCGGCGTCCGCGAGGACGAACGTCCGCGGGCCGGGCACGCCGGCCTCGCGGAGCGTCGCCGCGAGCCCCTCCTTGTCGAGGAGGCGCGCCAGGACCGGCCGCCCGGGCGTGGGCGCGGGCATCCGCTCCCGGACGTCGTCGGGCAGCCCCGCGACGGCGCGGACCCAGTCGTCCGAGCACGGCAGCAGGAGCGCGCGCTCGTACGGGAGGCGCCGGAGGAAGTCCGCGAGCGGCGCGGGGTCGGGCGACTCCGCGGGCCCGTCCACGCGCGTCGCCCACCGCGACCACGCGGCGTAGTCGCCCCGGGGCGCGACGAGCAGCGCCTCCACCCCTCTCCGCCCGACGCATCGCGCCGTCCCGAGACCGGTGACGCCGCGCCCGAGGACGACGGCGGGAGGCCGGCCCTCGCGTCGGTCGAGGCTTGGGTCGCGGGAGCGCAGGGCGAGATCTCGGTCGCTGGACGCGCCGAGTATAGGAGCGCGCGGGGCCGGGGCCCTGGCCGCCGGAGTGGACCTCGCCGCCGATCGCCCGTTCGAGGGATCGCAAGCGCTTCAGCGCGCCTCCCGTCGTGCCGACCGCTCGATCATGCTGGCTCGCCCGACGCTGCTGCGCGCCGTCGTCGTGGCCTCGCTCGCCGCGACCTCGGCACTCGCGGGGGCGACCGCTCCGCTCGCCGCCCCGTCGGCCGTCTCGTCGTCACCGGGCTCCGCGTCCTCCTCCCGCGCGCTCGCGACCGTCCATGCGCGCGCCGCCGGTCGCACGTCGTCGCTCGCCGTCGCCCGGCCCGCCGCGGTCCGGGCGGGCGACGTGCTCGTGGCGGCCGTGGCCGTCCGCGCCTCCGGGCGCCTCGGTCTGCGCCCGCCGCCGGGGTGGCGGCTCGTCCGGCGCGACGCCAGCCGCAGCGCGACCGGCTCGCTCAGCCAGGCGCTCTACGTCCGCGTGGCCGGAGCCGGCGAGCCACGCCGGTACGCCTGGCGGTGGCACGGGCGGCACGCCGCCGCCGCCGCGGTCATCGCCTATCGGGGGATCGACCGCGCGCGCCCGCTCGCCGGGCACGGCGGCCGCGCCGCCCGGCAGACGTCGTCGGCAGTGGCGCCCTCGATCAGGGCGGGGACGGCCGAGCCCGTCGTCGTCGCCTTCTTCGCCGGCAGCGGCGGGCGCGCCCTCGCGGCGCCGTCCGGCCTCGCCGTCCGCTACCGCGCCGCCGTCGGCACGATCCGCCGCGGGCTGGCCCTCGCCGGCGGAGACGCCGCGGGCGCGTCGTCGGGCGCGACCGGCCGCCGGGTGGCGCGGCTCCGGTCCGGGTCGCGCGCTGCGACGATCGGACAGGTGCTCGCCCTGCGGCCCGCCGGAAGCGGATCGGCTCCCGTCCCGGCGCCCCCCGCCCTCGCCGGCGGCCGCTGGTTCTCGGACGCGAGCCCGCTCAACACGCCGATCCCGGCCGGCGCGGCGGTCGACCCGAGCTCGTCGGCGATGACGGCCGGGATGGAGTACGCGGCCGCGCAGAAGGGCTTCTCCGTCTCGGTGAAGCGGTGGTCCGTGCCCGTCTACTACGCCGACCGCACGACCCCTCGCACGAGCGTCGCGCTCGATGCCCCGTGGACGATCCCCGCGCACCAGCTGCTCGACGTCCCGTTCCCCGCCGACGCGCGTCCCGACCCGGCCGGCGACATGCACATGGCCGTGATCGACCGCGACTCGGGCTGCTTCTACGAGTACTACAAGCTGTTCCGCCGCGAGGACGGCGGCTGGCAGGCACGGTGGGCGAACCGCGGAGCGCTCGACGGGCCGGGGATCCACGCCGCCGCGCTCTCCACCCGTGCGTCCGGGTTCGCCAACCTCGCCGGGCTGATCCGGCCGGAGGAGCTGGAGCGCGGCTCGATCGACCACGCGCTCGTCTTCGGCCACCCCTTCACGAAGGCCGGCGGCCCGGTGCTCCCGGCGACCGACAGCGACGGCCGGCCCGAGAGCGAGACGGGCGCGGCGGTCGGCCTGACGCTGCCGGCCGGCGCGCTGCCGATCCCCGAGGGCGCCCGAGTCCAGCTCGACCCGGGGCTCGACCTCGACTCGCTCGGCCTCGCCCCGTGGCAGCGGGTGATCGCGCGGGCGCTGCAGGTGTACGGGATGTACCTCGCCGACACGGCCGGGACGACGAGCCTCACCGCCGTCAACCCGCAGAGCTTCGCGTCCAACCCGTACCTGCCGTTCTGGGGCGACGAGGCGTACGCCTACCTCCCGCCTGCGCTGCTCCGCCACATGCGCGTCCTGCAGCTCGGCCCGCAGTTCGCTCCCACGCGGGAGCTCGCGAGCAGCGCGTGCGGCGAGATGCGCTAGGCGCCTCGCCGCTACCGTCTCGCAGGCGATGCGCTACGGCGTCCTCTCCGACGTCCACGGGAACCTCCCCGCCCTGGAGGCGGTCGTCGCGGCCCTCGGGCGCGAGCGCATCGACGCGTGGCTCTGCGCCGGCGACCTCGTCGGCTACGGCGCCTCGCCGAACGAGTGCGTCGACCGGCTGCGCGCCCTCGGGGTCCGCTCCGTCGCCGGGAACCACGACCTCGTCGCGTCCGGTCGCCAGGACGAGAGCCGCTGCGGCCGCCTCGCGCTCGAGACGCTCCGCTGGACGAAGCGCGCGCTGCGCGACGACGTCCGCGCCTACCTCCGGGAGCTCCCGCTGCACGACGAGCCGGCGGACGGGGTCGTCGTCGCCCACGGCTCGCTCCACGACCCGTGGCGGTACGTCGCGCGACCGGCCGCCGCGGCGCGGGAGCTCGAGGCGCTGGCGGGCGGACGCTCGGCGGCGCGGCTGCTCGTACTCGGGCACACGCACGCCCCGCTCGCCTACGGCGCCGACCTCGGGGCGCGCGACACCGGCGTCCCGGTGGAGCTGGGCGCGACCGAGCGCTGGCTCCTGAACCCGGGAGCCGTCGGACAGTCGCGCGAGCGCGAGCCGGTCGCCCGCGGCCTCGTGCTCGACCTCGACGCGGACACGGCGCGTTTCCTCGCGGTCGAGTACGACGTCGAGGCGGCGCTGGCCGCCCTCCGCCGCGCGGGCCTTCCCGCCGCCGCGCTGCACGAGCCGCCCGCGGCGGACGCGGGCCCACGGCGTCAGCTGCTGCGCGGGCGGGCGTCCGGTTCCGGGCGCCGCCGCGGCCAGGCCCGGTAGACACGGTCGAGCGCCGGCCCGCCGGGCAGCGCCCGCAGCCGCCGCAGCGTCGGCGAGGTCTTCAGCCGGAAGGAGACGCGCCCGTCCCGGCGGTACACGCCGGCGCGGGGCCACGCGAGCGGCGCCGCGGCCGAGGCGCGCGTGGGCAGCGCGCACGCGGCGGTGTACCCGGCGGCCGCCGCCCGCTCGACCACGCGCGCGTCGAAGTCCCCGTAGGGATACGCGAGCGAGCGGCACGGGACGCCGAGCGCCTCCTCGCACCGCGCGCGCGAGCCGACGAGCTCGTCCTCGAGCGGCCCGTCCGCCAGCGCGGTGAGGAACGGATGCGTCCGCGTGTGCGAGCCGACCTCCCACCCGGCCGCGCCGAGCGTCCGCAGCTCCGCCCAGGAGAGCGCCGCGAGCTCCGACGCATACGGCCCGCCGGCCCAGTCCGAGATCCCCCGCCAGGACATCGCGCCGCCCCGGTCGACGAAGTCGGTGCAGACGAACACCGTCGCCGGGACGCCCAGCCCCGAGAGGACCGGGAAGGCGGCGTCGAGCACGGAGCGGTAGCCGTCGTCGAAGGTGACCGCGACGACGCGGCCGGTCGGCGGTGCCGACACCGCCTCGTGGAAGGTGGCGAACCGGTAGCCGCGGGCCAGCAGCGAGCGGAGCTGCTCGTCGAGCGCCGCCGGGGTGACCGCGAGCTCGGCCGGCCAGCGCTCGCTGACCGCGTGGTAGCAGAGCACGAGCACGTCGCTCACCGCCGGCCTCCGGCGCCCGCCGAGACGGCGGCGAGCACGAGCTCGACGTTCGAGTCCATCCACGCCCGGTCGCCGAGGCGGCCGACGTGCGCCGTCAGCTGGGACGTCGCCCGGTCGAGCCAGTACGCGAGCGCGAGGGCCTCGAGCCCCTCGGGGCCCGGGTCACGACCGGTACGTCGCAGCGACGCGCGCACGACGTCGTCGCCCCCGCGCCGGCACGCGGGGAGGAGGTACTCGACGACGACGCGGCCCCACGCGTAGGGATCGCCTCCCATCCGGCCGACGAGCGTCAGCTGGAAGAGGTCGAGGAGCGGCAGGCGTCCGGGCCCCGCGCTCTCCCAGTCGACGACGCCGGCGAGGCGGCCGTCGCGGACGAGGAGGTTGTCCGACCAGAAGTCGCCGTGGCCGAACACGCGGCCGAGCGGGGCGGTCGCCGCGTCGACGCGCGCGCCGATGGCCGCCAGCTCCGAGGCGCGGCCCGGCACGAGGCGCCCCAGCGCCTCCGCCCGCGCGGCCGCCGTCACCGGCTCGCCGTCGGCGTCGCCGCAGCGCTCGAGCGCGTCGAGGAAGCCGAGGCAGTCCGCGAGCAGCCCCGGCGGGATCCGCTCGGGCGCGTGCGCTCCCGGCAGGCGCCGCTCGACCGACCAGCGCGCAAGCCCGGCGTCCCCCGTCGCGAGGAGGGCCGGCACGACGCCGGCCAGGGGGCCGTCCTCGATCGCGGCGGCGAGCCCGGCGAGGACCCCGGCCTGCCGGTCGATGCGCTCGCGGCCGGGGCCGATCGCGACGCGCAGCACCGTTGCGTCCGCGATCGCCAGCAGCGACCCGGCCCGCAGTAGCGGCCAGGTCGCGGCGGAGCGGTCGCCCGATGCCGCCGCGGCCGCGGCCGTCGCCGCGTCGAGCGCGGTCGCGCGCATCGGCGCCCGGCCGGCGACGAGCAGCGCCCGCCGCGGGAACCGCTCGGACGTCCGCACGTGGGGCGCGCTCGGCGCGCCGGGGAGCCTCAGCACCTGCTCGACGTCCCACGGGATCACCCGGACGTGCGGGTAGCCGCGGCGCCGGAGCTGCCGGCGGACGAGCTCGGCGCGCGCGCGGGCCTCGGCGCTCCACGCCAGGCGGCGCACGACCTGGCGGACGCGCGACGGGACGTTCGGCACCCCGGTGTTCAGGGTCACGATCGCGACCGGCGCCCGCCCGGAGAGGTCCTCGGGCCGGCCGATCTCGACCTCGGCGCCGTCCTCGACGAGCTCGGCGCCCGCGTAGCGCAGCGTCCGCGCGAGCGCGGGATCGGCGACCCGGAAGCGCCTGGCGTCGGCCGGCACGACCGCGGCGAGCCAGGCGTGCTCGGCGTAGGTCGGCGTCAGCTCGTCGGGCCCCGGCGGAGCGGGCGGCGGCAGCGGCTCCCTCACCGGCGCACGAGCCCGCGCAGGAAGCCGACGCCGAAGGCGACGTGGAAGGTCGCGAACGCGGCGGCCACCGCGGGCAGGAGCGTCCACGGCTCGCTGCGACGCCGGACGCTGTCCGCGCCGAGGCCGAGCGCGCCGGCGGCGTAGGCGGCGCCTTCGAGCGCGAGCAGTCGCCGTGCGGCGGTCGACTGCGCCGCGAGCGGGGCGAGCACGGCGAGCGAGGCGACGAAGACCGGCGGGACGAGGCTCCGGACGCTCAGGACCCGCCGGTGCTTCTCCATCACACGGACCTTGTAGCGGCCGTAGTCGTAGTACTTGCCGTAGAGCTCGCGGTACGTCCCGACCGGCCGGTAGTACGCGCGGATCGACGGGTCGAGGACGATCCGGCCGCCGGCCTCGCGCAGCCTGAGGTTGAGCTCCTCGTCGTGGTCCGGGCCCATCTCCGCGTCGAAGAGCCCCACCTCGCGGAAGACCTCGGGCCGGAACGCGCCGCAGTAGACGGTGTCGACCTCGACCCGCTCGCCCGACGAGCCCTCGCGCCACCACATGATCCCCCCGAACGGGCTGGCCATCGCCGCCGCCGCCGCCCGCTCGACGACCGTCTTCCCGACGGGCACGACGAGCGCGCCCACGTTCGACGCGCCGGTCTCCTCGGCGGCCCGCGCCAGCAGCCGCACGTAGTCGGGCGGGTAGGTCGACTTGGCGTCGAGGCGGACGATCAGGTCGCCGGTCGCCCGGGCGATGCAGCGGTTGAGCGCCGGCGCGACCAGCCGCTCCGGGTTGTCGAGCACCTCGATCGCCAGGCCCTCGCGCCCGGCCGCGGCCGTCAGCAGCTCGACCGTGCCGTCTCGCGACCCCCCGTCGGCGAACAGCACCTCGAGCTCGCCCTCGAAGTCCTGCCCCGCGATGTCGGCCACGAGCCGTTCGACCCGCTTCGCCTCGTCGAGCAGCGGGACGACGACGGAGACGCGCTCGATCCTCGTCACGCACGCGGCGGGTCGGCGTTGCGGATGCGCGTCTTCGCCGCCAGCCGCCCGGCGGCGTCGAAGCAGAGCTCCCACTCGTCGGCGAACGGGCTCCCGAACGCGTCGCGCCGCTGCGTGCCGATGATCGGGTACAGCGTGCACGCGCGCCCCCCTCGCCGATACCCGACGTGCGAGCGGCCGAGCCTCGCCTCGACCTCGGTCCGGGTCGAGCGCGGCGCGACGGCGCGAGCCTGGTCGTCGGTGACGACCGGCGTGTCGAGGTAGGCCTCGCGCGTGTGCAGCTCGTTCGGGATGGTGTCCGAGCTCGTCGCGTCCACCTGGCCGGCGCAACCGGAGGCGAGCGCGACGAGGAGGAGCGAGAGCCCCGTCACGAGCCCCGGACGGCTCACGACCTCCTTCCGTAGCCGTAGCCGTAGCCCTCGCTGCGGTCGGCGTCCGTGATCACGACCGACACGCGGGCGCCGAGCCCATGCAGCGTCCTGCGCACCGCCTCGGCGTTCTGGCGGGTCGTCTTCCCCTGCCTGGCGACCACGATCACCATGTCCGAGGTCAGCACGAACGGGAACGCGTCGGCCACGGCGAGCAGCGGCGGGACGTCGACGATCACGTAGTCGGCCTCCTCCGACAGCGCGGCGACGAGCTCCGAGACGGAATCGGGCGTGAGGAGCGTGGCCGGGTCGGGCGGCGGCGTCCCGCTCGCGACGACGCTGAGCCGGCCGGTGGTCTTCTCGGGCGCGGCGCTCCCGGGCTCGCCCACGACGGCGCGCACCGGGCCGAGCCTCGGGACGTCGAGGGGCACGTCGCGCATCGCCGCCTGCAGCGCCACGCCGCCCTCGAGGACGTCCGCGAGGCCGACGGAGGCGCCGGCGGCGTCGAGGTAGGTGTTCAGCTTCGGCTGCCGCATGTCCGCCTCGACGCAGACGACGTTCTTCCCCGAGAGCGCGAGCGCGACGCCGAGGTTGGCGACGAGCGTGCTCTTGCCCTCCTCGGGCACGGCGCTCGTGACGAGGATCGTCGACGCGTTCCCGGCGGCCGCGAACTCCAGGTTCGCGCGCAGCAGGTGGAGCGCGTCCATGTCCCTGGCCGCCCCACGCCGGCGGGCGCTCAGGAGGCCGGAGGGCGGGCTGCCGCGGACGCCCTTGGGAAGCGTCCCGATGACCGGCGCGGCGAACCACTCCTCTGCCTCGTGCCGGTTGCGGAGCCGGTTGTCGACGCTGTCCCGGGCGAACGCGAGGACGAGGCCGAGGACGAGGCCGAGGACCGCCGCGAAGCCGATGTTGCGGACCCACCGGGGCGAGACGGGGTCGGGCTCGAGGTGCGCCGGGTCGAAGACCGTCGCCGTGATCGGCGTCCGCACCTCGCCGGCGTCCGTCGTCACCGTGGCGCCGCCCAGCTTCTCGTCCACGAGCGCCGTGAACACGCGGCCGACCTCCGCGAGCGTCGCGACCGCCTGCTGCTTGTCCGGCGAGTCGTAGCTCACCTCGAGCACGGAGCTCTGCGGCTTCGCCGACACGTGGAGGTCCTTCAGCAGCTCCTCGGAGGTCAGGTCCAGGCCCTGGCGCTCGATCACCTGGGCGGCGACGACGTCGCTCGAGAGCAGGTTGCGCATCGTCGTCGAGAACGGATCGACCGCGCTCCCGAACTGGGGCTGGAACACGCCGCCGCTCTGGCCCACGACGACCTTCATCGCGGCGCGATACGTGGTCTCCTGGAGCGCGCTGACGACGGCGGCGACCGTCGGCGCGAGCAGGGCGACGAGCAGGATGAGCCACCACTGCCGCCGGATGACGGAGAGGTAGTGCGCCAGGGAGGTCTGGGTCTCGGGCATGAGCGTCCGCGGGAGCCTCCGCATGCTAGTCGCGGCCCAGGCCGGTCGCCCTCCCCCGGCCAGGGCAAGACGCCTGCCCGGAGGGACGGGCGGCGGCGGAGGCCGTCCGTATCCTTCGCCGCGATGGGGCGCTTCCCGGAGCTGCGCGGCCTGGGCGCGTCCCTCCCGCTGGGCCTCGTCTCCGCGGGCGTGTGGCTCGTCTGGGCGTGGCTCGACGGCGGGCACTCGCCGACGGCCGTCGCGGCGCTCGGGGTCGTGCTCGTCGGGCTGCTCGTGCTCGGGCTCGTCTACCTCGGCCCCGGGCTGCTCGCGGAGTCCCGGGCCCGCGCGGTGATGGCGGCGGCGCTGCTGGCGTTCGCGCTGTGGAACGCGCTCTCGATCGCCTGGGCGGACTTCCCCGGCGACGCGTGGGCGGGCGCCAACAAGACGGCGGCCTACGTCGCGGGCTTCCTCGTGCTCGCGCTCTGGCCGCTGCCGGTGCGTGCGCTCGAGCTGCTCCTCGGCGCGTTCTCGCTCGGGACGGCCGTCACCGCGGCGGTCGTCCTCGTGCGGGCGGCCGCCTCGGCCGACCCCGAGTCGTACTTCTTCGACGACCGGCTGATCGCGCCCACCGGCTACGTGAACGCGAACGTCGCGCTCTGGATGTGCGCGCTCTGGCCCGCGGTGCACCTGGGATCGCGGCGCGACCTCCCGCCCTGGGCCCGCGCGCTGTTCCTCGCCGCGGCCGCCGTCCTCCTGGACGTGGCCGTGCTGGGCCAGAGCCGGGCGTGGCTCGCCGTCCTGCCGGTCGCCGCGCTCCTGTTCGTCGCGCTCCAGCGGCAGCGGCTCCGCGCGCTGCTCGGCCTGGCGATCGTGGCCGCCTCGTCGGCGGTCGCGCTCCGTCCGCTCCTCGACGTCTACGACCGTGCAGCCGCCGGCGGCGCCGTCGCCGGGCCGCTCGACCGTGCGGTTCCGTTCGTCGCCGGCGCCGCGCTCGCCGCCGCCGTGATGGGGATCGCGTGGGCGCTCCTCGACGCGCGCGTCGTCCTCGCGCCGCGGGTCACGCGGGTCGTGGGCGCGGCGATCGCCGCGCTGGCGCTGGCCGGGGCCGTGGCGGGCGTCGTGGGCGCCGCGGCCGCGGTCGACAGCCCGCGCGACTGGGTCGCGGCGAAGTGGGACGAGTTCACGTGCCCGTACTGCCCTTCGACGGGCGGCGGCTCGCGCCTCACCGGCACGCTCAGCAACGACCGCTACCGGACGTGGACGATCGCCTGGAACGCGTTCACGGCGCATCCGGTCGCCGGCATCGGCAGCGACAACTTCGCAGCCGAGTACCTGGTGCACCGGACCGACCCGTACTTCCACCCGCGGTACCCGCACTCGCTTCCGCTCCGGCTGCTCAGCCAGCTGGGCCTGGTCGGCACGGCCTTGCTGGCGTTGGGCCTCGGGCTCGCGCTCGCGCTCGCGCTGGCGGCACGGCGTCGGCTCGACCCGGCGAGGGCCGGGGCGGTCGGCGCGGCGGTGATGGTCTTCGCCTACTGGGCCCTGCACGGGGCCGTGGACTGGTTCTGGGAGCTGCCGGCGCTGGCCGCGCCCGCGCTCGGGCTCCTCGCGGCCGCGGGGGCGACGTCCGCCGACCCTGCGCCCGCGCCCACGCTGCCCCGGCGCACCACCCTCGTCGTCACCACGCTCGCCGTGGTGCTCGCCGGGGCGACCGCAGTCTCGCTCGGGCTCCGCTGGCTCTCGGAGTCGTTCCAAGAGGCGGCGAAGCGGACCTGGGTGGCGCATCCCGAGCGCGCGTACTCGCGCCTCGACGCGGCCGCCCGCCTCGACCCGCTGAGCGCCGAGCCGCTGCTGCTCGAGGGGTCGATCGCACTCAAGCGCGGCGACCGGGCGCGGGCCCGCGACGCCCTCGACGAGGCGCGGGCCCGCGAGCCGAGGAACTGGTACGTGCGCTTCCAGCTCGGCGTCCTCGCGGCGTCGGGCGGGGACTTCGCGACCGCGTCGCGGCACCTGCTCGCAGCGCGCCGGCTCAACCCGCGCGACCCGATCGCGGCGCTCGCGGAGCGGCTCGTGCGCCGGCGGATCCGGCTCGACCCGCAGGCGATCGACGCGCTCTACCTCGACGAGGCCGAGCGCCTGTTCGACCGCCCCGTCTTCGAGCGGCACCGGTTCGAGCGGTACCGCGTCGGCACGGGCGAGTGACCCGCCCCCCGCCCGCCCGGACGGGTGGGCGTTTCTGCTCCAGCGGGGAGGGGAGCTAGAGTCCCGACCGGATAGATTTCTGCGGACTCGATGGAGTGGAGGATCTCTGTGGCACGTAGACGGCTCGTCGCGTCGGTGATTGCGGCAGCACTGATTGGGGCGCCGTCGGCGCTCGCGGCGTCCCCCGGGACGGCACTGGACGGGTACGGCGGCGAGGCAGGCGGGACGCAGGGCGGGCTCGCCGGACAGCAGGGCGGCGTGCTCCCCTTCACGGGCGTCCAGCTCGGCCTCGTCACGCTCGGCGGCATCGCGCTCATCGGCTCGGGTGTCGCGCTCCGGCGCTCCACGCGTCCGGACCGCTAGCAACCGACGCAGCAACCAGATTCGCCGCGGCGCCGGCCTCGGCGCCGCCGGTCACGCCTTGCCGGCCTCGCTCTCGCCGGCGTCCGCGGCGATGCGCCGCCGGTCGACGACCGCGCGCAGCTTCGACCAGAACCACGGCAGCTCGTTCCCGCGCGGCACGAGCCGGGCCGCCGGGAAATCGAACCCGCGGGAGAAGAGCAGCACGATCGTGAGCCCGCCGGCGAGGTAGGCCACCGTCGAGGCCACCGCGGCGCCGAGGGCGCCGTGCTCCGGGATCAGCAGGATGTCGAGCGCGACGATGACGACGAACGCGACCGCGATCGCGGCCGCCTCCCGCAGGGGCCTGCGCTGCGCGGTCATCGCCTCGCCGAGCACCTTGAGCGCCACGATCCCGAACGCCCCGGGAACCAGCACGCGGAGCGGATCGATCGAGCCCCGGAACTCCTCGCCGAAGACGGTGACACAGAGCACCGGCGCGGCGACGAGCAGGCCGATCGCGAGCGGGATCGTGGCCAGCACCGCCGCGCGGAACCCCGCCGCGGCGCTTCGCGCGGCCTCACGGGCGGAGGCACGGACGAGGTCCGCCCGCTGGACGCCGGCGAGCGCGGTCGGCAGGTAGAAGAGCGTCTCCGCCCACGTCACCGCGATGCTGTACAGGCCGAGCTCGCGCTGGCCGGCGATCGACCCCACCAGCCACTGGTCGAGCTTGTAGTTGCCGAGCAGCATGATTCGCCCGGCGTGCGTCTGCGCGCCGAACAGGAGCGCGCGCCGCGCCAGCGCCGCGTTCGGCCGGCCGAACCCCGCGAGCCCCCGCTGCACGTGGACGACGAGGAGCGCCGTGGCGAGCGCCTGGCCGATGACCCACGCTCCGAACGCACGCCCGACGGTGAGCCCCCCGGCGAGGGCGACCGTGCCGTTGAGCAGCGTCGTCACCGCCGGCACGACCAGCATCGACGCGTTCGCGACGCCGAAGCCGTAGTCGGCCCGGACCATGAAGACGAGGAACGTCTGGAACACGAGCATCGGGATCGCCGCGAGCGCGCAGAGCAGGAGCTCGACGGGCAGTCCGCCGCCGACGGCCGGGACGAGCGCGATCAGCAATGCCACGATCGCCGCCGCGGCGAGGCCGAGGCCGAGAGCGAGGAGCGCCGAGTTCGTCGCCAGCGAGGGCCGCAGCTCCGGCTCGCGCCCGGCGAGGTTCGCGTTCGCCTGCTGGACGCCGACGGAGGCGAGCTGGGAGGTGAGGAAGGCGATCGTCCCGAGGAACGCGACCTCGCCGCGCCCCTCGGCCCCGAGCGAGCGCGCGATCACCAGGACGTTGACGAGCGAGAGCGCGGCGACGGCGAGCTGCGTGCCGAAGGTACCGAGCGCCGACACGGCGAGCGGCGGCCGGCGCGGCGGGGGCCGTCTTTCCGGGGAGGACACTAGGATTCCCAGCATATTCGCGTCCTCCCGCCACCTCTCGGCCGCCGCGGAGCGGCAGCGCCGGCCGGCCGGGCGGCCGCTCGCCGCACGGTTCGCCGTCCGCTGGCTGCTCGCCGGGGTGGCGTGCGCGGCGATCGTCGGCGCCGCCGCCGCGTTCGATCCGGTGATCGCGGCCGCGCTCGTCGTCGCGGCCGTCGTCGGAGTCGCGCTCGCCTTCCGGCCGGCGCTCGTCCTCCCGGCCCTCGTGGTCTCGGTCTACGTCGAGATCCTCAACGTCAAGGGCGTGACGATCAGCCGGCTGGTCGCGCCGGTCGCGCTGCTCGCCGTCCTGGCCGCGGCGTCGCGCACACGTCTCGCCCTGCAGGTGGGGCCGCCCCTCGCCTGGGTCGGCGCGTACGTGGCCTGGGCGCTCGCCAGCGGGCTCTGGACGACCGACCCGGGCGAGACGGTCTATGCGCTGGGCTCGCTCGCGATCGCGCTCGTGTACATGCTCGTCTTCGCCGCGCTGCTCCGTTCTGAGCGGGACCTCGAGCGGGTCGCGCTCGCGTTCGCGTTCGCCGCGCTCGGGATGGGCGCGTTCGCGATCGTCGCGTTCTTCCTCGACATCTCGTGGACGCTCGAGTCCGGCCGCGCCGGAGGGGGCGCCGGCGACCCGAACTTCTTCGCCGCCTACCAGGTCGTCGCGCTCCCGATCGCGCTCGCGCTCATCGGCTTCGCGCGGAGGCCGGCCCTGCGGCTCGCCCTCTACGCCGCCGCCGTCGTGATCGTGATCTCGATCTTCACCTCGGTCTCGCGCGGCGGGCTCGTCGCCCTCGCCGCCGTGACGCTGCTCACGTTCGCGCTGCCGGCCCGCACCGTCTTCCGCTCCGGCCTCCAGAAGGCCGCGCTCGTCGTCGTCGTCGCGGTGGGCGCCGCGCTCGCCTACCAGGCCGCGGCCACCGAGCTGGCGCCGCGCCTCGAGGCGCTGCTCGGCGGGGACACGACCGGCTCGGGCCGGACGGCGATCTGGATGGCGGCGCGGACGTCGATCGAGGAGCGCCCGGTGCTCGGGCTCGGCTACGGGGCGTTCCCGCACGCGCTGAACGACCTCATCCTCCGCACGCCCGGCGTCGACCTGCGGCACTACGAGCTGCGGCCCGACGGGCAGGAGGCGCACAACGTGTTCATCTCGACGACCGCCGACCTCGGGCTCCCGGGCCTGGTCATCCTCGTCGGGCTGCTCGTCTCGACGGGCCGGACGCTGCGTCGTACCGCGCGGGACGCGGCCGCCGCCGGGCGGACGTTCCTCGCGCGCATCGCGAACGCGCTCGTCCTCAGCCTCGTCGGGTTCACGGTCGCGTCGCTGTTCCTGTCGACGGAGACGTCGCGCGCGCTCTGGATCCTCGTCGGCCTCGCGGTGGCGCTCCCGCGGCTCGTCGCCGAGCCGGCACCGGAGGCGCGTCTCCTCGAGACCGGCCCCTCCGTGCTCGCTCCGGCGCCGGAGCCCGCCTAGCTAGCGTGCGCCGCATGAGCGCAGGGCCGAGCCGTCCCGGACGGCGCCTCGGCGTGTACGTCGACACGGCGTACGAGCAGGCCGAGGGCGGCCTCGCCGCCGACCCGGTCGACGCGTCGTTCCTCCTGTTCGTGCTCGAGGTCGGCCGGCACTTCGACGGTGTCGTCCTGTTCGGTCGGCTCGCCCCCGAGGCCGACGGCGAGGGCCGGTTCGTCCCGCTCCCGACGGACGCGGCGCTCGTCGCCCTTCCGCACTACCCCGACCTGCGTCGCCTCGGAGCGGTCGCCCGGGCCGCCGCGGGGACGATCCGAGCGTTCTGGCGCGCGCTGGACGACGTCGACGTGGTGTGGGCGTTCGGCCCGCACCCGTTCGCGCTGACGCTCGTCGCGCTCGCGCGGCTGCGCGCGAAGCGTGTGGCCCTGGGCGTCCGCCAGGACTCGATCGGCTACTTCCGGAGCCGGCTGCCGGGCCGCGCCTGGAAGCCGCTGCTCGGCGGCGTCTACGTGCTCGACGTGGCCTTCCGGCTGCTCGCGCGCCGGTTCCCGACGGCCGTCGTGGGCGAGGAGATCGCCCGGCGCTACGGCGGCGGCCCGACGGTCGCGCCGATGGCCGTCTCGCTCGTCCGCGCCGCCGACGTCGTCGCGACGCCGCCGGCGAAGGACTGGGGCGGGACGGTGGAGCTGCTCACCGTCGGGCGCCTGGAGCCCGAGAAGAACCCGCTGCTCCTCGTCGAGGCGCTCGCGCGGCTCGAGCGGCTGCGGCCCGGCCGCTACCGTCTGACGTGGCTCGGCTCCGGGCGCCTGCGGGAGGCCGTGCGAGGCCGCGCCGACGCCCTCGGGATCGGCCCGCTCGTGGAGCTGCCGGGACACGTCCCCTTCGGCGCGGGCCTGCTGGAGCGCTACCGAGCAGCGCACGTGTTCGTGCACGTGTCGCTGACCGAGGGCGTGCCCCAGGTGCTGCTCGAGGCACTGGCCGCGGGGACCGCGGTCGTCGCGACGGACGTCGGCGGCGTCGCCTCTGCGCTCGACCGGGGCCGGGCGGGGCTGCTCGTCCCGCCGGCGGACGCAGACGCCCTCGCCGACGCGATCACACGGATCGACGACGACGAGACGCTCCGCGGACGCCTCGTCGCGCGGGGACTCGAGCTCGCACGGCTGCGGACGCTCGAGCGCGAGTCGGAGCGGGTGGCCGCGCACCTCGGCGGCTAGGGTCCCCCGCACGCGCGCGCAGCGGGGGCGCGCGCCGGGTCGCTGGTCGCCGTCGCGCTCGCGGCCTTGGGTTCACACCTGCTTCGGCACGTGTCCGGCGTAGACGAGGCGCATGATCTTGTGCCCGAAGTCGGCGGTCGGCCCGAACATCAAGGGACAGCCGCCGTCGATCACGGTGATGCCGTGCTGCCTGCCGTAGTCGGTGGCGGCCGCCGAGACGCTGCCCGCGCCGGGGCCCCGATGCATCCAAACGTGCTGGATGCCGAGCTCGGCACACTCGCGCATGGTGTCCGCGGCGAGCTCCGGCCTGGTTCCGATCACCACCGCCTCGACACCGCCAGGGATGGATCTCAGATCCCTGTAGCAGCGATCCCCCTCGACCTCGTCCGCGTTCGGGTTCACGGCGAAGACGTCGTATCCGCGATCGCGCAGGCGCCGGTACACGCTGTTGCTCCCATGGTTTCCGGGCTTCCTGGAGACCCCGGTGACCGCCACCCGTTTCTTGGCCAGGAACGTGGACGCGGCCTCCCTGATGTCCTGCATGGTTCCTCCCTTCGCTCTCACGCCGCCCTCGCCCGGCCGGCGCGGCGGCCACGGATCGCACCCGCGATCAGGAGCGCCCCGCCGACCAGGAAGATCACCCCTGCCGCCAGGACGCCGACGGCGACCCACAGCACGGCCGGCATGCGGGCTCCCAGGTCCGCGCCCACGTCGATCCCGGGCCGCCCGTCGGCGTTCATCACCACGACCGTCCACGATCCGTCGGCCGGATCCCAGTCCAGGGTCTGGGCCCCGGGGCCGGTGGCGGAGGCGACCCAGAAGTCCTTCGCTCCGGGAGGAGCCTGGGACAGGCGGCCGCCGTCGACGCTTTGCACCCTGTCCTCGAAGAACTCGGAAATGACCGTGCGCTTCACCCCTGCGAGGTAGCGATCGACGTCGGCGGAGGGACCGATTCCCACGAACAGCGCCGAGCCGGAGCCCGCCGGCGTGACGCGGATCCGAACCTTGCCGAGCAGGCCGGGGGAGTACAGCCAGCCCATCCCCGGCGATCCGAGCTGGGTCGGCTCCGTCGCCAGTGCTGCGCCGGAGGTGGAGAACTGGTGGATGTCGGTCGTGACATAGCCCGCGTCTCGCTGCGTGCGGTCGGCCCACAAGGCCGTTCCCCCACCGCCCAGCAGCGCCAGCGAGAGCAGGACGAGCAGCGCTCCGATCGCGAGCGCCGTGATGCGGCCCGCGCTCCATCCCGACGGGCGGGCAACGGGCTCCGGCCGGGGCAGCACGTCCGCCGGGCCTCCCGGCCCTCCTCCGGCCCGCGGGGGCAGCTCCTCGACGCGAGCTGCGTCACGCTCGAACGGCACGGTTGGTGAAACACGGCTCTCGTTCACCGATACCACCCCTTCCGGACTCGCTTCGGCGACGCCCTTGCCTATGCGGGGACCTCGTCGAGAGCCTCGATGTCGACGTCCAGTGCCTGCAACAAGGAGAACCGCCTGAACGGGACGACGCCCTCCAGCCGCTGCATCAGCTCGGCAAGCGCCGGCGACGGCTCGCCGTAGAGCGTCATGTTGTGGTCGTAGGCGAAGTCGCGAAAGAGCTTGTCTCTCGGCTCTGCGACGTTGCGGGCGTGCTCGATCAAGGCATCGGCGTCCACGTAGCCCTCCCGGACCTCGCACTCGGTTCCGTCGTCGCTCAGGAACCAGTCGTAGCGGAGGGTCTTCGTGTCCTTCTCCCTCGTCTGCCTCATCATCTCGGCCGCCAGCTGCTTGAAGCCGTCAAGCTCGCCGTCCCGGACCTTCAGTCGCGCCATTACCTCGAACATGTGGTGGCCTCCCTGTGCGGCGCGGATTGAGCGCGTGGCCTGTCGTGACCACTCCGATTGCATGGCCCGAGGTTGCCGCCGCCGGGCCGCTGCGACATCGGGGCGCCACCCGGATCCCGCACCCTGATCTTTCGACGGCCGACCCTGATGGAGGTGACGGCGGCAGAGCGCGACTAGCGCGACGTCGCGCGCGCGCCGTGGTCGGCGCGCTCCACCACACGTGCGAGCTCGACGCGTGTCGAGACGCCGATCTTGCGGAAGATGTTGCGCAGGTGCGTCTCGACCGTCTTCTGGCTGAGGAACAGCTCCGCCGCGATCTCGGGATTGGTCTTGCGGTCGACGACGAGCCGTGCCACCTGGAGCTCGCGTCCGGTCAGCGAGCCGATGCCCGTCCCTTCCGAATTGCCTGCGCGCGTGCGCCGATGGGGACGGTGGCCGAGCTTCCCGAGCTCACGCTCCGCGCCTTCGCGGTAGCGCAGCGCGCCGCACGCGTCGAACGCTGCGGCTGCGAGCTGGAGCTCCGTCACGGCCCGGTCGCTCTGGCCGGCTCGGGCCAGCGCTCGGCCCACGAGCGCGCGTGACAGTGCGCCCTCGATGGGCGCTCCGGCTTCCTGCGCCGCATCGGCGGAAGCGAGGGCCCGTTCGACGGCGTGGACGGGGTCCCCCGCGTGGAGAGCGACCACGGCGACGGCGCGCTCGGCCCAGGCACGCGCAAGGGGGAGCCGCACGGCGGCTGCCGTGACCTCGGCAAGCGCGGCTGCGCGCTCGGCCTCGTTCCGGCGATCCAGCGCCAGCCAACACCGCGTGAGCAGCTCGAGGCAGTACGCCCTCCAGCCGCCGGGGATGAACGTCAACTCCTCGCCGCCGGCACGGCCGAGGAGGAGCTCGACGGCTCGCACCGGTTGGCCCGTCTCCAGCAGGACGCCGGCGAGCCTCACCGCGGCCCAGGCCGTGACGAAGCCGTCGTCGAGGTCGCGCGTGAGCTCGACGGCCTCCTCTGCGGTGACGAGCGCGAGGTCGAGATCGCCGACGGCGACTGCGACGACGGAGCGGTTGAAGAGGTTCCCGGCGAGAGCCGGCGGGGACCCGAGGAGGCGCCCGCCTTCGATGGCGCCGTCCAGGAGCTCGGCGGCGGCGGCCAGCTTGGCGCGTACGTACCAGATCCTGGGCAGGATCGGGTACAGGCGGAACAAGGGATCCCCTCGCCCGGTCGCGCGAGCGAGCCTGCTCGCACGAGTCGCATGCGCGTCCGCCTCGGCGTAGAGATCGAGGTAGAGCTCGGCCGCAGCGAGCCAGGAGGCCGCGTCCGGGCGGAGCGAGAGCTCGTCGTCGGACAACTCATCCACGAGCGCTGCGGCGTCGGCGCGGTGGGATCGAGCCGTCTCGGTGTGTCCGGTCACGGCGTCCGCCAGCGCGGGCATGGCGAGCGCCACGGCCGCGAGGGCTGCATCGCCCAGCATCCGCGCGTCACCCGCAGCGCGCCCCGCCCAGTCGCGCATCGCCTCGTACCTCGAGCGGTAGAACTCGTTGAGCGTCAGCTCGATCAACAGCTCGACGGACTCGACCGAGGCCCGCTCCGGCAGGCCGCGAAGAGATCGCACGAGACGCTCGTGGGCCTGCTCGTATCGCCCGAGCTGACGCTCCACCGCGGCGCAGGTCGTCACGACGGACGTGCAGAGAGTGCTCGAGCCCGTCGGGACGATCGCGATCGCCTCCTGCAGCGCCTCATGGCTGTCGGTGAACTGACCGGCCGCCGACAACGCCCCGGCACGGGCGAGCAGAAGCTCGACGCGCTCCTGTGGCGGCGCCGTCGGCGGGAGCAACCGCAACGCGCCGCCGAACCAGCGCGCGGCGCTTTCGGGCGCGAGCCGTGCTGTTGCCTCGCCCGCATCGCGGAGGACGGCGACGGCGGCGACGTCGCCGTGGCGCGCCGACCGCTCGACGTGGTGGGCACGCGCCGCAGCGGTCACTCCCTGGGCCGCGAGCGCTTCCGCGCACCGCTCGTGGGCCCCCAGTCGCCAGCCGCCCGCGGTGGCCTCGTACACGGTGCGCCGAACGAGCGGGTGTCGGAAGCGGAAGCGTCGGGGCACGTCGGTCGAGCGGATGAGATCGAGCTCGAGGAGCTCGTCGACGGCGTGCATCGCCGCCGCCTCGGAAGTGGCGGCCGCGGCGGCAGCCAGCTCGGGCTCGAAGGGATCGCCCGCCACCGCCGCTCCTTCGAGCAGGAGGCGACCGTTGTCCGACAGCAGTGCGAGCTCCTCGCTCAGCGCGGCGACGACCGCCGGCGGAACCTCGAGGCCGGTCAGTGAGAGCTCGGGAGCGGACGCGGCTCCACCTGCGCGCTCGGGCGACCGGGCAAGCTGCTCGAGGTAGAAGGGGTTGCCACCGCTCTCCCGGTAGAGGACGGCTGCGCCGGCGGCGTCGACACGTTCGCCCAGGAGCGCCCGCGCCTCGGTGGGGGTGAGGGCGCTCAGCTCGAGTCGGGTCAGCGCCGCCGCACGATGCGCCCGCTCGAGGGCGGCCGCAAGACGCTCCGGGGCCTGGCGGGGGCGGAGCGCCACTGCCGTGAGCACGGCCGCCGTCGGCGGCCGGCGGAGCAGCGCGCCGAGCAGCTCGGCCGAGCCCGGGTCTGCCCAGTGGAAGTCGTCGAGCACGAGGATCAGCGGCCGCGTCTGCGCGAGACGCTCGAGCAGCGCGCGCACCGCGCGGTGGCTGCGATAGCGCTCGTGCTGGGGCGCCACCGCGCGACCGGCTGCGAGCGCAGCGAGCGAGGGCAAGACGTGCGCGAGCTCTGCTTGCACGTCGTCGTCGAGGGTGGAGAGCAGGTCGGGGTCGAGGCTCTCCACGTACTCGTCCAGGGCATGCACGAAGACCGAGAACGGCAGCTCGCGCTCGAGTTCCGACGCCGACCCCGAGAGGACGAGGTGCCCGCGCAGCTCGGCGCGCGCCGCCAGCTCCGAGAGGAGGCGCGTCTTGCCGATACCCAGCTCGCCCACCAGCTCGATCGCAGCCGGCGGGCCCTGGTCGAGCTCGTCGAGCACCCGCTCGAGCGCATCGAGCTCGTCGCCGCGCCCCACGAGCGGCTGCTGCTCGCGCGTCTGTCGTGCTGCCACGCCGAGCGCCATCAAGCCTCCTTGAGCCGGTCAGGCACGACTGCACGATCGCGGCGCGCGCGTCACCGGTGGAAGCACTGTCCGCGGTCAGTGGTTTCTACGGATCGCGGCCCTCGGCGCGGCGGAACCAGGGTCGCCCCAGCGAGAGATCAGGGTGCGGCTTCAGGGTGACGCCCCGATGTAGGCGCAGCCGCTTCGAGGCAGGCTCGACCCGTGTCTCGCTATCTGCTTCAGCACCGCCACGAGCCGCAGGAGTGCGGCGTCGTCTTCGCCGCGTTCAAGGGACTCGAGAGCCCGCTTCGCCACCGTCCGACCCTCGCCTCGTGCCGCTCCGGCGGCCACGCGATCTGGTGGACGGTCGACGCGGAGACTGAAGCGGAGGCGCTCGCGCTGCTTCCCCGTTACGTCGCCGAGCGCACGACCGTCAGCCGCGTCAACGAGGTCGAGATCCCATGACGGTTCGGACGGGTTCCGTGAGGTCGGACGGATGCGACCTCTACTACGAGGACGTGGGCGAGGGTGCAGCGATCCTCCTGATCCACCCCGCCGGGGCGACGGCCTCGACCTGGGGCTGCGCGACCGAGGAGCTCGCCCGTGTCGGTCGGGTGATTACCTACGACCGTCGCGGTTACGCCCGGTCCGGCGGCGAGCCGGCGCGCTCGATCTCCACCCATACGGCCGACGCCGCCGCGATGCTGGAGTCCTTGCGGGCGCAACCCGCCGTCGTCGTCGGTACGAGCGCCGGGGCCGCGATCGCCGTCGACCTCGCGGTGCGCCGTCCGGACCTCGTGCGGGTCGTGATCGCCCATGAGTTCCCCTGGCGGTTCACTCGTCACCTGCCTTCCGTGTCGCAGGTCGCGGCGCTGGCCACGATCGGGTCGCTCGCCCTCCGCGGCCGACACGGTGACGCCGCCGAAGCACTGTTGCGCTCCGCCTACACCTACCGTGAGGGCGGAAGCGCGTGGGACGCGTTTCCCGAGGAGTGGCGGCGGGCCGGCAGGGAGAACGCCGGGCCGGCCCTGGCGGACTTCCGCAACTCGATCGGCAGCTATCCGTCGGCGACGGATCTCGCGGCCGTCGAGGTCGAGGTCGTGTGCAGCTACGGGGCGCGGAGCCCCGACAGCATGGTCCGGCTCGTCCGCTCGCTCGCCGCCGCCATCCCTGCTGCGAGAACGCGTTGCATCGAAGGGGCCGGCCACGCAGCCCCCTTCGATGCAACGAGCAGCTTCGTGCGGCTCATCGCCGACGCCATCACCTCGTACGAGGCGGCCGAGCCCGACCACTCCCCATCGCGAGCGGGGGCAGAGGTCACGACGGGGCACCCGTAGCTGCGGCGGGGGGTCGAGATGAAGTACCAGCTGCACGAGCGGATGTTCGCGATCGGCGACGACTACTGGATCGAGACCGACGGAGGTCGGCCCGCCTTCAAGGTGGACGGCAAGGCGCTCCGCATCACCAAGACGCTCGTGCTGGAGGCGCTCGAGGGTGACGAGGTGTTGACGATCCGGAAGAAGCTGCTGAGCATTCGCGACACGATGGAGATCGAGCGCGATGGCAGGACGGTCGCGACGGTCGAGAAAGCGCTCGTGACCCCGCTCCGCGACCGCTTCTCGATCGAGGTCGAGGGCGGCGAGGACATGGAGGCGAAGGGCGACATCGTCGACCACGAGTACACGATCGAGCGTGGCGGCGACACGGTCGCCGCGGTATCGAAGCGTCGGTTCCGCATGCGTGACACCTACGGGATCGAGATCGCCGAGGGCGTGAACGATGCGCTGATCCTCGCGGTCACGGTCTGCATCGACCAGATGTCGCACGGCGTGGACGGGTAGGGACGCGAATCGCGCTCGCCGCACCGGGGCGGCAGCTCGTCGGAGCGGCCGGCGGTGGGCGACCCGGCAGTGCCCGCACCATCGGGCACCTCGAGCCGCTGGACGTCCCCGGACGGCGGGGGCGGATCGACGCCTTCGGACGCGCCCGCGCGGCTGCGCTAGGCCCGGACGCGAGTGCCCGGAGCCGGCACGACGTCGTCGTCGTCGTCGCCCTGCCAGATGCCGACCGCGCGCTCGTAGTCCTCGCGCCGGCCGATGTCGAACCACAGCCCGTCGTAGTCGTACGCGCCGACCGGCTCCCCCGCCTCCAGCAGCGCGTCCACGAGCTCGGGGAAGTCGAAGCGCTCGCCCTCGGGCACGTAGTCGATCGCCTGCGGCTCGAGCACGTAGATCCCCATGCTGACCGTCATCTCGAGCTCGGGCTTCTCGGTGTAGGCGGAGACCCTGGCTCCGTCGCCGGCGGCCTCCGTGTCGAGCACGCCGTAGTCGATCTTCACCGTCCGGCGATGCGTGGCGATCGTCAGCACGTTGCCCTGACGGCGATGGTGGTCGATCAGCTCGCCGTAGTCGAGGGTGGTGAGGATGTCGCCGTTCATCACGAGGAACGTGTCGTCGAGGCCGGGGACGAGCCGCAGCGGGCCGGCGGTGCCGAGCGGCTCCTCCTCGTGGACGTACGCGATCCGGGCGGCCTCGTTCTTCCCGCCGTTCTCGAGGACGGCACGGATCAGGTGCGCGAGGTAGCCGACCGACAGCGTGATGTCGACGATCCCGCGGTCGACGAGCTGGTCGATGACGACCTCGAGGATCGAGCGCTCGCCGACCGGCATCAGCGGCTTCGGGAGCACGGACGTGAACGGGGCCAGCCGCGTCCCGCGCCCGCCCGCGAGCACGACCGCGCGCGGGCGCCGCCGCGCGAGCGCGGTGCCGTTCAGGCTGTCAGCCACGGCGGCGCTCGGCCGCGGCGAACGACGGCTGCGAGAGGCGACGGCGCCGGCGGAGGCTGAGCGCACCGGTGCGGCGGTTGACGGCGACCTCGCAGCGGAGGAGGACCGCCGCGACCGTCCAGGCGAGGACGCGGAGGTCGACGGCCAGCGAGCGCCGCGACGCGTACAGCGCGTCGAGCCGCGCCTTCTGCGGCAGCAGCCGCTCCACGTACTGGCCGGTCCGGTCGTGCTCGTCCAGGATCTCGGCCTCGCGGGCGAACGCGAGCTGGCACAGGCCGGTGATCCCCGGCCGGACCTCGAGGATGGTGCGGTAGGCATCCCACTCGAGCGCCACGAACTCCGGATCCTCGGGCCGCGGCCCGACGAGGCTCATCTCACCGCGCAGGACGTTCCAGAGCTGGGGCAGCTCGTCGAGCTTCGTCGCGGCGAGGACGCGCCCGACGCGCGTGAACCGCCGGTCGTCCGCGGTCGTGAGCGGCGGGCCGTCGGCGTCGTCGCGCATCTTGCGGAACTTGAGCATCAGCAGCTCGGAGCCCCGGAAGCCGACGCGCCTCGCCCGGAAGAACAACGGCCCGGGGCTGTCGAGCTTGATCGCGGCGGCGACGATGACGAGCAGCGGCAGCAGCACCAGCAGCAGCACGGCTGCGATGCTCACGTCCAGGCCGCGTTTCAGCGCGTCGTCGAAGCGCCGGGCAACCGGCCGTCCGCCGCCGCGGGCGGGCAGGCGCTCGTGTTGGAGCAGGGTTGTCATCGCCGCAGTACCGCTCCCCTATCGCCGCAGTTTCGGGGGCTCCCCGGTCACGGAGGACCGGGATTCGTCTTCCTGGTCGTCATTCTCTGCAAACCGCATTCCATCCAAGCCCCCCGAAGGGGCAGGAGCCGTACACCCGAAGGGAGAGACGGGTCACCCCACGGGGACTGCAGCGCGTCGCGGGGCCGCAGGGGTCGACGACGCGCCGGAGCAACCCTACGCGATCGCCCGGCTGGGATCGGCCTCAGTTGCGGTAGACGGGAGCCTTGGGGTCGGCGAGCAGCCCGCTGCGAAGCAGGCCGAGCACCTCGTCGATGCCGTCCGGGACCGTGTGGCGGCAGGCGAACCCGAGCACGCGCTCGATCTTGTCGAAGCTGACGCGGTAGTCGCGGGGATCCTCGGCCCGGTGCACGTACGTCGCGCGCGCGGACGGGAGGCGCTCCTGGAGGAGCTCGACGATGTCGAGCTTGCGGTAGTTCTCGCTCGTCGAGCCGACGTTGAAGACCTCCCCGGCGACCGCCGCGGACGGCGCCGCGAGCGCGAGCTCGAACGCCGCCGCAGCGTCCCGCACGTGGACGTACGGACGCCAGAACTGCTCGCCGTACACGACCACCTCGCCGTCGAGGAGGACGTCGCGGGCGAACTCGTTGACGGTCAGGTCGAAGCGCATCCGCGGCGAGGTGCCGTAGACGGTGGCGAGGCGGAGGCACGCGGTCTCGAAGCCGTCGCGGTTGCGGGCGAGCACCTCGAGCTCGGCCCCCACCTTGGTCTCGGCGTACGCCGACAGCGGCCGCAGCTCCCACTCCTCGGTCGCGGCGAGCGACGGGTCGTCGAGCTTCCCGTAGTTGCTGCAGGTCGAGGCGAAGAGGTACCGCCGCACGCCCGCGGCCTCGGCCGCGTCGAGGAGCGCCACGGTCGCGTCGACGTTGACGGCGCGGGCGGCTTCGGGGTCCCGCGAGCACGCCGGGTCGCCGACGATCGCGGCGAGGTGGACGACGTCACGCGCCCCCTCGACCGCCCGGCCGACCGTCGCGGCGTCCCGGACGTCGCCGGCGACGAACTCGAACCGGTCGTCGCCGAAGGCGCCGAGCAGCGAGGGCACGCTGCCGTGAAGGAGCGAGTCGAGCGCGCGCACGCGGCGGCCGGACGCGAGCAGGCCGGCGACGAGGATCGAGCCGACGTAGCCGGCGCCGCCGGTGACGAGCGTGGGCTGCTGGTCCACGGACACTCAGTCGGCGGCGAGCGCCTGCTCCTCGACCGCCGCGACGAGCGTGTCCGCCACGAGCGCGACCTGCTCCTCGGCGATGTGCGGGAAGAGCGGCAGCGTGAGGATCCGGTCGGCCACGTCCTCGGTGCGCGGCAGCAGCCGGCCGTTCCGGTCGGCGTACGCGGTGAACCCGTGGATCGGCGGGTAGTGGACGCTCGTCTGGATCCGCTCGGCCGCGAGCGCCTCACGCACCACGTCGCGCCGGACCCCCTCGGGGAGCAGGACGACGGCGAGGTGGTGCGACGAGTCGCCCTCCTCGTGGAACGGCACGGTCAGCCCGGCCACGCCGTCGAGGGCCTCGCGATAGCGCCGCGCGGCGGCGCGGCGCGCGTCGTTCCTCCCCGCCAGCAGGCCGAGCTGCACGAGCGCGAGCGCGGCGTGCAACTCGTCGAGCCGGTAGTTGAACCCGGGCATGAGGACGTCGTAGCCGGCGGCGTGCCCGCGGTGGCGGTCCCACGTGAGCGTCGTCATCCCGTGCGAGCGCAGCAGGCGGAGCCGCTCGGCGATCCCGGCGTCGTCGGTGACGACCATCCCGCCCTCGCCGACGGGGAGGTTCTTGTTCGAGAAGAAGCTGAAGCACCCGACGTCCCCGAGCGAGCCGCACGGACGCCCGAGGTGCGTGGCGCCGACGGCGTGGGCCGCGTCCTCGACGATCGCGAGCCCGTGACGGTCGGCGAGCTCGCGCACCGCGCCGGCGTCGCACGGGAAGCCGCCGTAGTGGAGGACGATCACCGCCTTCGTCCGGGGCGTGACCGCCGCGGCGACGTCGTCCGGGTCGAGGTTGAGGTCGCGAGGGCCGAGGATGTCGCAGAAGACGGGCGACGCGCCTGTGTGGACGACCGCGTTCGCGGCGGCGACGAAGTTCAGCGACGGGAGCACGACCTCGTCGCCCGGGCCGCAGCCGACGGCGAGCAGCGCGAGCTGGAGCGCGGCCGTCCCGTTCGCCACGGCGAACGCGTGCTCGGTCGCGGTCAGCTGCGAGAACGCCGCCTCGAGCTCCGCCACGCGCGGCCCCATGCTCCACCAGCCCGACCGCAGCGTGTCGGTGACCGCGTCGACGTGGTCGGGGCCGATCTCGAGATCCGAGAGCGGCACGGACCATGCAGGGGCCGTGGCCCGCTCGCTCCGGCGTGACGTCACGGCGGGCAGCGTACCGGCGTGCGGATCCGCTAGCCTCGCGCCGTGCCCGGCAAGGCGCTCATCACCGGCGGCGCCGGGTTCATCGGCTCGCACCTCGCCGAGCTGCTCCTCGCCGACGGCGTGGAGGTGTGGGCGCTCGACGACCTCTCGACGGGCTCGCGCGAGAACGTCGCGCACCTCGTCGAGCACCCGCAGTTCCACCTCGTCGTCGACTCCGTCCTGAACCCGGCCGTGGTGAACGAGCTCGTGCACAAGGCCGACGTCGTGTACCACCTCGCCGCCGCCGTCGGGGTGCGCCTGATCGTCGAGCAGCCGGTGCACACGCTCGTCACGAACGTGCAGGGGACGGAGGAGGTGCTGGAGTACTGCAACCGCTTCGGCAAGCGCGTCCTCATCGCCTCGACCTCCGAGGTCTACGGCGACCACCGCGACGAGGTCGAGCTCGACGAGGGCTCCCGCCGGATCTACGGCCCCACGACCCAGCGGCGCTGGGCCTACGCCGACTCGAAGGCGATGGACGAGTTCCTCGCGCTCGCCTACCACCAGGAGCGCGGCCTCGACTGCGTGATCGCGCGGCTGTTCAACACCGTCGGCCCGCGCCAGAGCGGCCAGTACGGGATGGTGGTCCCGCGCTTCGTCCAGAGCGCGCTCGCCGGCCGCCCGCTCGAGATCCACGGCGACGGGCACCAGACGCGCTGCTTCTGTCACGTCGCCGACACGATCCGCGCGCTCAAGGCGCTGATGGAGGAGCCGGCGACCTCCGGCGAGATCTACAACGTCGGCTCGCAGAACCGGATCTCGATCCTCGAGCTCGCCGACCGCATCCGCGCCGCGACCGACTCGTCCTCCGAGGTCGTGTTCGTCCCGTACGAGGACGTCTACGGCCAGGGGATCGAGGACATGGTGCACCGCATCCCCTCGACGGCGAAGATCCGGGGGGCCGTCGGCTGGAGCCCGGAGCGCGACCTCGACGCGATCCTCGCCGACGTCGTCGCGTTCGCGCGGACCGCGCCCGTGCTCGCCTAGCGACGGTGCCGACTAGCGGCCGGGCCGCTCGCGCAGCGCCGGGAACAGGATCACGTCGCGGATCGACTCGCGCCCGGTGAGCACCATCGCGAGCCGGTCGATCCCGAGCCCGAGGCCGCCGGTGGGCGCCATCCCGTACGAGAGCGCCTCGACGTAGTCCGGATCGCCGGGCTCCGCCTCGACGTTCCCGCCGGCGCCCTCCTCGGCCTGCATCCGGAACCGCTCCGCCTGCTCCTCGGCGTCGTTCAGCTCGCTGAAGGCGTTGCAGAGCTCGGTGCCGCCGACGAACCCCTCGAACCGCTCCACCATGCCCGGCTCGTCGTCGGTGCGGCGGGCGAACGGCGAGAGCTCGACCGGGTAGTCGTGGAGGAACGTCGGCTCCAGGAGCTCCGGCTCGACGTACGCGGTCAGTGCGTGGTCGACGAGCTGCGCCCAGGTGCCGTCGGCGCTCGTGTCCGTCCCGCGCTCCTCGAGCCGCCGGCGCAGCTCGTCCGCGTCGCGCGTCCACAGGCCACGCTCGTCGAGCGCGTCGACGAGGCGGAGCCGCCGCCACGGCTTCCTGAGGTCGAGCTCGTGGCCGCGATAGCGCACGGTCGTCGTGTCGAGCACGTCGAGCGCGACCGTCTCGACGAGCTCCTCGAACCGCGCCATCGTGTCGCGGTAGTCGGCGTAGGCCTCGTACCACTCGAGCATCGTGAACTCGGGGTTGTGCTTGTACGAGACGCCCTCGTTGCGGAAGACGCGGCCGATCTCGTACACCTTCTCGAGCCCGCCCACGACCAGCCGCTTCAGGTAGAGCTCGCCGCCGGCGATGCGGAGGTAGACGTCGCGCTCGAGCTCGTTGTGGTGCGTCACGAACGGGCGGGCGAAGGCGCCGCCGTACTCGGCCTGGAGCGCCGGCGTCTCGACCTCGACGAAGCCCTCGCCGTCGAGGTACCGCCGGATCGCCGCGACGGTGCGCGACCGTCCGAGGAAATCCGCCCTCGTCTCCTCGTTCATCAGCAGGTCGAGGTACCGGTGCCGGTAGCGGGCCTCGACGTCGGTGAGCCCGTGGAACGTGTCGGGAAGCGGGTGCCGGTTCTTGCCGAGCAGGACGAGCTCGTCGACCGCGAGGCTCGCCTCGCCGCGTCGGCTCTTGGCGGGATGGCCGACGGCGCCGACGACGTCCCCGAGGTCGAGGTCGACCTCCCCGGTGCGGCTCGTGTCGCACAGGAGCTGGATCCGGCCCGAGCGGTCGACGAGGTCGAGGAAGACGAGCTTGCCGTGGCCGCGCCGCGCCATCACCCGGCCGGCGACGCGCACGGCCTCGTCGGCCTCCTGTCCGGGCTCGAGGCCCGCCGCGAGGTCGCGGACCGCGGCGACGTGGGTGCGGTCGGGGAACCGCTTCGGCAGCCCTGCCATGGCGGGCGAGTCTAGAGCAGCCCGGGCGCGTGGCCGACGCGACCCCGTCCAGGAAGGCGCGGCAGGTCTGCCGGCGACGTGAACGTGCCCGGCCGGGCCGAGGAGCGGTCGGAGCGAGCGGCCGCTACGCGGCGGCGATGTCCATGATCTTGAACTTCAGCGTGCCGCGAGGGGCGGCGACCTCGACCGTCTCGCCCTTCTTCTTGCCGATGATCGCCTTGCCGACCGGCGACTCGTTCGAGAGCTTGTTCTCGGCCGGGTTCGCCTCCGCCGAGCCCACGATGCGGTACTCGATCGTCTGCTTGGCGTCGACGTCGCGCAGCTTCACCCGCGAGCCGATCGAGACGACGTCGGAGCTGATCTCCTTCTTCGTGATCACCCGGGCATGGAGGAGCCGCTCCTCGAGCTGGGCGATCCGGTGCTCGAGCAGGGCCTGCTCGTTCTTGGCGTCGTCGTACTCGGCGTTCTCGGCGATGTCGCCGAACTCGCGTGCCGTGCGGATGCGGTCGGCGACCTCCCGCCGCTTCTCCGTCGACAGATACTGGATCTCGTCCTTGAGCCTCTCGTAGCCCTCGGGCGTGAGGATGACTTCCTTCACGGTTCCTCCTGACCCCGGCAAGACAAGACGGCGCCCTGGCGCCGCCGGGCGCGCATGGTAGCGGCGACCGCCTCCGGTCGTCAAACGACATCGCAGTTACCATCCGTTCCCTCGGAAATGCAGGCGAATCTCCGCGAATCCTGGTCGATCGGCCCCGTCGAGATCCCGACGCGGCTCGTGCTCGCGCCGATGGCGGGCGTGAGCGTGCAGGCGTTCCGGCGCCAGGGGCGCCGGTTCGGCGCCGGGCTCGTCTGCTCGGAGATGGTCTCGGTCGCGGGCATCCACCACCGCAACGAGCGCACGCTCGGGTACCTGCGGGTGGCGAGCGACGAGCACCCGCTCGCGATCCAGATCTTCGGCTCCGAGCCAGCGGTGATGGCGGAGGCGGCGCGCATGGTCGAGGCCGCCGGCGCCGACCTCGTCGACATCAACTTCGGGTGCCCCGTGCGCAAGGTGACGAAGACCGGCGCCGGCGCCACGCTGCTCGAGGAGCCCGAGCGGGCGTGCCGGATCGTCGACGCCGTGGCCGCCGCCGTCTCGGTTCCCGTGAGCGTCAAGCTGCGGCGAGGCGTCGCCGACGGCGCCCGAACCTGCCTCGAGGTCGGCCCCCGGCTCGTCGAGGCGGGCGCGGCGTCGCTCACGCTCCATCCGCGCTCGGCGCGCCAGCTGTACACCGGCACGGCCGACCACTCGCTGACGGCCGAGCTCGTCGAGCTCGTCGACGTGCCCGTCGTCGCCTCGGGCGACATCACGTCGCGCGCCCGGGCACAGGCCGTGCTCGCGACGACCGGCGCCGAGGCCGTCATGGTCGGCCGCGCGGCCCAGGGCAACCCGTGGGCCCTGTCGGAGATCCTCGGCGAGACCGAGGGGGAGCCGTCCCGCGAGGAGATCGTCGCGGAGCTGCTGCTGTTCGTCCGCGAGACGGTGCGCGAGCTCGGCGAGCAGCGGGCGACCGGGTTCCTGAAGAAGTTCTACGGCTGGTACCTCGGCCGCGGCCGCTTTCCGAAGCCGTTCAAGCAGGAGCTCGTCCGCCTCGCGACCGTCGCCGAGGTGGAGCGGCGGCTGCTGGCGGCGGCCCCCGGCGCGCGCGAGGTGCTCGGGCGGCTGGAGGACGAGCTGCCGGAGGCCGACGAGGTTCTGCTCGACCGGCTGCCGATCAGCCTCTACGGCGGCGGCTAGCCCTGCTGCGTGGACTCGCTCCGCGGCCAGCTGCTGATCGCCTCCGCGTCGCTCGTCGACCCGAACTTCCGCCGCACCGTCGTGCTCGTGGCCGAGCACGGCGACGAGGGCGCGATGGGGCTCGTGCTGAACCGCCCGTCCCCGACGGAGGTCGCCGAGGCCGTGCCGGCGCTGGAGGTGATGGTCGAGCCGGGCGACACCCTCTACCTCGGCGGGCCGGTGCAGCCCGAGAGCGTGGTCGTGCTCGGAGAGTTCCGCGAGCCCGACGAGGCCGCCGTCGTCGTCACCGGGAGGATCGGCTTCATGCCGGCCGACTCCGACCCGGAGGACGTCGCCGCGGCCACCGACCGCATCCGCGTCTACGCCGGCTACGCGGGCTGGGCTGCGGGACAGCTCGAGGCCGAGCTCGAGGAGGAGTCGTGGATCGTCGAGCCGGCGCGCCCGGACGACGTGTTCGGCGACGCCGGCGACCTGTGGGGCGACGTGCTCCGGCGCAAGGGCGGCCGCTACCGGGTGCTGGCGCTCATGCCGGACGACCCGTCGGCCAACTAGCCGGCGAGCGCAAGGATCGGCACATGCACGGATGGCCCTCCGCGGCGGGCGGGCTACGACTGAATCGGATGATCCGATCGATCCAGTCGGTCCGCAGTGCCAGTCGCGGGTCGTGATCTGCCGCGTCGCACGCGTCCGGTGTTCGCGCCACTGGCCGCGGTCGTTGCCGCAGCGTGTGTCGCTGTAGTCGTCACGCTCGCGTCAGACGGCGGCGCTCCCCGCGCCGCGCGGGTGCCGAGCGCTGCGGCGATCCCCACCGACTGCCGGCTCAGCTGGACGCGCGTCGCGGTTGACGAGCTCGCAGCGCACGTAGGAGAGGGCGCGGTCACCGACGTCGCCGCTGCAAGCACGGACGAGGCTTTCGTCGTCGGATCGCGACGCGGCGCGGAACCGGCGTTCGTCGCGCGGCTGTGGCGCGGGCGGTGGCGCTGGGACGGGATTCCCGTCGCTGCGGAGGAACTGACCGCGCTGGACGCCTCCGGTCGTGACAGCGCCGTCGCCGTCGGGGGAACGGGTTTCGACGGTGCGGGGGTCGCGGTGCGATGGGACGGTCACGCCTGGCGGGCGATGCGGCTTCCACCGGGCGTCGGACACCTCACCGACGTCGCGGTCGTAGCTCGCACTTCGGCATTCGCGGTCGGGCGCACGCAGCGCGACGGGCGACGCGCTGCTGCCGTGCGCTGGGACGGCCGTCGGTGGAAGCTGGTGCGTCTGTGGCAGGACGCCGTCGTCGAGGCCGTCGACGCCGACGGAGCAGAGGCCTGGTTCGGCGGCGAGCAGCGCGGCGAGCCGTTCGCGTACCGGCTACGCGCCGGCCGGTGGACGACGTTCCCGCTCCCGATTCCCCGTAATGATCACCACACGCCGATTGTCCGGATCGGGGGGGTCGCGGCAAACGGCGCCGGGCGGGCCGCACTGGTCGGGTTCGGGGTGTTCAGTGACGACTTCGTTCGGTTCGCCGACGTCTGGAACGGAACGCGGTGGTCGCTCGAGCCGATCATGCCGACGGTGCTCGGACTGGACGAGCTGTACGACGTCGAGCTCGGCGCGGACGGGACTGGAAGGGCCGTTGGCGCGACGTGGGAGCGCTCGGGACCGGGCGGAAGCCTCATGCCGTCGGCGCTGGTAGCGGTGCGCCGTGCGAATCGCTGGCGCCCGATCCATCCGCTGCGGAGCGAGATCGGGTACGACCCCCGGCGATTCCCGAGGCGCGGGTCGGTGCTGTCCGGGGTCGAGGTCTTCGCCGACGGACGCGTGTGGGCCGTCGGGGCGACGTGGGCGAGGCCCGCGAACGAGGACGAGCTCACGACGCGCCCGCTGCTCCTCGAAGGCTCCTGTTCCTGAGCCCCAGCGCTCAGGTTCCCCGCACGTCCCGGTTGCGCTCCCAGACGAGCCGGAGTCCCTCGAGGGTGAGGAACGGGTCGACCGCCGTCACGGTGTGCGCGTGCGGCGCGATCAGCTCGGCGAGCCCGCCCGTCGCGACGACGGGCGCGTCGGCGCCGAGCTCGCCCCGGATCGCCTCGACGATCCCGTCCACCTGCCCCGCGAAGCCGTAGACGAGCCCGGACTGGAGCGCGCTCGCCGTCGTCTTGCCGATCACGGACGGCGGCTCGACGAAGTCCACCTTCGTGAGGCGCGCCGCCCGGGCGAACAGCGCGTCCATCGAGACCTCGATCCCGGGCGCGAGCACGCCGCCGACGTACTCCCCCTCCGCCGAGACCACGTCGAAGTTCGTCGAGGTCCCGAAGTCGACGACGATGCACGGAGACCCGTGCCGCGCCGCGGCGGCGACCGCGTTCACGATCCGGTCGGGGCCGACCTCGCGGGGATCGTCGTACCGGATCGGGATCCCGGTGCGAACCCCCGGCCCGACCACGAGGAGCGGCACGCCCGCCCAACCCGCGGCGAACTCCTCGTAGGCCCGGACGAGGGCCGGCACGGTCGAGGAGAGGCAGATCCCGTCGACGCCGTCCAGGTCGAGGAGCCCGGCGAGGAGCACGCCGAGCTCGTCGCCGGTGCGCCGCGACTCGGTGGCGACGCGCCGGTGCTCTCTCAGCCGCTCCCCGTCGTACAGCCCCAGCACCGTCTGGGTGTTCCCGACGTCGACCGCCAGCAGCACGGCCGCGACTCTACGGCCTAGAACGTGTCGTCGTCGCGCTGCAGCTTCTCGCCGAGCCGCTCGGCCAGCGCCTCGGCGGTGAGGAGCTGCTCGTCGCCCTCGCCCCGGAGCTCCTCGATCGTCACGTCGCTCGAGGTGAAGATCTCGGTGCGCGGGATGATCCGGCTCGGCCGGTTCTTGTCCCAGACCCAGACGTCCTCCATCGTCAGGTGGAGGAACGGGTAGCTCGGCTGGGCCGTGTACTGGACGTCCAGCTTGTTGCAGAGGTACGTCATGTCCTGCGTGACGACGCAGTAGCGGAAGAGGCTGAAGACCGCGGCGTACTCGCGCTTCAGGCGCAGCTCGAGGTCGGCCTCGTATTCGTCGAGCTCGTCGAGGTGCGACATGGCGCTCAGTGTAACGCCGCGACGAGGAGCTCCACCGGGCCCCGTCCGGGGACGACGAGGCCTGGCTCCAGCTCCGCCAGCGGCTCGAGCGCGAAGCGGCGCTCGTGCAGCCTCGGGTGCGGGACGACGAGGCCGGGCTCGGCGACGACGGCGTCGCCGTAGAGAAGCAGGTCGAGGTCGATGGGCCGTGGCCCGAAGCGTGGGCCTGCGCCTCGCACGCGACCGAGGCGCCGCTCGACCTCGAGCATCGCGTCGAGGAGCGGGCGAGGCCCGAGCTCGGTGTCGAGCGCGGCGGCTGCGTTGACGAACCGGGGCTGGTCGAGGTAGTCGACCGGATCGGTCTCGCGCAGCGAGGACACGCCTGCGACCTCGATCGCGTCGTGGGCGGCCAGGAGCTCCAGCGCTGCGCGGATCGTTCCCTCGCGATCGCCCAGGTTCGCGCCGAGCCCGATGTACGCGCGCGCCATCTTCGAGCCGACGGTACCGCGCGACCGCTACCGTGGGTCGATGCGCCGCCTGCTCGCGCTGTGCGTGGCCGCCGCGATCGTCGGCGGCGCGGGCGCTGCGCGCGCGGCCACCCCGCCGGCGACCGGTGCGCCGCTCGTCCCCCGCAGCCTCGCCTCGCTCTCCGAGTCGTCGCACGCGCTCGTGCAGGTCCGAAGGCCCGGCGCCGCCGCCGAGCTGCGGCGCGCCGGCGGCAGCCTCGTCTCGCGCCGGCTCTCGCTCTGGCGCCTCCCTCGCGCGGCGGCCGTGCGATTGATCCCGCGGCTGGCCGTCACGGGCGCCCTGGTCGAGTGGGAGCCCGACCGTGTGCGCACCAGCCTGAACCACGGCGCCGCCGGCGACCCGCTCGTCCCGCAGGAGTGGTGGCTGACGGCGATCGGAGCCGACCGGGTCGACGCGCCGGGCCCGGGCCGCCCCGTGACGATCGTCGACTCGGGGATGGACCTCACGCACCCGGAGTTCGCCTCGCGCCCCGACACGCGCGCGCTCAACGAGCAGCGGCTGATCGGCAGGCGCGAGTTCCACGGCACCGCCGTCGGCGCGGTCGTCGGCGCGCCCGCGAACGGCATCGGCATGGTCGGCGTGTACCCGGCGGCGGTGCTGCAGACGTGGGACGCGAGCCCGCGCGGCGAGCTGACGACGTCGGGCGTCGTCACGGGGCTCGAGGCCGCCGCCGCGTCGGGCCCCGGCGTGATCAACCTCAGCATCGGCGGGATCATCCGCTCCTCGTTCGAGGAGGAGGCCGTGCTCGACGCGGTCGCGCGCGGCTCGATCGTGGTCGCGGCCTCGGGGAACGACCGCGGGTCCGGCAATCCGCCGAACTTCCCCGCGAGCTACCCCCACGTGGTCACCGTAGGGTCGCTGGCCCCCGGAGGTGCGGTCTCGACGTTCTCGTCCTCCTCCCCCGGGATGGATCTCCTCGCGCCGGGAGAGTCCATCGTCGGGGCCGTCCCGACCTGGGAATCGCCCGACGGGTACGAGGAGCTCGACGGGACGAGCTTCGCGTCGCCGATCGTCGCCGCCGCGGCCGCGTGGGTCTGGACGGCGCGGCCGGACCTCGACGGCGGGCAGGTCGTCGAGCTGCTCCGGCGGACGGCGCACGACCTGGAGGCGCCGGGACGCGACGACTCGAGCGGCTTCGGGACGCTCGACCTCGCGGCCGCGCTCGCCGCCCCGGCCCCGCCTCGCGACCCGTTCGAGCCGAACGACGACGTCTCCCAGGTGCGCGGGGGCGGGCTGCTCGGCCGGGTCGGCCCGGCGCTCACGACGCCGGGCCGCGGCCGCGGGTCGGTCGGCGCCGTGCTCAACGAGCGCGACGACCCTCGCGACGTCTACCGCGTCTGGGTTCCGGCCCGCAAGCGCGTCGTCGCGACCCCCCGCCCGGCGGCGGCGGTCGGGGTCAACCTCCTCGGCCCGCGGCCCTCGAGCGTCCGGGTGACGCAGACGAAGGCCGGCCTCGAGATCCGCAACGCCGGGAGCAAGGGCCGAGAGGTCTACCTCGCCGCCACGCTCCGGGCCGGCGCGACGCGGGCGGACTACACGGTCACGCTCGCGACGAGCGCGATCCCGCGGAAGCCAGCCGCTCGACGGTGACCGACGACTCCGCCGCCGGAGGGTCCAGCTCGACCTCCGGCTTCCGGACCCGTACCCGCACGCGGGTCGCCGGGAAGCGGGCGAGCAGCGCCGCGGCGACGGCGTCCGCGAGCGTCTCCAGCAGCGCGTAGGCGTGCTCGTCGGAGACGGCGCGGACGGTCGCGGCGACGTCCCGGTAGTCGACCGTGGCCTCGATCGCGTCGCGCTCCGGCTGCGGCACGTCGAGCGCGACGTCGAACAGGAACCGCTGGCCGCGCTCGCGCTCGTCGTCGAGCACGCCGTGGTGGCCGTGGAGCTCGATCGCCGCGAGCTCGATCGTCGTCACGCCGCGTAGACCGCCCTGGCCACGGCAAGCGCCTCGACCGTCTCGCGGACGTCGTGGACGCGGAGGACCGACGCGCCGCGCTCGTACGCCGCGACCGCCGCGGCCACGCTCGCCGCGAGCGGCCCGGTGGTCGCTCCGGGGTCGCCGAGGAGGCGGCCGAGCGAGCGCTTGCGGGAGAAGCCGACGACGACCGGCCGCCCGAGCGCGAGCAGGACGTCGAGGCGGCGGACGAGCTCGAAGTTCTGCTCGACGGTCTTGCCGAAGCCGATCCCGGGGTCGAGGCAGATCCGCTCCTCCGCGATCCCGGCCGCCACGGCCGCGGCGAGCCGCTCCTCGAGGAAGGCCGCGACCTCCGACGCGACGTCGTCGTAGCGGGGGTCGCGCTGCATCGTCCGCGGCTCGCCCCGCATGTGCACCAGGCAGAGGAACGCCCCGGTCTCCGCGACGGTCCCGGCCATGGCCGGGTCGCCCCGGAGCGCCGTGACGTCGTTCACGAGCTCGGCACCGAGCTCCACGGCGCGGCGCGCGACCTCCGCCTTGGCGGTGTCGATCGACACCGGCACCTCGCCGGCGAGCGCCTCGAGCACGGGGACGACGCGGCCAAGCTCGTCCGCGGCGGCGACGGGCTCCGCGCCGGGCCGGGTCGACTCGCCGCCGACGTCGACGATCGCCGCCCCCTCGGCGAGCTGCCGCCGCGCGGCCTCGGCCGCGATGCGGGGATCGAGGTTGACGCCGCCGTCCGAGAACGAGTCGGGGGTGACGTTGACGATCCCCATCACCGCCGGCCGCGGGAAGCGCTGCTCGATCGAGAGGGCGCCGGTCGCGGTCACGGGGCCGAGTGTACGACGCGGATGCGGCTCGGCCCCCGGGAGGCCGCTCCCGGGGGCCGAGCCGACGGTGCTGCCGAGACCGCTACGCCTTCGCGATCCCGCCGCGATGCGCGAACCGGGCCGCGCCGGCGAGCAGCGCCGCGAGCAGGAAGCCCATGCCGGCGCCGATGCCGAGGGCCGTCCAGTCGATGTTCCACCCGGAGTCGGCGACGACCGGGCTCGAGGGCTGCGCCGTGCCGGTGACGTACGGCTTGGCGACGTAGCCGTCCGGAGCGTCACGGCGGAGCGACGGCTGCGAGACGACGTGGCCGTCGGGGCCCCACGCACGCAGCGGGGCCTTCGCCGCCTGCTGAGCCTGCTGCTCCTGCTGGTGGGTGAGCGCGCCGGCGACGTCGTCCGCCGAGACGCCCTGGCCGTGGCTCAGGTACGGGATCGCCGCCGATCCCTGGGTCGAGTACGGAATGCCCGTCGCGTTCGACAGCTCCGAGCCGCCGACGTCGAACGCGGGCACGGCCTGCGCGGTCGGGACGAGCACCGCCGCGCCGGCGATCGCTGCGATGAGGAAGCGCCGCATCCGCAGCCTCCGCCTGGTGCTCCGAAACATCCTGCCCTCCTCTTCCGTCCGACCGCCCGATGCGACCGGCTGACGCGACAAGGATGCGACGGCGCGCTAAAACCCCACCGAGGGGCCGCCTAAACCGACGCTAAACGGATGGTGGACGAGGTGGAGTTCCGCCTGCTTGGCCCGCTGGAGGCGCTCGACGGCGACCGCCGGCTCCCGCTCGGCGGCGGGCAGCAGCGCGCGCTGCTCGCGCTGCTCCTGCTCGAGGCGAACCGGGTGGTGCCCGCGGAGCGGCTGGTGGACGAGCTCTGGCCCGAGGGGCCGCCGCAGACGGCGGCGACGGCGGTGCAGGTGTACGTGTCGCGCCTGCGCAAGGCGCTGGGGCCGGCCGCGATCGCGACGCGGGGCCGCGGCTACGTCGTCGAGGTCGAGGACGGACGCCTCGACCTGCAGCGCTTCGAGGCGCTCGCGGCCGCCGGACGCCGTGCGCTCGCGGAAGGCGACGCCGAGCGGGCGGCCACGCTCCTCCGCGACGCGCTCGCCGAGTGGCGCGGGCCGCCGCTGGCCGACCTCGCCGGCGAGGCGGCCGCCGCGCCGGCGATCGCGCGGCTGGAGGCGCTGCGCGTGTCGGCGATCGAGGACCGCGCGGAGGCCGACCTGGCGCTCGGCCGCCACGCGGAGCTCGCGGAGGAGCTGGAGGCGCTCGTCGCCGGGAACCCGCACCGCGAGCGGCTGCGGGCGCAGCTCATGCTCGCGCTCTACCGCGCGGGACGGCAGGCCGAGGCGCTCGCCGTCTACCGCGAGGGACGCCGTGCGCTCGTCGAGGAGCTCGGGATCGAGCCCGGGCCGGCGCTGCAGCGCCTCGAGCAGGCGATCCTCGTCCACGATCCCAGCCTCGACCCCGAGCCGGCGCGGATGGACGCAACGGTGATCTTCGCCGACCTCGGGGTGGCGGCGCCGGCCGACGACGCCACGCGCGCGCGGGACTTCCTGGCCCGTGCCTCCGCCGAGGCCGCCGGGGCCGTCGCCGCGCTGGGCGGGACGATCCAGGAGGGGATCGCCGGCGCCGTCCTCGCCACGTTCGCCGGCGAGGACCACGTCGCCCGTGCGCTCGCCGCGGCGCTCGCGCTCCGCGACCGGCTGGATCCGCTCGGGCATCCGCGGCTCGCCCTCGCGACGGGCGAGGTGCTGGCGGGCGCACGGGCCGACGGCGGGGCGTTCGTCACGGGGCCGCCGGTCGGCGCCGCGGCGCTCCTCGTCCGCGAGGCCGCCGCCGGGGAGATCGTCGTCGGCGAGGAGGTCGCCGAGGCGGCGGGCGCGCGGTTCGAGGTCCGGGCCCGCCCGGGCAGCCCGGGACGACTGCTCGTCCGCGCGGGCGGCTAGCCCGCTACGGTTCGGCCGTGGCGACCGGCCGTCTCGTCCGCCCGCGCAAGGGCCGCGTGATCGCGGGCGTCTGCGCCGCGATCGCCGACCGCTTCGGCCTCTCCCGCACGCTCGTCCGCGGCGCCTTCGTGGTCTCGGTCGTCCTCCCGGGCCCGCAGGTCGTCGTCTACCTGCTGCTCTGGATCCTGATCCCGTCCGAGTAGCGGCGGCGGAGACCGGGGCGCCCTCCGACGGCGCGAGGAACGTCAGCTCTGCGCGGGATCGGGCGGCGGCTGCATGGTCGCGCCCGGGAGCGGGAACGGCCGCGGCTTCGGCTGCGGCGCGCGCTTGCGCTCCTCTTCCGACTCCGGCGCCGGCGCCGGCGTGGTCTCGTCGACGAACACCGACCCCTCGTCCTCGCCGGCGAGCAGCCGCTCGAACTGGTCCTTGTCGATCGTCTCGCGCTCGATCAGGATCTGCGAGAGCTTGTGCAGCTCGTCCATGTGCTCGCGCAGGACGCGGTGCGCGGTGTCGTGCGACTCCTCGATCACGCGCCGGATCTCGTCGTCGATCTCGCGGGCGATCTCCTCGGAGTAGTCGGGCTCGGCACCGAGCTCGCGCCCGAGGAACGGCTGGTCGTGGTTGCGGCCGAGGACGCGCGGGCCGAGCTTCTCGCTCATGCCGAAGCGCATGATCATCGCCTTCGACGTCGCGGTGACCTTCTCCAGGTCGTTGGCGGCGCCGGTCGTGATCTCGTGGAAGACGAGCTCCTCCGCGGCGCGGCCGCCGAGCGTCATCGCCATGTCGTCCATCAGCGCCGACTTGGTCGTGAGGTAGCGGTCCTCCGTCGGCAGCGAGATCGTGAGGCCGAGCGCCTGGCCGCGCGACACGATCGTGATCTTGTGGACCGGGTTCGTGTTCTCGAGGTAGTGACCGACGAGCGCGTGACCCATCTCGTGGTAGGCCGTGATCTTGCGCTCCTTCTCGGAGAGCAGGCGGGCCTTCTTCTCGGGGCCGGCGATCACGCGCATGATCCCCTCCTCGAGCTCCTCCTGCTCGATCGTCTTCTTGCCGCGCCGCGCGGCGAGCAGCGCCGCCTCGTTGATCAGGTTCGAGAGGTCGGCGCCCGTGAACCCGGGCGTGCCCGCGGCGAGCGTGTCGAGGTCGATCTCGGACGCGAGCGGCTTGCCCTTCGCGTGCACCTCGAGGATCTTGCGGCGGCCGTTCCGGTCGGGGCGGTCGACGACGATCTGGCGGTCGAAGCGGCCGGGGCGGAGCAGCGCCGGGTCGAGGATGTCGGGCCGGTTCGTGGCGGCGATGAGGATGATGTTGTCCTTCATCTCGAAGCCGTCCATCTCGACGAGCAGCTGGTTGAGCGTCTGCTCGCGCTCGTCGTGGCCGCCTCCGAGGCCGGCGCCGCGGTGACGGCCGACGGCGTCGATCTCGTCCATGAAGATGATGCAGGGCGAGGCCTGCTTGGCCTGCTCGAAGAGGTCGCGCACGCGCGAGGCGCCGACGCCCACGAACATCTCGACGAAGTCGGAGCCGGAGATCGAGAAGAAGGGAACGCCGGCCTCGCCCGCGACGGCGCGCGCGAGCAGCGTCTTCCCGGTGCCGGGCGGCCCGTACAGGAGCACGCCCTTCGGGATCCGCGCGCCGAGCGCCTGGAACTTCTTCGGGTTCTCGAGGAACTCCTTGATCTCGTGCAGCTCCTCGACCGCCTCGTCGACCCCGGCCACGTCGCGGAACGTGATCTTCGGGGAGTCCACCGACAGCCGCTTGGCGCGCGACTTGCCGAACGACATGACCTTCGAGCCGCCGCCCTGGACCTGGTTCAT
>DATIDD010000032.1:0-96381 GCA_035456465.1 Gaiellaceae bacterium | reverse complement strand
CGTAGAGCCACTCGTAGCCGTCGTGGGTGCGGAAGTTGCGCCGGTTCCACCGCGTCGGGCGGTTTGAGCTGTCGCATGCGGGTGGGAGCATCGCCCCGCTGCACATGGGCTTCGGATATGCGGAAGGCGGCATCGAGGCCGCCGCCGAGAAGTACGGCGAGGGCGGCGAGCGCCTTTCGAAGTGGGGGCGCTTCGGACGGCCGCGAAGGTCACTCCGAAGGCATCGCGAGTCGCGGGCTTCATCGTGATGTGGGCGGTCGCGATGGCTGACGAGAAGGCCGATGCGGACGTTTCCGAGGTGACGGCAAACGACTGCCGCGCGTTCCTCGACAACTGGATCGAGCGCGCCCCGTCGACGGTCGGAAGCATCCATAGCGCGCTCAACGGCTTCTTCTCTTGGCTGTACTTGGAGGGCGAGGTCGAGGCGAACCCGATGCTGCGAATCCAGCGCCCGCGCCGGCCGCGGCCGGAAGACGTGGCGGTGGTGACGGTGACCCGGGCCGAGGTCGAGAAGATGCTCTCGGCGACGGAGGGATGGCAGGAGTTCCTCTGCCTCTCGGTGCTCGCTTACACAGGTGTGCGGCGCGACTCGGCGGCGCGGCTCCGCTGGCGCGACGTCGACCTGGTCGAGGGGACGGTCGCGTTCCGCGAGAAGGGCGGCAAGCACGCGGTCAAGCTGGTGTCGTGGGAGCTGCTGAAGATCCTCCACGCGGCCGCCGAGTCCGGCGACGTTCCATGCAGTCCTGACGACCACGTCATCCCGAACCGGCGCGCGGCGACAGTGCGCCGCGTCGAGCGGTCGGACAGGGTCATCTGGGAGACGGTGCGGAAAGTCGCGGCGCGCGCCGGTGTGAAGGCGACGACGCACGCGCTGCGGCGAGCCTTCGCGGTGGCGTTCCTTGAAAGCCACCCTGGCGCGCTGGAATCGCTCCGGGTACTGATGAATCACTCGCGCGTCGACACGACGCAGGTGTACCTCCGGGCGCTCAACAGATCACAAGCGATGGAGGCCGTCCGAGACCTGACCTGGGGCCCCGGGTTCCAGTCGAAAAGAGAAGAGGCGCATACGGGATTCGAACCCGTGCCGCCGCCGTGAGAGGGCGGTGTCCTAGGCCACTAGACGAATGCGCCGCGTGACGGCGGCCAGTGTAGCGACTGGTGTAGCGGCTCGTCCGCGTCGCGGCCCCTCCGCAGACCACGGCTTGGCCGCCGAAACGACGGGCGATAGGGTCGGCGCGACATGGTCGACGCGGTGAGCCTCGCGCGCCTGGCGCTCTTCGCCGACCTCGGCAGAGCGCAGCTCGAGTCGGTCGCCCACGTGCTCGACGAGGAGCGGCACCCGCGTGACGCGCGTGTGCTGCGCGAGGGGCTCGCCGGCAACGGTTTCTACGTGATCCTGGACGGCGAGGCCTCCGTGCGCATCGCGAACGAGGAGCGGGCGCGGCTGCACGCCGGCGACTTCTTCGGGGAGGTCTCGATCTTCACGGGCGATCCGGCAGGCGCCGACGTCGTCGTGGCCGGAGACGAGCTGCACGTCGCGGTCCTGCCCGGCCCAGAGCTGCGGCCGCTCCTGCTCGAGCACCCGACGGTCGCGGTTCGGATGCTCGAGGCGGGGGCCCGGCGACTCCAGAGCGCCAACCTGTGGGGCTCCTAGCCGGCGAGCAGCCCAGCGCGTCGGGCGCGTACGACGCGGTCGTCGTGGGAAGCGGGGCCGGCGGCCTGCAGGCGGCGTACTGTCTCGACCGCCTCGGGCTCCGGGTCGCGGTGCTCTCGGCGGACGACCGGCCCGGCGGCGCGTTCCGGATGTGGCCGATCTTCGAGCGGCTGCTGTCATGGTCGAAGCTCGACGCGCCGTTCGATCGCGACACGCGCGAGTACGAGTGGTACGACCACAACAGCCTCCTCGCCGACGAGCCGGAGCTGCGGGCGCTCGTCCCGGCCGGGATGAGCCGCGAGTTCATCGTGCCGTCCCGGGCCGAGATGGAGGCCGGCCTCACGGCGTTCGCCGAGCGATCCGGACTTCCGATCCGGTACGGCTGCATGTGGGAGGCGACGCGACGGGAGGGCGACGAGGTCGTGCTCGAGACCTCCGACGGCGAGTACCGGTGCCGCGCGGCGGTGTTCGCGCTCGGCGTGACGGAGCCGTGGCGCTCGCCGATCCCGGGGATCGAGGCCGTGCCGCATTACGCCGACGCGGGCCGCCCGCAGGCCTACGCCGGCAAGCGGGTCGTCGTGATCGGCAAGCGGAACTCGGGGTTCGAGCTCGCGGACGGGCTGCTCCCGTGGGCGGCACGCGTCGTGCTCGTGTCGCCGCGCCCGGTGCAGACGGCCGTGCTCTCGCAGGCGACGGTCCGGGTGCGCTACTTCCAGCCGCTCGAGGACTACTCGCTGGGCGGCGGCACCTTCGCGGTGGACGCGGCGATCGATCGGATCGAGCGGCACGACGGCGGCTGGCGCGTGCACGCACAGGGGACGACGACGCCCGGGTCGTTCGTCCTCGACGCGGACGACGTCGTGGCCGCGACCGGGTTCACCACGCCGCTCCGCGACCTGCCGTCGCTCGGCGTCTCGACCGTCGGCCAGGGACGGATCCCGTCGCTGTCCCCGTACTGGGAGGCCGCGCCGGGCGTCTACTTCGCGGGGAACGCGACGCAGGGCGCGCCGGGCCTGCGCAAGCACGGCTCGGGCTCGAGCTCGCCCGCCGTGCACGGGTTCCGTTACAACGCCCGCGTCCTCGCCCGTCACCTGGCCGAGACGCGGTTCGGACGGCCGCTCGAGCGGCCTGCGCTGGGAGCGGACGAGGTGGTGCCGTTGCTCCTGCGCGAGCTCCAAACGGCGCCCGAGCTGTGGGCGCAGAAGGGCTACCTGGCGCGGGTCGTCTCGCTCGACCCGCCGCGCGACGACGGCGTGCAGCCGCTGCAGGCGTTCGTCGACGCGACCGGGCCGGACGCGGTCGCTGTGACGGTGGAGGTCGACGCCACCGGGACGATCTACCCGTCGGTGTACCTCCGCCGCGGCGGTCGCCTGCGGAACGTCGACCTGGACCCGGACCGGCTCAACGCGTTTGCGGGCCAGCCGTACCGGCGGGCGCTCGAGGCGCTGCTGCGATGAGGCGGCGCGCGTGGCTCGTCGCCGCGCTGCTCGTCCTGCCCGTCGCGCTCGTCCTCGTGCTGCGCCTGCGGCCGAGCTTCGACGGCACCTGGGAGAACCACCCCGCTCACTTCTGGCTCGTGCTCGGCGCCGCCCTGTTCAACGTCGGGCTCGGGATCGCCGTCTTCGGGGCGGCGCGCGCGCGCGGCGATGCCCGGCTGCTGCTCGTCTCGCTCGCGTTCATCGCCGCGGCGGGGTTCCTGGCGCTCCATGCCCTCGCGACGCCCGGCGTGCTCCTGGACCAGTCGACGCCCGGCTTCCTGCTCGCCAACCCGATCGGGCTCGTGGTGGCGGGAGCGTTCATGGCGCTGTCGCCGTGGCGGTGGAGCCGTGAGGCCTCGGCCCGGCTCGTCGCGCGCTCGCGACTGCTCCTCGGCGCGCTGCTCGCCGTGCTCGGCGTCTGGGCGATCGTGTCCGTGCTGGAGCTGCCGCCGCTCGACCGGTCGCTCAAGGAGCCCGACGCGGAGGGGGCCCTGTGGGCGATCGGGCTCGTCGGGATCCCGCTCTACGGCATCGCCGCGATCGGCTACCTGCGCCTGTACCGGCAGCGGCGCGCCGTCCTCGTCCTCGGCGTGACCGTCGCGTGCACGCTCCTCGCCGAGGCGATGCTCGTCGTCGCCGTGGCCGCGAACTGGCGCGCGAGCTGGTGGGAGTGGCACGTGCTGATGGTGCTCGCCTTCGGGTTCATCGCCTACGCGGCGTGGCGTGAATGGCCGATCGAGCGGTTCGCCCACCTGTACCTCGACCAGACCCTCGCGACGTCCCAGGAGCTCACGCTCCTGTTCGCGGACCTCGAGGGATACACGAGCTTCGCCGAGCGGAACGGCGCCGGGACGACCGCGCGGATGCTCGACGTGTACTGGGACCGGCTCCTGCCGCTGTTGCAGGAGCACGGCGCCGACGTCCGCGAGCTGATCGGCGACGAGGTGATGGCCGTCTTCGGAGGGGACGACCACGCGTCCCGCGGGGCGCGCGCCGCGCTGGCGTTCCAGGACGAGGCTGCGAAGCTCCGCGAGGCGGGGTGGCCGCAGTTCCGTGCGGGTGTGAACTCGGGGGTGGTCGTCGCCGGCGTGCTCGCGCGGGGGACGCCCGGCCAGAAGCGCGGCGTCGTCGGCGACACGGTGAACGTCGCGTCCCGGCTGCAGTCGGCCGCGCCCGTCGGCCGCGTGCTCGCGAGCGAGGCGACCGTTCGGCGCCTCCCGGCCGGCGCGGTGGCCGAGCGCGTCCCGCCTCTGCGGCTGAAGGGCAAGTCGGAGGTGGTCGACGCGTACCTGCTCCATACCGTCCCGGAGAGGAGGTGAAGGCCGTGGATCTCACCGTCGAAGAGCTGGCGGAGCTGCTGCGCGAGGCGGAGCGGGCGCACGCCGACTACGAGCGCGAGCTCGGCAGCCGCGACGACGACTGGCCGAGCTGGTACGCCCGCTACGTGCTCGACCGGCTTTCCGAGGCGGAAGCGGACGAGTAACAGACTGTCACTTGGTCGCTTCTGCGTCGGGTTTTCGCGCCAGGCGGGCGATCAGCGCCAGCACCGCGGCCGCGGCCGCGATCCCGACCGCGTTCCAGCCGGCGGCGGCGGCGAGCGGGATCGCCGTCGCCGCGAGCACGAGCCCGGCGAGCGCGAGCGCGCCCGCGGCGAGCACGCCGAGCGCGGCCAGCCGTCGCAGCGCGACGGCCGCCTCCTCGCGCCCCGTGCCCGCGAGCTCCACCGACCAGTAGCCGAGCTCCGCCACGAGCAGGAGCGCCGTCGCCACGAACGGGGCCCCCGCGTCGATCGCCCCCTCCCGGCCCGCGAGGCCGCCCGCGTACTGGGCCGCGAGCGCGATCAGGCCCCACGCGACCAGCGGCCCGCGGGCGAGCGCGACCGCGAGCAGGAGGAGGACGACGCCGGCCGCGCCCGCCGCCGCGAGCGTGCCCGCGCGCGCGCCGCCCTCGGTCAGCGGCCGAAGCGCCACGAGGGCGGCGAGGACGACCGCGGCCGCGCCGGTTGCTACCCGTGCGCCACGCGCGCCTGACGCCGCCACGCAGCCACCTCCTCCACCGGCGACGCGAGCGGCTCTCCGTCGCGCCACTCGACCACCGGCACCCCCGCCGCGACGAAGCGATGCCGGAGCGCTGCCCGCGTGTGCAGCCACAGCCGGTGGGCGAGCCGGTCGGACTCGTCGCCGCCGGGGGTCGCGAACGGCGCGGGGGAGACCTCCACGATCGCCAGGTCGAAGCCGCGCGCGCGGAGATCGAGCAGCGCGCCGACGGAGCGCTCGTCCAGCAGCGGCGTCAGCCCGACGACGAGCGCCTGCGGCGGGAGCGTCCGCGGCGGCAGCAGGTCGACGTCCTTCCACGCGTAGTTGAGGACGATCTCCGTCTCGAGCAGCGCGTCGACGATGCGGTAGAGCTGCTTCAGTCCCGTCTCCGGCAGGAGCCAGCTGAGCACGCCGCCGAAGCCGACGACGCCGACGCGGTCCTTCCGCTGCAGGTAGGCCTCCGCGAGCGCCGCGGCGGCACGGACGGTGAGGTCGAGCGTCCCGCGCTCGGTTCCGCGCGCCTCGGAGAAGGTGTCGAGGAAGAGGATCACGTCGGTGTTGCGCTCCGGGTGCGCCTCGTTGACGACGAGGCTGCCGCGCCGTGCGCTCGCCCGCCAGTTGACCCGGCGGACGCGGTCGCCCGGCACGAACGGCCGGATGTCGGCGAACTCGATCCCGTCGCCCTTCGTGCGCGCGACCTGGTTGCCGACGTACGGCTGGGTCTCCCGCGGCCGCAGCAGCGACAGCAGCCGCTCGGGCGCGGGGTAGACGCGCAGCGGCTCGCGCAGGTCGCGGACGTCCTCGAACGCGAACACGCCGAGCCGGTCGCGGGCTCGCAGGTGGACGAGGCCCGGGAGGTAGCCGCCCCACCGGGCGCAGTCGACCGGAAGCTCCACCTCGCGCTCCTCTTCCGCGGCGAGGCGGAGCGCGACCGGGTTCGTCCCCGGCTCGGACTCGAGGCCCGGCGCGAGCGAGAGGAAGAGCTCGAGCCGCTCGACCGCATCCTCGGCGCGCACGGTCAAGCGGTACGCGACCGTGTCGCCCTCGAGCGCGCGCGGGCGCTCGAGCTCCCCCACGAGCTCCACGTCGGGCGCCTGCGCCGAGACGAGGCCGACGCCGAGCAGCAGCGCGAACGGCGCCACCAGCACGACCAGCTCCGGGAGGCCGAGCACGAGCGCGGCGACGAGGCCGAACGCGGACAGGCCCGCGTAGGCGCCGAGCCGCGGCGACCCGCGTCGCGTCACTTCGAGGCGGCGGCCGCCGGGCGGACGTCCTCGGCGGGCGGCGTGGGGACGGTGTCGAGCACCTCCCGCACGACGTCCTCGCCTCGAATCCGCTGCACCCACAGCTCCGGTCGCAGCATCAGCCGATGCGCCAGGGCGGGGACGGCGACGGCCTTGACGTCCTCCGGCGTGACGAAGTCCCGGCCGGAGAGTCCGGCCCGCGCCCGCGAGAGCTTGAGCAGCGCGAGCGACCCGCGTGGGCTCGAGCCCACGGCGACCCGCCGGCTGGCGCGCGTCGCGGCGACGAGCTCGACCATGTAGCGGCCGATCGCCTCCGAGACGTAGACCTCCTCGACGGCCCGCTGGAGCGCGAGCAGGTCCGCCGCGTCGACCACGGGCTCGATCTCCACCTCGTCGGTGCGGCGCTCGGCGCGCTGCTCGAGCACCCGCCACTCGTCGTCGGCGGACGGGTAGCCGAACGAGATCCGCAGCAGGAACCGGTCGAGCTGCGCCTCGGGGAGCGGGTAGGTCCCCTCGTACTCGATCGGGTTCTGGGTGGCGAGCACGACGAACGGGCGGTCGAGCGGGTACGTCATGCCCTCGATCGTCACCTGCCGCTCCTGCATCGCCTCGAGCAGCGCGGCCTGCGTCTTCGGCGGGGCGCGGTTGATCTCGTCGGCGAGGAGCAGGTTGGTGAAGATCGGGCCGGGCCGGAACTCGAAGTCGGCCTCGCGCTGGTTGTAGATCGAGGAGCCGGTGACGTCGGAGGGCATCAGGTCGGGCGTGAACTGGATCCGCGCGAACCCGAGGCTGGTGGCACGGGCGAGCGAGCGGGCGGCGAGCGTCTTCGCGAGGCCGGGGAAGTCTTCGATCAGCACGTTGCCGTCGGCGAGGACGCCGAGGAGGAGCAGCTCGAGCGGTTCCCGCTTGCCGACGACGGCGTGCTCGACCTCGTCGAGGACGCGTCCGCAGGTGTCGGCGAGACGCTCGAGATCGGCGAGGTCGGCCACGGCCGAAGGCTAGAGCTTCTCGAGCCGGTCGAGGAGCTCGGCCTGGCGCGCGATCGCGAGGCCGGGCGCGAGGCGGTCCCGCGGCATCGGCCGGTCGGGCCGAAGGAGCTCCCACAGCTCCGGGCCGAGCGCCTCCCGCACGTCGGGCGAGCCGGCGTCGAGCTCGAGCCCGCGATTGGCGGCGAGACGGTGCTCGGCGATCGCGCGCAGGCGGGGGCGGAGGCGCACCTGGAGGTCGAACGCGCTCACGCTCGAGAGCACCACCTCCCGCTCCACGCGTTCGAGCGTCGCCGGGCGCGACGGATGCGTCCGCTGGCGCGCGCGGACGGCGCGGTCGTAGCTCGACGAGAGGTCGGCGCCGCTCGCCGCGCGGGTCCGGCGGACGAGCCAGACCATCGCGAGGCCGCCGAGGAACAGGGCGTAGCCGTCGACGACCTCGGCCGTGCCGGCGGCGCCGGCGGTGAGGAGCGCCCCGGCGACGACTGCGCCCAGCAGCGCCGCGGCGACGAGGCCGCGTCTCATCCGCGCTCCACGAGCGTCGCACGGACGCTCTCGAGCGCGGCGACGGCCGCCTCGCGGTCGGTCTCCCCGAGCGGGTGGAGGCTGAACCGCGCCCGCTCGAACAGGGCGGCGAGCTGGTCGAGCGGGCGGCGGGGAACGGCGAGCTCGCCGAGGACGCGCTCGACGAACTCGAGCGGCGCCTCGCCGGGCGCGCGCGGCGCCCCGGCTGCGCCCAGCGCTCGCTCGAGCCGTGCGAACGCGGCGATCACCGCGCGCCGCACGTCGGGCTCGTCGCGGAGGTCGTCGAGCGGCCCGTCCAGCGCGTCGGCGACGCACTCGGCGAGCGACGGCCGGCGGACGGCGGGGCGGCGCCGCAACGCGAGGACGCCGCCGCCGAGGGCGAGGCCCGTGACGAGCGCGAGGGGCACCCACTCGGCGCCGGGCGGCCGCGCGAGCTCCTGCTCCGACGGGGACGGCTGCACGACCCGCACGCGGGCGAGCATCTCCGAGAGGCCGTCGCCGTCGTAGGCCGAGACGGCGACGCCGACTGCGACCAGGCAGACGAGCACGAGCGCCGTCAGCCAGGTCCGGCGTCCGCGGCGTCGCGCGTCCGGCAGCTCGCGCACCGCGAGCACGAGCAGGGCCGGGATCCCGGCGAGCGCGAGGACGGTGACCGCCGCATACGCGTAAGCCGCGACGCTCGGCGGAACGCCGCCGCCGCCCGTAGCGCCGCCGCCGTCGACGGGCTCGATCGCCGAGCTCGCCGCCACCAGCGCGAGCAGCACGGCCAGCGCGCCCACGAGCGCGGCGCGGCGGGTCACGCCGCCCACTCCGAGAGCTCTGCGCGGAGCGCCCTCAGCGCCCGGATCGCGTCCTCCTTCATCGCCACGTCCACCTCGTGCGCGCTGAAGCGGGCGCGCTCGTACAGGTGGGTCAGCTCGAACGCGAGGCGCGCCGCGCCGGGAACCTGCGGCAGCTGTGGGGCGATCCGCGCCAGGTACTCGAGCGGCGCCTCGGCCCCGGCCCGCGGGAGCCCGAACGCGGCGAGCGCGCGCTCCATCCGCGCGTACGCCGCGATCACCGCCCGGCGCGGATCGGGCTCCGCGAGGAGGTCGCCGATCGCGTCGTCCAGGAGCAGCTCGAGCTCCTCGGCGAGCGCCTGCTCGTCCCCCTCGGCCGGCGGACGCCTGAGGCGGTTGCGACGGTACGCGAGGTACGCGATGCCGAGCCCGAGCGCCGCCCCGACGACGAGGAACGGTGCGAGCCGGATTCGCCGCTCCGGCCGCTGCGCGTCCGCGGCGCCGCCGGTCGTCGGGATCGAGGCCGTCGGCAGCGTCGGCGTCGGCGGGGCGTCGTTCCGCGGCACGTCCCGCAACCCGCGCGCGGTCAGCGCGAGGACGAGCAGCACGCCGACGGCGACGAGGATCGCGACGTCGCGCCGCCGGCCGGCGTGCGGGTCGCGCCGCCACCCGCCGCGCGACCAGAACAGGTACAGGGCGATCGGCACCCACACGAGGTAGAGGGCGAGCGCCGTGCTGAGGGCGTAGTCGAGGAAGACCGGCGAGACGTCGCGGCCCTCGCCGGAGCCGCCGGCGAGCGGCCGGCGCGCCACGGCGGAGACGGCGACGACGGTCAGCAGCGCGACGAGCGCGACGGCGACGACGCCCGCGCGCCCGGCCCGCCCGCCCTGATCGTCGGTCTGCTCGCTCGTGCGTTGCCTCCTGGGCTGTTAGACGCCGAGGTGCCGCCGCGGTCAGTGTGCAGGACATCGCGGGCCGCGGACGAACCGTCCGGGCGGGGGGCCGGCGCCGTCGCCGCAGCGGGGTCGGCCCCGACCCCTTCTCGATCCTGGACGGACGGCCGGTTGGCCGCGGCGCCCCATTGTGCGACCCTGGTGGGGCTGCGGCAGCCGCTACCTCCTTTCGCGTGGCCGTCGCACCGAACCCCGAAACGATCCAGCCCCCCGCCTTCCCCGCGACGGGCGGCGAGCGCCTGGGCATCGCCGCGGCCGTCTCCGTGCCGGTCGCCCTGCTCGTCGGCGCGACCGCCGCCGTCGCCGTCGGGCCCGCCGCCGGTGCCGTCGCCGGGGCGCTCGTGCTCGCCGCGCTCGTCCCGTACGTCGCGCGCTTCCTCGCCGCCGACGCGTCGGACCCCGAGGCCGCCGTGCCGCTCGAAGACGGGCCGCGCTGCGCCGTCTGCGGAGCCGGCTTCGCACCGGCGCGGCCGAACCAGCGGTACTGCGGGCCTACCTGCCGCGCGCGGGCCGGGGCCGCCCGCAGGGCGCGCGCGCGCTCGCGTGCGGTGCCGCGTTCGCGGGCGTCCACGTCGGGCTGACGTCGTCCTCGAAGGGCGGTGAGGCGTCGAAAACCCGACGGACGGGCGGGGCGTTCCGTGTTACGGTCTTTGTGCGGGTCGTGACAATCGGCCCGTGGACGCCGACGTGCTCGGCGGCGAGGGTCCGCCCTCGTACTCGGCGGATCAGGGTCCGGTCGGTGCCCGTCCTGCGGACGGCGAACCACGAGGAAGGAGCTGCGGATCGTGATACCGGTCGCCCGGCGGACGAGGCTTCGGCTGGGTGCGGTGGGTGTGGCGTCGCTGGTGGCGGTGGGCGCGTTCGGCCTGCCGGGCGACTCGGCCGGGGCAGCAGCGTCGCGCGCCCGCACGGTGGTCGACATGCCGGACGAGATCTCCGGCCCTCAGGTGCACTTCCTCTACATCGTTCCCGCGGACGGCGCAGACGCTCAACTCGACACGAACGGGCAGATGGAGCAGTCGATCGCGCGGATCGAACACTGGCTGGTGACGCAGACGCAAGACCAAGGGCTGCGGATCGACACGTCCGGCGGAGCTCCGGACATCACGTTCGTACGGCTGCCGCACTCGGATGCGCAGGCGACGGCCTCGAATCCTTCGCCGAACGTCGTGATCGGCGCGGACCTCGTCGCCATGGGGTTCAACGATCCGGCCAAGGTCTACGCGGCCTTCTACGACGGCCACGGCTTCTCGGCGTGCGGCGGCGCGACGTCGCCGGCGCTGCCGAAGCTCGGTGCGATGTACCTCCAGGCTCAGCCGACGAACCAGTCGTCCCCGTGTCGCACTCCTCTCTCGTTCGGAACGGGCCTCGGTCGACCCGGCTTCTTCGAGATCGCACTCCTGCACGAGATCCTCCACGCGATCGGCTTCACCCCACCCTGCGCCCCTCATCGGAGCGCCGACATCTGGGGAGACCACGTCAACGACAGCCGGACCGACCTCATGTTCGGGCCAGACGCCACGATTGTCGGGGGTTGGGACTGGGCGCACGCCGTCCTCGACGTCAACCGCGACGACTACTACCGGGCCCACGTTCCGGGGTGTCCAGATCTGTCGAACAGCCCCTATCTGGCGCCCCTGCATCCGGTCTCCGTCACGGTCAGCGGGCCCGGCACCGTCACCAGCAGCCCCGAAGGCATCTTCTGTCCCGACCTCTGCACGTGGGGCTTCCCACGTCCGGTCACGCTGACGGCGACACCGTCGGCGGGCGCCGTCTTCAAGGGTTGGGGCGGAGCGTGCAGCGGGACCGCCACCTGCGTGCTCACGAGCCAGGGATCCGCGAGCGCGTCGTTCGGCGCCTCGTCGCATCGGCGCGCCGTCACGCTGCGTGTTCGCGCGCAGCGTGCGACAGGCGCGCTGCGCGTCGTCGACGGCTTCGACGTCTGTCGCGTGCGCGCGCCCGTCGTGGTCGAACGCCGCGGAAGGAACGGGTGGTCGATCGTTCGCAGCGCGCGAACGGATCGAGCCGGTCTGTTCGCCGTGCGGGTACCGAGGGGACGTGCGAGCTACCGGGCACGCGCGCCCGAGACCACGGCGAGCGGGGCGAGATGTCTCGAGACGGCGTCTCGCACGGTGGCGACGTCCGGCTGACACCCCGGCGTCGATGCCGTCGCCACGACAGGCGACGCCTCCGGATGAGAAAAGCCGCTGTTTCCAGCGGCTTCCCGAGGCTGCGGGGCAAGGATTCGAACCTTGACTACCTGATCCAGAGTCAGGCGTCCTACCGTTAGACGACCCCGCAACGGGGTGCCAGTGTAGCGCCTAGGTCTCCAGCCGGTACAGCGGCACGAGGCGCTTCTCGGCCTCCGTGTCGATGTGCGCGACGACCTCGACGTACGGCTCGAGGCCCGACCCGCGCAGCTTCGACTTCAGCAGCCCGTCGACCTGGTAGATCCCGGACGAGTTGTTCATCACGATCTCGATCCCGATCGGCTTCTCCTCGCCGTCCGTGATGCGGACCTCCTCGATCGCGGCCGCCGAGAGCGAGTGGATCGACACCCGCCCGCGCTCGAACGGGATGCGCGAGCGGCCCTGCGCCATGTCAAGCGCGTCGGCGACGCGGACGATCCCGGCCTCGAGCGTCAGCGGCTTGCCGTCGTTGCGGTGGCTGATGATCGACTGGAGCACCTCCGACACGACCACGGTCAGCTCGGGCTCCTCGTAGATGCCGTCGAGCAGCTCGCGGAGCTTCGGCTCGGCGAGGAAGAGGCTGAAGTCCTCGTGGCCCTCGCGGTGCACGGCCATCCCGACGCAGTGCGTGAGCGCCGCGAGCGAGACGACGACCTCCGCGTCGTCCTGGCTCATCCCGTAGTCGCGGACGACGTTCGGCTCGACGCCGTGCTTCGCGAGCTGGCGGAGGAGCTTGAGGGCGATGTTCGTGACGATCTGGATGTGCACCCACGAGTGGTCGTTGATCTCCAGCCGCACGACCGCGTTCACGTTCGCGACGTGCCACCAGCCCTTGAGCTGACGGTCGGCGTTCACGCGCTCGACGAGGCGTCGCAGCTTCCGGTTCGCGCGCTCCGGGACGCGGATGCGCATCCCGTCGACCGCCTGTGCCGGCGTGAGCCGCGTCTCGCGTTCGGCCTCCTCGGAGGCGGGCGCCTCGATCCGCTCCGCGGTCTCGTCGTCGAGGCCGGGCGCCTGCTCGTCGACGCCCATCAGGCGACCGGCGTCGGCTCCTCGGGCGCCGCCGCCTCGGCCTCCGGCTCGGGGCGTGCGAGGGCGAAGTACATCAGCGTCCACGCGAGCGCGATGAACGGCGCGACGATGCTGTTCGCGACGAGGCCGCCGATCCACGTGCCGAGGAAGTCCGGCAGGAAGATGAACAGCGCCTGGATGACGGCGGACGCGAGCCCGGACAGGATCGCGGTGACGACGATCACGCCGAAGACGGTCCACGAGTGGCCCTTCACGAGCTCCCACGAGCGCGAGAGCGACTCGCCCGCCGAGCGCTTCTCGAGCACCACCGAGGGGCTGATCAGCGACCAGCGCGTGAGCAGGAACAGCCCCGGGATGACGAGCAGGATGAACCCGATCAGGATCCCGATGCCCGCCACGATGCCGGCCGCGATCAGCGCCGGCAGGCGCGGCTGGACGCGCTGGTAGATCTCGCCGACGGACAGGTCGGCGCGGCCGTCGCGCACGTCGGCAACCGCCTCGACGAGCGCCCCCTGCACCCAGAAGTAGCCGACGATGGAGATCACGAGCGAGATCAGGCCCCACAGCACGACCCCGAGCCCGAAGTCGTCGTCGCCGAGCGACGAGACGATCGCGTCGAGGAGGCCGAGGACGAGGAAGACGGGCACGGCGACCAGCACGAGCTGGACGAAGAAGCGCGTGTAGAGGTTCCACGCGCCCGAGAGAATTCCGGAGACGCTCATGGGCGCGACCTTACCGGGTTTCTACGCGACGTCGGCCCAGTCGCCGTACAGCTGCGTGTAGAGGCCGCGCGCGGCCATCAGCTCGGCGTGCGTGCCCTGCTCCACGACCTTCCCGTGCTCGAGGACGACGATCAGGTCGGCGTCGCGGATCGTCGAGAGCCGGTGCGCGATCACGAACGCGGTCCGGCCCTCGAGCAGCGTGCGCAGCGCGTGCTCGATCCGCCGCTCGGTGCCGATGTCGACGGACGACGTGGCCTCGTCGAGGATGAGGATCCGTGGATCCGCGAGCAGCGCGCGGGCGAACGCGATCAGCTGGCGCTGGCCGAGCGAGAGCCGCGTGCCGCGCTCGCCGAGCTCGGTCTCGTAGCCGTGCTCCAGGCGCAGCACGAACTCGTGTGCGCCGACGGCCTGCGCCGCGCGCGCGATCTCGTCCGGCGAGGCGTCAGGGCGGGCGAACGCGATGTTCTCGTGCACGGTGCCGGCGAACAGGAACCCCTCCTGCGGGACGACGCCGAGCTGGCGGCGCAGCGACTCCTGCGTCACCTCGCGCAGGTCGGTGCCGTCGATCGTGATCCGCCCCTCCTGCGGGTCGTAGAAGCGCGCGAGGAGCTTGGCGATCGTGGACTTCCCGGCGCCCGTGTGGCCGACGAGCGCGACGGTCGTCCCCGCTGGGATGTCGAGGTCGATCCCGTGGAGGACCTCCGGCCCGGTGCGGTAGCGGAAGCGGACGTCCTCGAACCGCACCCGGCCCTCGATGACGGCGAGCGGGCGGGCGGCGGGCGCGTCGACGACCTCGGGCTCCTCGTCGAGCACGTCCATGATCTTGTCCAGCGCGGCGACGGCGGAGAGGAACGTGTTGTAGAGCTGCGAGAGCTGCTGGACCGGGTCGAAGAAGTTCGACAGGTAGAGCATGAACGCGAGCAGCGTCCCGATCGTGATCGAGCCGTCGAAGTAGCGGTAGCCGCCGTAGCCGAGCACGATCGCGATCGCCGCCGTCGAGAGGAAGTCGACGAACGGGAAGTAGAGCCCGTTCGTGACGACGGTCTGGTGGTTCGCCTGCCGGTAGTGGGCGTTGACCTCCCGGAACCGCGAGAGGTTGGCGCGCTCGCGGCTGAAGGATTGAACGACGCGCATGCCGGAGATGTCCTCGGCGAGCGTCGCGGTCACGAGCCCGAGGCGCTCGCGGACGGCGCGGTAGGCGCGCGCCGAGTAGATGCGGAACAGCGCCGTCGCGAGCGCCATCAGCGGCAGCACGGTCAGGGTCGCGAGCGCCAGCCGCCAGTCGAGGAAGAAGAGGATGATCGCCGACCCGACGAGGATCAGGGTGTTCTGGACGAGCGTGGTGACGCCGTCGGTGACGAGCTGGTCGAGCGCCTCGACGTCGTTCGTGATCCGGCTGATGATCACGCCGGCGCGGTTGCGCTCGAAGTAGCCGAGCGACAGCCGCTGGAGGTGGCGGAACAGGCGGTTGCGGAGGTCGGCGAGGATCCGCTCTCCCGTCCAGCCGGTGTAGTAGGTCTGCGCGGAGGTGGCGGCGAGCGCCGCGACCCCGGAGACGAGGAACACGCCGACGATCAGGGCGATGTGGCCGAAGCTGCGTCCCTTCTCGACGCCGTCGAGCGCGAGCTTGGCGAGGTAGGGCGGTGCGAGCGAGGCGAGCGTGGCCGCGAGCAGGGAGACGACGGCGAGCGTCGTCTGCCGCTTGTACGGTGCGGCCAGGCGGGCGAGCGTCGACACGCGCCGAGCGGTGCGGCGCCACGACCAGTCGGTCACCTCGGCGCCGCGCTGCATCGTCAGGTGGCTGCCGGGCTGCCAGACCCTCACGCCGAGACCTCCGCACGTGCCTCGACCCGCTCGGCGAACTCGCGCTCGAGCAGCCCGTGCTCGTAGATCTCGCGGTAGACCGTGCTCGTCCTGATCAGCTCCTCGTGCGTGCCGCGCGCGGCGATGCGGCCGCCGTCGAGCACCACGAGCTCGTCGGCGAGCGCGATCGTCGACAGGCGGTGCGCGATGATCAGCGTCGTCCGGCCGCGCATCGCCTCGCGCAGGCCGAGCCGGATGCGCGCCTCGGTGGTCGCGTCGACGGAGGCCGTGGCGTCGTCGAAGATCAGGATGCGGGGCTCCATGATCAGCGCGCGCGCGATCGCGATCCGCTGCCGCTGCCCGCCCGAGAGCGTGATCCCGCGCTCGCCGACGACGGTGTCGTAGCCGTCCGGGAGCCGCCGGATGAAGTCGTCCGCCTGCGCGAGCGTCGCCGCCTGCCGGACCTCCTCGTCGGTCGCGTCGGCGCGCCCGAAGGCGATGTTCTCGCGCACGGTCGCCGAGAAGAGGAACGGATCCTGCGCCACGATCCCGATCGCGCGGCGAAGCGCCGTCCGCTTCAGCCCGCGGACGTCGGCGCCGTCGACCGTGACGCGGCCCTCGGTCGCCTCGTAGAAGCGCGGCACCAGCGAGGCGAGCGTCGTCTTGCCGGAGCCGGTGTGCCCGATCAACGCGACCGTGCGCCCGGGCTCGAGCTCGAGCTCGATCCCGTCGAGCACGGGGCGCCCCGGCGCGTACTCGAAGGCGACCCCCTCGAACCGCACGAGCCCGTCGCCGGGCGGGAGCTCGATCGCGTCCGGCCGGTCGGCGATCTCCTCCGGCTCGTCGAGGATCTCGAAGATGCGCTCGCCCGACGCCGTCGCGCGCTGCGCCTGCCCGATCCACATGCCGAGCATCCGCAGCGGCATGATCAACATCACCACGAACAGGTTGAACTCGACGAACGTCCCGAGCGAGAGCGACCCGTTCGAGACCATCGACCCGCCGACGAGCAGCACCGCGGCCTGCGCGAGCAGCGGCACGAACGCGAGCACCGGCACGTAGCGGGCACGCTGCAGGTTGGCGCGGAGGCTCTGGCGGAACACGGCCTCGGACCGCTGCTCGAACAGCTCCTGCTGGCGCTCCTCCTGGGCGAACGCCTTGACCACGTGGACGCCGACGATCGCCTCCTCCGCGACCGTCGTCACGTCGGCGAGCTTCTGCTGCACGTCACGCAGCACCGGGTGCGAGACGCGGCTGTACCGGTAGGCGAGGACGACGATCAGCGGGGTCACCGCCAGCGCCACGAGCGCGAGGCGCCACTCGAGCCACAGCATCACCGCGGTGACGCCGACGATCGTGAGCACGTGCTGGAAGAAGAAGATCAGCCCATAGCCCAGGAAGAACCGGACGGTCTGCAGGTCGATCGTCGCGCGCGACATCAGCTGGCCCGTCTGGTGCCGATCGTAGAAGCCGAACGACAGGCGCAGCAGGTGCGCGTACAGGCCGTTCCGCAGGTCGTACTCGACGCCGAGCGCCTGCCGGCCGGAGATGAAGCGCCGGCCGACCATGAGCAGCGCCTTCACGAGCCCGATCCCGACGATCAGCCAGACGAACAGCCAGAGCATCCGCTCGTCCTGCGGCTTCACCGCCTCGTCGACGACGTCGCCGGTGACGAGCACGAGCGCGATCGCGGCGAGCTGCGAGAGCACCGCGAGCACGGTCGACACCGCCATCGACCAGCGGTACGGACGGAGGAACCCGACGAGCCGGAAGAAGGTCTTCCGGTAGGGGACCGAGGGCGTCACAGACACGGCAACGTCCAGCGTAGCGGGGCGATTCCGGGCCCTAGAGGGCGCCGAGGAGAGCCAGCTCCGCCCGCACGAGGGCGAGCGCGTGGTCGAGGCGCGCCCGGTTCGCCGGGTCGTTCAGCCAGCCGCTCGCGCCGCTCGGGTGGGGGAGGGGGACGGCGACCGCCCCGCCGGCCTCGAACCGGCTGCCCACGCACGCGGTGAGCGACGGCTCGCCCAGGAAGCGGCGCAGGGCGAGGCCCCCGACGACGAGCACGAGCCGCGGCCGCAGCAGCCGCAGCTCCCACTCGTGCCAGAACGCGCACAGGTCCTGCTCGTGCCGGGAGGGCGTGCGGTCGCCTCGGCCGGAGGCACCGCGGCCGGGATCGCAGCGCGTCACCGACGCGCAGTAGAACGTCTCGTAGAACGCGTCCTCGTCGAGCTCGAGCCAGCGGCGCAGGGTCCGGCCGGCGCGCCCGCGCCACGGGCGTCGCTCCAGCCCCTCGACGACTCCCGGCGCCTGGCCGAGGATGTAGGCGCGCTGGCCGGCATGGCCCTCGAAGACGGGGAGCGAGTCGAGCGGGTAGCCGGCCTCCACGCACGCGCGGCAGCGGGCGTTGTCCCGCTGGAGCGACGCGAGGGAGCGGTAGGAGCTGCGGCGGACGGTCACGTGCCGCGCCGTAGAGTAGGCCCGTGCTGCCGCTCGAGTCCGTGCCGAACTTCTCGGAGGGGCGGGACCGGGCGACGATCGACGCGATCGGCGGGGCGCTGGCCGCTCACGCGACGCTGCTCGACGTCCACGCCGATCCCGATCATCACCGCTCGGTGTTCACCCTCGTCGGCACCGAGTCCGAGCTGCAGGACGCGCTCGTCGGCGGCGTCCGCGTCGCGAAGGAGCGGATCGACCTCCGCCGCCACGACGGCGTGCACCCGCGGATCGGCGCCGCCGACGTGGTGCCGGTCGTTCCGCTCCGGCCGGAGGACATGCCGCGCGCGAAGCGGGCCGCGCGCCTCCTCGCCAAGCGGATCACCGCGGAGCTCGGGCTGACGACCTTCCTGTACGGCGAGGTCGGCGAGGGCCGCGGCCCCGCCTTCTTCCGGCGCGGCGGAACCGAGGAGCTGCAGCGGCGCCTCGAGGCCGGCGAGGTCGCGCCGGCGTACGGGCCGCCCTGGCTCGATCCCGCCGCGGGTGCCGTGCTCGTGGGCGCGCGGCGGCCCCTGATCGCGTTCAACGTCGACCTCCGCGGGCCCGTCGAGGCGGCCCGCGCGATCGCGGCGTCCATCCGGGAGAGCGGTGGCGGCTTCCCTGGGGTGCGGGCGCTCGGTCTCGACCTCCCCGCCGCGGGGCACGCACAGGTGAGCATGAACGTCGAGGACTGGGAGGCGGCGCGGCTGCACGAGATCGTCGCGCGCGTCGAGACCGAGGCGGCGGCGCAGGGCGCCGAGGTGCTCGGCTGCGAGCTGGTCGGGCTGATGCCGGCCGGCGCCGCGGCGCAGGCGGCCGGCGCGATCCTCCGGCTGGACGGGTTCGACGTCTCCCGCGTCCTCGAGCTGCGGCTCCTCGACCGGTAGGGCGAGTGGACCGCGAGGACTGGAACCGCCGCTACGAAGGCTCCGAGCTCGTGTGGACGGCCGAGCCGAACCGCTTCCTCGTCGCCGAGGTCGAGGGGCTGACGCCGGGCCGGGCGCTCGATCTCGCCTGCGGCGAGGGCCGGAACGCCGTCTGGCTGGCCGAGCGCGGCTGGCGCGTGAGCGGCGTCGACTTCTCCGACGTGGCGGTGGCGAAGGCGCGCGCGCTCGCCGGCTCGCGCGGCCTGGACGTCGAGTGGATCGTCGCCGACCTCGTCGACTTCCGTCCCGAGCCGCGTGCGTTCGAGCTCGTCGTCCTGCTCTACCTCCAGCTGCCCTCGGCGGAGCGCGGCCCGATCGTGCGCCGCGCCGTCGCCGCGGTCGCACGGGGCGGGACGTTCCTGCTCGTGGGTCACGACCGACGGAACCTGGAGGACGGCTACGGCGGCCCGCGTGACCCGGACGTGCTGTACACGCCCGAGGACGTGGTGTCCGACCTCGACGGCGTCGAGGGGCTGGCGGTCGAGCGCGCGGAGCTCGTGCGACGGCCTGTCGCCACCCCGGAGGGCGACCGTGTCGCCCTGGACGCGCTCGTCCGGGTCGCACGGACTGCCTAGCGGTCGCGTGCGAGAGACGGGGCCCGGGCCGGCGCCGGCGTGCGGCGCGCGGCGGCGGTTGCCGCCCCGAGCCCGATCAGCGGGACGACGCACGCGGCGGCCGCGAACACCGCCTGCGCGTCGAACACCGCGAAGAGCGGCGCGACGAGCACGAGGCCCGTCGCATGTGCTCCGCGGTGGAAGAGCGAGATGAGGCCCGTCACCCGCCCGAGCACCTCGTCGGGCACGTCTTCCTGCGCGGCCGAGTACGCGAGCACGACGGCGGAGCTCTGGCCGATGCCCGCGAAGAACGCCCCGGCCGCCGCGACCGGCAGCGACCCCGCGAGCGCCAGCAACGCATAGGCCGGCAGGTAGAGGCACCACGCGAGCAGGCTGCCGAGCGCCTTCCGTCGCACCTGCCGCCGCGCCAGCACGGCTCCCCCGGCGATCGCGCCGAGCGCGTAGCCCACCATCACGAGCGAGAAGCCGCCGGCCCCCTCGCCGAGCGACTTCGAGACGAGCTGCGGCACGCCGGCGATCCAGGTTCCCGCCGTCACCGTCACGGCGAGGCCGATCGCCGCTACCGCGGCCGCCAGCATCGGCAACGGCCGCAGCGCGGCGAAGCCCTCGCGGATCCGCGGACGTGCCTCGTGCGCCGCGGCGGTCCGCGACCGGGACGCGACGCCCGCGAGGAGCAGCGCCGAGACGGCGAACGAGACGGCGTTCGCCGCGAAGAACGTCGAGAGCGGCAGGAACGCGAGGAGCACCGCTGCGAGGGCCCAGCCGCCGACGCCGAGGGCGCTGTCGGTCGCGCGGACGAGCGCGTTCGCGCGCTGGACGTTCTCCCGCCGGACGAGCGACGGCAGGAACGCGCCGTAGGCCGGTTCGAAGTAGTTCGCCGCCGTCTCCATCACGAACGCCGCGACGACGAGCGCCCACAGCGGCAGGTCGCCGGAGAGGCCTGCGACGGCGACCGGCACGAGCGTGGCGGCGCGGACGACGTCCGCCGCGATCATCAGCCGCCGCCGGTCGAAACGGTCGGCGACGAGGCCGCCGTGGAAGCCGAAGAGCAGCGCCGGCACGCTGTCGGCGAGGCGGACGGCGACCACCCCCAGCGGCCCGCCCGCCTCCAGCGCGAACCACATCAGCGCGATGTAGTGGAACGCGTTCCCGAGCTCGCTCGCGGAGATCGCGAGGTACGTCCGCCGGAAATCGCGATCGCCGAGCAGTCGGAGCGCGCCCACGGCGCGTCCCGGCTCGAGCGGCTCGGCGAGCCGCGCCTCGTCGGGCTCGGCGGTGACGGGATCGGCCACGGCGGCAAGTCTGAACGAGCCGGAACGAGGGGAGGCGTGTCCCCGCGCCGCGTCTAGACTCGATGCGATGGCGCAGCGGACGGCGGTGGCCCTCACCGGCGACGACCTCGTCGCCGACCACGTCTGGGACGTCGCTGTCGACCGCGCGCCCGTGGGGCTGGCGGACGCGGCGCGGACGAAGATCCGAGCGGCGCGCGAGCTCGTCGAGCGGGCGGCGCACGGAACGAGCGAGCACACCTACGGGATCAACACCGGCTTCGGCCGCTTCGTCTCCCGCACGATCCCGCCGGAGCTCACCGAGGAGCTGCAGCTCCGGCTACTCCGGAGCCATGCGTGCGGGGTCGGCGACCCCTATCCGCCCGAGGTCGTCCGCGCCGCGATGCTCCTGCGCGCGAACGCCCTCGCGAAGGGCTGCTCCGGCGCACGCGAGGCGACGGTCGAGCTGCTCGTCGAGTGCCTGAACCGCGGCGTCGTGCCGTACGTGCCGGCGCGCGGCTCCGTGGGCGCCAGCGGCGACCTCGCGCCGCTCGCCCATCTCGCGCTCCCGCTCGTCGGCGAGGGACGCGCCTGGGTCGACGGTGAGCTCCTCGACGGCGGCGACGCGCTCGCTCGGGTCGGCCTCGAGCCGATCCGCCCCGCGGCCAAGGAAGGCCTCTCGCTCATCAACGGCACGCAGTTCATGGCGGCCATCGGCGCGCTGGGCATCGTGCGCGCGCGCCGGCTCGCGAAGGCCGCCGACCTCGCGTGCGCGCAGTCGCTGGAGGCGCTGCAGGGGTCGCGCACGAGCTTCCTGCCGCAGATCCAGGCGCTCCGCGGGCTGAGGGGCCAGGCCGACGCGGCGGCGAACGTCCTGCGCCTCCTCGAGGGCTCGGCGATCATCGAGGCGCACCGCTGGTGCGACAAGGTGCAGGACGCCTACTCGCTGCGCTGCGCGCCGCAGGTGCACGGCGCCGTCCGCGACCTGCTCGACTACGCGGGCGCGACCGTGGCCGCCGAGCTGAACGCGGCGACCGACAACCCGCTCGTGCTCGTCGACGACGGGATCCTCGTCTCCAACGGGAACTTCCACGGACAACCGCTGGCGTTCGCGCTGGACGCCCTCGCGATGGCGGTCGCGGAGCTCGCGAGCATCTCCGAGCGGCGGGTCGAGCGGCTCGTCAACCCGAACCTCTCCGACGGGCTCCCAGCCTTCCTCACGACCGACGGCGGCCTGAACTCCGGTTTCATGATCCCCCAGTACGTCGCCGCGTCGCTCGTCAGCGAGAACAAGGTCCTCTGCCACCCGGCGGGCGTCGACTCGATCCCCACGAGCGCGGGGCAGGAGGACCACGTGTCGATGGGGAACGCGGCCGCGCTGAAGGCGTGGCAGGTGCTGTCGAACGCCGAGCACGCGCTCGCGATCGAGTTGCTCGCCGGCGCACAGGGAGTGGAGTTCCTCGCGCCGCTCGAGCCGGGCGCCGGCGTCCGTGCCACGCGGGAGGCGGTGCGGGCGCTCTCGCAGCGGCTCGACGACGACCGGCCGCTCGCCGCCGACATCGAGCGGGTCGCGGCGGCCCTCCGCGACGGCTCACTGACGGCCGCCGTCGAGGCCGAGGTGGGAGAGCTGCTGTGAGCCGGCGGCTGAACTGGCAGGACGTGCCCGACCGGCCGAGCCCGAAGCACCCGTACCGCGACTCGGCGCTCGCCTACCTCGCGCTGGCCGTCCTCGTGGTGCTCGTCGCGTGGCTGACCGGCGGGAGCATCGGCCGGGCACTCGTGTGGGGCGTGTTCGCGTTCGTGATCGCGACGGGCTGGAGCTGGTGGCGATGGCACAAGCGGCTCGAGGCGGAGCGGCGGCGCGGTCGGTGAGCGCGACCGAGACGCTCGACGCGCGGGTCGAGGCGCTCTGCGGCGACCTCTCCCGCATCCACGCGCCCCGCGGGACCGCGCTCAACGCCCGTTCGTGGCAGACCGAGGCGCCGCTGCGGATGCTCCTGAACAACCTCGACCCCGAGGTGGCCGAGCATCCGGAGCAGCTCGTCGTCTACGGCGGCTCGGGTCGGGCTGCGCGGAGTCACGACGCGCTCCGCGGGCTCGTCCGCAGCCTGCTCCGCCTGGGGGACGACGAGACGCTCCTCGTCCAGAGCGGCAAGCCCGTCGCCGTCTTCACGACACATCCGGGCGCGCCCCGGGTCCTCATCGCCAACGCCCTGCTCGTGCCGCGGTGGGCGACGTGGGACGAGTTCCGCCGGCTCGAGGCGCTCGGCCTGACGATGTACGGCCAGATGACGGCCGGATCGTGGATCTACATCGGCACGCAGGGCATCCTCCAGGGCACCTACCAGACCTTCGCGGCCGCCGCGGAGCGGCATTTCGGGACGCCCGACCTGGCGGGCCGGACGGTGCTGACGGCGGGGCTCGGCGGCATGGGCGGGGCCCAGCCGCTCGCCGCGACGATGGCCGGCGCCGCGATCCTCTGCGTCGAGATCGACCCGAGCCGGATCGAGCGACGGCTCGAGACCGGCTACCTCGACGAGGCGACCGAGTCGCTCGACGACGCGGTGGCGCGCCTGCGCGCCGCCGCGCGCGACCGACGGGCGCTCTCGATCGGGCTGCTCGGGAACGCCGCGGACGTCGTGCCCGAGCTCGCGCGGCGCGGCGAGCCGTTCGACCTCGTCACCGACCAGACCGCTGCGCACGACCCGCTGAACGGGTACGTCCCCGTCGGGCTCTCCGTTGCCGAGGCGACGGCGCTGCGTGCCTCGGATCCCGAGGAGTACCTGTCACGAGCTCGCACCAGCATCGCAACGCATGTCCGCGGCCTCTTGGAATACGTCCGTCAGGGTGCCTATGTTTTCGACTATGGCAACAACCTGCGAGGTGAGGCCGAAGCGGCGGGCGTAGCGGAGGCCTTCTCATACCCGGGCTTCGTCCCGGCCTATATCCGGCCGCTCTTCTGCCGTGGGATCGGCCCGTTTCGGTGGGCCGCGCTGTCGGGCGACGAGGCGGACATCGCCGCGATCGACGCGACCCTCCGGGAGCTGTTCCCCGACGATGCGCTGCTCCAGCGGTGGCTCGACCTGGCCCCGGGGCGGGTCGCCTTCCAGGGGCTTCCGGCCCGCATCTGCTGGCTCGGGCTCGGTGACCGTGCGCGGGCCGGTCTCGCGATCAACGAGCTCGTGCGCAGCGGTCGCCTACGCGCGCCCGTCGTGATCGGGCGCGACCACCTCGACTCGGGCTCGGTGGCCTCGCCCTACCGCGAGACGGAGTCGATGCAGGACGGGTCCGACGCGATCGCCGACTGGCCGATCCTCAACGCGCTCGTCAACGTCGCGGCGGGAGCGACGTGGGTCAGCGTCCACCACGGCGGCGGCGTCGGGATCGGCAACTCGATCCACGCCGGCATGGTCGTCCTCGCCGACGGCACCGCCGACGCGGGCGAGCGGCTCGAGCGCGTGCTGACCGCCGACCCTGGGATCGGCGTCATGCGCCACCTCGACGCGGGGTACCCGGACGCGCAGGCCGCCGCGGCCGGGCACGGCCTCGAGCCGCCGATGGCACCCGGCGCGCGGTGAGCGGCGCGCCCGCGCGGCTCCTCGTCCGCGACCTGGAGCAGCTCGCGACGCCCGTCGGGCGCGAGGCGCCCCTGCGCGGGCGAGCGCTCGCGGAGGTCGAGCTCGTCCACGACGCGTACGTCCTCTGCGACGGCGGCGCGATCGTCGCCACCGGACGGATGCGCGACCTCGGGCCGATCGACGGCGACGTCGTCGAGCTGGACGGTCGCGGCCTCTGTGGCGTGCCGGGTCTCGTCGACTGCCACACCCACGCCGCGTTCGCGGGGGACCGGGTCGAGGAGTTCTCGCTCCGGGCGGGCGGGGCGACGTACGAGGAGCTCCACGCTGCCGGCGGGGGGATCCTCTCGACCGTCCGCGCGACGCGGGACGCCGGGGCCGGCGGCCTCGCCGAGGCCCTTGCCCGCCACCGGGCGTGGATGCTCGCCGCGGGGACGACGACGTGGGAGTCGAAGTCGGGCTACGGCCTCGACCGCGCCACCGAGGTGGCCTCGCTGCGGGTGATCCGCGATGCCGGGGGCGTGCCGACGTGGCTCGGGGCCCACGCGATCGCGCCGGAGTACGACGGCGACGCCGACGCCTACCTTGACTTCGCGCTCGCGGAGGTGCTCCCGGAGGCTGCGAGGGTCGCCGTGGCGGCCGACGTGTTCCTCGAGCAGGGGGCGTTCGACGCCGAGCAGGCGCGTCGGTACCTGGAGGCCTGCCGGGACGCCGGGCTCACGCTCCGCCTGCACGGCGACCAGTTCACCGAGTCGGGCGCGGTGCCGCTCGCGATCGAGCTGGGGGCGAGGTCGGTCGACCACCTCGAGGCCACGGGCGACGAGGGCGTGCGCGCGCTGGCCGCGAGCGACGTCACCGCCGTCTGCCTGCCGGCGAGCGCCCTCTTCCTCGGCCGCCCGATGCCGCCGGCGCGGCAGCTCGTCGACGCCGGCGCGGCCGTCGCGCTCGCGACCGACTTCAACCCCGGCAGCGCGTTCTGCGAGAGCCTTCCGCTCGTCTGCTCGCTCGCGGCCACGCAGCTCCGGTTGTCACCGGCCGAGGCGCTCGCGGCAGTCACCGTGAACGCGGCGCACGTGCTCGGGACGGCGGGCACGGTCGGCCGCATCGCGCCCGGATACCGCGCCGACCTCGTCCTCCTCGACGCGCCGGACTGGCGCTACCTCGCGTACCACCTCGGCGGCCCGGTCGTCCATACCGTCCTTCTCGGCGGCGACCCCGTCCGGATACGCTAGCCCCGATGGCGACGAAGAAGCAGCGCCGGCGCCGGACGAAGGGGCGGCGTCACGAGTACGAGGTCGTCTACCTCGACGCAGAGGGGAACGAGGTCGAGCCGCCCGAGGAGGCGACGGCCGCGACGAACGGCCGCGCGGCGGCGAAGCAGGCGACGCGCGAGCCGGTGCGGCCGCGGGGCGTGCAGCCGGCGTCGTGGCGGCGCGTGCTCAAGCGCGGGCTCCTGTTCGCGCCCGCCATGTTCCTGCTGATGAGCGTGCTCGAACCCGACACGACGTACGCCGAGCGCGCGTTCTTCACCGTGCAGCTGCTCGTGATCTTCCTGCCCTTCAGCTACCTGATGGACCGGATGACCTACCGCGTCTGGCAGAAGCGCGCCGAGCGCGAGCGCGCGGGAGGCAGCGCGGCCGCGAAGCCCCGCTAGCCGTCCCTACCGAGGCTCGTCGCCGCCGCGGTAGTGGCCCTCGCCGGGCCACGGGGCCAGCAGCAGCAGGATCCGCGCGCCTTCGGGGCTGCGGACGGCGTGCCGCTCCTGCGGCTCGAACGTGGCGAGCGCGCCCGCGCCCGCCTCGACACGGCCGTCGTCGCTCTCGATCACGACCGAGCCCTCGACGACGAAGAGCCACGCCCGCTCCTTGACCTCGTGCTCGCCGAGCTCCTGGCCGGGGTCGAGCCGCACGAGCACGGCGCGCGCGCCGTCGGCCGTGTGGAGCACCGACGGATCGCGCGTCCCGGCCGGCGCCGGGATCGTCCTGAGGTCCCAGTGCTGCACCCGCGGCGATGCTACAAGAGGCCGTTCGGAGGGGCGGCGATACACTCGCCGCGGCCATGCCGCTCGCCGTCGATCGCTACGAGCTGGGCCCGAGCCGGACGAACTGCTACGTCGTGCGAGCCGACCGCGCCGCCGAGGAGGCGGTCGTGATCGACCCGGGAGCCGACGCCGTCGAGCTGCGGCTCCAGCTCGCCCGCACCGGTGCCCGCTGCGTCGCCATCCTCGTCACGCACACGCACTACGACCACATCGGCGCCGTCGCGGAGCTCGCCGAGGCGACGGGCGCGCCCGTGTACGCGGCGGCCGGGGAGGCGTTCGTCCTCGAGCGGCCGGACGACGTGTATGCCGCGCTCGGCATCCGGATCCGCGGGCACCGGCCCGACGTGCAGCTCCAGGGCGACGAGACGCTCGAGGTCGCAGGCCTCCGCTTCGAGACGCTCCCCGTGCCGGGGCACTCGCCCTTCCACCTCGCCTTCGCCGTCGCCGGCGCGCTCTTCTCGGGTGATGTCCTCTTCGCCGGCTCCGTCGGACGCGTCGACCTCCCGGGCGGCGACTGGGAGACCCTGCTGGGCTCGATCCGGACCCTCGCCGGCCGATTCGCGGCCGGCACGGTCGTCTACGCCGGCCACGGCCCGCCCACGACGCTGGGCGACGAGCTCGCGCACAACCCCTTCCTCGCCGAGCTCCGCGCCTCGTGAGCCGGTTCGAGGCGCCGCGCGGCACTCACGACATCACCCCGGACGAGTGGCCGGCGTGGCGTCGCGTGCTGGAGACCGCCGAGGCGCTGCTGGCGAGCGCCGGCTACCGCCGCATCCAGACACCCGGATTCGAGGACACGGAGCTGTTCGCCCGGACGTCGGGCGAGGGGTCGGACGTGGTGCAGAAGGAGATGTACACCTTCACCGACCGGGGCGGCCGCTCGCTCACCCTCCGTCCCGAGGGGACCGCACCCATCTGCCGGGCGTACGTCGAGCACGGGATGCACCGTCTCCCGCAGCCGGTGAAGCTCTACACGGTGGCGACGATGTACCGGTACGCGGCGCCGCAGCGGGGCCGCTACCGCGAGCACTGGCAGCGGTCGGTCGTGGCGATCGGCTCGGACGACCCGGCCGTCGACGCCGAGCTGATCTGGCTCTACGACGAGCTGCTCCGCCGGCTCGGCGCGACCCGCTACCGGTTGCTGCTGAACTCGATCGGCGACCCCACCTGTCGTCCGGCCTACCTCGAGCGCCTGGAGGCATGGCTCGACGGCCACGACGACGTCCTCGACGAGGAGGCGCGCGCGAAGCGCGCGACGAGCCCGCTGCGCGTCTTCGACGTGAAGGACGAGCGGGTACAGGCCGCGCTCCGCGACGCGCCGACGATCGGGGAGTCGCTGTGCGGCCCGTGCCGGGAGCACTTCGACCGCGTGCGCGCCTACCTCGACCGCCTCGGGGTGGCGTACGAGCTGCAGCCGACGCTCGTCCGCGGCCTCGACTACTACACGCGCACGACCTTCGAGTTCGTCGACGAGGCGATCGGAGCGCAGTCGTCGATCGTCGGCGGTGGCCGGTACGACGGCCTGATCACGGAGCTCGGGGGGCCGCCGACACCGGCGATCGGGTTCGGCGCCGGGATCGAGCGCCTGCTGCTCTCGCTGACGGACGAGGGTGCCGGCGAGGACGGCGCGATCGACGTCTTCGTCGCCGTCGAGCCGGACGCCGACCGCGCGGCCGTGGCGGCGCTCCTGGCCGAGCTGCGGCGGGCCGGCGTCGCCTGCGACACCGACTACGCCGGACGCTCGCTGAAGGGCCAGCTCACCCAGGCCGGCCGGCTGCGCGCGGCCGCGACCGTCGTCGTCCGCGGCGACGGCGCCACGATCCGGCGCCGAGACCGGCCCGACGAGGAGGTCGCGCTCGACGACCTCGCCGCTAGGCTCCGCGCCCGATGAGCGATTGGCGCGACCTCCACTGCGGCGAGCTCCGCGGCGACGACGTCGGGCGCCGGGTCACGGTCGCGGGCTGGGCCGACACCCGCCGCGACCACGGCGGCCTGGTCTTCGTCGACCTCCGCGACCACACCGGCATCGTCCAGCTGGTGACGAACCCCGAGCGCGCCGCGGCGGCCGCTGCCGTCGCCCACGACGTCCGCAACGAGTACGTGCTCCGCGCCGAAGGAGAGGTCGTCCGTCGGTCGCCCGAGAACGTGAACCCGAACCTGCCGACGGGGGAGGTCGAGATCGCCGTCGACCGGCTCGAGGTCGTCTCGCCGTCGGAGCCGCTGCCGTTCCAGCTCGACGACGACGGCGTGGACGAGACGCTCCGCTTGCGCTATCGGTGGCTCGATCTCCGTCGTGGACGGATGCAGCGCAACCTCCGGCTGTCCGCGACGGTGATCGCCGCGATCCGACGGACGATGGAGGGGCTCGGCTTCGTCGACCTCTGGACCCCGAGCCTGATCAAGGGGACGCCCGAGGGCGCGCGCGACTTCCTCGTCCCGGTGCGCCTCCAGCCCGGGCGGTTCTTCGCGCTGGCGCAGTCGCCGCAGCTGTTCAAACAGCTGTTCATGATCAGCGGCTTCGACCGCTACTACCAGATCGCCAGCTGCTGGCGGGACGAGGATCTCCGCGCCGACCGGCAGTTCGAGTTCCGGCAGCTCGACGTCGAGCTTGCGTTCACCGACCGCGAGGAGGTGTTCGACGTGCTGGAGCAGGCGGTCGTCGCGTCGTTCGAGGCGCTCGGCCGCGAGCCGCCGCCGCGTCCGTTCCCGCGCCTGCCGTACGCGGACGTGATCGCCCGCTTCGGCTCCGACAAGCCCGACCTGCGCTTCGGGCTCGAGATCCACGACGCGACCGAGGTCACGCGCGGCTCCGGGTTCGGCGTGTTCGCGAACGCCCCGGCCGTGCGCTTCCTCGTCGCGCCGCGCGCGTTCTCGCGCAGCGAGCTCGCGGCGCTCGAGGAGGTCGCGAGGCAGTGGGGCGCCAAGGGGCTCGCCTACGTCGTCGTCGACGAGAGCGGCGAGGTGCGCTCGCCGATCGCCAAGTTCCTCTCGGAGGCCGAGCTCGCCGCGTTCCGCAGTGACCCCGGCACGACCGTCCTGTTCGCGGCCGGCGAGCCGCACGTCGTCGCGCGCGTGCTCGGCGGCCTCCGCACGCATCTCGGCCGTGAGCTGCAGCTCGCCGACCCCGCACACGACCGCTTCCTGTGGGTGATCGACTTCCCGCTGTTCGAGTGGGACGAGGAGGAGGGGCACTGGACGTTCTCGCACCACCCGTTCACCGGCGTCCGCGCCGGGGACGAGGAGCTGATCGACACCGACCGGCGCGGCGAGGCGGTCAGCCAGGCGTACGACCTCGTCTGGAACGGCTGGGAGCTCGGCTCCGGCTCGATCCGGATCCACGATCAGGAGACGCAGCGGCGCGTCTTCCGCGCCCTCGGGCTGAGCGACGACGAGGCGCGCGAGAAGTTCGGGTTCCTGCTCGAGGCGCTCCAGCTCGGCGCGCCACCCCACGGAGGGTTCGCGCTCGGGATCGACCGCTTCGTGGCCCTGCTCGCCGGCGAGCCGAACATCCGCGAGGTCGTCGCCTTCCCCAAGGTCTCGAGCGGCTCCGACCCGTTGTCCGGGGCGCCGACGCCCATGCCCGAGGCGGTGCTCCGCGAGCTGGGGATCGCCGCGATCGAGCGCGAGCCGTAGCCCGTCGACGCCGGGCCTCCCGCCGGGACGTCGGCCATACTGTCTGCGTCCGCGCCGCGACCGAGGAGGAGACCCTGTCGATGGAGGAGCCCGCAGGCGGCGACGCCCTCGCCGCAGGAGCGCTGCCGCGGCTCGACGAGCTGCCGACCGTCGGGCGCGGCGGCTACGACCCGGCCCGCGTGCGCGACGCGTTCGACGCGTTCCGGCGGCGCATCGAGCGGCTGGAGGCGCAGCTGCGGGTGCTCGAGAGCGCGCGGCACGGCGCGTACGTCGAGCCTTCGGGGCACGCGGTCCGCGCCGACGCGCTGCACCTGATCCGCACGGCCGCGGCGTTCGCCGACGCGCTCGAGCACGACGCCCAGGACGCGGCGTCCGAGCTCCTCGCCCGGATGGACGCCGAGCGAGACGAGCAGCTCGAGGCGGCGCGCCGGGCGGCGACCGAGCTCGCGAGCGCCGCGCGCGCCGACGTCGAGCAGACGCTGGAGTGGGCCCGCGCGCAGGCCGCGGCGATCCTCGAACGGGCGCAGGCGAGCGCCGAGCAGCTGCTCGCGGCGGCCGGTCTCGGCGAGGACGCGGTGGCCGAGGTCGCGCGCGCGATCGTCGCCAGCGCCGGGGAGTCGAGCGGCCGGCCCCGCGAGCGCGCGCTCGATGTCGAGCGCCCGCGCGGCGAGCGCCCCGGACCGCTGCCCGGCCTGGCGACGTGACCTCCGCGCTGCTGCAGCGCGAGGCGGCGCTCGCGGCAGTGGCGGTCCTGGCGGTCGCGATCGCCCTCGCCGTCGCCGCCGTGGCCGGCCGCGACGGCGGGGAGGACGAGGCGTCGGCGACGCCCGTGGCCGCCGGCGACTGGTACACGGCTCTCGTCGCCCCGTACGCGTTCGAGCAGGGAGCGAAGCGGACGAAGTGCGGGATCGCCATCGGCGCGACGACGATGGGGGTCGCGCACCCGGTGCTCCCGTGCGGCGCGAAGCTCGTGCTCGAGTTCGGCGACGTGCGCGTGCTGACGCAGGTGATCGACCGGGGCCCCGCGTCGCCCGGCCACGAGTTCGACGTGAGCAGGCCGCTCGCGAAGGAGCTGAAGCTCCAGGGCATCCAGCCCCTCAAATGGCAGTTCGCCCGCTAGCCCCGGCGGCCTCGGGCGGCGCCGGCTCCCGCCGGGCGGAGCCCGGCTCCGCCGGCGCCTCGCACCGCTGAGCGCCCTCCACTCGGAGGGCCGTGCATCCGCACTGTCCCTCCTCCCTCCGGGACGCTCAGCGCCGCGCCGAGGCCGCCGGGCACCTCTCGCGGTGCCGGCTCCCTGCGGGCGGAGCCCGGCTCCGCCGGCGCCTCGCACCGCTGAGCGCCCTCCACTCGGAGGGCCGTCATCCGCACTGTCCCTCGCGGCTACACTGCGACCGCTCGACCCTGTTCGCGAGTCCGCGTCCAACGTAGAACCAACGCTACGTGCAAGGGAGTCGGGATCGGCCGGGCAGCACCCGGCCGGCGAGACGCCCACCTGGTGTTCCAGGTTCACGCACTACGCGGGCCGACGGCAGGGTGGAGCGCCTTCCCAGCTCACGACGAGCACGGCGCCGTCCTCGGCGCCTACGGCGACGCCGGGTCGGCGATCGTGACCGCGGGGCGCGCGCGAGGCTCCCTGCGCGCGGAGCCCGCGAGCAGTCGCGCCGCCCGCTCCGGGTCGCGTCGTGCGACGGGGCGATCCGATCGAGCCGGACGGGCACGCGCGCGGGCTCGCCGGACGCCACGCAGAACTCGAGGACGTCCGCGCAGTGCTGCTCGGCGTGGACGTGCCCGCTACGGTGGGAGGATGCGCGAGCTGATCGGCGACTCCGCGCGGGGGACGGATTTCGCGCTCGTCCGCCTCCGCGTCGACCGCGGGCGGATCGCGGAGGCGGACGCCGACGGGCTCGCCTCGGACCTCCGGGGCCTGACGCTCCTCGAGGCCGCCGCGGTCGGCGGCGAGACGCTGCCCGTCGACGCGCTGGCCAACGCGCTCGGCCCGGCGGTGACGGCCGCGTCCGACCCCGAGCGGGTCGCCGTCGCGATGAGCGGCGGGGTCGACTCGGCGGTCGCGCTCGTCCATGCCGGCCCTCACGCCGTCGGCGTGACGCTGCGCCTCTGGATCGACCCGGACGGGCCCGACGTCGAGCGCGCGTGCTGCTCGCCCGAAGCGGTGCTCGCCGCCCGGCGCACCTGCCACGACCGCGGGCTGCCGCACGTGACGCTCGACCTCCGCGACGCGTTCCGTGGCGCGGTCGTCGACCCGTTCGTCCGCGGCTACGGGCGGGGCGAGACGCCGAACCCGTGCACCCGCTGCAACGGCGGGTTCCGATTCGCGCAGCTCCTCGCCTGTGCGCGTCGGATCGGGGCGCCGCGGCTCGCGACGGGGCACTACGCGCGCACCGTGCACCACCGTGGCCGCCTGCTCCTCGCGACCGGCGTCGACGCGGACAAGGACCAGTCGTACATGCTCGCGCGGCTCGACCCGCGCCTGCTCGAGCACGTGTGGTTCCCGCTTGGCGGCCAGACGAAGGCGGAGACGCGGGCGCAGGCGGAGACGGCAGGGCTCGCCGCCGCGCGGCGGGCGGAGAGCCAGGAGGTGTGCTTCCTCGCGGGCGGCGACTACCGCGACTTCCTCGCGCGGAACGGGCTCGAGCCGCGCGACGGCGCGGTCGTCGACGAGGCGGGCACCGAGCTGGGGCGGCACGACGGCTTCTGGCGCTACACGCCGGGCCAGCGGCGGGGACTCGGCCTGTCGGGGCCGGAGCCGCTGTACGCGCTGCGCACGGAGCCGCGCACGAACACGCTCGTCGTCGGGCCGCGCCCGTCGCTCGCGACCCGGACGGTGCGGGCGCGCGGCCGCCTGTTCGTCCCCGTCGAGCACGTGAGGGCGAAGCTGCGCCACCGGTCGCCGGCCCTCGACGCGACGGTGGCTGAGCAGGCCGGCCGCCTCGTCGTCGCGCTCGACGAGCCAGCCTACGGCGTCGCCCGGGGCCAGGCCGCCGTGCTCTACGAGGACGGGGTCGTGGTCGGCTCCGGCCTCGTCACGTCCGCGCGTCCCGTCTAGGATCGGAGCCCGATGACCGCACTCGCATTCAGCTACGGCGACCTCTGGCGTCTCGCGCTGGCCGTCTTCCTGCTGGCCACCGGTCTCACGCTCGCCTACGTCTTCATCCGGCTCGGCGGAACCCTCGGACGCGTGACCACGTTGATCCAGGGAACGCAGGACGAGGTCCTGCCGGTGATCAACAAGGTCGGCGGCTCCGTCGACCGGGTGAACGGGCAGCTCGACAAGGTGGATCTGATGACGGACAGCGCCGTGGATGCCGTAGACAGCGTGGACACCGCCGTCCGCGCCGTCAGCTTCGCGATCCAGCGCCCCGTGCAGAAGGTGTCCGGCTTCGCCGCCGGCGTCTCGCACGGCGTGGCCGACTTCCGCGTCCACCGCGACTTCCGCACCGCGGTCGACACCGGCAAGGAGGCCGCGTCGCGTCGCGAGCAGGAGCTCGCCGAGGAGTTGCGAGGGGCGGATCGGCGCGAGTGAGCGACGAGATCCGGCTGACACTCCCGCGCGACCGCGCCCTCTTCCGAATCGCACACCTCGTCGTCGGGGGCCTCGCCGTGCGCCTCGACCTGACGCTCGAGAACCTCGAGGACCTCCAGCTGGCGCTCGCCGGGCTGCTGGAGGAGTCCCCGGGCCTGGAGACCGTCACCGTCTCGGTCCGGATCGACGGCGACACGCTGACGACGCGGATCGGGCCCGTCGACCCCGACCGGCTCCGCGAGGCGCTCGCGGGCGGCAACGGCGCGGAGCTGGGCCTCGGCCGCGTCCTCGCGACCGTGGCCGACGACGTGCGCGTCGACGGCGACGTGATCGAGCTCGTGACGACCGTCCAGCGGGCCGCGCGCTGATGCCGGGTCGCGAGCACGACAAGCTCCTGCTGCGCCGCTACCACGAGCAGGGCGACCTGCAGGCGCGCGAGCAGCTGATCGAGCAGTACATGTCGCTCGTCCGCTCGCTCGCACGGCGCTACTCGTACCGCGGCGAGCAGCTGGAGGACCTCGTCCAGATCGGGGCGATCGGCCTGATCAAGGCGATCGACCGCTTCGACATCGACCGCGGCGTCGAGCTGACGACGTACGCGACCCCGAACATCATCGGGGAGATCAAGCGGCACTTCCGCGACAAGGGCTGGTCCGTGCGCGTGCCGCGCGGGCTGCAGGAGCTGAACGTCCAGCTCTCGCGGCTCGTCGAGCAGCTGACCGTCCAGCTCGGCCGGTCCCCGACGATCTCCGAGCTCGCGAAGGCGGCGGGGGTGGAGGAGGAGGAGGTGCTCGAGGCGCTCGAGTCCGGCCGCGCGTACTCGTCGCTCTCGCTCTCGCAGGGCGGCGGGGGCGGCGACGACGACGACCTCGACCCGCTCGAGTCGATCGGCGAGGAGGAGCACCAGTACCTCGTCTCGGAGGACCGCGCGGTGCTCGAGCCGGGCTTCCGGGCGCTCGACGAGCGCGAGCGGCGGATCCTCCACCTGCGGTTCTTCGAGGGGCTGACGCAGTCCCAGATCGCGGCGCAGATCGGGATCTCGCAGATGCACGTCTCGCGCCTCATCCGCCGCTCGCTGGAGAAGATCCGCGAGGAGATCGGCGGCGACGTCCCGATCGAGGACGAGGCGGCGCCGCGCCGGGGCGCGGCCCGCGGCTGACGCGCAGGGCCGCTCAGGCGGCCGCCGCCAGCGCGGCGAGCGGCACGAACACGAGGCGACCCGGCTGCCGCACGTATGGGGCGGCGTAGGTGCAGAAGAGCCCCGCCTCGGTGAGGTCGGCGTGGATCCAGGGCCCCTGGTTCGGGAGGTCGAGCGTCACGTCGCGCCCGGTCGACAGGCGGAGGACGTGCACGGTGACCCCGGCGACGTAGACGCCGAGGTCGCCTTCGACGCCGACGAGCGTCGGCGGTGCGCCGCCGACGTCGACCGTCGGCCACGTGTGCTCGGCCGCCGTCGCGAGGTCGTGCACCCAGATGCGTCCGCCGACCACGGCGACGAGACGTCCGTGGTCGAGCTCGAGCCCGGCCGCCGTGCGGCGGTCGAGCCGGACGGTCGCGAGCACGCGGCCGTCGGGCGCGACGACCACGGCTGTCCCCTCGCCGCGCCAGCCGACGATGCGGTCGCCGTCGACGTCGGCGACGGCCACATCGGCGGCGATCCGCCGCAGCGTCGGCGTCGCGCCCCCGGTCAGGACCCGGTAGAGCACGCTGCCGCGCCGGTCCGGGTTGAAGACCACGAGGGGGCCGTCGGCAGCGACGCGCGGCCCGGCCTCGACGGCCGGATGGTGACCCGCTCGCTCGACCTGGCTGCCGCTGACCGTCGCCGAGCGCTTCGTGGCGGCGTCCGTCAGGACGAGCGTCACGTCGGTGACTGGCTCGACCACCCCGTGCGCGAACGCGCAGAACCAGGCGGCGTGGCCGCGCGAGCGCACGAGCCCGTAGACGTCGTTGCACTCGAGGTCGGCGGCGCGCGAGCGGGTCGGGACGCGCGCGGACGGCTGCCAGAACAGCGGGAGCCCGGACTCCGAGGAGAACACGGCCGCCCGCGACCCGCTCGCCGCGATCTCCCCGTACAAGGCGCTCGCCGTGCGGCGAGTGAACGGGACGGGCGTCGCCGTCCACGCCGGGCCGGCGAGAGCCGCGGGCCCGGCCGCCGCCGCCCACGCCGGCGCCTCGTTCGTTCCGCCGGTCGGGAACGAGCGCGTCAACGCGTAGCCGGACGTGCCGTCGGCGCGAACGACGGCGATGTCGGCGCTGGACGACCAGAGGCGGGCCGGGAACCTCGTGCGCACGTACGCGAGCCAGCCTCCGTCCGGCGACCACGCCGGCGCCGTGGAGCTCTCGCCCACGGCGCCGGTCGTCATCCTGACCGTGCCGCTCCCGTCCACCCGGGCGACGTAGAGCTCTCGGACGAAGCCGCGGGCCGATGTCGCGCGGGCGTACGCGAGGCGCGTCCCGTCGGGCGACCACGAGAGCACGTCGTCGACGTCCACGGCGAGCCGTCGGACGCCACCGTCCGCCAGCCCGTGCACCTCGAGCTGCGGCGCCCGGTCCTGCCGCTCGCTCTGCTCCGCATCCCCCTCCGCACAGCACGTCGAGGTCACGAGCGCGATCGCGTCGCCGGAGGGCGACCACGCTGGACGCGCCCACGAGTCGAGGTCGGCTCCCCACGACGACAGCTGCCGCAGGCCGGATCCGTCGACGCCGACCGTGAAGAAGCCGTTGAGGGTGGCGTACGCGATGCGGCTGCCGTCCGGCGACCAGGCCGGGAGCCCGGCGAAGGTCCCGACGTCGGCGCGGTTCGCGCGGGTCAGCCGTCGCTCCCCGGTCCCGTCGGCGCCCACCAGCACGATCTCGGCCGAGCGCGTGATCGCGAGCCGCGTTCCGTCCGGCGACCAAGCCGGGTCGGTGCCCGCTGCCACGCGTCGCTCGCCCGTCCCGTCGTCCGCGACGACGTAGACGACCGAGCGCCCGGCGTCGGGCCCCGACGCCGGCTCGCGAACGAACGCGAGCCACCTCCCGCCGGGCGACCAGACCGGGCCGTAGCCGCCACGCGTCGTGATCCGGCGCGCGTCGCCGCCGGCGGCGTCCGCGACGTACACCTCGAAGCTGCCGCTGCGGTCGCTCGCGAACGCGATCTTCCCGGAGACGTCCACCGGTGGCGTGGCGCCGGGGCCGACGGCAGGAGTCGCGGCGGCGAACGCCAGCGCGACGACTGCCAGGCAGGAACGGACCATCCTCCGAAACCCCCGTCGGCCTCGATCGTCGCCCGCGACCGTGGCGGGCGAATCCGGAGGTTCCCGCAGTCCTCCGGCCGTGGGGAGGACCGGCCGGCCCGCCTACACTGTCGCGATGAAGACGACGGCAGAGCTGCGCGAGGGCTTCCTCTCCTTCTTCGAGGAGCGCGGGCACAGGCGGTTTCCGTCGTTCCCCCTGATCCCTCCGCCCGAGGATCCCTCGACGCTGTTCATCTCGGCCGGAATGCAGCCCTTGAAGCCGTACTTCTCGGGCGCGAAGCAGCCGCCGGCGCCGCGCTTCGTCACGGTGCAGAAGGTCCTCCGCGCGGGCGGCAAGGACACCGACCTCGACCAGGTCGGGCTCACCGCGCGGCACGCCTCGATGTTCGAGATGCTCGGGAACTTCTCGTTCGGGGACTACTTCAAGGACGGCGCGATCGACTACGCGTGGGAGTTCGTCATCGAGCACATGCGGCTCGACCCCGACCGCCTCTGGGCGACGGTGTTCGCGGGTGACCCCGAGCTCGGGCTCGGCGAGGACGAGGTCGCGGTGCAGGGCTGGCTGCGCAAGGGGATCCCGCGCGAGCGCATCGTCCCGTTTCCCCGCAGCGACAACTTCTGGGGCCCGGCCGGGGAGACGGGGCCGTGCGGGCCCTGCTCGGAGCTCCATCTCGACCGCGGCGAGGAGCACGGCTGCGGCCGCGACACCTGCGGGCCCAACTGCGAGAACTGCGACCGCTACATCGAGTTCTGGAACCTCGTGTTCATGGAGTTCGACCTCCACGCGGACGGCACGCTGACGCCGCTGCCGAAGCAGAACATCGACACCGGCCTGGGGCTCGAGCGCGGCACGATGCTGCTGCAGGACGCGGAGTCGATCTTCGACACCGACGGCTTCCGACTGATCATGGACTGGATCGAGCGCGAGTCCGGCGCGGCCTACCACGACACGCCGGCGGCGACGAAGGCGCACCGGGTGATCTCCGACCACGCGCGCGGGATGACGTTCCTCGCGGCCGAGGGCGTGACGCCGTCGAACGAGGGCCGGGGCTACGTCCTCCGCCGCCTGATCCGGCGCGCGGTGGTGCAGGCCCGCCGGATCGGGCTCGACGCGGTCCACCGCATCCCGGCGATCGTCGTCGAGCAGGTCGGCCCCTGGTACCCGGAGGTGGTCGAGCACGCGGAGCTGATCGAGCGCGTCGTGCGCGCCGAGGAGGAGCGCTTCCGCGAGACGCTCGAGCGCGGGCTGAAGGTGTTCGAGGAGCTCGGGGGCGAGGAGTCGATCAGCGCCGAGCAGGCCTTCACGCTCGCGGCGACGCACGGGTTCCCGATCGAGCTCACCGTCGAGCTCGCGGAGGAGCGCGGCCAGGCGGTGGACGTCGACGGCTACCGGGCCGAGATGGCGCGCCACCGCGAGATCTCCCGTGCGGGCGGCGAGACCGGGGCGGCGCAGGCGGCCGAGTTCAACCGCGGCACCGACTTCACGACCGAGTTCGTCGGCTACGAGAAGACCGACGTCCGGACGCAGATCGGCGCGCTCGCGCCCGCGGGCGCGGGTCGCTTCCTCGCGAAGCTCCGGGAGTCGCCCTTCTACCCCGCGGGCGGCGGCCAGGTGACCGACGCCGGCTGGATCGAGACCGAGGACGGGAAGCGCGCGGAGCTCCAGGAGGCGTTCCGGCTCGGGGACGACCAGGTGCTGCTGCTCGGCGGCGAGGGGTTCGAGGCGGGGCAGCGCGTGCGCGCGGTCGTCCCGTGGTCGGTGCGCTTCCCGACGATGGCGAACCACACGGCGACCCACCTCCTGCACCAGGCGCTGCGCGAGGTGCTCGGCGACCACGTCCGGCAGGCGGGGTCGGCGGTGCGGCCGGACAAGCTCCGCTTCGACTTCACGCACGACGAGGCGCTGACCCCGGGACAGCGCGACGAGGTGGAGCACCGCGTCAACGAGCAGGTGTTCCGCAACCTCCCCGTCCGCACGTTCGAGACGACGATCGACGAGGCCCGCCGGCTCGGCGCGATGATGCTCTTCGGCGAGAAGTACGGCGACGTCGTCCGCGTGGTCGAGGTCGACGGCTACTCGCGCGAGCTCTGCGGGGGCACGCACGTGCGTGCGACGGCCGAGATCGGGCCGTTCGCGATCCTGTCCGAGGGCTCGGTCGGCGCGGGCGCGCGGCGGATCGAGGCGGTCACCTCGGGCGAGGGCTGGGCGCACCTCCACGGGCGCGCGCGCGAGGCCGACCAGCTGCGCGTCGAGCTCGAGCGGCTGCGGCGCGAGACGAAGCGGGCGCGGGCGGCCACGGAAACGGGGCCGCAGTTCGAGATCACGCGGCAGACCGAGGCGGGGAACGTGAACGTGCTCGTCGTCGAGGTCACCTCCGGCGATCCGCTCGACGTCTCGGACCGGCTCAAGCAGCAGCACGCGCCTGCGGCCGTGATCGTCGGCTCCCGCGAGAACGGCACCGTGCAGCTCGTGATCAACCTCGACAAGTCCCTCGAGGGCCGCGGCGTGCACGCCGGGAACGTGATCCGCCAGGCGGCCGCGGTCGTCGGCGGAGGCGGCGGCGGCCGGCCGACGATGGCCCGCGCCGGGGGCAAGGACGCCGAGCGGCTGCCCGACGCGCTCGCCGAGGCCGAGCGGCTGATCCTGACGGCGCTCGGCGCGTGAGGGGCCGATGAAGGTGCTCGCGCTCGACTTCGGCGCCGCGCGGACCGGCGTCGCCGTCTCCGACCCGACCGGGACGCTGGCCCGGCCGCTCTGCGTCGTCGAGCGCGCCGCGACGGGCCCGGGCCTCGCTGCGCTCGCGCGGCTGATCGGCGAGGAGGACGTCGACCTCGTCGTCGTCGGCATGCCGTTGACGCTTCGCGGGGAGGCCGGGGGCCAGGCAGCCGAGACGGAGCGGTTCGTGGAGGCGCTGCGGGAGGTGGTGGCGGTGCCGGTGGAGACGTTCGACGAGCGGTTCACGACGGTCCTCGCGTCGCGCAGCGGCGGCGCCGGGGACGAGGACGCCCGGGCCGCGGCGCACCTGCTCGAGGGCTATCTCGCCCGGGCGGGCCGCGCCACGTGAGCGTGCGGGCCGACAGGCCGTCGGGGCCGACGTCGCGGCGGGTCGTCGTCCGTCGCGTCGTCGCGCTGACGCTGCTCGTCGGCGCGATCGGCGTCGCCGTGTGGCTCGGGGCGAAGGCGGTCAACGGCGTCGCAGCCGACGATCCGCCGTCGCCGCCGGCGACCACCGCGGCCGCGCCGCCGCCGAAGCCGCTGCGCATCGTCTTCCCCGAGGGCTTCACCCGGAAGCAGATGGCCGCGCGGATCACGGCGGTCGACCGGATCGCGCGCCGGAAGCGCAAGGTGACCCCGCGGCTGTCCGAGAAGCAGTACCTCGCCCTCACGGCGCGGAGCCGGCTGCCGGCCGAGTTCGCCGGCGACGGCAAGCGCCGCCCGCTCGAGGGGTTCCTCTTTCCGGCCACCTACGACTTCACCGCGAAGACGACGACGCGCCAGCTCGTGGAGAAGCAGCTGACCGCGTTCCGGAAGGCGTGGCGGAAGGTCGACCTGAAGGCGGCGGCCGCGAAGAACCTCACCGCGTACGACGTCGTGATCATCGCCTCGATGGTCGAGAAGGAGACGATCGCCCCGGACGAGCGGCCGCTGGTGGCCGCCGTGATCTACAACCGGCTCAAGGCCCGGATGCCGCTCGGGATCGACGCGACGATCCGCTACGGGCTCGACGTCCCGGGGACGGAGCCGCTGCGGCAGTCGCAGCTCGAGTCCGACAACCCGTACAACACGCGCACGCGCACCGGGCTGCCGCCGACGCCGATCGCGAACCCGGGCCTCGCCTCGATCCAGGCGGCCGCGCACCCGGCGAAGGCCCCGTACCTGTTCTTCGTCCGCAAGCCCGACAAGGTGCACCACTTCTTCACCGCGAGCGAGGCGGAGTTCTACCGCAAGGCCTGCGAGTACGGCTACGGCTGCGGCTGAGCGGCGCAGGCGCGCCGAGCGGCCGGCACCCTGCCGGTCCGGGGACAGTCCCTAGGACTGTCCCCGGACCTGGCCGCTTCGTGACGAGTCCGTGCCGATCGCTCCACGGGCGCCACGCGAGAATGGGCGCATGATCACCGCCTCCACCCGCCTCGTCGCGCTGCTCGGGCACCCCGTCGCGCACTCGCGCTCGCCGGCGATGCAGAACGCGGCCTTCGCCGCGCGCGGCCTCGACTGGGCCTACGTCGCGCTCGACGTCGGCCCCGCCGAGCTCGAGGACGCCGTCCGCGGGCTCGTCGCCCTCGGCTTCGCCGGGGCGAACGTGACGATCCCGCACAAGCGCGCCGTCGCCGAGCTCTGCGACGAGCTCGACCGTGCCGCCGCCCGCGCCGCGTCGGTCAACACCCTCGTCGTCCGCGATGGCCGGATCCTCGGCTCGTCGACCGACGGGGCCGCCGTCGTCGACGCGGTGGAGCCGCGCGGGGCACGCGCGCTCGTGCTCGGCGGGGGCGGCGCGGCGCTCGCGGTCGCCGCGGCGCTCTCCGACGCCGGCGCGGAGGTCCGCCTCGCCGGTCGGCGCGACCCCGACTGGCCGCCGCGGGACGCGGACGCGACCCTGCTCGTGAACGCCACGCCGGTCGTGGACGGACTGCTGGTCGAGCCGCGCCCGGGCCAGACGGTGGTCGACCTCGCGTACACGCGCGACGGCGACGACACCGCCCTCGTGGCCGCGGCCCGGACGGCGGGGTGCCGCGTCGTCGACGGCCTCGAGATCCTCGTCCGCCAGGGCGCGGCCTCGTTCGAGCGCTGGACGGGGATCCCGGCGCCGATCGAGGTGATGCGCAGCGTCGTTCGGCCCTAGACGCGGGGAGGGCCCGCCGTGGCGGGCCCTCCCTCGCACCACGTTGCCGCCGCCCTACGGCGCCGTGGAGTCGTACGACGGCGGAGCCGAGTTCACCGCCGTGTCGCCGTTGCCCTGGTCGTGCGGGACGCCGGCGAGCAGCGTGGCGGAGCAGCTGCCCCCGAGGCCGTCGGACGCGGTGAACGCGATCGCGTACACGCGTCCGTCGCCCGTCCCGGCCCGCTCGGCGCGAACCGCGAATGCGCCGCCGGAGCCGATCGTGGCGTCGGGCGACGTGTTTCCGTCGCCGTTCCCGGTCGCGTCGACCGGCTCGTCCTGGGTGATCCCGGTGATCGTGAGCGAGACCGGGTCGCCGTCGGGATCGGTGACGCCGGCGATCCGGCCGGACACGAGCTTGTGGTTCGGCGGCCAGAGGTCGCCGAGGCCCGTGACGGCCGCGGTGCACACGGGGTTGAGGTTGATCTCGGTGACCACGGTCGCCGAGTTGTTGGCGAGGTTCGGGTCGGGCTGGTCGCCCGCGACCGTCGCCGTGTTCGTCAGCGACGTCCCCGAGCCCGCCTTGACCACGATCGTGAACGCAGCCGAGGCTCCGGGAGCGAGCGTGCCGGCGGTGCACGTGACCACGCCTGCGGCCTGGGTGCAGCCGGCGCTCGCCGAGACGAAGGTCGAGCCTGCGGGCACCGGGTCGCTGACCGTGACGCCGGTCGCCGTCGTCGGGCCCAGGTTGCTGGCCGTGACGGTGTACGTGACGTCGTTGCCCTCGGTCACGAGTGCCGGGCCGGTCTTGGTGATCGCCAGATCCGGCGCCGGGACGGTGATCGTGATCGTCTCCCGGAACGCAGGCCCGCCGGCGACGCCGTTGACGAGGAAGTCGACGGTGCACACGTAGGTGCCGGCGAGCGTCCCGGCGTCGACGCCGTAGGTCTCGGAGAAGTTGACCGTGCCGCCGCTCGTCACCGTCTGGCTCGCAGGCGTGAGGGTCGCGGACACGCCCGCAGGACAGGTGACGCTGTGCGTGACCGTGGCGGGCAGGTTCTGCAGCCCGGCGAGGATCGCATCCGCCACCTGCGAGTCGCTCGCGCCGGGGAGGAACACGCCGCCGGTCGCGTTCGTGATCCTGGTCGCCTGGCCGGTCGCGTTGAGCTGGTTCGCGCCGGTGCTGATCGCGATCACGCGGATCCCGGCCGCGACGAGTGCGGCGGTGGCCGAGGCCTCCGTCGCCCCGTTGCTCGGGTCGTGGCCGGGTGCGTCGCCGAACCAGACGACGATCCGCGACGAGCCGGTCCGGAAGCCGGTGGCGGCGCTCGTCGCCAGCGACTGGAGCGCGAACAGCTGCGCCTCCGGCGTGTCGCCGCCGCCGCTCGCCGCCCAGGCGTTGATGCCCGTCTGGACGTCCGTGGTGTTCGCGGTGATGGCCTGGTTCAGCCGGTAGACGAACGCGTCGCCGACGTCCTTGTACTCGCCGACGCCGAACTGCGCGTCGGGCTGCGCGGCGAGCACCTGGCTCATCACCGAGGCGGCGTTGGTGCGGACGTTGGCGATCGCCCCGCCCATGCTCCCCGTGGTGTCGGCGAGGAAGAAGATGTCCGGCCGCGGCGGGATCGGCGACGTCTCGACGCTCTTGGCGATCGTCGCCGTCTCGCCCGGCAGCATCTCGTCCGTCACCGTGGCCGGTGTCACCCCGGGCGCGGCGACGGCCGCGCCGGCAACGAGCGTGACCGTCAGGCTCGCAAGCGCCGTCAGCGTCCCCAGCAGACGCCGGCGGGCGCGATTTCGGGCAGTGCCCATGGAGCTCGAACCCCCTTGTCGAATGGCTATCGCTCTGAGGCGGGAAAGCCACGACGTCCAGGGCCCGTGCCGCAGCGCCGTCCTCGGTTCCGGCGCGCACGTGATCTCCCTCCTGCCTCCTACCTCACGTCTTAGTACACGTGCAGCCGGGACGCAACCCCCGCGGTCGCGCCTGGGGCGCCGCTGTACGCTCCGCGCCGTGACCCTCGCGCTCGTCACCGCCGGCGAGTCGCACGGCCCCGCGCTCGTCGCGATCCTCACCGGGCTGCCGGCCGGGCTCGAGCTCGACCGGGCCGCGATCGACGACGACCTGCGGCGGCGGCAGGAGGGCTACGGCCGCAGCCCACGCCAGCGCATCGAGACGGACGAGGTCGAGGTGCTCGCCGGCCTCCGGCACGGCCGGACGCTGGGGACGCCGCTCGCGCTCGTCGTCCGCAACCGCGACCACGCGAACTGGGCCTGGGGGATGGCCCCGTGGCGGCCGGAGGGAGAGCCGGCGGGGAAGGGCACGAGGCGCGTGACGGTGCCGCGGCCCGGCCACGCCGACCTCTCGGGTGCGCTCAAGTACGGCCTCGACGACGTCCGCGACGCGCTCGAGCGGGCGAGCGCGCGCCACACGGCGGTCCACGTCGCCGCGGGGGCGGTCGCGAAGGCGCTCCTCCGACAGCTCGGGGTCGACGTGCGCGGCGCGGCCGTGGAGATCGGCGGCGCGACGGGGGAGGAGGAGATGCGCGCCGCGGTCGACGCGGCCCGGGGCGACCGCGACACGCTCGGCGGGGTGGCCGAGGTACGCGCGACGGGGGTGCCGCCCGGGCTCGGCTCCTATGCGACGCGGGAGGCCCGGCTCGACGCCCGGCTGGCCGCGGCGCTGATGGGGATCCAGGCCGTGAAGAGCGTGGAGGTCGGCGACGGGCTCGCGCTGGCCCGCGAGCGGGGGTCGGCCGCGCACGACGAGATCGGCGAGGGCCTCCGTCGCACGACGAACCGCGCCGGCGGGATCGAGGGCGGCATCTCGAACGGCGAGGAGGTCGTCGTCCGCCTCGCGATGAAGCCGCTGCCGACGCTGATGCGCCCGCTGCGGACCGTCGACCTCGAGTCCGGCGAGCCGGCCGAGGCGCTCGTCGAGCGCAGCGACGTCGCCGCCGTCGAGGCGCTCGCGGTCGTCGCGGAGGCGGCGGTGGCGTGGGAGCTCGCCCGCGCGACCCGCGAGAAGTTCGGCGGGGACGCGATCGGGGACCTCGTGGCCGCCCACGCGCACTACCTCGCGCGGATCCCGTGGGCCCGGCGGCGCTGACCCGACACGTCGCCCTCGTCGGCTTCATGGGCTCGGGGAAGTCGAGCCTCGGCGCGGAGGCCGCGGCGCGGCTCGGACGGCCGTTCGTCGACGTCGACGCGGAGCTGGAGCGGGAGGTCGGGCTGCCGATCGCGCGCCTGTGGGCCGAGCGCGGCGAGGCGGCGTTCCGTGAGCTCGAGGAGGAGCTGACCGTCGAGGCGCTCGCGGATGCCGTGCCCGCCGTCCTGTCCCTCGGCGGCGGCGCGATCCTCTCCGAGCGGGTGCGGGAGGCGCTCCGCGCGCGGGCCGTCGCCGTGCTCGTGGAGGTCGACGTCGACGAGGCGTGGGCGCGCGTGGCCGGCTCGGAGCGGCCCCTGGCGCAGGACGAGGGCGAGTTCCGCCGGCTGTACGAGGAGCGGGAGGCCCTCTACCAGGAGGTCGCCGACGCCAGGACGCGCGACGTCGACGGAATCGCGCTGGCCGCCGCCGGCGTCCACGTCGAGCCGGGCGCGCTCGGGCTGCTCGGCTCGCTCGTCCCGGGCGCCGGCCGCGTCGCGCTCGTCTCGGACCCGCACGTGGCCGGGATCCACGGCGCCGACGCGCAGCTGGCGCTCGGGGCGCGTCTCGACTCGACCCACGAGCTGCCGCCGGGCGAGGAGGCGAAGACGCTCGAAGCGGTCGGGCGGCTCTGGGACGACCTCCGCCTCGACCGCGGCGGCACGCTCGTCGCCCTCGGCGGCGGCTGCACGACCGACGCCGGGGGCTTCGCGGCCTCGGCCTACCTGCGCGGGATCGCGTGGGTACCGGTGCCGACGACGCTCGTGGGCCAGGTCGACGCCGCGATCGGCGGGAAGACCGCGGTGAACCTCCGCGGCGGCAAGAACCTCGTCGGCGCCTTCCACTGGCCGGCGGCGACCGTGGTCGACCCGTCGCTCCTGGCGACGCTCCCCGAGGGGCAGCGGCGCGAGGGCCTGGCCGAGGTGGTGAAGACCGGGCTCCTCGCCGGCGAGCCGCTGTGGGAGCTGCCGGAGCCCGAGCTCGTCCGCCGCTGCGCCGCGTTCAAGGCGGCCGTATGCCTGCGCGACCCGCACGACCGCGGGCCGCGCAACGTGCTCAACCTCGGCCACACCTTCGCGCACGCGCTCGAGGCGGCGGCGGGGTACGAGGGAGTGACCCACGGGCGGGCGGTCGCGCTCGGGCTGCTCGCGGCGCTCCGGCTCTCCGGGGTCGACGACGAGCCCGTCCGACGCCTGCTCGACCCGCGTCCCGTGCGCGTCGACCGCGAGCGGGCCTGGGCGGCGTTGCGGCGGGACAAGAAGGCCGCCGACGGCCGCCTCCGCCTCGTCCTCCTGGACGCGCCGGGACGGCCGCGGTGGGGGGTCGAGGTGCCGGAGGACGACGTGCGCGCGGCGCTCGACGCGCTGATCGCCGGATAAGCTCGGCCGACGATGCGGGTGGACGTCCTGAACGGCGTGAACATCGACGTGCTCGGTCGCCGCGACCCCGCGATGTACGGCGGGTTGAGCCTGTCCGAGCTCGAGACGCGCATCTACGCGTGGGGCAGCGAGCTCGGGGTCACCGTGCGCTGCCGGCAGACGAACCACGAGGGCGAGTACGTCGAGTTCTGCCACGATCTGCTCGACGGCGTGTCGGGCGCGATCGTCAACCCGGCCGCGTGGACGCACTACTCGTGGGCGATCCGCGACGCGCTCGAGCTCGTCCCGGTCCCCGTGGTCGAGGTGCACCTCTCGGACGTGGACGCGCGGGAGGAGTGGCGGCGCGTCTCCGTGCTCGAGGACGTCCGCGCGCACCGCATCACCGGCAAGGGCCCCGACGGGTACCGCGAGGCGCTGGAGTACCTCGTCGGGGCGGCCGGGTGAACGAGCGCGTCGAACGCCTCCGCGCGCTCGTCGACGGGCCGATCCTCGTCACCAACCTCGTCAACGTCCGCTACCTCACCGGCTTCGCGAGCTCGAACGCCGCGGCGCTCGTGGAGCCCGACCGCGTGCGCGTCTTCGCCGACTTCCGGTACGCCGAGCAGGGTCGCCGGCTCGAGAGCGCGGAGTTCGTCGAGGTGAGCCGCAACCTGTACGTCGGCCTCGCGGAGCGACTCTCCGGCCGGATCCTGTTCGAAGCCGACCACGTCACCTACGCCGCCGCCGAGACGCTCGCCCGGGGCGAGCTCGAGCTCGTGCCGACGACGGGCCTGACGCTGGGCCTGCGCGCGGTGAAGGAGCCCGAGGAGCTCGACGCGATCCGGGTCGCCGCCGGGATCACCGACCGCGCGTTCGAGCGCCTCGCCGAGGAGCCGTTCGTCGGCCGCAGCGAGGCGGAGCTGGCGTGGCGGATGGAGCAGCTGCTCCACGAGGAGGGCGGGCAGGGGCTCGCCTTCCCGGTGATCGTCGCGTCGGGGCCGAACGCCGCGAACCCGCACACCGAGCCCGGCGCGCGGACGGTCGAGCACGGCGACACCGTGATCGTGGACGCGGGCGCGCGCTTCGGCGGCTACTGCTCGGACTGCACCCGCACGTTCGCGGTCGGCGAGCTCTCGGACCGGCTCGCCGACGCGTACGAGCTCGTCCACGACGCGCAGCTCGCCGGGCTGGAGGCGGTGGCCCCGGGCGTGTCCGGCAGGGACGCCGACGCGGTGCCACGGAGGCTGATCGACGCGACCGAGTTCGAGGGGACCTTCGGGCACGGGCTCGGCCACGGCGTCGGGATGGAGATCCACGAGGCGCCGGTGCTGCGGCCGGAGTCGGCGGACACGCTCGCAGCCGGGAACGTCGTCTCCGTCGAGCCGGGGATCTACCTCCCCGGCGAGGGCGGGATCCGGATCGAGGACCTCGTGGTCGTCACCGGCGGCGGCTGCGAGCGGATGTCGCGGGTGGCGAAGGAGCTACGAACCGTCTCCTAGCTACACTCGCCCCGCCGTGGCCGAGGTCGTCTCCACCGCGCAGTTCCGGAACGGGATGCACGTCGAGCTCGACGGCGCGGTGTGGCGCATCGTCGAGTTCCAGCACGTGAAGCCCGGCAAGGGCGGCGCGTTCGTGCGGACGAAGCTGAAGAGCCTCGCCACGGGCGCCGTGGTCGACCGCACCTTCCGCGCAGGCGAGAAGATGCCGCGCGTGCACACCGAGGTGAAGCAGGTGCAGTACCTCTACGACTCGGGGGACGAGGTCGTGTTCATGGACGAGGAGACGTTCGAGCAGTTCGGCCTTCCGCGCGCCTCGGTCGAGGACGAGCTGGCGTTCCTCCAGCCGTCGAGCTCGGTGCAGATGCTGACCGTCGACGGGCGGCCCGGGGGGTTGCAGCTGCCCGCGTCGGTGGAGCTGACGGTGGCCGAGACCGAGCCGGGCGTGAAGGGCGACACCGTCTCGAACGTGACCAAGCCCGCGACGCTCGAGACCGGAGCAGTCGTCCAGGTGCCGCTGTTCGTGAACCCCGGCGACCGGGTCAAGGTCGACCCCAAGGAACGCCGCTACATCAGCCGCGCCTAGCGGCGGCCGGGTCGTTCCTCGAGGCACTAGTCTCCACGGGCGTGCCGCGCCTCGCCGACACCACGATCCGCCTGCTCGGACAGGAGCCGCTCGCCGGCCGCATCCCGACGGCCGAGCTGCTCCGCCTCGCCGACATCCTCGACGGCGCCGGCCTCGCGTACCTGGAGGTCTCGGGCGGCGGCGTCTTCGACACGGCCGTCCGGCGCGGCGTCGAGAGCCCTTGGGAGCGCATCCGCGCGCTCAAGGCGCGGGTCGAGACGCCGCTCGGGATGGCGCTCCGCGGGCGCTTCCTCGTCGGCTCGCACCCGGTCACCGGCGACTTCGTCAAGCGCTTCGTCTCGACCGCCGCGGAGAACGGGATCGACGTCTTCCGGCTGCACGACCCGCTGAACGACGTCTCCAACCTCCGCGAGGCGGCGCAGGCGATCGCCGACGCCGGCTGCGAGTTCGACGGCGGCCTCGTCTACAGCTCCGGAGTCACCGGCGAGACCGAGACGCTCGTCGAGGGGGCGCGCAGGCTGCCCGAGCTCGGTGCCGCGCGGATCCTCCTGCACGACCCGACCGGGTCGCTCGAGCCGCACCGCGCCGGGGAGCTCGTCCACCGGCTGAAGGAGGCGGGCGGGCTACCGGTCGGCGTCTACTTCCAGGGCGCCGGCGGGGCCGCGCTCGCGTGCGCGATCGAGGCCGCGCGCGCCGGCGCCGACCTGCTCGCCGCGGCCGTCTACCCCGTCGCGCTGTCGCTCTACCGCGTCTCGGGCGAGTCGCTCTCGCAGGCGCTGACAGGGCTCGGGATGGACGCGGGCGTCGACGTGCCCGCGCTGTGGCGGGCCTCCGAGCTCGTCGACGAGCACATCGGCGACGACCCGGTCGCGCCGCTTGCGCCGCGGATCGCGGTGCGGGCCGCGGAGTACGCGCTCCCGGCCGGGCTCGTGGCGGGCCTCGACGCGAACCTGCACGCGAACGCCGCCGGCGACCGCATCGACGAGGTGCTCGACGAGCTCGCCCGGATCCGGCTGGAGGCGGGGATGCCGCCGCTCGCGGCCCCGATCGGCCAGGTGCTCGCCTCCCAGGCGCTCCTCCACGTGCTCTCGGCGCAGCGGTGGGTCGTCGTCGTCGACGAGCTCCGCGACCTCGTGCTCGGCCGCTACGGCGAGCCGCCCGGGCGCGTCGACCCGGTCGTGGAGCGGGCGGTGCAGCTGCTGTCCAACGGGGAGCCGCAGCCGCAGCCCCCCGCCCTGCTCGAGGAGCTGCGCACGCAGGCCGGCGGGCTCGCGGCGAGCGAGGAGGAGCTGCTCCTGCTGGCGCTCTTCGGCGACGACGCCGAGCCGCTGCTCCAGTCGATCCGCGGCCGCGCGACCCGCGACGAGCAGCTCACCGGCGGCGCGGTCGACCAGGACCGCGCCGAGCGGATCCGCGAGCTCGTCCGCATCGTCCAGGAGTCGGCCATCGCGGAGGTCACGATCGAGGAGAGCGACCTGCGGGTGACCGTCCGGCGCACCGAGGAGGGCACTGCGGACGCGGCCGTCGTCCCCGCGACCCCGCTCGCCGTCGACGAGCCCGAGCTCGCGCCGGTGGGGCCGCGAAGCGACGCGTTCGTCCGGGTCGAGTCGCCGATGGTCGGCGTCTTCTACCGCGCACCGGAGCCGGGCGCGCCGCCGTTCGTGGAGGTCGGGGACGTCGTCACCGCCGGACAGACGCTATGCGTGCTGGAGGCGATGAAGCTGTTCAACGAGCTGAAGTCCGACCTCGACGCCGTGGTGCGCGCCGTCCACGCCGACAACGGCGCCCCGGTCGAGTTCGGCCAGCTCCTGTTCGAGCTGGAGCGCCTCGACGGCAGGCCTCTGGACGCAGTGTAGGTGTTCGACCGCGTCCTCGTAGCGAACCGCGGCGAGATCGCGGTGCGCGTGATCCGCGCCTGTCGCGAGCTCGGGGTGGAGGCGGTGGCGGTCTACTCCACGGCCGACGCCGAGTCGCCGCACGTGAGGCTCGCCGACAGAGCGGTGTGCATCGGCCCGCCGAGCGCCGCGCACAGCTACCTCGACATCCGCTCGCTGATCGCCGCCGCCGAGACGACGGGCTGCGAGGCGGTCCACCCGGGCTACGGGTTCCTCGCCGAGAACGCGGAGTTCGCGCGGGCGTGCGCCGACAACGACCTCGTGTTCGTCGGGCCCCCCGCGGAGGTGATGGAGCGGATGGGCGACAAGGCGCGCGCGAAGCGGGAGCTCGGGGCGGCGGGCGTGCCGCTCGTTCCGGGGACGGACGGCGGCGCCTCCCGGGCCGACGTCCGGGACGCGGCCGCCGAGCTCGGCTACCCGGTGCTGCTCAAGGCCGCGGCGGGGGGCGGCGGCAAGGGCATGCGCCTCGTCGACTCTCCGGAAGCGCTGGACGCCGCCTACGCGACGGCGGCCGCCGAGGCGCAGGGCGCGTTCGGCGACGCGTCGCTGTACCTCGAGAAGGCGGTCGTCCCCGCGCGGCACGTCGAGATCCAGGTGCTGTGCGACGCGCACGGCCGCGTGCTGACGCTCGGCGAGCGCGAGTGCTCGATCCAGCGGCGCCACCAGAAGCTGATCGAGGAGTCGCCGTCGCCCGCGCTCGACCCGGAGACGCGCGAGGCGATGGAGGCGGCGGCCGAGCGCGCCTGCCGCGCGATCGGCTACGTCAACGCGGGCACGTTCGAGTTCCTGCTCGGTCCCGACGGGGGCTTCTACTTCATCGAGCTGAACGCGCGGCTCCAGGTGGAGCACCCGGTGAGCGAGCTCGTCACGGGCATCGACCTCGTGCGGGAGCAGCTTCGCGTCGCGGCCGGCGAGCCGCTCGCGCTCGAAGGACGCGCGCCGAGGCGCGGGCACGCGATCGAGGTGCGGATCAACGCCGAGGATCCCGCGCGCGGGTTCGCCCCCGCGCCCGGGCGCGTCACGCGCTTCCGCGTCCCCGGCGGGCCGGGCGTCCGCGTCGACACCCATCTCGAGGACGGCCTCGAGGTGCCGCCGCACTACGACTCGCTGCTCGCGAAGCTCGTCGTGTGGGACGCCGACCGTCCCGCGGCGATCGAGCGGGCGCTGCGGGCCCTCGGCGAGCTCGAGGTCGACGGCGTGCCGACGACGCGGGCCGCGGCCGCCGAGATCCTCGACTCGCGGGCCTTCCGGACGGGCGAGTACCACACGGGCTACCTTGCGGAGGCGGAGCTGGCCGCGGTCTCGCGGTGAGCGCCGCGGACGCGCGACGATGAGCGACACGCACACGATCACGGACGACGCCGGGACGATCACCGTCACCGGCGGCGCGCTCTCGCAGGTCGTCCTCGGCGCGGTCCAGACCGTCGACGGCGCCCGCGCGCGCCGGCCCAAGCGCGGCCTCGAGATCGAGGTCGACGACGGCAGCGCCCGCGTCTCGCTCGAGCTGGCGGTGCGCTACGGCGAGGTCCTGCCCGACGTCGCCGAGGAGGTCCAGCAGCGCGTGCACGACGCGCTCCGGACGATGTGCGGGGTCGAGACCACCGCCGTGGACGTCGCCGTCGAGGAGCTCGACACGTGAGCCGGCCGCGCGCGGGCGGCACCTCGCGGCGGCAGGCGCGCCGCGCCGCGCTCGTCCTCCTGTTTCAGTGGGACGTGACCGGGCAGGACCTCGGCTCGCTGTACGGCGGCGACGTCGACCCGTGGGCGCTCGCGCTCGCGCGCGAGGTCTGCGCTGACGCGGCACGCCTGGACGCGGCGATCGGCGAGTACGCCGAGGACTGGTCGGCCGACCGGCTCGGCGCCGTGGAGCGCAACGTCCTTCGCATCGCCCTGAAGGAGCTGGAGAAGGGAGACGTGCCGATGGAGGTGGCGATCGACGAGGCGGTGCGCCTGTCGAAGCGGTACGCGAGCGACGACGCGGCGAAGCTCGTGAACGGGATCCTCGGCCGCGCCGTGCGCGAGCGGGTGGCGTGATGGCGGCCGGGGAGTCCCTCCAGCGTGCGGAGGAGCTGCTCGCGAAGCTCGAGGAGACGCGCGCCGACCTCGAGCGGCTCGCCGAGTCGGAGGACGTCGACGGTGCGATCGACGCGCTGACCCGGCTCTCCGAGCTGGCGAAGGAGGTCGAGGCCGAGCTCCAGCGGGCGCGGCGGGAGGCCGAAGCTGCTCCGCCGGCCTGACGAGCTACGCGCCCTCGTCGACGGGTACCTCGACGAGCTCGCGCTGACGCCCGAGCTGCACGGGCTCGAGGAGCCCCTCCGCTACGCGCTCGCCGGCGGCGGGAAGCGCGTGCGGCCGGTGCTCTGCCTCGCGACCGCCGAGGCGGCCGGGGTCGCGGCCGAGCAGGCGCTGCCGGCCGCCGCCGCGGTCGAGCTCGTCCACTCGTTCTCGCTCGTCCACGACGACCTGCCGGCCCTCGACGACGACGACGAGCGCCGCGGGCGCCCGACGGTGCACGTCCGCTACGGCGAGGCCGTGGCCGTGCTCGCCGGGGACGGGCTCCTCGCAGAGGCATTCCGGCTCGCGCTCTCCTACGGCACGCCGGCGGTCGCGCGCGAGCTCGCGCAGGCGACGCTCGGGATGATCGGCGGCCAGTACCTCGACGTGACCGGCGACCGCGCCGACGAGGACCTGCTGAACCGGCTGAAGACGGGGCGGCTGTTCGACGCCGCGGTCGGGTGCGGCCTCTGGGCCGCCGGCGTCGCCGAGGCCTCGCAGCCGCCGTGGCGCGCGTTCGGCGGCGAGCTCGGCCTCCTGTTCCAGACGGTGGACGACCTGCTCGACGGCGACGGGTACGTGGCGACGCGCGGGGAGGCCTGGACGCGCACGGCGGCGGACGAGGCGGCGGCGCGGGCGCTGCGGGCGCTCGACGCGGTGCCGGCGGACACGTCGGTGCTCGCGGAGCTGGTCGAGAGCCTCGTCGCGCGAACGTCGTAGCCTGTCACGGCCCGCCCGGCCACTGGCGCTGCCGCGGCACCCCGCTAGCCTCTGGCCCGTGGCGAAGAAGCGCGCCGACGTGCTCCTCGTCGAGCGGGGGCTCGCGGAGAGCCGGGCCCAGGCGCAGGCGCTCGTGCTCGCGGGGCTCGTCCCGGGCGTGCAGAAGCCGGGGCAGCAGCTCGAGGACGACGTCTCGCTCGAGGTCGAGCGCGGCCCGCAGTACGTCTCCCGCGGCGGCGACAAGCTCGCGAACGCGCTCGACGCCTTCGGGATCGACGTGCGCGGCCTCGACGCGCTCGACGTCGGCGCCTCGACGGGCGGGTTCACGGACGTGCTCCTCCAGCGCGGCGCCGCGCGGGTCGTCGCCCTCGACGTCGGCTACGGACAGCTGCACCCGCGCCTCCGCGACGACCCGAGGGTCACGGTGCTGGAGCGGACGAACGTCCGCGGCCTGACGGAGCTCCCGTTCGCGCCCCAGATCGTGGTCTGCGACGTCTCCTTCATCTCCGTCCGCACGGCGCTCCCGCCGGCGCTCCGCCTGGCCGCGCCCGGGTGGCAGGCGGTCGTGCTCGTGAAGCCCCAGTTCGAGGCGGGTCGCGCCGACGTCCCGAGGGGCGGCGTGGTGCGCGACCCCGCCGTCCGCCGGCGGGTCGTCCGCGAGGTGGCGGAGGCCGCGCTCGCGTGGGAGGCGCGGGCCGTCGGCGTCGTAGACTCCGGCGTGCCGGGACCCAAGGGGAACCGCGAGGTGTTCCTGCACCTCGTCCACGACCCGCACGCAGCCCTCGACGATGACATCGACGACCGGATCGCACGCGCCGTCCCGTGAGGCCGTCCGCCGCGCGGCGGTGATCACGCACGGGAAGTCGGGCGTGATCGGCCCTGCGCTCGAGCGCCTCGAGACGGTCGCGCGCGGGCACGGCGTCGAGCTGCTGCTGCCGGCGGAGGAGCGCGCGAAGCACGGCCGCACCGACGGGCACGCGGCGCTCGACACCGCGGACATCGCGGTCGTGCTCGGCGGCGACGGGACGATGCTGCGCGCCCTCAACCGCTTCCTCGGCACCGGGATCCCGGTGCTCGGCGTCAACTTCGGCCGTGTCGGCTTCCTCTGCGCGATCCGGGCCGAGGAGATGGAGTCCGGCCTCGCCCGCGCCTTCCGCGGCGACTACGCCGTGCTCGAGCTGCCCACGCTCGCCGTCGACGTCGCCGGCGGCTCTCGCGTGGCCGTCAACGACGTCGTCGTGCGCAGCGCCGACGTCGGCCGCATGGTCGAGCTGGCGTGGTCGATCGGCGGCGAGGACCTCGGCACGCAGCCTTGCGACGGGATGATCGTCGCGACCCCTGCCGGCTCGACGGCGTACAACCTCTCGAACGGGGGCCCCGTGCTCGTGTGGGGGCTCGAGGCGATGGCGATCACGTTCGTCGCGCCGCACTCCCTGCACGCGCGGCCGATGGTCGTGCCCAAGGGCGCGCTGCTCGAGGTGGTGAACCACACGACCGACGTCGGGATCGTCGTGCTCGTGGACGGCCACGCCGTCGCCGAGCTCGGCCCCGACGCCGAGGTCGCGATCCGGATCGACGACCAGCGCGCGTCGCTCGGGATCCTCTCCGAACGGTCGTTCTTCCGGCGCTACCGCGAGACCTTTGCTACGTAGGCTCCGCATCGAGAACCTCGTGCTCATCCGGGACGCGGAGCTCGAGCTCGCCGGCGGGCTCAACGCGATCACCGGCGAGACGGGCGCCGGGAAGACGATCCTCGCGCAGGCGATCGGGCTCCTCCTCGGGGCGAGGGGCGACGCCTCCTACGTCGGCCCGGACGCCCCGGAGGCGTACGTCGAGGCCGAGCTCGACCTGCCCGAGGGGCTGCTCGAGGACGAGCGGCTCGAAGGGCTCGCCGAGCTGCGGCCGGAGGGCGAGGACGGCCTCGTGCTGGCGCGGCGCGTGTTCGCCGACGGCCGCACGCGTGCGTACGCGTGGGGGCGGAGCGCCGCGCGCGAGGACGTCGCCACGGCGGCCGAGCGGCTCATCGCGATGTCCGGCCAGTTCGAGCAGCGCCGGCTCGCGCGGCCCTCGTACCAGCTCGACGTCCTCGACGCCTTCGTCGGCGACGAGCAGGTGCGGCGACGCGCCGAGATGCGGGACGCGTGGCGGGAGCTGCAGGCGGCGCGGCGGCGCTGGGAGGAGGTCACCCGCGACGCCGAGCACGGGCGTGCGCGCGTGGCGGAGCTGCGGGCGCTCGCCGAGGACGCGGCGGGCCTCGAGCCGGGCGCCGAGGAGGCGCTGCGCGCCGAGCGCGAGCGTCTCCGGCACGTGGGCGAGCTCGCGGCCGGCGCCTCCGCCGCGGCCGCCGCGCTCGCGCCGGAGGACGGCGACGGCGCTGCGGGGCTCGCGGCGCGCGCGGAGCGGGCGCTGGCGGGCCTCGAGTCGCTGGCGCCGGAGCTCGCGCGGACGGGCGAGGAGCTTCGCGACGTCGAGCTCCGCCTGCGCGAGACGGCCTCGGAGCTGCGTGCGTTCCTCGACGCGCTCGCGGCCGAGCCCGGGCGCCTCGAGCAGGTCGAGGCGGAGCTCGAGCGCTTCGCCGACCTGCGCCGGCGGTTCCGCTGCGAGAGCTACGACGAGCTGCTCACGCGCGCGGCCGAGGCGCGGGAGGAACTGGCGGCGATCGACGAGACCGGCGACCCCGCGGCGGCGGCACGCGACGCGGTCGCGGCCGCCGAGGCACGCGTGGGCGTCGTCGCCGGAGAGCTCCGGCAGGCGCGCCGTGCGGCCGCCGACGCCTTCGCGGCGGCCGTCGCGGAGCAGCTCCGCGATGTCGGCATGGGGGAGGGCGAGTTCCGCGTCGAGCTCCACGACCGCGAGCCGTCCGCGGGGGGCGCCGACGAGGCTGCGTTCCTCGTCCGGCCGAACCCCGGGCTGGCGTTCGGCCCGGTGGCGGAGACGGCGTCGGGCGGCGAGCTCTCCCGGGTGGCGCTCGCGATCGCCGCCGTCGCCGGCGGGCACACGCTCGTGTTCGACGAGATCGACGCCGGCATCGGCGGCCGCACGGCGACCGCGGTGGGCGAGGCGCTGCGCAGGCTCGGCGAGCACGCGCAGGTGCTCACGATCACGCACCTGCCGCAGATCGCGAGCCTCGCCGCCCGGCACTTCCGCGTCGAGAAGATCCCGGGCGACCCGACGCACACGACGATCGAGGCCCTCGACGGGGGCGAGCGGCGACGGGAGCTCGAGCGGATGCTCGGCGGCGAGGAGTTCCTCGCGACGCTGGCGGAGGGAGAGCGTGGCTAGCTTCGTCGAGTTCACCGGCCGCGCGCGGCTCGACCGGCGCACGAAGCACCTCGTCAAGCGGCTGACGGCGGACGACGTCGCGATCATCGACCACGCCGACCTCGACCGCGTCTCGGCCGAGGAGCTCCTCGAGTCCGGCGTCCGCGTCGTCCTCAACGTCGCCGACTCCCAGACCGGACGGTTCCCGAACCCGGGCCCGCTCGTCCTCGTCCGCGGCGGCGTCTGCCTGATCGACGTGCCCGGGGCCGCGCTGTTCGACGCGGTCACGGACGGCGAGATGCTGACCGTTCGCGGGCCCGGCGTGTACCGCAACGGGACGTGCCTCGCGAGCGGCCGCATCCTCGGCGAGGACGACCTGGAGCGCGCGCTCGACGAGGGCCGGGCACGGGTGACGGAGGCGCTCGAGGACTTCGCCGAGAACACCATGCGCTACCTGCGCGACGAGGGCGGCGTGCTCGCCGGCGAGATCGCCTTCCCGGCGCTCGCGACGCGCTTCCGCGACCGGCACGCGCTCGTCGTCGCCCGCGGGCCCGGGTTCAAGCGCGACCTCCGCAGCGTCCGCCCGTACGTACGCGACTTCAAGCCGGTGCTCGTCGCGGTCGACGGCGGCGCTGACGCGCTGCTCGAGGCGGGCTACGCGCCCGACGTGATCGTCGGCGACATGGACTCGGTGTCCGACGGGGCGCTGCGGTCCGGCGCGGAGCTCGTCTGCCACGCGTACCGGGGCGGCCGCGCTCCGGGCGCGGCGCGGCTCGAGTCGCTCGGGCTCGCGTACCAGACGATCGAGGCGCCCGGGATCTCGGAGGACGTGGCGCTGCTGCTCGCCCACGACAAGGGGGCGGAGCTGATCGTCGCGGTCGGCACCCACCTCAACCTGACGGAGTTCCTCGAGCGCAATCGCCGGGGGATGTCGTCCACGTTCGTGACCCGGCTGAAGGTGGGCGAGATCCTCGTCGACGCGAAGGGCGTGTCGCGGCTCGTCTCGCGCGGCCCGGGGCTGTGGCCGCTGCTCGCGGTGGTGCTCGCCGGTCTGGCCGCGATCGTCGCCGCGGTGGTGGTGTCGCCCGCGCTCCGCAACCTGGTGGAGCTGGTCGGCAACCGCGTGCAGGACACCCTGGGCCTGTAGCGCCGAGTCTCTAGGCTCCGCGCAGTGTTCGACTTCCGCTACCACGTCGTCTCGCTCGCGGCCGTGTTCCTGGCGCTCGTGCTCGGGATCCTCGTCGGCGTCGCCATCTCGGACCCGGAGCTCGACCGCCGGATCGACAACGCGGCGCTGCGCGAGCAGGTGGGGCGCCTCCAGGACGACCTCGACGCTGCGCGGCGGCAGGTGGACGAGCGGCAGGCGGCCGAGGTGTACGTCAACCGCACCTACGACGCGGTGATGCACGACCGGCTCGCCGGGATCCGCGTCGCGGTCCTGTTCGTCGGCCCGGTCGGGGACGTGCGCGACGACGTCGCCGACGCGATCGACGCCGGGGGCGGGACGATCGCGAGGGAGCGCGCGATCCGGGTGCCGGTCGCAGACGGCCTCGAGGACGAGCTCGACCCGCCCGAGGCCTCGGCGGCAGCGGTGGGGCGCGCGCTCGGGCGCGAGTTCGTCTTCGGCAGCGACACCCCCACGTGGGACGCGCTGTCGCCCCAGCTCGTGCTGCAGCAGAGCGGGTCGATGGAGGGCGAGGTCGACGGCGTCGTCGTCGCGAGGACGGTGTCGCCGCAGGAGGGAGAGACGGCCAGGTTCCTCCGCGGCCTCTACGAGGGGCTCGAGGGCGCCGTCCCGGCCGTCGGCGTCGAGGAGACGGGCACCGACCCCTCCTTCGTCGAGGTCCTGCGCCAGCTCGACGACTTCTCCAGCGTCAACAACGTCGACTCCCGCATCGGCCGCGTCTCCCTCGCGGTGCTCCTCGCCGGCGACCCGATGGGCCGCCACTACGGGATCGACGCGCCGAGCGGCGTGATGCCGACCGTGGAGCCCGTCCCTGCCCCCGCCACGCCGTGAGGCCGTCGCCGTCCTCGTGGCGGCGCGCGACGAGGAGGGTCGCGTGGGGGAGACCGTCCGCGCGCTCCGGGCGGCGTTCCCGGCGGCGGAGGTCGTCGTCGCCGACGACGGGTCGCGCGACCGCACCGCCGACGAGGCCGAGGAGGCCGGCGCGGTCGTGCTCCGGCTCCCGCGGCGGGGGAAGGGACAGGCGCTCTCGGCCGCCGAGCGCGCCGCGCCGCCCGGGGAGCTGCTGCTCGCGGACGCCGACCTGCGGGGCGACCTGGCTCCGCTCCTGAACGAGGACGGCGACGTGGTCGTCGCGGCGTTCGCGCGTGCCGAGGGCGGGGGCTTCGGGATCGCGCGCGAGACGGCGCGCCTGCTGATCCTCGCGCTCGCCGGCCGGGAGACGGTGGCGCCGCTCTCGGGGCAGCGCCTCGTCTCGCCCGCGGCGCGCGCGGCCTGCTTCCCGCTCGCGCCGGGCTTCGGCGCGGAGACGCGGATGACGATCGACGCCGCGCGGGCCGGGCTGTCGGTCGGCGAGACGACGCTCCCGCTCGCGCACCGGGCGACCGGTCGCGACCTCCCCGGCTTCGTCCACCGCGGGCGCCAGCTGCGCGACATCGTGCTCGGCGCCGGCCCGCTCGCCGTCAACTTCCGCGGCCTGCGCCTGCCGCTCGTCGGCTGGACGCTGGGCCTCCGCCGCGACCCGGCGGTGGCCGCGGTCGCCGCCCTCGGCCTCGCCGACGACCTCTGGAGCGGCCCGGAGCGCGGCTTCCGCGCGCACCTGCGCGGCGGGCTGACGACCGGGACGCTGAAGCTCGTCGGGATCCCGCTCGTCGCCCTGCTCCGCACCCGCAGCCTCTCGGCGGCGCTCCTCGTCGCCCTGTCGGCCAACGCGCTCAACCAGCTCGACACGCGTCCCGGCCGCGCGCTCAAGGCGTACCTGCTCGCCGCGCTGCCGCTTCGCGCGCCGGCCGGAGCTGCCGTCCTCCTCGCCCCCTACGATCTTCGCGAGGTGACGATGCTCGGGGACGCCGGGTCGAACGCGCTGGGCGCGATGCTAGGGTTGAGGTCCGTGGATCGACTCACGGGCCGGGGCCGCTGGATCGCGATCGGAGCGCTCGCAGGCCTGACCCTCCTCGGCGAGCGCCGCTCCCTCGGGCGGCTGATCGAGACCACGCCGCTGCTTCGCGACCTCGACGCGCTGGGGAGGCCGTCATAGCCACGAAGTACGTCTTCATCACCGGCGGCGTCGTCTCGTCGCTCGGCAAGGGGATCGTCGCCGCCTCGCTCGGCCGGCTGCTGAAGGAGCGCGGGCTGAAGGTGCAGGTGCAGAAGTTCGACCCCTACCTGAACGTCGATCCCGGGACGATGAGCCCGTTCCAGCACGGCGAGGTGTTCGTCACCGAGGACGGCGCCGAGACCGACCTCGACATCGGCCACTACGAGCGCTTCATCGACGAGAACCTGTCGCGGAACGCGAACCACACCGCCGGCGGCATCTGGTACTCGGTGCTGCGCAAGGAGCGGAAGGGCGAGTACCTCGGCTCGACCGTCCAGGTGATCCCGCACATCACGAACGAGATCAAGGAGCGGATCAGGCGCGTCGCCGAGCACGACCCCGCCGACGTCGTGATCTCGGAGATCGGCGGCACGGTGGGCGACATCGAGTCGCTGCCCTTCCTGGAGGCGATCCGCCAGTTCCGCCGCGAGGTCGGCGCGGAGAACGTCCTCTACGTCCACTGCACGCTCGTCCCGTACATCGAGGCGGCGGGCGAGCTGAAGACGAAGCCGACCCAGCACTCGGTGAACGAGCTGCGCCGCATCGGGATCCACCCCGACATCGTCGTGGCCCGCTCGCGCGACGAGCTGTCGCGCGAGATCCGCGACAAGATCGCGCTGTTCGCCGACGTCGACCCGCGCGCGGTCGCGGCGAGCCCGGACGTGCCCGACGTGTACCTGATCCCCCAGGTGCTCCGCGACGAGGGGCTCGACGACCTCGTCTGCGAGCGCCTCGGGATCGACCTGCCGCCGCCCGAGAACCTCGGCGAGTGGGACGAGCTCATCGCCCGGATCCGCTCGCTCGACGGGGAGACCGTCCGGATCGCGCTCGTCGGCAAGTACGTGAAGCTGCACGACGCCTACCTGTCGGTGCACGAGGCGCTCAAGCACGCGGGGCTGTACCACGGCTGCCGCGTCGAGGTGACCTGGGTCGACGCGGAGCACATGTCGTACGAGGAGGCCGTCGAGACGCTCGAGCGCGTCGACGGCGTGCTCGTCCCCGGCGGCTTCGGCTCCCGCGGGTGGGAGGGCAAGATCCTCGCCTGCCGCGTCGCGCGCGAGCGCTGGATCCCGTACCTCGGCATCTGCCTCGGCATGCACGTCGCGGTGTCGGAGTTTGCGCGGCACGTGGCCGGCCTCGACGGGGCGAACTCGACGGAGATGGACCCGGAGACGCCGCACCCGGTGATCGACCTCCTCCCGGAGCAGAAGCAGGTCGAGGACCTGGGCGGGACGATGCGGCTCGGCGCGCAGGCGGTGGAGCTCGTGGAGGGCACGCGCGCGCAGGAGCTCTACGGGCAGGAGGTCGTCCACGAGCGGCACCGCCATCGCTACGAGGTCAACAACCACTACCGGCCCCGCCTCGAGGAGCTCGGGCTGACCGTGTCGGGGACCTTCCAGGAGGGACGGCTGGTCGAGATCGTCGAGCTGCCCGACCACCCGTGGTTCGTCGCGAGCCAGTTCCACCCGGAGTTCAAGTCGCGGCCGACGCGGCCGGCGCCGCTGTTCCGGGGCTTTGTCGGCGCCGCCGTGAGTCGCGCGCGGGAGCGCAGCGACGTCGCCCTCCGGGCGCGGGCCTAGCGCGACCCGCCGGATGGACGAGGCGCTCGAGCTGTTCCTCGAGCTCGCGGCGGTTCCCACGCCGCCCGGCGCCGAGCGCGGCGCCGCCGAGCTCGTCTCCCGGTACCTGCGCGATCTCGCGCTGGAGGTCGACGAGGACGACGCGGCAGCGGCTGTCGGCGGCGACACCGGCAACCTGCTCGCGCGGCTGCCTCCGACCGACGGCGCGGCCGGCGTCCCGATCCTCCTCTGCGCCCACCTCGACACGGTGCCCGTCGAGGGGACGATCGAGCCGGTCGTCGTGGACGGCGTGGTGCGCAACGCCGCGGGCACGATCCTCGGCGCCGACGACAAGGCCGCCGTGGCGGCGATGCTCGTCGCGGCCGCGACGGTACTGCGGGAGAACCGGCCGCACGCGGGGATCGAGCTGCTGTTCACGCCGAAGGAGGAGGTCGGGCTCCTCGGCGCCTACGCGTTCGACCGCAGCCGGCTCGCGGCGCAGGTCGGGTTCGTCTACGACCAGGCTGCGCCGATCGGGCAGATCGTCCTCGGCGCACCGACGCAGCGGTCGCTGCACGTCCGCTTCCACGGACGGCCGGCGCACGCGGGGATGGCGCCCGAGGACGGGCGCTCGGCCGTCGCCGCGGCGGCGCGCGCGATCGCGGAGCTCCGCCTGGGACGGCTGGACGAGGAGACGACGGCGAACGTCGGGGTCGTCTCGGGCGGAACGGCCCGCAACATCGTCCCGGAGTGGTGCGAGTTCGAGGCCGAGGCGCGGTCGCACGACGAGCGGAAGCTCGGCGACGTGGTGCAGGAGATGCTCGACTCGATCGCGTTCGCCGCGCAGGCGGGGGATTGCGAGGTGGAGACGCGGATCGAGGAGACGTACCGGGGCTACCGCTTCCGCCGCGACGACCTCCCGGTGCGGCTCGCGGGGGCCGCGCTGCGGGCGTGCGGCTTCGCGCCCGAGTACGCGCTCACCGGGGGTGGCGCCGACGCGAACGTTTTCAACGAGCGCGGGCTGCCCTGCGTGAACCTCGCCAACGGCATGGCCGAGATCCACACGCCCGACGAGCACGTGGCCGTCGCCGACCTCGACCGCATGGTCGACGTGACGCTCGCGCTCGTCGAGGAGGCGCGGCATGCCGCTCTCGCTTAGGCGCGGCGTCGTCACGAGCGTGGTCGAGCGCCTCGAGGAGCTCGTCCGCCTCGAGGTCGACGGCGTCCCGTGCGTCGCCTACCCGCGGCTGACGGGGCCCGTCGAGGCCGGCGACGACGTGGTCGTGAACGAGCAGGCGCGGGCGCTCGCGCTGGGCTCCGGCGGCTTCGATGTCCTCCACGCCAACCTCACGCGAGGGCTCGGGCTCGCCGCCGACGCCGGGGCGCACGTGATGAAGCTCCCGTACACGCCGGTGCAGGTCGCGGTCCGCCACGCCGAGGAGGACGGCCCGCTCGCCGAGCGCCTCGACGGGATGCCGGTGGTCTGCTGCTCGCTGCACTCGCAGCTCGCGCCCGTGTGCGCGGCGCTGGCGCGGCGGCGGGTCGCGTACGTGCAGGCGCCCGGAGGGGCGCTGCCGGTCTCGCTCTCCGACACCGTGCGCGCGCTGCGCGGTCGGGGGCTGGTCGAGGTCGCCGTCGCCGCCGGTGCGTGCCTCGACGGCGACGTCGCCTGCGCGAGCGTGCCCGCCGCGCTGGCATGGGCACGGGCGCAGGGCGCCGACGCGGCGGTCGTCGCGATCGGCCCGGGCGTCGTGGGCACCGGATCGCGCCTCGGCCACGGCGGCACCGCGGCGGCGGACGCGGTGAACGCGGCCGCGGCGCTCGGCGGCGACGCGATCCTGGCCGTCCGCGTCTCCCACGGCGACCCGCGCGAGCGCCACCAGGGGGTCTCGCACCACACGCGCGCGGTGCTCGCGCTGTGCGTCGCCCGCGCCCGGGTGGCGTGGCCCGACGGGCTCGAGCCGCCGGTGTGGCTCGGCGAGCGCGAGGACGTCGACGTGTCGGGCTGGCGCGAGGCCTGCGACGGCCTGCCGCTCGAGCACATGGGGCGCGGGCCGGACGACGACCCGTGGTTCTTCGCGGCGGCGTACGCGGCCGGCCGGCTCGCGGCTGGGACCTAGGTGGAGGAGCGCCGCCTCGGCCCGGTCGTCGGCCTCGGCACCTGGAGGACGTTCGACGACGACGAGGCCCTCGCCCGCGACGTGGTCGGAGCCGCGCTCGACGCCGGCGTGCGCGTGGTCGACACGTCGCCGATGTACGGCGGCGCCGAAGCGTCGCTCGGTGCGGCGCTCGCGGGGCGGCGCGATCGCGTCGGCGTGGCGACGAAGATCTGGACGCCGTCCGTCGAGGACGGTCGCGCGCAGTACCGCCGCCAGCTCGGGTGGTTCGGCCGCGTCGAGGTGGAGCAGGTCCACAACCTCGTGGCCTGGGAGGAGCACCTGTCCTGGCTCGAGGAGGAGCGCGACGCCGGCCGCGTCGACCTGCTCGGCGTCACGCACTACGCGGCATCCGCGTTCGGCGAGCTCGCCCGTGCGCTGCGCACCCGCCGCTTCGACGTCGTCCAGCTGCCCTACTCGCCCCTCGAGCGCGAGGTCGAGCGCGAGCTGCTGCCGCTCGCAGCCGAGCTCGAGGTCCGCGTGATCGTGATGCGCCCGCTCGGCTCGGGGCGGCTCGTCGGCCGGCTCCCGCGCGAGGCCGAGCTCCAGCCGCTGCGCGCGTTCGGGGTCGAGACCTGGGCGCAGGCGCTGCTGAAGTGGGCGCTGTCCGACGGCCGGGTCGACGTCGTGATCCCCGCGACCTCGCGGCCGCCTCGCACCGCCGAGAACGCTGCCGCCGGGGAGCCGCCCTGGTTCGGCCCCGAGGAGCGCGGGTACGTGGAGCGACTCGCGCTCCGATGAAGCCGGACGACTCCCGCATCGCCTACGACGGCACGCTCCTCCGCGTCGTCGTCGAGCGCTGGGGCGGCGCCGAGCGCGAGCTCGTCGAGCATCCGGGCTCGGTGGCGATCGTCGCCGTCGACCGAGCCGGCCGGGTCGTGCTCGTCCGCCAGCGCCGGGAGGCGGCCCGCGCAGTGCTGCTCGAGCTGCCTGCCGGGACGGTCGACGAGGGCGAGGAGCCGCTCGAGACGGCCCGGCGCGAGCTGCGGGAGGAGACCGGCCTCACCGGCGGCCGCTGGCGCGAGCTCGCCGTCTTCTGGACGTCGCCCGGGTTCCTGCGCGAGCGGATGACGCTGTTCCTCGCCGAGGACGTCGAGCCGGGCGAGGCCGCGCCGGACGAGGACGAGGCGATCGAGCTCGTGTCGCTGCCGGTCGACGAAGCCGTCTCGCGCGCCGCGGAGCTCGACGACGCGAAGACGATCGTCGGCCTCCTGCTGCTCCGAGCCGCGCAGGCCTAGACGGTAAGGTTGCGCCGCCATGCGGATCGGCGTCGCACGCGAGATCAAGCCGGACGAGTACCGGGTCGCGCTGACCCCGGCCGGCGCGAAGGAGCTCGTCGAGAAAGGCCACGAGGTGCTGGTCGAGACCGGCGCGGGCGTCGGCAGCGCGTTCCCCGACGACGTGTACGCGGCGGTCGGCGCCGAGACCACCGGTGTCGACGAGGTCTGGGAGCGGTCCGAGCTCCTGCTGAAGGTGAAGGAGCCGATCGAGCCCGAGTATCGGCGCCTCCGCGAGGGCCTGACCCTGTTCACCTATCTCCACATCGCCGCGGACGAGCCGCTCACGCGCGCGCTCGTCGACTCGGGCGTCGCGGCGGTCGCCTACGAGACGGTCGAGACGGATGACCGGCGCCTGCCGCTGCTCGCGCCGATGAGCGAGGTGGCCGGTCGGCTCGCCGCGCAGGCGGGCGCGTACTTCCTCGAGAAGCCGCTCGGCGGGCGCGGGCTGCTGCTCGGCGGCGTCGCCGGCGTCGCCCCCGGCCGCGTGGTCGTGATCGGCGGCGGGATCGTCGGCTACAACGCGGCGATCATCGCGATCGGGCTGGGCGCGCAGGTCACGATCCTCGAGCGCTCGATCGACCGGATGCGGCACCTCGAGGAGATCCTCTCCGGGCGCGTCACGTTGCTGATGTCCTCGTCGCTCCAGATCGAGGAGTCGGTCGCGGAGGCGGACGTCGTGATCGGCGCGGTGCTGATCCCGGGCGCACTCGCGCCGAAGCTCGTCACCGCGTCGATGGTGCGCGGGATGAAGAAGGGCGCAGTCATCTGCGACGTCGCGATCGACCAGGGCGGCTGTGTCGAGACGTCACACGCGACGACGCACGGCGATCCCGTCTTCTCGGTCGACGGCGTCACCCACTACTGCGTGGCGAACATGCCGGGCGCCGTTCCGATCACGTCCACGAAGGCGCTGACGAACGCGACGCTGCCGTACGTCGAGGCGATCGCCGACCACGGGCTGCGCGAGGCCGTGGCGCGGGACCCCGCGCTCGCGCGGGGCGTCAACGTGCTGGAGGGGAAGATCACCTACGAGGCCGTCGCCCAGGCCCACGACCTCGGGTTCACGCCGCTCGAGGAGGTCCTGCCGCTCTCGGCGGTCTGAGCGCGCTACCCGGCGGCAGGGGTTTCGCCCTTGGGCTTGTCCCGCGCAGGGGAGATCTTGATCACGGCGAAGGTCACGGCCGCGGCGAATCCGACGACGCCGATGATGAAGAGGACGAGCCCGAGGAGGCCGAGGACGGTGTCCATGCGAGGAGTACAGTAGCGCCATGCCCCGCGCGTGCGTGATCGTGCTGGACGCGGTCGGGGCGGGGGAGCTGCCGGACGCGGCCGACTACGGGGACGAGGGGTCGGACACGCTCGGGAACGTCGCCCGCGCCGTCGGCGGCCTCGACCTCCCCAACCTGGAGGCACTCGGCCTCGGGAACATCGCCCCCCTCGAGGGGTGCCCGCCGCAGCCCGGCGCCCCCGCGATCGCCGGGAGGCTCGTCGAGCGCTCGAAGGGCAAGGACACGACCACCGGCCACTGGGAGCTGATGGGAGTCGTCACCGCGACGCCGTTCCCGACCTACCCGCACGGCTTCCCGCACGACGTGATCGACCCCTTCATGCACCGCACGGGCCGCGGCGTCCTCGGGAACAAGGCGGCGTCGGGGACGGAGATCATCCAGGAGCTCGGCGAGGAGCACCAGCGCACCGGGAAGTGGATCGTGTACACGTCGGCCGACTCGGTCTTCCAGATCGCGGCCCACGAGGAGACGATCCCGCTCGAGGAGCTCTACGAGGCGTGCCGGATCGCGCGCGACGAGATCCTCGTCGGCAAGCACGCCGTCGGGCGCGTGATCGCGCGACCGTTCGTCGGTGAGCCCGGGAACTACACGCGCACGCCGAACCGGCACGACTTCTCGCTGCTGCCGCGCCGGCCGAACTACCTCACGCTGCTCCGCGAGGCCGGCGGCAACGTCCAGGGCGTCGGAAAGATCGGCGACATCTTCGCCAACCAGGACGTCGACGACTCGCATCCGACGAAGTCGAACGTCGAGGGCATCCAGACGACCGCGGACCTGATGCGCAACGCGCCGGAGGGCACCTTCGTGTTCGTGAATCTCGTCGAGACCGACATGCTGTGGGGCCATCGCAACGACCCGGTCAACTTCCACCGCTGCCTCCAGGACTTCGACCGGCGGCTGCCGGAGATCCTCGACGCGCTGCGCCCGGGCGACCTGCTCGTGCTGTCGTCGGACCACGGGTGTGACCCGACGACGCCCTCGACCGACCATTCGCGCGAGCACGCGCTCCTGCTCGCCTACGTCGAGGGCCGGAACGCGTCGGGGCAGGTCCACGAGGGCGAGTTCGCCGACGTGGGCGCGACCGTGAACGCGTGGCTGGGCGGGAAGGCGCCGCGGGGCCTCCCCGGGCAGCCGATCGTCACGCCGTGACGACCCAGTTCCCGGCCGACGACCCGCTCTGGGTGTCGTGGGAGTACGCGAGCGAGGAGCGGCTCGCGACGCGGAACGACGTCTACCGCCGGTACGGCACCGAGCCGACCGCCGAGGACGCGGCGTTCGCGGCGGTCCGGGAGGCGGCGCCGGCCCGCGTGCTCGACGCCGGCTGCGGCACGGGAGAGTTCGCCGAGCGGATCCGGCGGCAGCTCGGCGCCGAGGTCGTCGCCTGCGACACCTCGGCCCGGATGGTCACGCTGGCCGCCGAGCGTGGGCTGGAGGCGGTCGTCGCGGACGTCGCGTCGCTCCCGTTCGCAGACGGGAGCTTCGACTGCGCGGTCGCGAACTGGGTCCTGTACCACGTCGCGGAGCCGCGGCTCGCGGCGCTCGAGCTCGCCCGCGTCCTCCGCCCGGGCGGACGCCTCGTCGCGGCGACGATGGGCGTCGGCCACATGGCCGAGCTCTGGGACGCGCTCGGCGACCGGTCGACCGAGGGGCTCAGCTTCTGGAGCGAGAACGGGGAGGAGGTGCTCCGCGGGGCGTTCGACCGCGTCGAGCGCCGCGACGCCGGGGGCAGGCTCGTGTTCCCCACGCGCACGAGCATCCGCGAGTTCGTCGCCGCCACGAGCAACCGCGCGCACCTCGCCGACGAGGTCGCGGCGCTGCCGGAGCCGTTCGCGACGCGCGTCGCGTTCGTCGTGTTCGTCGCGGCGAGGGCGACGTGAGCATCGACCCGAGCGATCCGGCCTGGGTCGCGGCCCAGTACGCGAGCGAGCACGGCCTCGCCGGCCGGAAGGCGGCCTACCGCTACGCGACGGGCCCGAACGCGGTCGAGCTCGCATTCGCGGCGATCGCGGAGCGCGCGCCCAGACGGGTGCTGGAGGTCGGGTGCGGCGAGGGCGAGGTGGCCGAGCGCCTCGTGCGCGAGCTCGGCGCCGACGTCGCGGCGATCGACCGGTCGCCGCGGATGGTCGAGCTGACGCGCGCCCGCGGCGTGCAGGCGGAGGTCGGCGACGTCCAGAACCTGGCGCGGTTCGGCGACGCGAGCTTCGACTGCGCGTATGCCGGCTGGATGCTGTACCACGTCGCCGACGTCGACCGCGCGCTCGCCGGGCTGGCCCGCGTCGTCGGCCCTGCCGGTCGCCTCGTCGCCGCCACGAACGGCCCCGACCACCTCCGCGAGCTTCGCGAGCTCGTGGGTGCGCGGCCCCGGGCGCGGGCGTTCGGCGGCGACGACGCGGAGGAGCTCCTCGGCCGGCACTTCGCGCGCGTCGACCGTCGCGACGCGGCCGGATGGATCGAGTTCCCCGACCGCGCCGCGGTCGAGGTGTACGTGGCGGCCGCGGAGGCGTTCTGGGGCGAGCCGGTTCCGCCGGAGTTCGACGGGCCACTACGCGTGCGCCGCGCGTCCGTGATCTTCGTCGCGGAGGGCTCCCGCTGATTCGCGCCGCCGAGCTCGTCCAGCGCAAGCGCGACGGGGAAGAGCTGCCTGCGGACGAGCTCGCGGAGCTCGTGCTCGCCTACGCCCGCGACGAGGTTCCCGACTACCAGCTGGCCGCATTCTGCATGGCCGTCTTCTTCCGCGGCCTGTCGCCGGCCGAGACCTTCGCGCTCACCGACGCCATGGTGCGCAGCGGCGAGCGGCTCGACCTCCGCTCGGAGCTCGGTCGCAAGGTGGTGGACAAGCACTCCACCGGCGGCGTCGGGGACAAGACGTCGCTGGCCGTCGGGCCGATCGTCGCCGCGTGCGGCGTCCCCGTGGGAAAGATGAGCGGCAGGGGGCTCGGCCACACCGGCGGGACGCTCGACAAGCTCGAGTCGATTCCCGGCTACCGCGTCGAGCTCTCGCACGACGAGTTCGTCCGCACGGTGCGCGAGACCGGGTGCGCGATCATCGGCCAGACGGCGGATCTCGTCCCGGCCGACAAGAAGCTCTACGGCCTCCGCGACGTGACGGCGACCGTCGATCAGGTGTCGCTGATCGCCTCGTCGATCATGTCGAAGAAGATCGCCGGCGGCGCCGACGCGGTGGTCCTCGACGTGAAGGTCGGCGACGGCGCGTTCATGAAGACGCTGGAGGATGCGCGCGAGCTCGCTGCGACCATGATCGAGATCGGCAGGCGCGCCGGGCTCGAGGTCGTCTGCGAGCTCACTGACATGGATCAGCCGCTCGGGCGCGCCGTCGGGAACGCGCTCGAGGTGCGCGAGGCCCTCGCGACCGTGCGCGGCGAGGGACCGCCCGACTTCACCGAGCTCGTGCTGGCCTCGTGCGCGCACCTGCTCGCGCTCTCCGACCTCGGCGTCGACCGCGCCGAGGGACGGCGCCGTGCGGAGGCGGCGATCGCCGACGGGTCCGCTGTCGCGGCGTACGAGCGCTGGATCCGCGCACAGGGCGGCAACCCCGACGAGGCGGTGCTCGAGCGCGCGCCGGTCGTCCGCGAGGTGGCGGCGGCGGAGGAAGGCGTCGTCGCCCGCGCAGGCGCGATCGCCATCGGACGCGCGGCGCTCCACCTCGGCGCCGGCCGGCAGACGAAGGACGACACGATCGACCACGCCGTCGGCGTCGTCTGCCTCGCGAAGCGCGGAGACAGGGTCGAGCGCGGTCGGCCGCTCGCCGAGGTGCACGCCCGCGACGAGGCGGCGGCCGCGGTCGCGGAGGCCGAGATTCGCGCCGCCTACGCGGTCTCCGACGCCGTGCCCGCGGAGCAGCCGATCGTGATCGAGACGCTCACGTCGCTCGACTGAGCCGGGGGAGTGTCCGACCGAGCGGCTCGGCTGCCGCTCGGCCGGCGGGCACCGATCGGCCGTAGCACCGATCTGTCGGAGCTGCGCTGCCGCCGGAGCTGCGCTCCCGCCCGAGCCGCGCTACCGCCGGGGCTACGCTGCCGCCGTGCCCGAGCTGCCGGAGGTCGAGACGGTGCGGCGGACGCTCGAGCCGTCGCTGCTCGGGCGGCGGATCGACCGAGCGGCGATCGTCGACGGGCGGCTGACGAGGCCGGTCGAGCCCGAGGTCGTGGCGGCGGAGCTCGTCGGCGAGCGCATCGCGCCCCTGGAGCGCCGCGGCAAGTATCTGGTTGTTCGGTTCGAGTCGGGACGAGCGCTCCTGGTGCACCTCCGGATGACGGGGTCGTTTCGCTGGTCCGCGGACGGGGCCCTCGAGGAGGATCCCTATCGGCGAGCCGTTGTCACGCTAGACGACGGATCGGCTGTCGGCTACCGGGACGTGCGCCGATTCGGCACCTGGCTGCTCCTGGACCGTGACGAGATCGAGCCGTATCTCGCCGTTCGGCTCGGGCCGGAGCCGTTCGACGAGGAGTTCACGCCGCGGTTCCTGCGCGGACGGCTCGACGGCCGCCGCGCGCCGCTGAAGGCGGCCCTCCTCGATCAGCGCACGGTTGCGGGGCTCGGGAACATCTACGCGGACGAGGCGCTGTGGCGGGCCGCGATCCACCCGCGGCGCGAGGCGGGCAGCGTGCGGCCGGCCGAGATCACGCGCGTCCACGCGGCGCTGCGGGAGGCGCTGGAGGCCGGGATCGCGCGTCAGGGCTCGACCCTGCGCGACTACCGCCGGCCGGACGGTGCGACGGGCTCGATGCAGGACGAGTTCAAGGTGTACGGCCGACTCGATGAGCCCTGCGACCGGTGCGGGACGCCGATCGAGCGGATCGTCGTCGGCGGGCGGGGGACGTGGTACTGCCCGAGCTGCCAGCGGCTCGGTCGCGCGCGGCGCCGTCCGACGCCCGCGGCGCAGGGCTAGGCGGCGAGCCGCTCGTCGAGCTCCCCGGTCTTGTCGAGCCGCCACAGCTCGGTGTAGCCGCCGACGGGGACACCGTCGATGAGGATCTGCGGCACCGTCCAGCCGCCGGTGCGGTCGAACAGGTGCTGCCGGAACGCGGGATCCTCGTCCAGGCTCAGCTCCTCGTACTCGACGCCCCTCGCCTCGAGCAGCGTCTTCGCGCGCACGCAGTAGCCGCACCACCGCGTCGTGTAGACCTGGACTCGCGGCCCTGCTCCCGAAACGGCCATCGCTCCTGTAACGGCCGGGGCGGCCGAGAAGTTCCGCCGCCGGCCTTCGTACACTGGGGCCGTGGCCGGGAGGACGTACAAGACGGAGGCCGTCGTCCTCCGCTCGCTGCGGCTCGGGGAGGCCGACCGCATCCTCCACCTGTACACGCTCGACCGCGGCCGGATCGGCGCCGTCGCGAAGGGCATCCGGCGCACGAAGTCGCGCTACGGCGGCCGGCTGGAGCCGCTCTCGCACGTCGAGGTGATGCTCCACCAGGGCTCCGGCGAGCTGCAGACCGTCACCGGCGCCCACCTGGTCCGCTCGCACGCGGCGACGCGCGAGGGGCACTACCGGCTCTCGGTCGGGCTCGTCGGCGCGGAGGCGATGCTGCGCCTGTTCACCGAGCAGGAGTCGAGCCCGCGCGCGTTCGAGGCGATCACGCGCTACCTCGACGCCTGCGACACGCTGGAGCAGCGGTCGACGCGCGCGGGCCTCGATCCGCTCGCGCTCTCGTTCCAGCTCAAGCTGCTGTGGCTCTCCGGCTACCAGCCGCACACCGCGAGCTGCGCCGAGTGCGGCGCGGAGCCGCCGCTCGCCGGGTACCTTCCGCGCGCCGGCGGAGCGGTGTGCCGCGCGTGCATCGAGCCGGGAGCCGTCGGCGTCTCGCCGCGTGCGTTCGGTGCGCTCGACGCGCTCCTGCGTCTGCCGCTGGCCGAGGCCCACGCCGTTCCGCTCACCGAGCACGACGCGCGCGAGCTCCTCGCGGTGGTCGCGGCCGCGTACGAGTTCCACGGCGGCTTCCGCCTCCGCACCCTGTCGGCGTGACGCGCCCGCGGTCCGCCCGCGCGACGGCGAGGACCGGGCGCGCCATCGCTAGCCTCTCCGTCCCGTGGCCCTGAACTTCCAGCAGATGATCGCGCGCCTCGAGGCGTACTGGGCCGAGCAGGGGTGCGTGCTGATGCAGCCGTACCACACGGAGCTGGCCGCGGGGACGATGAACCCCGCCACGTTCCTGCGCTCGCTCGGTCCCAAGCCGTGGAAGACCGCGTACGTCGAGCCCGTGATCCGGCCGACCGACGGCCGCTACGGGGAGAACCCGTTCCGCTTCCAGCACTACTTCCAGTACCAGGTGATCCTCAAGCCGACGCCCGACGACGTCCTCGACCGCTACTTCGCGTCGCTCCAGGCGATCGGGATCGACACGCAGCGCCACGACCTGCGCCTCGTCGAGGACGACTGGGAGCAGCCGACGCTCGGCGCGTGGGGGCTCGGTTGGGAGGTGTGGCTCGACGGGCTGGAGGTGACGCAGTTCACGTACTTCCAGCAGCTCGGCGGCCTCGACGTGGAGCTGGTGCCCGCAGAGATCACGTACGGGCTCGAGCGGCTGGCGATGTTCCTCCAGGGGAAGCGCACGGCGTTCGAGCTCGAGTGGGCGCCGGGCGTGACCTGGGGCGACGTGTACCGCGAGAGCGAGCGGCAGTGGTCGGCGTACAACTTCGAGCTCGCGCCGGTGGACGTGCTGATGCGGCGGTTCGGCGAGCACGAGGCGGAGTGCCTCGAGCTGCTCGAGCGGCGCCTGCCGCTGCCGGCGTACGACCAGGTGTTGAAGTGCTCGCACACCTTCAACCTGCTGGACGCCCGCGGCGCGGTCTCGGTGACCGAGCGCGCGCAGTACATCGGCCGTGTCCGCACGCTCGCCCGGCGCACCGCCGAGCTGGTCGTCGAGCTCGAGCGCCCAGTGGAGGAGCCGGCCGTTGCCTAGCCTCCTGCTCGAGATCGGCTGCGAGGAGCTTCCCGCCGCCGCGTGCGCCGAGGCGGAGGCGCAGCTCCCGGCGCTCGCACGCGAGCACCTCGGCGTCGACGCGTCGGCGGTCCTCGTCGGGCCCCGCCGGCTGGCGGTGCAGGTGGACGAGCTGCCGGAGCGGACGCCGGACGAGTGGGTGAAGGGCCCTCCGGCGGCGCTGCGCGAGCGGGCGGCGGGCGGCTTCGCGAAGCGCCACGGCGTCGCCGTCGAGGCGCTCGAGGAGCGGGACGGCTTCCTCGGGCTGACGGTTCCCGGGCAGCCCGTGACGGAGGTGCTTCCGGAGCGGCTGGCCGCGCTCGTGCGCGGGCTCCAGTTCGCGAAGTCGATGCGCTGGGGGCCGGACCTCCGCTTCTCGCGCCCGATCCGCTGGATCTGCGCGAAGCACGGGGAGACGACCGTCGGCGTGGTGCTCGACGGGATCGAGGCAGACGGGTTCTCGTACGGGCACCGGTTCACCGGCGGCCGCGTGGAGATCGCCTCCGCGGACACGTACGCCGAGACGATTCGCGCCGCAGGCGTCGAGCCCGACCAGGGCGATCGCCGGCGCACGATCGTCGACGGACTCGACGCGCTCGGCCCGTGGTCGGACCCGCTCGGCAAGCTGGACGAGGTCGTCCACCTCGTCGAGCGGCCGTTCGTGCTCGCGAGCTCGTTCGACGAGCGCTTCCTCCGCCTGCCCGAGCGCGTGATCGTGACCGCGATGCAGTCCCACCAGCGCTACTTCCCGCTCGGCGGCACGCGGTTCGCGGTCGTCGCGAACGGCGGCGACCCGGACGCGATCGTGCCGGGCTACACGGCCGTGCTCGAGAACCGCCTCGACGACGCGGCGTTCACCTTCGACCGCGACGTCGCCGTCGGGATCGACGCGCTCTGCACGCGCCTGCGCGACATCACGTTCTTCACGGGCGCGGGGACGTACGCCGACAAGACGGAGCGCCTGGCCGTGCTCGTGGGACGACTGGGCGGGGAGGAGGCGGCGATCCAGGCCGCCCGCCTGGCGAAGGCCGACCAGGCGGCGGAGCTCGTGCGCGAGTTCCCGGAGCTCGAGGGTCACATCGGCGCCACGTACGCTCGCCTCGGCGGGTATCCCGAGGAGGTGGCGGCCGCGGTCGACGAGCAGTACCTCCCGGAGTCCGCCGGCGGTCCGCTCCCGGCAACGGAGGCCGGCAGGCTGCTGGCGGCGGCGGACCGGATCGACACGCTCAACGTCGCCTTCGCGCTCGGGCACCGGCCGACCGGGTCGCGCGACCCCTATGCGCTCCGCCGGGCCGCGATCGGGCTCTGCCGGCTCGCGATCGAGGGCGGGGTCTTCGTCCCGCGGGACGTCCTCGAGCCCGAGGTCCGCGAGTTCGTGCAGGAGCGGCTCGACCAGCTGCTCGACGTCCCCGTGGAGTTCGTCCGCGCGGCGCGGGCTTCTGCCGCCGAGGATCTCGCCGGCGTCGCCCGCGTGGCCGTCGACCTCGCGGCGGCCGCCGGCTCGCCGGAGCTCGCGGCCGCCTTCGAGGTCCACGACCGCTCCTCGCGGCTCGCCGCAAAGGGCGCGGACGGCGCGACGGTCGACGAGTCGCGGCTCGAGGAGGACGCCGAGCGGGAGGTCGCGGCGGCGCTCGCTCGTGTCGAGGTCGACCCGGCCGACGTCCCGGCGTCGCTCGCGTCGGCGGCGACCCTGGCGCCCGTGCTGGAGCGCTTCTTCGAGGACGTCCTCGTGATGGCGGAGGACGAGCGGCTGCGCGCGAACCGCCTCGCGCTGCTCGCGGCCGTGCGCGACCGCGTGGGCCGCCTCGGCGACCTCTCGCAGCTCCCGCTCTAGCCGTCCGGGCTGCGCGCAGGATCAGGAGACCGAGGCGGCCTGCGTCGGCACGGTGGGCCGCTCGGCCACGGGCAGCTCGAGCCGGAAGAGCGAGCCGCCGCCGTCGGCCCGCGCCACCGAGACGTGTCCCGCGTGGGCCTCCGCCACCTGCCGCACGATCGCGAGGCCCAGGCCGGAGCCCGGGAGGCCGCGCGCCGAGGGCGCACGGTAGAAGCGGTCGAACACGTGCGGTAGGTCCTCGTCCGCGATCCCGGGGCCGTGGTCGCGCACGGTCAGCGTCCCGTCGGCGACGCGGACCTCGACGGCGGCGCCGCCCGGGCTCCACTTGGCCGCGTTGTCGAGGAGGTTGGCGACCGCGCGGGCGAGCGCCGACGGCGATCCCGTGACGGTCGTCGGCTGCAGCTCCGCATCGAAGCGAACCTCGGGCGCGTGCCGCTGCGCCCGCTCGACCTCGGCGTCGACGAGCTCGTCGAGGCGCACCGGTTGCGGCTCCTCGTCGAGGCGGTTCCCGCGCGCGAGCTCGACCACGTCGCCGACGAGCGCCGTGAGCTCCTGGATCTGGACGATCGCGTCCGACAGCATCGCCCGGCGCTCCTCGGCGGGAACCCGGTCGTCCCGCGCGAGCAGCTCGACGTTCGTGCGTAGGCTCGTCAGCGGCGTCCGCAGCTCGTGCGACGCGTCGGCCACCAGCTGCCGCTGCGCCGCCAGCGACCGCTCGAGCTCGCCGAGCATCACGTTGAAGTCGGCGGCGAGGCCGGAGAGCTCGTCGGTCCCGGAAACCTCGATGCGGCGCGACAGGTCCTGCGTGGTGGCCACGTGCCTCGTCGCCTCGCGCATGCGCCGCACGGGCGTCAGCGCCGCCTGGGCGACCGCGCGGCCGAGCACCGCCGCGAGCACGATCCCGCCGATCGCGAACACCGCGAGCACGCCTGCGAGGCGCCGCAGCGTCCGGTCGACCTCCTCCAGCGGCCGTGCGATCTGCACCGCGACGCCGGGCGTCAGCTGGGCGGTGAGGATGCGGACGTGCGTGCCCGCGACGGTCGCGTCCTCGAGGAAGGCATCCCGGTCGCCGGCCGCGACCTCGCGCGCGCCGGCGTCGGGCAGCGGGATCGAGGCCCCGCGCCGCCGGACGGCGGTGCCGTCCGCGCCGACGAGCTGGATGTAGCCGGGCGCACCGCCGAGCAGCGGCCGCTCGAGCAGCTCGAAGTCCGGGGTCGGGTAGCGCTGCGGCAGTCGGACGTCGGCGGCCCGCTCGCGCAGCGCCTCGTCCACCTGCCCGCGCAGGACGCTCCGGACGGCGAAGTACGCGCCGAGCGACGCGAGCGCGACGGCGACGGCGACGGCGGCCGCGGCGACGAGCGTCAGGCGGGCGCGCAGGCTCACGGCTCGTCGCGCAGCGCGTAGCCGACGCCGCGCACGGTGTGGATCAGCCTGGGCTCGCCGAGCTTGCGGCGCAGGTAGGAGACGTAGACCTCGAGCGCGTTCGACGCCGGGCCGAAGTCGTAGCCCCACACGCGGTCGAAGATCAGCGAGCGCGTCAGCACCTGGCGCGGGTTGCGCAGGAACAGCTCGAGCAGCTGGAACTCCGTCCGGGTGAGCTCGATCCGCCGCTCGCCGCGGCGCACCTCGTGCGTGCCCGTGTTCATCGACAGGTCGGCGAACCGCAGCACCTGGCCGGTCCCGTCGGCGCCGGACCGGCGCAGCAGCGCGCGGAGCCGTGCGAGCAGCTCCTCCAGCGCGAACGGCTTGACGAGGTAGTCGTCCGCGCCGGCGTCGAGACCCTCGACCCGGTCGCCGACCCCGTCGCGCGCCGTCAGCATCAGGATCGGCGTGCGGTCGCCGTCGGCGCGCAGCCTGCGCGCGACCTCGAGGCCGTCGACCCCGGGCATGAGGATGTCGAGCACGACGGCGTCCGGCGCCTCGGCGGCGACGTGCTGCAGGGCCTCGCCCCCGTCGGAGGCGAGCTCGACCTCGTAGCCCTCGAGCACGAGGGCGCGCTCGAGCGCCGTCCGCACCGCGGGCTCGTCGTCGACGACGAGCACCTTCACGGCCCGGCCCCCGTGCTCATGCGGCCATCCTGACGCTCACTGTCCGCAGTGTGCCGCGGCAGGCTGAAGGTTCGCTGAGAGGGCAACGCCGCGGTTAACGGAGTCCCAACCCGTCTCTCAGCCGTCTCTCAGCCGGCGTGGGCAGTCTCCGTGCATCGACAGCAACGACACCGCAGAGATCTTCCAGGAGGCACCGTGAACAAGTACCTCGTCCCTCTCGTCGCGCTGCTCGCGGCCGCCGTCCTCGGCGGTGTCGCCGGCGCCGGCATCTGGGCGGCGGTCGACGACGATCCGTCGCCCGCGGCGGCGACGACGAGCGCCGCGGTCAACCGTCCCGTCACCGCCCGCGAGGGCTCGATCGCCGCGATCTACGAGCAGACGATCCCCGGCGTGGTCGAGATCACGGCGCAGTCGGGCGGGAGCTCGCTCGACCCGTTCGGCCAGCAGCAGCAGCAGACGGCGACCGGCAGCGGGTGGGTGCTCGACGCCGACGGCCACGTCGTGACCAACCAGCACGTCGTCGACGGCGCCGACGAGGTCACCGTGAAGTTCCACGACGGCAAGGAGGTCGCAGCCACCGTGGTCGGCACCGACGCCTCCGCCGACGTGGCGCTGCTGCAGCTGAAGGACGTGCCGAGCGGGATCCAGCCGCTCCGGCTCGGCTCTTCCGAGTCCCTCCGGATCGGCGACCCCGTGATCGCGATCGGCAGCCCCTTCGGGCTCGAGGGCACGGTCACGTCCGGGATCGTCTCGGGCAAGGACCGCCAGCTGCGCGCCCCGGACGGATTCACCATCGACGGCGCGATCCAGACGGACGCCGCGCTGAACCACGGCAACTCGGGCGGGCCGCTCCTCGACGCCGACGGCCGCGTGGTCGGGATGAACTCGCAGATCGCGAGCGAGTCCGGCGGCAACGACGGCGTCGGCTACGCGATCCCGATCGAGACCGTGCAGAAGGTCGTCGACCAGCTCGCCTCCGGCGGCACCGTCCAGTACGCCTTCCTCGGCGTGGAGCTCGGCGACGCGAGCGGCGGCGGCGCCCAGATCGGCTCCGTCCGCTCCGGGAGCCCGGCCGACGACGCAGGCCTGCAGGCCGGCGACGTCGTCGTGCGGGCCGGCGGGGAGGACATCGCCAATGGCGACGACCTCCGCAAGGCCGTCGGCGACCGGAAGCCGGGCGACACGCTCGAGCTCGAGGTGAAGCGCGACGGCGCGACCAAGACGATCACCGTCACGCTCGGCACGAGGCCGACCAGCTAGACCCGACTTCTCCGCCACTCCTTCCTCTCCGACAGCCGGCCGCGCCGTTCCCCCCGGCGCGGCCGGCGCCCGCTTCGGGGCAGAATCCGCAGGTGCCCCCGGCGCAGACCTCCGTCGAGCTCCACATCGTCTCCGACTCGACCGGGGAGACGGCGGCCCGGCTCGTCCAGGCGCTCGAGGCGCAGTTCCCCGACCAGCCGTTCGAGGAGGTCCGCCATCCGCGCGTCGAGTCGATCGACGACCTGCAGATCGCCGTCAACCGGATGAAGGGGCGCCCGGCAGTCGCCGTCTACACGCTCGTCAAGCCGGAGTACCGGGAGACGATGCGCCAGCTGTGCCGGAAGGCGAAGGTGCACTACGCCGACCTGCTCGGGCACCCGATCGAGTCGATCGCGCGCGTCTCCGGCCAGGCGGCGAAGATGAAGCCGGGCGCGCGGGCGCCGCTCAACTCCGCCTACTTCAAGCGGATGGAGGCGATCGAGTTCGCGGTCAAGTACGACGACGGCGTCGGCGCGGGCCTCGTCGACGCGGACATCGTCCTCGTGGGCGTGTCGCGAACGTCGAAGACGCCGCTCTCGATGTACCTCGGCTACCTCGGCCACAAGACGGCCAACGTCCCGATCGTGAAGGGGATCGCGCCGCCGAGGGAGCTGTTCGAGATCGACGCGACGAAGATCGTCGGGCTAACGATCGACGCCGAGCGCCTGGCCGACATCCGCGAGGTCCGGGTTCGCAGCATGGGGGGCGGCAACCGCGGCTACGCGAACCTGTTCCAGATCTACGAGGAGCTGGACGAGGCCGCGGCCGTGCACCGGAAGCTCCGCTGCCCGGTGATCGACGTCACCGACCTCTCGGTCGAGGAGACGGCACACCGGATCATCCGCGCGGTCGAGGAGCGACGCCGGGAGCAGGAGCCCGCCGCCGCCCAGTGAATCGCGGCCCAGTGAATCGCGGCCCAATGAACCGGGCGCCGTGAGGGAGCGGCCGAAGATCAGCCCGGCGAGGTGGGCGCTCTGGTGGACGCTGCTCGTCCTCGCGGACATCGTCTTCTACGTGCTGCTGACGCCGATCTGGCTCGGCATCCGGGTCGCGGGATGGCTCGCCGACCGCCGCGCCTCCCGCACGGCGTAGGCGGGACACGCACCGCCGCTCGAGGGAACACGTAACAGACTGTCACTTTGTCCCTTTCGCGCGGCATTGCGTGCGCGCGTGCACCGGGAGTACGGTCGCTCCGACCATCGGCTCGTGACGAGGAGGCGCACATGCTCGACCGCTCGCGGATCGCCGCCGTCGTCCCGGTCTCGGACGTCGACCGGGCGATCGCGTTCTACGGGGACACGCTGGGACTGAGGCTCGCCGAGCGCCGCGAGGACCTGCCGGACAACCCGGAGGCGGTGTTCGAGGCCGGCGAGGGCACGCTCGTGGCCTACAGGAGCGTGGGTGCGGGGCAGAGCCGAGCGACGGTGGCGGCGTTCCAGGTCGACGACCTCGACGCGGCCGTCGCCGCGCTCCGCGACCGCGGCGTGACCTTCGAGGAGTACGACCTGCCGGGGCTGCGGACGGAAGGCGGCATCGCGACCGTCGGCCGCGGACGCGCAGCCTGGCTCAAGGACCCGGACGGGAACATCCTCGCCGTCGAGAGCATGTGACCGTTCCGACAGCTCCGAGAGTCAAGTAACAGACTGTCACTTGTCCGCTTCCACGGCGGATTCCCGCAGCCGTCGCAGCACGGGGCCGAGCTGCTGGCCGCCCTCGAGCACGGGGGCGAACAGGTCGCCGTGCCGCTCGACCCGCTCCAGCGCCTCGCGCATCCCGAGCGAGCGGAAGTCGAGGTCGGGCGTGAGCTCCTCCCAGCGCAGCGGCGTCGACACCGGTGCGCCCCGCCGCGGCCGCACCGAGTAGACCGAGGCGATCGTCTTCCCCCACGCGTTCTGCCGATGGTCGACGAGCACGCCCTTCCGCTTCTCCTTCAGCCACTGGGTCGTGAGCATCCCCGGGTGCTCGCCCTCGAGCCCGCGCGCCACGAGCTCCGCGAAGGCGTACGTGTCCTCCCACGACGAGCGCCGCACGATCGGAACGAGGACGTGGATCCCGGTCGAGCCGCTCGTCTTCACCCACGCCTCGAGGCCGAGCTCGGAGAGGCGGCCGCGGATCAGGTGCGCGACCTCGACGGCGAGCGGCCAGTCCTCGTCGCCCGGCGGGTCGATGTCGAAGAGCACGAAGTCCGGGCGGTGGGGGAGGTTCACGCGCGAGTACCACGCGTTCATGTCGATGCAGTGCATCTGCACCGCCCAGAGCAGCGCGAGCTCGTCCTGGACGAGCGCGAAGTCGACGAGCCGCGGCCCGCCCTCCCGCGGCAACGTCCGGAACTGACGCGTCTGCAGCCACGGCGGCGTCCCCTTCGGCACCTGCTTCTGGAAGAACGAGGGGCCGGCGATCCCCTCGCGCCAGCGCTTCATCGTGAACGGGCGGTCGCGCAGGTGCGGGACGAGCACGGGCGCGACGGCCTCGTAGTAGTCCCACAGGTCGCCCTTCGTGATCCCGTCGTCGGGGAAGAGGACGCGGTCCTCGCTCGAGAGCCGGACGACGCGGTCGCCGCGCCGTGCCTCCCTCACCGGCCGGCTCCGGCGACGAAGGCGCGGACCTCGTCGACGCTGCGCAGCCGCACGACACGGTACGCCGCGAGCGCCCGCGGGTAGACGCGCCGGCGCCGCACGTGCGCGCGCAGCGCCCAAGGGACGAGCGCGTTCCAGCCGAGGAAGACGCCGCGCACGGACTCGCGGTTCCCGTTCCAGAGCGCCTCCTGTCCGCGCAGCCGCCGCACGCTGCGCCGGAGCAGGCGCGGCAGCCAGACCCGCACCGGCAGGTCGAGCCAGACGACCGTGTCTGCAGACACGAGCACGATGTCCCCCAATTTTCGCCGGTACGCGCCGTCGATCACCCAGCCGTCGGAGGCCACCAGCGGCTCGACCCGCGCGCGGAGCTCCTCGTCGGGCGTCTCCGTCCAGCCGGGCCCGTGGACGAGCGCGTCGAGCTCGACCCACGGCACGTCGAGGCGCGTCGCCAGCGCGCGTGCCAGCGTCGTCTTCCCGTTCCCGCTCGCGCTGCCGATCACGACCACCCGTCGCACGATCCGCAGTATCGCCCCCGCCGTGTGGAAAGATCCGCCCCGATGACCGACACGATCCCCACCACCAAGTACGTCTACGACTTCGACGAGCCGACCGACGGGGGCCGCGAGCTCCTCGGCGGCAAGGGCATCGGCCTCGCCGAGATGACGCAGCTGGGCATCCCCGTTCCCGGCGGGTTCACGATCACGACCGACGCCTGCCGCGCCTACATGGCCTCCGGCGGGCGCGTCCCCGACGGCCTCGACGAGGAGGTCGACGAGCACATCGCGCGCCTCGAGGAGCGCAGCGGCCTGCGCTTCGGCGATCCCGACCGGCTCCTGCTCCTGTCCGTGCGCTCCGGCGCCGCGATCTCGATGCCGGGGATGATGGACACGATCCTCAACCTCGGACTCACCGACGAGGCGGTCGAGGGAGTCGCACGCGTCACCGGGAACCCGCGGTTCGCGCACGACTCGTACCGCCGGCTGATCCAGATGTACGGCGAGGTGGTCGAGGGGATCGACGGCGAGCGCTTCGAGTCCGCGCTCCGCGACCTGAAGCGCGAGCGGAGCGCCGACCTGGACACCGATCTCGACGCCGACGACCTCGCGGCGCTGTCCGCGCAGTTCAAGACGATCTACGCGAACGAGCTGGGGCGCGAGTTCCCGCAGGATCCGCGCGAGCAGCTCCGGCGTGCGGTGCGGGGCGTCTTCGACTCCTGGGACACGCCGCGGGCGCAGGTCTACCGCCGCGCGCACGGGATCCCGGACGACCTCGGCACGGCGGTGAACGTCGTCCAGATGGTCTTCGGCAACAAGGGCGACGACTGCGCCACCGGCGTCTGCTTCACGCGGGACCCCTCCACCGGCGAGCAGGGCGTCTACGGGGAGTTCCTCGTCAACGCGCAGGGCGAGGACGTCGTCGCGGGGATCCGCACCCCCGAGCCGCTCGAGCGGCTGGGGGACGTGCTCCCGGAGGCCTACGAGCAGCTGCTCGCGACGATGAGCCGCCTCGAGGAGCACTACCGCGACATGCAGGACATCGAGTTCACGGTCGAGTCCGGGACGCTGTACCTGCTCCAGACGCGCAGCGCGAAGCGGACGGCCGCGGCCGCCTTGAAGGCGGCGGTCTCGATGACGGAGGAGGGGCTCATCTCGCGCGACGACGCCGTCGCGCGGATCGACGCCGGCCAGCTCGACCAGCTGCTGCACCCGATGCTCGACCCGACCGCGCGGTACGAGGTCGTCGCCCGCGGGCTCAACGCCTCACCGGGCGCCGCCTCGGGGAAGATCGTCCTCGACGCCGATACGGCGGCCGAGCAGGGCCAGCACGAGCCGGTGATCCTCGTCCGCTGGGAGACGACGCCGGACGACATCCACGGGCTGATCCAGGCGAAGGGCATCCTCACCGCCCACGGCGGCATGACGTCGCACGCCGCCGTCGTCGCGCGCGGGATGGGCAAGCCCTGCGTCGCCGGCTGCGAGGCGCTCCACGTCGACGTCGCCGCGAAGGTGGCCCGGATCGCCGGCCACGAGCTGCACGAGGGCGACGTGCTGACGATCGACGGCGGCACCGGCGGCGTGATCATCGGCGAGGTCCCGCTCGTGCCGCCGCAGATCAACGAGGACCTCCAGACGATCCTCGGCTGGGCCGACGAGATGCGGCGCCTGCAGGTGCGTGCGAACGCGGACACGCCGGAGGACGCGGCGAAGGCCCGCGACTTCGGTGCACAGGGCATTGGCCTCTGCCGCACCGAGCACATGTTCATGGCGGCGGACCGGCTTCCGGTCGTGCGCGAGATGATCATGGCCGAGAACGAGGAGGGCCGCCGCGCTGCCCTCGAGCGGCTGCTGCCGATGCAGCAGTCCGACTTCGAGGGCATCTTCGAGGCGATGGCCGGCCTGCCGGTGACGATCCGGCTGCTCGACCCGCCCCTGCACGAGTTCCTGCCCCCGATCGAGGAGGCGACGGACGACCGCATGCGCCAGCGGATCCGGGCGCTGCAGGAGGCCAACCCGATGCTCGGCACGCGCGGCTGCCGGCTCGGCCTCCAGTGGCCGGAGGTCTACGAGACGCAGGTGCGCGCGATCATCCGCGCGGCGAAGGCGGTGGAGGAGCGCACCGGGAACCCGCCGCTCGTCGAGATCATGCATCCGTTGGTCGGGTTCGGCGAGGAGCTGCGGCGCCTGCGCGAGCTCACCGTTCGCGTGGCCGAGGAGGAGGGCGCGGGCGAGTACCTGTGCGGGACGATGATCGAGCTGCCGCGCGCCTGCGTGCGGGCGGACGAGATCGCCGAGCACGCGGACTTCTTCTCGTTCGGCACCAACGACCTGACGCAGACCGCGCTCGGCTTCTCGCGCGACGACGCCGAGGGCAAGTTCCTGACGCAGTACCTGGAGACGGGCGTGCTCCAGCAGAACCCGTTCGAGACGCTCGACCGGAGCGGCGTCGGCGACCTGATGCGGATCGCGCGCGAGCGGGCGCTGACGGTCAAGGAGCTGAAGATGGGCATCTGCGGCGAGCACGGCGGTGAGCCTGCGTCCGTGGCCTTCTGCCACGAGATCGGGCTCGACTACGTCTCCTGCTCGCCCTACCGCGTCCCGCTCGCCCGGCTCGCGGCGGCGCAGGCGGCCCTGACCGAGCGCGGCGCGGTGTACGCGGCCGCCGGCGGCTAGCCGGCCGCTGCGCCCGATGGCGGGCCCGTCCCTCCTTCGAGGGACGAGCGGCCTTGACGGGGCGCCGATCCCCGGAGCGTGGGCACCCGTGTCGCGCTCTCGCTCGCGGCCGTGCTCGCGGCGGCCCTGCTCACCCAGTCGGCGCCTGCCGCGGCCGACCGCGCCTCCGCCTCCGCGGTCACCGTCGCGTGGGACGGAGCGGGCGCGTTCGTCCACAACGAGGGACACGTCGACCCGACCGAGCTCGGCCGGACGCTGCGGACGAACCGCTTCCGCTGGGCGGTCGTGATCCTCCACGACGGCCTCGTCGCGGACCCGGTCGACGTAGGGTGGATCGACCGCTTCCGGGCCGCCGCCGGCCCGGACGTCGCCCTCGGCGGCTGGGGGGTCCTGCGCGAGCAGCCGGAGGCCGAGGCGGCGCTCGCGGCGCAGCTCCTCGAGCGGTACGACCTCGGGTTCTACGTCGCGAACGCGGAGCTCGAGTACAAGCTGTCGGGCGACGGCCCGCAGAGCCCGGAGCGCTTCGGGCGCTCGCGCCGGTTCGTCGACGCGTTCCGCGCCCGGTTGCCGCAGCTGCCCGCGGCGGTCTCGTCGTACTGCCGCGCCGACCAGCAGGACCTCGACTGGGCGGCGTGGCGCGACGCCGGCTTCGACTTCCTGCCCCAGGCGTACGTCAACGACTTCGGCGCCGGCTTCTCGCCGGGAGCGTGCGCGGCGGGTGCCGAGGGGCACTTCCCGCTCGCCCGCGTCCACCCGACGCTCGGGACGTACCCGTCCGCCTACCGGGTCACGGCCGAGCAGTACGTGACGATGCTGGCCACGTCACCGACGACGGGGTTCTCGCTTTACCTGGCCGAGGTGGACATGTCGCCGGCGAAGTGGCAGGCGTACGGCCGGGCGGCCTCCGCGGAAGCCGGGGTGGCCCGATGGCCCGCCGCCGACCCGCGTCCCGTCGTGCCGACGGCCGGGATCGTCCCCGCGCCGGCGCTCACGCTGTACACGCAGTCGACGGTCACGGTCGGGACCGACCGGGCCCTGACGCTCCACTTCTTCTCCAGCCGGGCGGGGACGCTACGGGTGGTGGCCGGCGGCGCGCCGCTCCGGTCGGTCGCGATCCGCGCGGGCCAGAACCTCGTCCGGCTCAGGCTGCCCGCGAGACGTGCGCGGGCGACGCAGGCGCGTCCGACGCGGCTCGAGCTGACGACGGTGTCGCCGACCGGCGAGACCGGGAGGACGCTCGTCCTGCGGCTGCGGTACGCGGGCCGCTAGGCCGTGTAGCCGCGCACGCGCGCCCAGGCGACGACGACGGCCAGGAGGCCGACGGCGACCACGCCCGCGATCCCGAGCAGCCCGGGATGGCCGTAGATCGCGTGGCCCCGACCGAGCCGCGTCAGGGCGAGCATCGCGAGCGCGCCGCCGACGAAGCCGCCCAGGTGCGCGCCGACCGAGATCCCCTGTGACGCGAACGCGAACGTGAGCACGAAGTTGAGGATCACGAGGCCCATGACGCTGCCGCCGAGCAGGTAGGTGCCCTGGCGCTCGGCCACGAGGGCTGCTCCGAAGAGGCCGAAGATCGCGCCCGAAGCGCCGACCGTGATGCCGTCGGGCGAGAACAGCAGTGCTCCCGCGGACCCCGCGAGACCCGACACGACGTAGATCGTCAGGAAGCGCCCTCGCCCGATCCCGGACTCGAGTGGTCCCCCGACGAGCCACAAGATGAGCATGTTCATCCCGAGGTGGACGAGGTTCGCGTGCAGGAAGGTCGACGTGATCAGCCGCCACCACTCGCCCTCGGCGAGCCCGACCGCCGTCCCGTCCGGCAGGAACCCGCGGATGACGAGCGCGCCGTGCTCGTAGAGCGTCCCGGCGCTGCCGCCCAGCGAGCCGCCCTGCGCGACGCCGATCAGGTAGACGGCGACGTTCACCGCGATCAGCGCCTTCGTGACGACCGCGCCGGTGCCCTCGAACGAGGCCCGGCGCACGCCGGTCGTCAGGCGCTGCGCGCCATGCGCCTTGCCGGAGTGCTCGGGGCACCGGATCCCGACCGGCGCGAACGTCGCGCAGTCGGTGCAGATCGGCCGTCCGCACTCGGAGCAGGAGAGGCCCGTCTCGCGGTTCGGATGGCGGTAGCAGTACCTCGTCTCTGCCGCAGTCGCCATCGGGCTAGCGTACCGAGGTGCGCGTTCACGTCGCGTTCACACCCGCGGAGGCGGCCGAGGCGCCGGTCGGGGTCGTCGTCGACGTCCTGCGCGCGACCTCGACGATCGCGCAGGCTCTCGCCTCCGGGTACCGGCGCGTGGTCTGCGCGGCCGAGATCGACGAGGCGATGCGGCTGCGCGCGGAGCTTCCGCACAGCATCGTCGGCGGCGAGCGCGACGCGGTCCGTGTCCACGGGTTCGATTTCGGCGCCTCGCCGCGGGAGTTCCTCGAGCTACGCGCCGAGACGCTCATCCTCTCGACGACGAACGGCACCAGCGCGATCCTCGCCGCGGCCGACCGCTGCGACGAGGTGCTGCTCGGCTCGCTCCTCAACGCGGGCGCCGTCGCGCGGGCCGTCGCCCAGCGCGGGGCGGACGTCGCGATCCTCTGCGCCGGGTACAAGGGCGCGTTCGCGTTCGACGACGGCTACTGCGCCGGCCGGATCGTCGCGCTCCTCGCCGCGGAGCGGACCGACGGCGCCGTCGCCGCCGAGCTGCTCGCCCGCGCGTACCCCGACCCCTGGGAGGGCCTCACCGCGCGCACCTACGGGCCGCCGGGGCTCGAGGAGGACATCCGCTTCTGCGCGCGCGTCGACGCGCTGGACGTCGTGCCGCGCCTGGCGGGCACGGTCGGGGACGCGGCAGAGATCACCGCCGCGTGAGGGCCGTCGTCCTGTTCACGCGCGACCTGCGCGTCCACGACAACCCCGCTCTCGCCGCCGCCGCCCGCGAGGCGGACGAGGTCGTGCCCCTCTTCGTCCACGACCCTGCGATCGAGCGGACGTTCGGCGCGCCGCGGCGGAGGGCGTTCCTGCTCGAGTCGCTCCACGACCTGCGCAGTTCCCTCGGCGGCGCGCTCGCGGTCCGGCACGGCGATCCCGTCCGGGTGGCGCTCGCCCTCGGCCCCGACGCCGTCTACCTCTCCTCGGACGTGAGCGCGACGGCGCAGCGGCGCGAGGCCGCGCTGCGCGGGGCCGTCGACGTGCGCGCCTTTCCCGGCGTCACGGTCGTGCCGACCGGAGCGCCCGTGCCCGCCGGCGGCGACCACTACCGCGTGTTCACGCCGTACCACCGCGCGTGGCTCGGCGAGCCCTGGCGCCGAGCCGAGGACGCCCCTCGGGCGCTCCGGCTCCCGCCGGACGTCGAGACGGGCGGGCTCCCGGCGGTCGGCCGCGACCCCGCGCTCCCGGCAGGCGGCGAGACGGCCGGCCGCCGTGCGATGCGCGCGTGGCTGTCGGGCGGCCTCGCCGCGTACGACGAGGAGCGCGACCGGCTCGACGCGAACGCGACCTCGCGGCTGTCCCCGTACCTGCACTTCGGGTGCCTCTCGCCGCTCGAGCTCGCGCGGGAGGCGCTGGCGCGCGGCGGGCACGGCTTCGTCCGGCAGCTCGCCTGGCGCGACTTCTACGCGCAGCTCCTGCGGGCGCGGCCGGAGACGCGCGACGACGACCTCCGGCCGCGCGGCGACCGCTGGAACGACGATCCGGATGGGCTGGCGGCGTGGACGGAGGGCCTGACCGGGTATCCGCTGGTGGATGCGGGCATGCGGCAGCTCGCGGCCGAGGGGTGGCTGCACAACCGCGCGCGGCTCGTCACCGCGTCGTTCCTCGTGAAGCACCTGTACGTCGACTGGCGGGAGGGCGCGCGGGCGTACGAGGACCGCCTGGTCGACGGCGACGTGGCCAACAACCGCGGGAACTGGCAGTGGGTCGCCGGGACGGGCGTCGACCAGAGGCCGAACCGCGTCTACAACCCGACCCTCCAGGCACTGCGGCACGATCCGTCGGGCGCGTACGTCCGACGCTACGTCCCGGAGCTCGCCGACCTGCCCGCCGAGACGATCCACGAGCCGTGGCGGCTCGGCGCGGACGGCCTGCGCCGGCTCGGCTATCCGCCGCCGATCGTCGACCACGCGGAGGCCGTCCGCCGCTTCCGGACGGCGCGCGGCCGCTAGCGGTCGTGGTCGCGGAACCGCCGTGCGCTCGCGCCCGTGATCCACTCGCCCCCGCGGGCTGCGCCGAAAGCGACGCCGCCGGCGATCGCGGCGAAGAAGGCGTACACCACGAACGCGCGGACGCCCCACGCGACGAGGATCGCCACGCCGAGCGCGAGCACGATGCCCATCGAGATGCGGGCGGCCATCGTCGTCCGAGTCTACGCGGGCGCCCCGCGCCGTCGTTACCCTGCGCGCATGGCACGTGAGCACGAGGAGCACCTGACCCTCGCCCAGAAGGAGCAGCTCGAGCGCGAGCTCGCGGAGCTCGAGGGCCCCCGGCGCAAGGCGGCCGTGGACGCGATCGCGCACGCGCGCGGCTACGGCGACCTGTCCGAGAACTTCGAGTACCACGCCGCGAAGAACGAGCAGGGGCTGCTCGAGCGCCAGATCACGCTGCTCCGCGACCGGCTCCACCGGGCGGTCATCGTCGACGAGGAGGCGGCCGCGGCCGACGGCTCGGTCGCGGTCGGCGCGACCGTCGAGATCGAGGACGAGCACGGCGAGCGGATGGAGGTCGAGATCTCGAGCGTCGGCGGCGTCTCGCCGGTGTCGCCGCTCGGGAAGGCCCTCATCGGTGCGAGGATCGGCGACGAGGTCGACGTCGAGGCGCCGCGGGGCGCCTGGCGCGCGCGCGTGCTCGCGATCCGCTTCTGAGCGCGCGGTGAAGCTCCTCGGCCTCGTCTTCGCCGGCAGCGCGACCGACCGGCGCCCCGAGCTGGCGCGCTTCTGCGAGGGCGTGCTCGGGCTCGTGCCCGCCCCGGTGCCGGGCGTCGACGCCGACGTCTTCTCGCTGCCGGACGGCTCGCGCTTCGCCGTCGCCGGGCCGCGCGAGCTGGGGGAGACGAGCCGCACGATCGGGTTCCTCGTCGTCGACCTCGACGAGGCCGTCGCCGAGCTCCAGGCTGCCGGGGTCGAGGTCGACGAGCCCGCCGCGAACGAGCTCTATCGCTACGCGCACTTCCGCGCGCCCGACGGGAAGCTGTACGAGCTCGTCGCCGAGCGGTAGGCCGCTACGACGGACACGGCCCGCGGCTGTCCCCGTGCTGCAGGTGCGCAGGGACCGCGGGGGCCGCGACCGTGATCGTGACCCGCTTCCCGTTCGGGCCGGCGACGTGGCAGAGCGCCACCTTCCCGTACTGGTACTGCGCCGCGCTGACGGAGGACTCGCCGACGACGATCCCGCCCAGCACGCTGAACCCGACGAGCGACGTCGAGGCCACGACGACCGCGACACACGCCCGCAGCGCCCTCATCGACGGTGACCGACCCACGACCTTGCTCCGTCCGGCTTCCACCGAGCCTAGCCGGTGTCCGGCCGTTCGCAAGCCGGGGCTGGAAGGGCGGCTCGGGCTCGCCGCGTCCTGCCGAAGCCCGGACGACGTCCACCCGACGGTGCGTGTCCTCGAAGCTGCTCGGGGATCGACGGGCACTGCGGCCGGCTACCGATGCCGGACGGATCTCGACTGGCGAGACTCGACAACACAGAGGTGATTTGTCGTGCCGGCGACCCACACACCTCACGGTCTCTTGCGTTCGCTGCGACTCCGGCCGGGGCTCGTCGCGGTCGGCGCGGCGGTGGCCGCGGCGTCTCTACGCGGAGAGCGAGGAGGCGAGTTCTCGTGACTGCCTACCACCACCGAGTCCACGTCCAGCGGCCGCAGATCACCGTCGGGCACGCGGCCGTCATCGCCCTTGCGGCAGCGGTCATCGCGTTGGCGGCGTGGATCGTCGTCGACCGCGAGACCGACGCGAGGAGCGACGCCCGGGAAGCGACGACGCTGGTCGACGAGCTGAACGCGGCCTGGTCGGCAGGCGACGCACCAGCGGTTGCGGCCTTGTTCGCGCGCGGCGGCGTCGCGCAGCTGCAGGGCCACACCTTCGTGGGCGCCGACGCGATCGGAAGCCACGCGGCGACTGCGTCCCGCTTCGCCGGCTTCCGCGTCGCACGCGTGGCGCCGGTGAGCGTCTGGGGTGAGTTCGCGACGACCCTGGCGGAGTACCGGTACGGCAGCAGCTCTGCACTCGGGACGCTGCTCGCCGTCTACCGGCTCAGGGACGGGAAGATCCTCCAGGAGTGGACGTTCAAGCTCGGCGCGACGGAGCCGTTCACCGACGCTGCGCCGTAAATCGGCCGCCCGCCGTCCGGACGCACCGACCACCACCGTCGCGGTCGACCCTTGCAGGGGAACACGTGTTCGTGTAGAACATACGTTCCCGTGATCGCCTGCCTCATCGTCCCGGGCTTCGCCCTCCGCGCCGCGCTCCGCGCCCGGCCGGGCCTCGCGCTGCGTCCCGCCGCGCTCGCCCCGCGCGCCGGCGAGGAGCCGCTCCTCGGGCCGGTGACGGCGGCGGCCGAGGCGCTGGGAGTGCGCGCCGGGATGCGGATGGGCGAGGCGCTCGCGACGTGCCCGGCGCTCGTGCTCGTCGAGCAGGACCCGTCCGCGGCCGAGCAGGAGTGGGAGGGGATGCTCCGGCGGCTCGAGGACGCGGGCTTCGCCGTCGACTCGGTCGAGCCCGGCGTCGTCTACTTCGAGACGACCGGCGTCGAGCGGCTGTACGGCGGCCTCCACCCGGCGCTCGAGCGGGCGCTCGCGGCGGCCGGGACGGCCTGGGACCCGCGCGTGGGAGCGGCGGAGCGGCGGTTCGCGGCGCTCGCGGCCGCGTCGGTGGCGCGGGCGGGCCAGGCGGTCGTCGTCGACGACGCGCGCGCGGCCGACTTCCTCGCGCCGCTCTCGCTCGAGCTCCTGCCGCTGCCGGCCCGCGAGCAGGCGCAGCTGCGCGAGCTCGGCGTCAAGCGGCTCGGCCAGCTGGCGGCACTGCCCGGCGGCGCGGTCGCGGAGCGGCTCGGGCCGGACGGTCGCCGGGCATGGCAGCTCGCGCGCGGCGGGCGCCGGGGGCGGGTGCGGGGGAGACGCCCGCCCGCGGAGATCGTCGAGGCGCTCGAGTTCCCGGAGGCGGTGGCGAACGAGCTGACGCTGCGGCGCGCGCTCGCGACGCTCGTCGAGCGGGTGCTGGCACGGCCCGACCGGGCGGGGCGGTTCGTGCGCAAGCTCGCCGTGTCGGCGCAGCTCGTCGGCGGCGGCTCCTGGCGCCGGACGCTGACGTTGCGCGACCCCGCAGCGGAAGCCGACCGGCTGCGGATCGCGCTCGGGCCGAAGCTCGCGGAGCTGCCGGCGCCGGTGACGCTGCTGCGCGTCGAGCTCGTCGAGCTGACGGAGGAGGCGGGACGGCAGCTCGAGCTCGTCAAGCCGACGGGGTCGGAGCTGCGGACGCGGCTGCGGGACGGGCTGCGCCAGGTCCGCGCGAGCACCGGCGGCGGCGCCGTCTGCTCCGTGGTCGAGGTGGCGCCGTGGTCGCGGATCCCCGAAGCGCGCGCGTTGTTCGTGCCCAGAGACGAGTGACGCGGGACGAGTGACGCTCGAGATGGGGACGACCGGGATCGCGGAGGGGCGTGGGGCGCCTCCGCAGCACGGCACGCCCGCCGTACGAGCCGCCGGCCGGGTCAACGAGCCCCGGCCGGCGCTCGTCCAGGAGCACGTCGACGGGGCCCCGAGCCGGGTCAACCGCCAGGGAGTCGCGGTCGTCCGGGAGGAGTGGCGCGTGGTCGACCGGTGGTGGACGGAGGAGCCCGTCAGCAGGCGCTACTTCGACGTCGTGCTCGAGTCGGGGCAGCGGGCCGTCGTGTTCCACGACCAGGAGCGGTCGTGCTGGTTCACGCAGCAGGGGGCGTAGCGACCTACGCGAGGAACGCGAGGCCCGTCGCGAGGACGAGCAGCGTGGCCATCATGGAGGCGAGGAGGTTCATCGGCGTCCTGTTCGACGGGGACGTGGCGATTCCTCAACGGCGCGGCGGCCCCGTCGGTTGCGGCCCCGTCGGTTGCAGCTCTGTCGGTTGCGACCTACGTGCCGCGGATCATCGCGGCGAAGCCGGCGTCCGGCGTGTGGACGTTCAGGAAGCGCGCCCGGCCCGGGCCGGGGTTGCGGAAGCCGTGGACGACGCCGGGCGGGACGGACACCCACGTCCCGGGCACCGCGCGGACGACGCGGTCGGCGAGCGTGAACTCGACCTCGCCCTCGAGCACGTAGAACGAGTCGACCTGGTCGTCGTGGAGGTGCGGCCCGATCTCGAAGCTCGGGTCGAAGTCGATCTCGTTCGCGGAGATCTCCGGCAGGTCGCCCTTGATCGTGACGACCCGGTTCGACCGCTCGAACCGCTCGCCCTCGCCCGGGCCGCTGACCTGCGCCTCCCGCGTCCGGTCGGCGCTCACGCGCCGCCGCCTCGCCGATGACCTACGTCGAGCTCCACTGCCATTCCGCGTATTCCTTCCTCGACGGCGCATCCCTCCCGGAGGAGCTCGCCGTCCGGGCGCGCGAGCTCGGCTACGAGGCGCTCGCGCTCACCGACCACGACGGCGTCTACGGCTCGCTCGAGTTCGCGCACGCGGCCAAGGCGTTCGGCCTCCGCGCGATCACGGGCGCCGAGCTGACGCTGCTCGACGGGTCGCACGTGACGGTGCTCGTCGAGTCGCAGCGGGGCTACGGGAACCTCTGTCGCCTGCTGACGGCGGCGCACGCGCACACGCGGCCGCCCGGCCGGGAATCGCAGCCGCCGCGGCCTCCGGCGCTCGATCCCGCGCTGCTCGTCGAGCTGAACGAGGGCCTCGTCGTGCTGTCGGGGTGCGCGCGCCGGGGGCTCGCCGTGCGCAGCCCGAACACGGCCGCCGTGCTCGCGCAGGCGTTCCCCGGCCGTTTCTACATCGAGCTCCAGCGGCCGTACGAGCGCGGGGACGCACGCCGGAACGCGGCGCTGCGCGACCTCGCGGCGGCGATCGGCGCGCCGACCGTCGCCACCGGCGACCCGCACGCGCACGCGCCTCCGCGGGCGCTCCTCCAGGACGTGCTCGTCGCGATCCGCAGCCACGCCGCGCTCGAGGCGTGCGAGCCCGAGCGCCGCGGCAACCACGAGAGCGTGCTCCTGGCGCCCGCGGAGGCGGCAGAGCGGTTCCCGGACGACGCGGACGCCGTCGCCCGCACCGCCGAGGTCGCCGAGCGGTGCGAGTTCGACCTCACGCAGGAGCTCGGCTACCGCTATCCCGACTTCTCCGACGGCGACGAGCCCGCGATCGCGCTCCTGCGCCGCGTCTGCGACCGCGCGTTCGTCGAGCGGTACGGCGACGCGAACGGGCGCAAGCGACGGGCACGGGAGCGGCTCGAGGAGGAGCTGGCCCTGATCGACCACCTCGGCCTCGCCGGCTTCTTCCTGCTCCACCACGAGGTGCTCGAGCTCGCGAGAACGGTGGCGCAGGAGGTGCGCGGCGCCTCGGCGGCGCGCGCGGTGCTGCCGCCGGGCCGCGGCCGCGGCAGCTCGGTCGGCTCGATCGTCTGCTACCTGACCGGGCTCTCGCACGTCGACCCGGTGCAGGCCGGCCTCTCGCTCGGGCGCTTCCTCAACCGGGAGCTCGCGGCGGCGCCGGACATCGACCTCGACTTCCCGCGCGACATCCGCGAGAAGCTGATCGTCGCCGTGACCGAGCGGTACGGCCGCGAGCACGCGGCCCTCGTCGCCTCGTTCGCCACCTACCGCTCGCGCGGCGCGATCCGCGACGTGGGGAAGGCGCTCGGGCTCCCGCACGCCGAGCTCGAGCGCCTCGCCCGCGTCTCCGACGGCTGGAACGCGAGGAGGGTCGCCGAGGAGCTCGTGCTCGTGCCGGGAGTCGAGGCGCGGCGCACGTCGGCGCGCTGGCGGGCGTTCGCGGAGATGACCACGGAGATCGCCGGCCTGCCGCGGCACGTCTCGCAGCATCCGGGCGGGATGGTGATCTCGTCGCGGCCGCTCGTCGAGCTCGTGCCGGTGATGCCGTCGGCGATGGCCGGCAGGCAGATGTGCCAGTGGGACAAGGACTCCTGCGACGACGCCGGCTTCCTCAAGATCGACCTGCTCGGGCTCGGGATGCTGTCGGCGGTCGAGGACTGCGTCGAGCAGGTCGCGCGCGCGACGGGCGAGGCGATCGACCTCTCGCGGATCCCGCTCGACGACGCGGAGGTGTACGCGCAGATCCAGGAGGCCGACACGATCGGCGACTTCCAGATCGAGAGCCGCGCGCAGCAGCAGAGCATCCTGCGGACCAGGCCCGAGAATCTCGACGATCTGGTCGTGCAGGTCGCGCTCGTCCGCCCCGGACCGATCCAGGGCAAGGCCGTCCACCCGTACATCGAGCACCGGCAGGCGCTGCGTGAGGATCCGTCCTTCGTCTCGCCCGTCGACCATCCCCTGCTGGCCGAGCCGCTGCGGGAGACGCTCGGCGTCGTCGTCTTCCAGGACCAGGTGCTCGAGGTGGCGATGGCGCTCGCGGGGTTCAGCGTCGGCGAGGCGGAAGGGCTGCGGCGCGCGATGAGCCGCAAGCGCAGCCATGCCGCGCTGGAGGCGTACCGCGGCCGCTTCCTGGAGGGCGCGGCGCGGAACGGCGTCGACGCGGAGACGGCCGACCTCGTGTACGACAAGCTCGTCGCGTTCTCCGGGTTCGGGTTCCCGAAGTCCCACGCCGCCGCGTTCGCGCTGCTCGCGTACCAGTCGGCGTGGCTGCGGCGGTACCACCCCGCCGAGTTCCTCTGCGCGCTGCTGAACGCGCAGCCGATGGGCTTCTACCCGCCGGCGACGCTCGTCCGCGACGCGCAGCGGCGCGGGGTGGAGGTGCTCCCGCCGGAGGTCGACGTCTCGGGCGCGCGCTGCGAGACCGCCGGGGGGAAGGTGCGCGTCGGGATCGGCTACGTCACGTCGATCGGCGAGGACGACGCGAGGGCGTTCGTCGAGGAGCGGGAGCGCGGAGGCCCGTTCGGGTCGCTGCGCCAGCTCGTCCAGCGGGCGCCGCTGTCGGAGCGGCAGGTGGAGGCGCTGATCGCGGCCGGCGCGTGCGACGCGTGGGGCAGGCGGCGGGCGCTGCTGTGGGAGCTCGGGCTCGTGCCGCGGCGCTCGACCGTCCCCGGGTCGCGCGGGGAGGAGCAGCAGCTCGCGCTCCCCCTCGATCCGACCGCCGACACGCCGGAGCTGCCGGAGCAGACGGTGTGGGAGCGGATGCTCGGCGACTACCGGACGACGCGGCTGACCGTCGGCGTCCACCCGCTGGAGCTGCTGCGGCCGCACCTCGCCGCCGGGACGCTCTCGTCGGCCGGGCTGCACGAGCAGCCGCACGGCGCGCGCGTCCGCGTCGCGGGGCTCGTGGTCGCGCGGCAGCGGCCGGCGACGGCGAACGGGGTCGTGTTCATGCTGCTCGAGGACGAGCACGGGCCGTTCAACCTGATCGTCCCGCCGCAGGTGTACGACCGGCACCGGGCGATCGTCCGTGGCGAGCCGCTGCTCGAGGCGTGGGGGCGCTTCGAGCGGGTCGGCCGCAACCGGAACCTCCTCGTCGCCCGGCTCGCGACCCTCGGCCCGCTCGCGCGCCGCGTCTCCGAGCAGGACGAGGTGGGCGCGGCGCTGCCGGAGGCGCACCACTTCGGCCACCGCTGAGCGGCGCCGGGCGGGCCAGGTTTTCCAGACCGCCGCGCGGGAGACCCGAGCCGCGTGGCCGAGGTCGCGGTCGTCACGGGCGGGAGCGCCGGCATCGGGCGCGCCACCGCGCGCCTGCTCGCCGACGGCGGCGCCGACGTCGCCGTCCTCGCGCGCGGCGAGGAGCGGCTCGGGGCGGCCCGGCGCGACCTGGAGGGGCGCGGCGTCCGCGCGCTCGCGCTGCGGGTCGACGTCGCCGACGCGGCGGCGGTCGAGGAGGCGGCGGCACGCGTCGAGGCCGATCTCGGCCCGATCTCGGTCTGGGTCAACAACGCGATGGCGACGGTCTTCGCGCCGGCGTGGGCGATCGACCCGGACGAGTACCGCCGCGCGACCGAGGTGACGTACCTCGGCGCGGTGCACGGGACGCTCGCGGCGCTGCGCCGGATGCGGCCGCGCGACCGCGGGACGATCGTCCAGGTGGGATCCGCGCTGGCATTTCGTGGGATCCCGCTCCAGGCGCCCTACTGTGCGTCCAAGCACGCGCTCCAGGGCTTCACCGAGTCCGTCCGCACCGAGCTGCTCCACGAGCGGAGCCGCGTGCACCTGACCATGGTCCACCTCCCGGCGCACAACACGCCGCAGTTCGAGTGGGGGAGGACGCGCATGCCGCGCCATCCCCGGCCGGTGCCGCCGATCTTCCAGCCGGAGGTCGCCGCGGAGGCGATCGTCGCCGCCGCACGCCTGCGCCGCCGCGAGCTCTTCGTCGGCTGGCCGACGCTCCAGGCCGTGTGGGGCAACCGGCTCGCGCCGTCGCTCGTCGACCTGTACCTCGCGCGCACCGGCGTCCGCTCCCAGCAGACGGATGAGGGCGTCGACCTCCCGCGCCTCGACAACCTGTTCGAGCCCGCTCCGGGCGACTACGCGGCGCACGGGACGTTCGACGCCCAGGCGCGGGACCGGAGCCTGCTCCTCTCGGTCAGCCTGCACCGCAACGGCCTCGCGTTCGCCGCCGGCGCGCTGCTCACGGCGCTCGCCCTCCGCCGCTAGCGCG
>DATIDD010000031.1:0-36740 GCA_035456465.1 Gaiellaceae bacterium | reverse complement strand
CGCCGTGCTCGTACTCTCCGGGTCGCTGCTGCTCGGCCGTCGCTGGCTCGTGCTCGCCGGCGCGGTCGTCGCGCTCCTGCTCGTCCCGCCGGGCGCGATCCGCGGCGGCGACGGGCTCCTCTACGAGCACGAGTCGAGGTACCAGTTCGTCCGCGTGACCGAGCGCGACGGCGTCCGGCGCCTCTACCTCAACGAGGGCGTGGCGGTGCACTCCGTCTGGCGCGCCGACACCGTCCTCACCGGCGGGGTGTGGGACACGTTCCTCGCCGTGCCGACGCTGCTCCGCCGCCCGCCGGGCTCGCTCGCCGTGCTCGGCAACGCCGGCGGCACGGTCGCGCGTGCCTTCGGCCGCTTCTACCCGGGCGTCGCCGTCGACGGCGTCGAGATCGACCCGGCCGTCACGGACGTCGCGTACCGCTACTTCGGCCTCGGCGACAACCCGCGCGTCCGGACGTTCGACGAGGACGCGCGACCGTTCCTGCGGCGCACGTCGCGGACGTACGACCTCGTCTACGTCGACGCCTACCACCAGCCGTACGTGCCGTTCTACCTCGCGACGCGGGAGTTCTTCGAGCTCGTGCGCTCGCGCCTCGCGCCCGGCGGCCTGGTGGCGCTGAACGTCGCCTCGGTCCCCGGCGACGAGGCGCTCCTCGACGGCCTCGCCGGCACGCTCGCGACGGTGTTCCCGCAGGTCCGCGTCTGGCGTCCGCTCCGCTTCAACAAGGTGCTCGTGGGCCTGACCGAGCCGCCTGCGTTCCGCGCCGCCGCCGATCCGCGGCTCGCCCCGCTGGCGGAGCTCCTGCGGCGCGGGCTCTCGGCGCCGGTGGGCGCGGCGGACGACCCGTGGACGGACGACCACGCGCCCGTCGAATGGGTCACCGACCGGATGATCGTCGACTACGCCGTGCGCGGCGGCGACTTCGACGAGGAGCAGCTCCCGACCGCGCCGGGCTCGTGATCGACGTCCTCCGCCGGGACGGCAGGCCCTGGCGGGTCGGCCACAAGGGCGCCGCCGCGCTCGCGCCGGAGAACACGCTCGCCTCGCTCGAGCGCGCCGTCGCCGAGGGCGTCGACGTGATCGAGTTCGACGTGCTCGCGCTTGCCGACGGGACGCTCGTGCTCGCGCACTCGGACGACCTCCACGAGGTCTCGCACGGCGCCGCCGGAGGCCGCGTGGGCACGCGGAGCCTCGCCGAGCTCCGCGAGGTCGCGCCGGACATGTCGACCTTCGACGAGGCGCTCGGGTACCTCGCCGGCGCCGGCGTCGGCCTCCAGGTCGACCTGAAGTGGCACGGGTACGAGGGCGGGGCGGTCGAGGCGCTGCAGCGGCACGGGCTCGTCGAGCGGACGCTCGTCAGCTCGTTCCACGCGCGCAGCCTGCAGGAGGTGGGCCGCCTCGAGCCGGGCCTGCGGCTCGGGTTCACGTACCCGTTCGACCGCTACGGCGTCTCGCGGCGGCGGCTGCTCGCGCCGGCGGTCGTCACGGCGCTGGTGACGATCCGCGCGACCCTGCCGCGACGGATCGGCCGGATGCTCGACGCGACCGGCGCGACGGTCGCGACGCTCCACTACCTCGTCGCCACGCGCGCGGTGATCGCGCGCTGTCACGCGCTCGGGGCCGCCGTCTGGGTCTGGACGGTGGACGACCCGCGCGCGATCCGCCGGCTCGCGGCCGCGGGCGTGGACGCGGTGATCTCGAACGATCCGCGCCTCCTCGCCGCTACGCTCCAGCCGTGAGGGCAAGCGGTTGAGGGGCAACGGCGTCAGGCAGCTCGGGCTCGGCCTCGCCCTGCTCGCGTGCGCGCTCGCGGGCGCGCTGGCCGCGGTCGTGCTCGCAGGCGACGTCGCCGCGTCGACGGGCGCCGACACGACCGGCACGACCGCGACGACCACCTCCTCGACGACGACGGCGCCGACCACGACGACGGCGCCGACGACGACGGCCACCGCCCCCGCCGTGCTGCCCGACGACGTCACGATCGGGGGCGTCCAGGTCGGTGGGATGGATCCCGAGACCGCCGCCGCGATCGTCCGCACCGCGTTCGAGGCGCCGCTCGTGATCGCCGTCGCGGGGAAGACGCTGCAGCCGTCGCCGAGGAGCCTCGGCGCCGTCGGCTACGTCCAGAACGCGGTCGCGAAGGCTCGCGTCGCGGCGCCCGGCACCAGCGTCCCGCTGACGGTGCGCATCGACGGGCGCAAGGTGCGCGCCTACGTCGCGAAGCTGGCGAAGCGGTTCGACCGCGCGCCCCAGGACGCCCGCGTCGTGCTCCGGAAGCTGCGGCCGTTCGTCGCGCGCGAGATCTCCGGCCGCGCGCTGAACCGCGTCGCCGCAACCGCGGCGATCGTGGCGGCGCTCCGGGCGAACGAGCGCCTCCCGCTGGAGCTCGGCTTCACGCCCGTCCGTGCGACGGTCACGGCCAAGTCGTTCGGCCCGGTCGTCGTGATCCACCGCGGCTCGAACCGCCTCTTCCTCTACGACGGGGCGCGGCTCCGGCGCATGTTCCGGGTCGCGACCGGCCAGAGCCGCTACCCGACCCCGCTCGGCCGCTTCCACGTGATCGCGATGTGGAAGAACCCGTGGTGGTACCCGCCGGACTCCGACTGGGCCAAGGACGAGCAGCCGATCCCGCCCGGCCCGGGCAACCCGCTCGGCACCCGCTGGATGGGGATCTCCTCGCCCGGCGTCGGGATCCACGGCACGCCGGACGGCGCCTCGCTCGGCTACTCGGTGTCGCACGGGTGCATCCGCATGGCGATCCCCGAGGCGGAGTGGCTGTTCGAGCGCCTGCGCGTCGGCGCGACCGTCTTCATCGTGCGGGCGTGACCGCCGGCCGGCTCAAGCTCGTCGCCCAGGCCTGCGCGGTCGGCCTCGTCGCCTCGCTGCTCGTCCTGCTCGTATGGAAGGTGACCCGCGAGGAGCAGCGCGCGGGGATCGCGAAGGCGCTCGCGGTCGGAACGCCCGTCGCGGCGCCGGACTTCGAGCTGCCGCGCCTCGACCGCGACGGTTCCGTCTCGCTCGCGTCACTCCGGGGGAAGCCCGCCGTGATCAACTTCTGGGCCTCCTGGTGCAAGCCGTGCGAGGAGGAGGTGCCCGTGCTCGAGCAGACGTGGCGCGAGCACCGCGACCAGGGGCTCGTCGTGCTCGGGATCGACTCCCAGGACTTCAAGGGCGACGCGAGGAAGTTCGCCCGGGAGGCCGGCATCTCGTACCCGATCGTCCACGACGGCCCCGGCGACACGATGCGCGCGTACGACCTGACCGGGCTGCCGGAGACCTACTTCCTCGACCGGGAGGGGCGGCTCGTCTGCGGCCACATCGTCGGCGGCGTCCACGTGAACGACGAGATCGAAGGGAAGTTCCGCGAATGCGTCGAGCAGGTCTTGCGCTCCTAGCGGCGCTGGCGCTCGCGGCGCCGGCGCTCGGGGCGGGCTCGCGGCCGACCGTCTCCGATCTCGAGGACGAGGTCGTCTGTCCCACGTGCAAGACCACGCTGGACATGTCCACCGCTCCGATTGCCGACCGGATGCGCGCCTTCATCCGCGCGCGGATCGCGGCCGGCGACTCGAAGCAGGAGATCAAGGCGAAGCTCGTCGACCAGTTCGGCACCGGCGTGCTGGCGGAGCCGCCGAAGGAGGGCTTCGACCTGCTGGCCTGGGTGCTGCCGCTCGGCGGGGCGCTCGTCGCGGCAGCCGTCGTCGGCGTCGCCGCCTGGCGGTGGAGTCGCGGCAGGCCGACGCGCGAGGACGAGCCGCTCGACCCGGACGACGAGCGCCGGCTGGACGAGGCGCTCGCGCGCTTCGACGGGTAGGTCGCGGTGCTCGGCCGGATCCCGATCGCGTACGTCGCCGGCATCGCCTCGGTCGTGTTCCCCTGCGTGCTGCCGCTCGTCCCGGCCTACCTCTCGGCCGTCACGGCAGTCGAGGCCTCCCGGCTCGGCACCCCCGGGACGGCGATGCGCGTCGTCCGCGGCACGCTTCCGTTCTTCGCCGGGTTCACGGTCGTGTTCGTGCTCCTCGGGGTCGCGGCCGCCGCCGTCGCCGAGCAGGTCGGGGCGCGGACACAGGCCTGGATCGCGGGCTTCGTGCTCGTCGTGTTCGGGCTCTCGTTCATGGGGCTCCTGCCGACGCCGAAGCGGCTCGTCGGCGCGGGGCTGCTGCAGCGAGCGCGGGGGAGCGGGTCGAGCGCGGCGCTCGGCGCCGCCTTCGCGGTGTGCGCCGCGCCGTGCATCGGCGGCGTGCTGGCCGGGATCCTCGTGCTCGCGGGAGACGCCGGGACCGTCGTCCGCGGCGCGGTCCTGCTGTTCTTCTACTCCGCCGGGATCGCGACCGCGTTCCTCCTCGCCGGGCTCGCGTTCACGCGCGCGATGGCGGCGTTCCGGTGGCTGCGCGACCGGTACGTGTACGTGCAGGTCGTGAGCGGCGCCGCGCTCGTCGGGCTCGGGCTGCTGCTCTTCTTCGACCGCTACTTCTGGCTGCAGGTCTACTTCAACCGTGTGCTCGACCGGCTCGGGATCGACAGTCTCTAGAACCCGGCCGGCGGCAGCGCGAGCGACCCTGCGGCGACGCGGGCGCGGGCGGCGGCGACCGCCGCGAGGACCGGGACGAGATCGAGCCCGCGGTGGCGCGGCGCGTACGGCCCCAGGCGCCTCGCCGCCTTCTCGAGCTGGCGCCCGCAGCCGACCGGGTTGCCGCGCCCGGCCTGGTACCAGGCGACGGCGACGTGGACGAGGCCCTGGAAGAAGTCGCGCTCTTCGGGCGCCGCCGCGCGCCACGCGAGCTCGAGCTCCTCGTGCGCCGCGAACCACTCGCCGCGCCGGAGCAGGTCGAGCCCCGCCTCGTACCGCCCCTCGACGCTCATCCGGCGATTTTGTACGCTCGCCGCGTGTCGACGATCCTGCTCTGTGGGGTCGACCTCTTCTTCCGCGCGAAGCTCGAGGGCCTCCTTCCGGAGCACCGGCTCGTCACGACCGACAGCGCCGACCCGCCCGAGCTCGTGATCGCGGACATCGCGCGGATCGAGCCGGACGAGGTCGCGGATGCCTATCCGGACGTGCCGATCCTCGGTTTCACGAACCACACGGACACGGCCGGCCTGCGGGCCGCCCAGGCCGCCGGATTCGACCAGGTGCTGGCCAAATCAGCTCTCGTCGAGCGCTGTCGCGAGGTCGTCGACCGGCTCGTCGCAAGCTGACGCGTCGGGCGTCGCCCCCTCGCTAGAGTGGCGCGCTGTGACGTACATCATCGCCGAGCCCTGCATCGACATCAAAGACCGCTCCTGCGTCGACGTCTGCCCGGTCGACTGCATCCACGAGGGGGAGCGCATCCTCGTGATCGACCCCGAGGAGTGCATCGACTGCGGCGCGTGCGAGCCCGAGTGCCCGGTCGAGGCGATCTTCCCGGAGGACGCCCTGCCCGACAAGTGGGAGGCGTTCGTGCCGATCAACTACGCGTACGGGCAGGGGTTCGACGTCGTGAACCGGCTCGTCGACGAGTACGCGACGGAGCACGACGTCCAGAACGAGCCGATCCAGTGAGCACGCTACGGCACGCGTCCACGAAGGAGGGGGCTCGTGGGGGAACCATGGGTTCCCCCACGCCTCAGAACGAGCCGATCCAGTGATGCGGCCGAAGACGCTCGACCACGTCGCGCTCTGGGTCGAGGACCGCGACTCGATCGCCGCGTACTGCGAGCGCCGGTTCGGCATGCACGTGATCGAGCAGACCGACCGCTTCACCCTCGTCGGCGTCGACGCGCGCCGCGGGAAGCTGACGCTCTTCGAGGCGGAGGGCCCGCGCGAGCCCGGCGTGCTCAAGCACATCGCGCTGCGCGCCTCCCGCCTCGACGGCGGCGAGCGCTTCGAGGAGGTCGCCCCCGGGCTGGTCCTCGGCGCGGTCGAGCATCCGACCGATCTCGACTTCGACCTCGACCACGTCGCGCTCCTCACGCCCCGGCCGGAGCCCACGGCCGAGGCGTGGACCCGGCTCGGCTTCCGGCAGGTCTCGCCCGGGCCGCACGGCGTCCCGCGGGTGGAGGTCGCCGGCGCCTACGTCGAGTTCCACCCGGGCGAGGCGCCGGAGGTCGAGCGGCCGCTGCTGAACCACGTCGCCGTCCTCGTCGACTCCGCGGCCGAGCACCGCGACGAGGCCGAGCGGCTCGGGATCGAGGTCGACGACTGGGTCGACGCGCCGAACACGCTCGCGGTGTTCGTCTTCGGGCCCGACCGCGTGCGCGTCGAGTACGTCGAGCACAAGCCCACGTTCTCGCTGGTCTAGCCCGCCGGCCGCGGGCGGGAGGGCGCGTGTGCTGACGATCGCAGGCGCCGGGATGGCCGGCCTCTGCAGCGCCGCCCGCGCCCGCGAGCTCGGCCTCGAGACGGTCGTGCACGAGAAGGGCGACCGCGCGGGCGGGTCGATGCTCCTCTCCTCGTGCGTCGTCTGGCGGCATCGGACGCTCGAGCTGTTCCGCGAGGAGTGCCCGGACGGGGACCCCGTTCTGCAGCGCACGGTGATGGAGGAGCTCGACGACGCGCTCGCCTGGCTCGAGTCGCTCGGCGCGCCCGTCGTCGAGCGGGAGACCGGCAACCCGCGCACCGCCGGCTGGAGGCTCGACCCGCGCGGTCTGACGCGCGCGCTCGTTCGCGCCGCCGGAGACGTCCGGCTGCGCTCGCCCTTCCCGCGCGGCGTCTCACCGCTGCTGCTCGCGACGGGCGGGTTCGCGGCGCGGATGGCGCGGGAGCGCGGCCTCGCCCTGCGCGCGAACCCGTGGAGCGAGGGCGACGGCCTCGACGAGGGGCACGCGCGCGCTGCGGCCGACTCGGCCGGGATGGACGAGTTCTACGGTCGTGCGATGCCGGCGCCGCCGGCCCGCTGGGGCGCGGAGGACTTCGTCCGCGCGTCGCAGCTCTTCGGACGTTGGGCGCGGGTCGTCGGCGACGACGGCGCGCCGGTGTGGGAGGGGCCGCCCTCGTGGTCGGAGAACGACCTCGTCCAGGCCGTGGCGCGGCGGCCCGGCGGTCTCGCCTGGTATCGCGTGGCGCCTGCCGACCTCGCGCAGCGCGTCCGCGGGCGGACGGTCGAGGACATGGTCGCGGAGGCCGAGCGCCTCGGCGGGGAGGTGCGTCGAGGCGAGGACGGCGTGGCCGTCAAGGTGCAGGCGGCGGTCACGCACACGATCGGCGGGCTGCGCATCGACGCCGGTGCCCACGTCCTCGATCGCGACGGCCGGCCGATCCCGGGCCTCTACGCGGCAGGCGCGGACGCCGGCGGGATCGCGACCGGCGGCTACGCGAGCGGCCTCGCCGCGGCGCTGGTGTTCGGCCGACGGGCCGCCGAGTCCGCCGCAGAAGCGAAAAAGTGACAGTCTGTTACTTGGGCACGTTCGACCCGGATCTCGCTGCGCGCGAGACGTTGCCGGAGGGGGCGTGGGTCAGCCCTGGAGGTAGACGCAGGGTCGGTGGTCGCCCGGGAGCGGCGAGGGCGCGATCTTCGACACCCGCTCCGTCCGGCCGTCCACCTCGACCTGCGACCCGACCTCGGGCAGCTCGCCCTCGCGCTCGCGCAGCTCGTAGCCGTTCGGCGTCCAGACGAAGAGGAGGTGGGACGACCCGTTCACGCGGAGCGATCCTAGCGACGTCAGCGACCCGCGGCGTACGGCGGCAGCCGGACCCTGACGGTCGTGCCGCCGCCGGCGGTCTGCTCGACGTCGAGCCTGCCGTTCAGCGTCCGCGCCCGCTCCTCGATCGAGGCGAAGATCGACCGGCGCCGTTCCTCGCGCCCGTCGTCCGACACGACCGTCTCGAGCCCGCCGTCGGCCGCCTCGCCGACGCTGAGCACGATTCGCTGCGGCTCGCGGCGGACGGCCGCGTCCATCGACTCCCGGATGATCTGGTACAGCGCCGCCTGCGCCTTCTGCGGCATCGCGTCGATCCCGCCGAGCTCGACGTCGATCTGCAGGTGGCGGTCGAGGCCGAGCTGCTCGGCGAGCGCCCGCACTGCCGGTTCGAGCCCCTGGTCGCGCAGCACGACCGGCTCGAGGTTGAACGAGAGGTCACGGAGCGCGCCGATCGTCGCCCGGTGCCGCTCGAGCGCGGAGCCGATCACCGTCCGCGCCTGGCCGAGATCGCCGGCGTCGATCGAGTGGAGGCTGGCGTCGAGCATCAGCCCGATCCCCGCCAGCGACTGGACGGAGGTGTCGTGGAGGTAGAGAGCGAGTCGGCGCCGCTCTTCCTGCTCGGCGGTGAGCAGCTGGTCGGAGAGCCGTGCCCGCTCGGCCTCGCGCACCTGCGCCTCGGCCCGGAGGCGCGCGTTCTCGTAGACGCGTCCGGCGAGGTCGGCGAGGAGGGCCGCCCGCGCGACGTCGACGCGGCCGAGCTCGACGCTGCGCGCCAGGCGGAGCGCCGCGATCTCCTCCCCGCGGACTCGCACCGGGACGACGACGGCGCGCTCGGCCGGCGCCGAGGCGGCCGGTGCGCCGGGCGGGAGCAGCTCCGCGCGGGCCGAGAAGAGCCGCTGCGCCTGCGCGCGCAGGTGTTCGAGGATCGCGCCCGGCTCGGTCTCAGCCGCGATGCTCCCGACCGACGCCACGAGCGACTCGAGGAACTGCGCCTGCTCGACGAGCTCCTCCTCGGCGAGCTCGTGCCGGCGCCGCTCGCTCTGCAGCAGGTGGAAGACGATGAGGACGCCGGCAAGGCCGGCGAAGCCGACGCCGACGAGCGCCGCCGCCGGGCTCCCGACGATCAGCGCCACGAGCGACCCCGCCACCGCGAGCGAGAACCCGGCGACGAAGGCGGTCGAACGGGTCCCGCTAGTCGATGATCGATTCGCGAAGCGCAATCGCGACCGCGTGCGTCCGGGTGTCGGCCTCGAGCTTCGCGAGGATGTGCCGGACGTGGCTCTTCACCGTCTCCTGCGAGATGAACAGCTTCTTGGCGACGTCGCCGTTCGACATCCCGTCCGCGAGCAGCTGCAGGATCTCGCGCTCGCGGCCGGTCAGCATCTCGTCCCGGTCCTTGCCGGTGAGGAACGCCGGCATCAGCGCCGGGTCGACGTAGCCGTCACCGTTTGCGACCTTCTCGATCGCGCGTAGGAGCGTCTGGTGCGGGGCCTCCTTGAGGATGTAGCCCTTCGCGCCGGAGTCGAGGCCGCGCGAGAGGAGCGAGCGCTCCGAGTAGGCCGTGAAGATCAGCACCGCGACCTCGGGCACCCGCTCCATGATCAGCTTGGTCGCCTCGAGGCCGTCCATGCCCGGCATCCGGACGTCCATGATCACGACGTCCGGACGGCGCCGCTCCGTGAGGGCGACCGCCGACTCGCCGTCCGAGGCCTCGCCGATCACGCGGATGTACGGGGCGCGCGAGAGGGACAGGCGCAGGCCTTCGCGGACGACCTCGTGGTCGTCGACGATCAGGCAGGTGATCTCGCGGGGCGCTCCGTTCGCTTCCACGGCGGCTCGATTCTATGCGCCTGTTCGGCGTGGCCGCGGGAATTCCTCAGGCGCAGGAGCGCGGCCGGAGGGCCGGAGGCTCAGACGCCGAGCGCGAGCTGCTCCGGCCCGGGAGGCGGCGCGAGGCGGATCGGGCGGCGGTCGCGGACGTCGTAGGCGGCGCGGAGCTCGGCGACGAGGCGCTTCGCGGTCGCGACGTCCTCGCCGCGCAGGTAGGCGCGACCCGCGTAGAGGCGCTCGTAGCGCGCGAGCTCCTCCGGCCAGTCGCGCTCGAGGCAGGCGAGGAAGTGCTCGCGCGTGCCGGGCCGCAGGTAGAGCACGTTCGCCCACAGGCCGACGGCCCCCGCCTCGCGCGCCGCGCGGACGACCGCCTCGAGCTGCTCCGGGCGATCCGAGATGCCCGGGAGGATCGGCGCCATCCCGACGTTCGCGCGAACGCCGGCGGCGACGAGCTCGCGCAGCGCCCGCAGCCGCTGCCGCGGGTGCGCGGTGCCCGGCTCCGTCTTCCGCCACACGTCCTCGTCGAGCGTCGGGATCGAGAATGTCACCGACACGTCCGCGCGCGCGGCGGCCGCTGCCAGCACGTCGACGTCCCGGACGATCATCGGCCCCCGCGTGATCAGCGACAGGGGGCTCGCGGCCTCGGCGAGCGCCGCGATGCAGCCGCGCGTGAGCCGGTAGCGGCCCTCGGCTGGCTGGTACGGGTCGGTCGCCGCGCCGATCGCGACCGTCTCGCCGCGCCACGACGGCCGCGCGAGCTCGCGGCGGAGCACCTCGACGACGTTCGTCTTCACGCGGATCGAGGTCCCGTAGCGCTCGTCCCACGGGCGGTCGGCGCGCGCCTCGAAGGCGCGTACGTAGCAGAACGTGCACCGGTGCACGCAGCCCGTGTACGGGTTCAGCGACCAATCGAACGGCATCCCGCGGACGCGGTTGAGGGCGGAGCGGCAGGGCTCTTCGCGATACTCGACCCGCACCCGTGCCATGATAGAACACACGTTCGCTCTCGCGCCGGACGTCCGGCGACTCACCTTTCCGCTGCCCACCCGGCCGGGGCACGTGCACGCGTACCTGCTCGGCGGGGACGACGGCTGGACCCTGGTCGACACCGGGATCGCGCTGCCCGACACCGACGAGCGGATCGCGGCCGCGGCGGCCGAGCTCGAGGGCGACATCACCAGGGTCGTGATCACGCACTTCCACCCGGATCACGTCGGCGGTGCTCGGCAGGCCGCGGCGGCGACGGGCGCACCGGTGCTCCAGGGGCGGCTCGACTACGAGCAGACCGTCCACGTCTGGGGCAACCCGGACTGGCCTTCGACGATCGCGGGCTGGTTCCGCACGCACGGGGTGCCGGCGGCGGAGACGGACGAGCTGATCGAGCAGGGCTCGCTGTACGCGCCCTTCATCCGCTACCAGCCCGACCCGCGGCCGCTCGCCGAGGGCGACGAGGTCGCGGGCTGGCGGGTGGTGGCGATGCCGGGTCACGCGGACGGCCACCTCTGCCTCGTGCGCGACGGGGAGCTCGTCGCGGGCGACCACCTCCTCGCCGGGATCACGCCGACGGTCGGGCTGTGGCCGGACTCGCGGCCCGACCCGCTCGGCGACTACCTCGACTCGCTCCGGCGCACGGTGGAGCTCGGGCCGCGCGTCGTCTACCCGGGCCACGGCGAGCCCGTCCGTGACGCGGCGGCGCGGGCGCACGAGCTCGTGGCGCACCACCGCGAGCGGCTGGACGCGACCGAGGCCGCGCTCGGCGACGTCCCGCGCAGCGGCTACGAGGTCTCCTACGACCTGTTCGGCCGCGAGCTGTCCTCAGCCGCACGCCGCTTCGCCGTCGCCGAGACGCTGTCCCATCTCGAGCGCCTGCGTCGCGACGAGCGCGCCTCCCGCCTCGAGGAGGACGGCGCCGTCCGCTGGCGCCGGTAAGGATTGGCGCGGTTGCGCGCTACACTGCGACGAGTCTTGGACGACGACCTACCGCCCAGTACCTCGGCCCCTGAGACCGGGGCATGAGCGACCTCCTCCGCATCCTCGCCGTGTTCGCCCTCGTGCTGGGCAACGCGATCTTCGTCGCGGCCGAGTACGCGCTCGTCACCGCCAGGCGCACCCGCCTCGAGGACCGGGCCGGTCGCGGCAGCCGCTCGGCTCGCGTCGCGCTGACGCTGATGGACGAGCCGGTGCGCTTCATCAGCACGGTGCAGGTCGGCATCACCGTCTGCGGGATCCTTCTCGGTGCGATCGGCGAGCCGCTCGTGTCGGACCTCCTCGGCGGCGCCGTGCCGCGGACGGTCTCGTTCGTGATCTCGTTCCTCGTCCTGACCTACCTCAGCGTCGTCCTCGGCGAGCTCGTTCCGAAGGCGCTCTCGCTGGCGAAATCCGAGGCGATCGCGACAGCGCTCGCGCCGCCGATCGACGTGCTCTCGCGCGTGGCGAAGCCGCTCGTGTGGCTGCTCGACAACTCCGCACGCGCGGTCACGGGCCTGTTCGGAGTGGAGGCCGCCCCGGCGGGGATGCACATGCTCACGCGCGAGGACATCCGGCAGAGCGTGGCCGCGGCCGAGGACGTCGGCGAGTTCCAGCAGGCGGAGGAGGAGATGCTCTACAAGGTCTTCGACTTCGCGGGCAAGGAGGCCGACGAGGTCATGGTGCCGCGGCCGGAGGTCACGGCGATCTCGGTCGACCTGCCGGCCGAGGAGGCGCTCGCGGCGCTCGTCGACTCGCCGTTCACACGGTATCCCGCCTATCGCGGCTCGCTCGACGAGATCGTCGGCGTCCTCCACGTTCGCGACCTGTTCTCGGCGCTCAACGACCGAGGGATCGCGCAGGTCGAGATCGAGCAGCTGCTGCGGCCGCCGTTCTTCATCCCCGAGACGAAGGACCTCGCGTCGCTGCTCGCGGACTTCCGCCGCGAGAAGCAGCACATGGCGATCGTCGTCGACGAGTACGGCGCGATGCAGGGGATCGTCACGCTCGAGGACCTGCTCGAGGAGATCGTCGGCGAGATCGAGGACGAGTTCGACCTTCCCGACGAGTCGGTCGAGCACGTCGACGAGCGGACGGTGCGGATCGACGGGCTGTTCCCGATCGACGACTTCAACGAGCAGTTCGGCACCGGCCTGCCGAACGAGGACTACCACACCGTCGCCGGGTTCGTGTTCGGCGAGCTCGGGCGGGCGCCGGAGGAGGGCGACGCGGTCGACTACGACGGCGTGAGCTTCGAGGTGCTCCGGCTCGAGGGCTCACGGATCGAGCGGCTCCAGGTCGTCTTCCCGGAGGCCGCCGCCCGCGGCGGCGGCGTCGAGGCCGCCGAGCGCCGCGCGGCCGAGCGGTAGCCCGGCGGCTCAGCCCACGCCCGTCGCCGAGACGCGCAGCACTCCGTCCTCGACGCCGCCCAGGCTTCGCGCCCGAAGTGGGACCCGCGCCGCGGTTGAGCGTCCCGCTTGCGGCGGCTCGGTTGACACGGCGTGCGGGAGGGACGAGCAACCTCTCCCGGTCCGCACGTGCCTCGAGGGCCCGTTCGGGCGTCGTCGACCGCTTCCCCGGTCCGTTCGTGCGGCCTTCCGGGGGCGCGAAGCGCCCACGGTCAGGTCGCGAGCGGCAGCGGCTCGATCGCGCGGTCGGCGATGCGCCAGGCGGCGAGCTCGCCCGTGCGCACCGTGAGGATCACGTACGGCCGCGCCTCCCACAATCCGATGTTCTCGACGTCCGTCCGCGACGGCCGTGGCGGGGAGGACACGTGCGAGTGGAAGACGGCGAGCTCGTAGCCCTCGTCCTCGAGGAACCAGACCTCCGGGTCGACCTCGAGCTCGAACCGGTACGGCGAGGCGGCGGCGTTGCGGCCGGGCACGTACCGCTCGGCGGTCGCGTCGCGGAGCAGGATCAGGCCGCAGGCCTCGTTCGGCTCCTCCGCGCGCGCGTGCTCGAGGAGCTCGCGCCGGACGCGTTCCGGGATCACCACCGGCGTCCGGTCACCACCTGGCTGTGATCACCACCAGACCGTGCGCTCCATCGACTCCTCGACGTCGCTCTCGGCGGCCTCCCAGAAGGCGGCGGAGAGGTACTTCCAGCCGCCGTCGGCGAGGACGGCGACGACGACACCCTCGTCGAGCTCGGCGGCGAGCCTGCACGCCACGTGGACGACGGCGCCCGAGGAGACGCCTGCGAAGATGCCCTCGGCCGCGAGCAGCGCACGGAGCGCGCGCACGGACTCCTCGTTCGAGACGAGCACCTTCCGGTCGAGCTTGGACACGTCGAGGATCGGCGGGACGTAGCCGTCCTCCAGCGACCGCAGCCCCATCACCGGGTCGCCGGGCAGCGGCTCGGCGGCGGCGACGACGACGTCGGGGAACGACTCGCGCAGCCGTGCGCCGGCCCCCATCAGCGTGCCGCCCGTGCCGAGCCCGGCCACCAGCACGTCGACGCGGTCGAGCGCGTCCGCGATCTCGGCGCCCGTCCCCTCGTAGTGCGCGCGCGGGTTCGCCTCGTTGGCGTACTGGAACGGCATGTAGTAGCGCGCGTCGCGCTCCGCCAGCTCGAGCGCCCGCCGGACGGCGCCGTTCGAGCCCTCCTCGCCCGGCGTCAGCACGATCCGCGCGCCGTAGAGGCGGAGCAGCCGCTTCCGTTCCTCGGTCGCGTTCTCCGGCATCACGCACGTGAGCGCGTAGCCCTTCAGCTTCGCCACGAGCGCCAGGGAGATGCCGGTGTTGCCGCTCGTCGGCTCGAGCAGCTCGCGCCCGGGCGCGAGCTCGCCGGCCGCCTCGGCGGCCTCGATCATCGCCTTCGCGACACGGTCCTTGATCGAGCCGGTCGGGTTCTCGCCCTCGAGCTTCGCGTAGAGGCGGACGCCGTCTCTGGGTGCGAGGCGCGTCAGCTCGACGAGCGGCGTGTCGCCGACGAGCGCGAGGACGGAGTCGGCGGTCCTCAGCACCCGCGTGCGGAGCCGAGCTCCGCCCGGCGGGAGGCGTCGCCGGCCAGGGGCGCGGGGGCGCCTCCGGCCATGGCCGGGAGGAGGATCAGCGTCGCGCTGTCGCGGACGGGCGTGTCGAGCCCGTCGAGCGTGCGCACGTCTTCGCCGTCGACGTAGACGTTCACGTACTCGGCGACGTCGCCGTCCTCCCAGATCCTCTGCCCGAGCGCCGGGTGGCGTTCGGCCAGGTTCTCGAGCGCGGCACGGACGGTGTCGCCCGCCACGGCGACCTGGCGCTCGCCGCCGGCCTCGGGGCGGAGCGTCGGCGGAATCCTGACGATGCTCAAGCGACCGTCCTCGGATTCGCGCAGAACTCCACGTAGTCGACGTACTCCGTGATCGTGGGGCTGTCGCCGCAGACCGGGCACTCCGGATCGCGACGGAGCGCGACTTCCGTGAACTCCGTGTGGAGCGCGTCGAACAGCAGCAGCCGCCCGACGAGCGGGTCGCCCGCGCCGAGCGCGAGCTTCAGCGCCTCGTTCGCCTGCAGCGAGCCGACGATCCCCGGCAGCACCCCGAGCACACCGCCCTCGGCGCACGACGGCGCCAGCTCCGGCGGCGGCGGCGTGGGGAAGAGGCAGCGGTAGCACGGCCCCGCTTCGGTCTCCGGCCGGGCGTCGCCTGCTTCGCCGGCGGCGCTCCCGGCCTTGCGCGGCTTGAACACGGTCACCTGGCCGTCGAAGCGGTAGATCGAGCCGTGCACGACCGGGATCCCGTGCCAGACGGAGGCGTCGTTCAGGAGGTAGCGCGTGGGGAAGTTGTCGGCGCCGTCGACGATCACGTCCCAGCCGTCGGCGAGGATGCGGTCGATGTTCTCGGACGTGAGCCGCTCGTTGTAGGTCACGACCTCGACGTCGGGGTTCAGCGCCTCGATCGTCGCCTTCGCCGAGTCGACCTTGGCCACGCCCAGCGTCTGCGTCGAGTGCACGATCTGGCGCTGCAGGTTCGAGGCGTCGACGACGTCCGCGTCGACGATCCCCAGCCGGCCCACGCCCGCCGCGGCGAGGTACAGCGAGGCCGGGGAGCCGAGTCCGCCGGCCCCGATCAGCAGCACCTTCGCCTCGAGCAGCCGCAGCTGTCCCTCCTCGCCGACCTCGGGGATCAGCAGATGGCGCGAGTAGCGGCTGCGCTGCTCGGGCTCGAGCGACCGCGGCTGCTGGACCGGGTACCCGTTCCGCTTCCAGTCGACGAACCCGCCGGCGAGGTTGCGCACGTCGTCGTACCCGAGCTCGAGCAGCGTCTTCGTCGCGAAGGCCGAGCGCGCGCCGCTCGCGCAGTAGACGACGATCGGCGTGGCGCGGTCGGGGACGGCGTTCTCGACGCGAGACTCCAGCGAGCCTCGCGGCACGTGGATCGCGCCGGGGATGTGGCCCTCGTCCCACTCGTCCCGCTCGCGCACGTCGAGGTAGACGGGCGCGGACGCCAGGCCGGCGGCCTCGGTCGTCGACAGCTCGTCGATCTCGGAGCGGACCTGCTGGAGCAGCTCGCGGTAGGTCGGCATCGCTTTCCGAAAGATAGCGGCCCGGCGCGGGCACGCGTGGCTAGGGTGGCGCGGTGAGTCCCCGCGCGCGTGTCGTGGCGTTCGTGCTGGCGCTCGCCGGCGCCGCGGCGGCGGTCGTGGTGGGCGCCGTCCTGTTGCAGTCCGACGGCGACGCCGCGCCCGCGGGGCCGCAAGCGAGGCCGCCGGAGGGGAGGCCGCCGCTGCTGCTCGACCTCGGCGTCCGGGTCGACCGCGAGGCCCGCGACCTGCGTCGCGGCGAGCAGCTGTACGGGCGCGGCCGGCGCGCGGCGGCGCGTGACCTCTTCGCCCGGTACTCCTCGACCCAGGCGCAGGTCGGCCTCGCGCTCGCCGGCTGGCCCGACGGGTCGGTTCGCTCGCTCCGGCGGCTGGCGGCGGAGCGACCGCGGAGCGCCGTCGTCGGGCTCAACCTCGGGTTCGCGCTGTTCTGGTCGGGGAGGCGGGCGGAGGCCGTGGAAGAGTGGCGCCGGGCGTCGCGCGCAGAGCCGGACTCGCTCTCCGCCGTCCGCGCCGACGACCTGCTGCACCCGAACGCGCCGCGCGGGCTGCCGGTGTTCGTTCCCACCGCGCCGGTGCCGCGGGCGATCTCGACGCTGCGCCCCGACCGCCAGCTGGCGGCGCTCGAGCGGGCCGCGCGCGGGAGCGACGTCGACGCGAGGCTTCGCTACGGCGTCGCGCTCCAGCGGCTCGGGCGGCGGCTGTCGGCGCGGCGCGTCTACGACGAGGCCGCGAAGCTCGCCCCGCGCGATCCCGAGGCGCAGGTGGCCGCGGCCGTGGCGCGCTTCGACAAGGGCGACCCGACGCCGGCGTTCTCCCGACTCGGCCCGCTCTCGCGCCGCTTCCCCGACGCGCCGACGGTCCGCTTCCACCTCGGGCTCCTGCTCCTCTGGACGGGCGCCGTCGACGAGGCGAAGACCCAGCTCCAGCGCGCCGTCGCGATCGACCCGTCCGATCCGCTCGCGAAGGAAGCAAAACGGTTCCTGGCCCGTCTTGGGGACCTTGGGACCAATTGACACGAAGATAGGACGGACGGCCCATGGCGCGGGCCGGCGATGCGTGCGACAGTTCACGCCGCACACAGCTCGTTGACGTTGTCACAAAGTGGTTTACGCTGAGACGCAACCGATCCAGGGGGAGTCGGAGTGAGGTCAGGCGAAGGGGTCACACAGGCGAGCTTGGGGCTGGCGGACCTGCTCGAGACGGACGAGGCGAAGGGCCTGCTGGAGGCGGCCGAACGCGCCGGCGCGACGCTGAGCGCGGAGGAGATCGCGCTCGCGCTCGGCGACCTCGAGCTCGAGGTCGGGACGATCGACGACTTCTACCGGGCGCTCGACGACCTGCACATCGATGTCGTCGGTCGCGAGGGCGAGGAGGAGGCCGCCCCGCCGTCGCCGGCGACGCGGGAGGTCTCGACCGACGCGCTGCAGCTGTTCCTGAAGGACATCGGGCGCGTCGAGCTGCTGACGGCCGCCCAGGAGGTCGAGCTGGCGAAGAAGATCGAGCGCGGGGACATGGCCGCGAAGCGGCAGATGGTCGAGGCCAACCTGCGCCTCGTCGTCTCGATCGCGAAGCGCTACCGCAACCAGGGGCTGCCGTTCCTCGACCTGATCCAGGAGGGGACGATCGGGCTCGTCCGCGCGGCCGAGAAGTTCGACTACCGGAAGGGCTTCAAGTTCTCGACGTACGCGACCTGGTGGATCCGGCAGGCGGTGGCGCGCGCCCTCGCCGACAAGGCGAGGACGATCCGCATGCCCGTGCACGTCGTCGAGAAGCTGAACAAGATCGTCCGGGTCGAGCGCGACCTGCGGGCGCGGCTCGGCCGCGAGCCGTCGGCGGAGGAGGTCGGGCGCGAGCTCGGGCTCGACGCCGACGAGGTCGACCACATCCGCCGGAGCGCGCAGACGCCCGTGTCGCTGGAGAAGCCGGTCGGCGACGAGGAGGAGTCCGAGTTCGGCCACTTCATCACCGACGAGGAGCAGCCGCTGCCCGACGAGGTCGCGGAGGAGAACATGCGCCGCGAGGCGCTGCTCCGGATCCTCGACTCGCTGTCGGCGCGCGAGCGGCGGGTCCTCGAGCTCCGCTACGGGCTCGACGGGGAGCATCCGCGCACGCTCGACGAGGTCGGCCGGACGTTCAACGTCACCCGGGAGCGGATCCGCCAGATCGAGAACCAGTGCCTGAAGAAGCTGCGGGCGCTGGCGGGCGCGAACGCGCTGCGCGACGTGGCGTAGTCGGCGCAGCCGTTAGGCTGCGCGGCCGTGAGCTCGACGCCGCCTCCCGAGCTGCTCGCGGAGCTCGCCGAGTGGCTCCGCATCCCCTCGATCAGCGCCGACCCCGCGCACGGGGCCGACGTCCGTGCGGCGGGCGAGTGGCTGTGCGAGCGGATCCGTGGCGCCGGGGGCACCGCCGACCTCGTCGAGTGGGAGGGCCAGCCGCTGGCGGTCGGCGAGCTCCGCGCCTCGAAGGACGCCGACGCCGCGCCGACGGTCCTCTGCTACGGGCACTTCGACGTCCAGCCTCCCGACCCGCTGGACCGCTGGGAGAGCGAGCCGTTCGACGCGACCGTCCGCGGCGAGTGGCTCTACGGTCGCGGCGTCGCCGACGACAAGGGTCAGCTGTACCTGCTCGTGAAGGCCGCGGAGCAGCTCGCGGCCGAGGGCGCGCTGCCCGTCAACCTCCGTTTCGCGTGTGACGGCGAGGAGGAGACCGGGGGCCACTCGATCGTGGACTTCCTCGCCGCCGACGAGCGCGGCGCAGACGCCGCCGTGATCTTCGACAGCGACATGGTCGCGCGCGGTCGTCCGGCGTTCAATGTCGCGACGCGCGGCCTCTGCTACTTCCACCTGACCGTCCGCACCGGGGCGCGCGACCTCCACTCCGGGATGTACGGCGGTGCGGCGCTGAACGCGATGCACGCGCTGACGCAGATCCTGGCCGCGGTCGTCCCGAGGGGCGGTCGCTCGCCGGAGCCGCTACGGGCGGGGATCGCGCCCGTCACGGACGAGGAGCGGGCGAGCTGGTCGGCGCTCCCGGGCGGCGAGGAGGAGCTCGGCGGCCAGGGCGCGCGGCCGGTCGACCCGCACGCGGCGGAGGAGTTCTACCTGCGCACGTGGGCGGAGACGGCGCTCGACGTGAACGGGATCGGGGGCGGCTCGCCGCTGCTGCAGAAGACGGTGCTGCCGGTCGAGGCGGTCGCGAACGTGTCGATCCGGCTGGCGCCGGGCCAGGATCCGCACGTGGTCGCGGCGGCGTTCGAGCAGCTCGTCGAGGAGGCTGCGCCGGAGGGGGCCGAGGTCACGGTCGAGCTGTGGTCGTGGAGCGAGCCAGGGCTCGTCCCGACGGACGCGCCGGCGATCCGGCTCGGCCTCGACGCGTTCGAGCGCGCGCTCGGGACGCGGCCGCTGCTGATCCGCTCCGGCGGGACGCTGCCGATCGTCCCGGCGCTCGCCCACAAGGGCGTCCCGGCGGTGCTGACGGGGTTCGCCCTCCCGGACTCGAACATCCACTCGCCGAACGAGCGCATCCTCGTGGAGTACGTGCCGCTCGGGATCGCGGCCGCGCGCGAGCTGTTCACGGCCTGGCGCGAGCTGCGCTAGCGCGGCACCGGCGCCGTCCCGGAGCGGGCCTCCTCGTGCGCGGTCGGGTACCGCGGTGGAATCGCGGGTTCGAAGTGAGGCCGTGGGCTGCGACGGCGCTCGCCGCGATGTCGCCCCCTCATCGCTCGTCGAGCCACTGCACCAGTCGATCCCAATAGCCGGGGCTCGAGGGCGAGATGTCGTGCCCGACCCCCTGGAGGATCACGATGGTCACGTCGTCGTTGCCGGCCTCGTCGAGGTACTGGGCGTAGAGCTTGGCGCTTCGGTCTGTGGGCTGGACGATGTCGTCCTCACCGAAGAACGCGAGCACTGGGCTCGTGACGCGAGTGAGGGAGTCGCGGGGATCGATCAGCAGCGATTGCCCAGAAGCTGCTTTGAGCTGCTCGATCTGCTCGGGCGCGACGCTGCGCAGTCGAGGGAGGTAGAGCTCTTCGAGGTGGAGCGCCTGCGCCCAGGGCTCGTCCTTGATCGAGGTCAGGATCGTGATGCCTCGGCTGAGGTTCTCGGCAGGGCCGAGCGCGTCGGAGTCGTAGACGAGCGTGAAGAAGTCCTGCCAGGGGCCGGCGCCGAGCTTGGCGACGAGCTTCTCGTTCGCATCGTGGAAGAGGGGCTCGGTGAGCTGCCAATCGACGAGCAGCCCGCCGAGGAGGGTGGCGCGCTCGATGTCAGGCGTCTGGAGACCGGCGGCGCGGCTTTGGGCCTCGATTCCCCAAACCTGCTGTTCGGCAACGGAGATGCCCGCGCCCGACACCGGGATGATGAAGGCGACCTCGTCGGGCTCCGCTGCCGCGGCCATCGAGATCGTCCACGCCTCCTGGCTGATGCCCCAGAGTCCGACCTCGTCAGCGCGAATCGACGAGTGTCGCCGGACCCGGCGGAGCGCGGCGATCACCTCGTCACGCTTGGCGTCGAGCGTCTGGAGCCCCGCGTCGCCTCGACTGCCCACGCCCTTCGAGTCGTAGCGAAACGCTGCGTACCCCGCGCCCGCCAGACGGTGTGCCAGATCCGCGAAATACGCGTCGGTGACCCCCGACTGGATGCTCCCTTCTCGGCTCTCCGAGCCGCTCGCGATCACCACCGCCGAATGCGGCCCTTCGGAATCGGGCAACGTGAGGATCCCGTTCAGCGTGTTCGGCCCAACCGAGAACGTGACTTCCTCTTCGGTCCAGGCCGCGTCTTTCGGAGCAGTCGAGCCGTCACCGCCGCCGCACGACACCACGACCGAGGCGAGCACTGCGACTGCGAGAACGAGCAGCAGCGTGGACCTCAGCGACGTTCTCGGAGGTGGCTCTACCACGACCACTACGACCACACGGAGACGCACACCGCCTCTGTACGCACACCTCTACCTTCAAGTTGCGCACGCGGTGCCCGCAGCGCATCGGGGCCGCCACTGAACCCCGATCAGGACGCGACCGAGAGCCGCGGGGCGCCGGCGTCGTCGACCGCGGCCGGGCCGGCGGGGCTCGTGCCGAGGCTAGGCCGGGACGCCCGGCTCCACGTGGAGCCACGCGCGCCCGAACGCGCGCATCTCGTCGATGATCGGCAGCAGCGCCTGGCCCTTCTCGGTCAGCTGGTACTCCACGCGGGGCGGCGACTCGGCGTAGCTGTGCCGGGCGAGGAGGCCCTCGTCCTCGAGCCAGCGGAGGCGCTCGGACAGCGTGCGCGGGCTGATCCCGGCGCACGAGTGCTCGAGCTCGGTGAAGCGGCGCGGCCCCTCGGAGAGGTCGTGGACGAGCAGCGCCGTCCACTTGCTGCCGATGATCTCGGCGCACGCGGCCACCGAGCAGGTACCCGCCGCATGGACCTCTCCCATCGTCCGCATCGCCGCGATTGTACTCCCGGGCCGTGCCCGGGGGCTGGCCCCGGACACGGCCCGTCCGGCCCTCTAGGTGCGGAAGGCCTGCGGCGTCGCCTCGATCCGCGGGATCGCGAACCGCGCGATCGCGCCGAAGTGCGGCGCCGGCTTGCACGCCTGCGCCACCCCGGCGTCGCACGCGACGGACAGGAAGATGAACGCGTCCTCGAGCGTGAACCCCCACTCGTCGACGAGCAGCCTCGCCGCCTCCTCCGAGACGAGGTCGAGCGCCTCCGGGAACGTCTCGGCCGTCGCGTGGGCGAGCCAGCGATCCGCGAGCTCGGTCACCGGCCAGCGCGCCTGTTTGCCCTTCAACACGTCGAACCGCACCGTCACCTCGCCGGCGATCTCGACGCCGGTGAAGCAGATCTCGCCGTCGCCCATCGACGCGTGCATGTCGCCGACCGCGAACATGCCGCCCGGCTGGCGGACGGGGAACAGGATCCGCGCGCCGGGCCCGTGGAGGTGGTTGTCGAGGTTGCCGCCGTGCGTGCCGGCCTGGCCGGTCGTGAGCGTCTCGCCGCCGGTGGCGACCCCGACGACGCCCACCATCGGGCGGGCGGGGAACCGGACCCGCTCGTTCATCTCGATCCACCCGTCCCGCACGGAGAACAGCCGCGTCAGCGGCGCCTGCACCTTGTCGATCAGCTGCCCGTAGCCGGGGATCAGCGTCGCCACGCCCCAGTCGACGGGCTCGACGGCGAGGAGCTCGACGACGAGCGAGTCGCCCGGCTCCGCTCCCTTCACGGCGACGGGCCCGGTGGCCGCGTTCACGCGCTCGAAGTCGATCTCGGTGACGAGGTCGTCCTCGCTCGTGATCTGGCCGCTGAAGCAGTCGTTCGTCTCGAAGCGGACGACGGCGCCGGGCTCGACCTCGAGCACCGGCTCGAGGTCGGGCCCGAACGTCCACACGACGTCGTCGCGCCCGACGACGTGGTCGACGCGCGGCGCGACCGAGGTCATCGGGCCTCAGCCGGCCGGGGCGGCAGCTCGTCGGGCCCTGCGAAGCCGACGACCTCCTCTTCGACGAAGATGTGGAGCCGGAGGTCGAGCCGGTCTCGCGCCTTCGACTGGAAGAGGACCTGCGGGAGCCCGATCGCCTCGCGCCGGAGAGAGTGCGCGGGCGCCGCGGCCGTGGCCTGCGCTTCCATGGACACCTCCTGAGCTGGTGCCGGGGCGGAAACGGGGAATGATCGCGCCGAGCGGCGCGCGGGTCAATTCCGGTCGCGCCGCGGTGAGGTCAATCCCAGGGCGGGGCGCCGTGGACCCAGCGGCCGCCGACCATCGTCGCCACGACCCGTACCTCCGGGAGCTCGTCGGGCTCGATCGCGAACGGGTCGCGGTCGAGGACGACGAGGTCGGCGAGGAAGCCGGGGAGCAGCCTGCCCCGGCGGCGCTCGTCGCCCATCAGCCAGGCGGGGTTGACGCACGTCGCTTCGAGCGCCTCCTGCACCGTGACCGCCTGCTCCGGGTGCCACGCGGGGCGGTCGTCGAGCGTGCGGAGGACGCCGGCGACGACGCCCGCCCACGGGTCGAGCTCCTCGATCGGCGCGTCCGAGCCGTTGCACAGCAGCGCGCCGGCGTCGGCGAGCGTGCGCCACGGATACGCCCGGTCGGTCGCTCCGGCCCACGCGCGCTCGGCGAGGTCGCGGTCCGAGGGCGCGTGGCTGAACTGGCAGGAGACGGCGACGCCGATCCTGGCGAACCGCTCCGCGTCGCCGGGGAGCAGGATCTGTGCGTGCTCGATCCGGTGACGGAGGCCGAGCGGCGCCCATTCGTCCCTCGTCGCCTCGAACGCGTCGAGCGCGTCGTGGTTCGCCTGGTCGCCGATCGCGTGCACCCCGACCGGGATGCGCGCGCGGATACCGCGCCGGATGATCTCGACGAGCTCGTCGCGCGACGTGATCCGGATACCGCGGCCGTCGGCCATCAGCGCCGTCTCGGAGGCGAGCGCGCCGTCCATGAAGGCCTTCAGGTAGCCGAAGCGGAGGTAGTCGTCGCCGAGCCCCGACTGGACGCCCGCCGCCTCGAGCTCGCCGGCGAGCTCGTGCGGGAGCGACTGCCAGACACGGAGCGTGAGCGGCAGCTCGCGGCGGAGCTGCTGCCAGAGGCGGAGCGCGCCGATCCAGCCGTCCTTGTCGTTCACGCACGTGACCCCGCGCGCGGCGCAGACGCGGAGGCCCTCGCGCATCGCCGCGACGTAGGCGTCGTCGGAGACCCCGACCACGCGGTCGCGGAACCGCCACGCCGACTCCTCCCGCAGCACGCCGGTCGGCTCACCGCGGTCGTCGGTCTCGACCACGCCGCCGGGCACCGCCAGGTCGAGGCCGTCGGCGCGCGCGAGCGCTGCGGAGTTGACCCACAGCGAGTGCGAGTCGCGCGCGAGGAACGCGGCGGGCGTGTCGCCGGTGATCGCGTCGAGCGCCTGGCGCGTCGGCTGGGTCACGGGGTCCCAGTCGCCGGCGCGCCAGCCGCGCCCGCGGAGCCACCCGCCCGCGGGCACCGACGCCACGGCGGCGCCGATCCGCTCGAGCGCCTGCTCGAGCGTCTGCGTGCCCTCGAGCTTGACCTCGCCGCGGGCGAGCGCCCAGGTTGGGAAGTGGACGTGCGAGTCGGTGAAGCCGGGGACGACGCAGCGCCCGCGGAGGTCGACCACCTCCGGGCTCGCGAGCGCCGTCTCGTGCACGCCCACCCCGCCCGCGATGCGGTCTCCCGCGATCGCGAGCGCCCGCGCGGTGGGCAGCGACGGGTCGAGGGTGCGGACGACGCCGTTCTCCAGGATCACGGTGCGACACTGTAGGCGGATGCGCAGGCTCGCCGACGCGCTCCTCCTCGCCGCCGTCGCGGCCGTCGCCGCCGTGGCGGTCGTCGACGCGCGCGGGCCCGCCTCGCACGACCCGGTCGAGGGGGCGCGGCAGGAGCTCACGCGGGCGCACGTCGAGGGCACGCTCCTCGTCGCGTCGCCCGACTGCCGTCGTCGCGCGGTCGCGCTGCCCGCGCTGCGGGAGCGCGAGCGCGGCGTCGTCGGGTGCTCCGTCTACGGCCGGCCGGGGTCGCTCGGCCTCTACCGCGGCGGGGTCGTCTGGTTCGCGTTCCCCGGCGGCGTGACCACGCTGCTGCGGGCGAGCGAGCTCGACGCCTACATCGGCCGCCGGACGCAGCTCACCGGCGTGGCGTGGCTCGGGAACATCCGCTACGCGGCGACGTATCGCGTCGCGGGACGGCCGGGGGAGACCCTCGCGGTGTTCGAGCGGAGCCGTCTCGTGCGCGTCTTGTCCCGGGCCGACGCGTTCCAGGACGTGCGGTCGAGCCCGCGGACGCGGTTCGTCGCGGCGCGCTCGTCGGGCGGGCTCGCCGTGTACGACGCGCTGGGCCGCCGGATCGCTCTCCCGGAGGAGGCGGAGCGGGCGTCGGCGCTCGCGTGGTCGCCGGACGAGCGCTGGGCGGTCGCGGCGGGCGACCGGGAGCTGTCGGTCTTCCGCCTCGGCTCCTCGCGCGTGCTGGCCACGATCCCGGTGGGCGGCATCGACGTCGACTGGGAGCGCCGGCCGTGACCGGCGCTAGGCGTCCGCCGGTAGGACGGGGCAGCGCCCGGCGCGGTAGGCCGCGAAGTCCGACGGCTTGAGGATCCAGCGCCAGGCGCCGTCGACGGCGAGCAGGTGCCCCGTGCCGGTGAAGCGCTCCTCCGCGCCACCGAGGCTCACGGTGATCCGGTAGGTCACGGCCCTGCTGTCGCGCGGCTTGCCCTCGCCGGGGACGCGCCACGGCTCCTCCTTCTCGGAGAGCACCTCGACCTGCTCGAGCCGGCCGGTGAAGGGCGGCGCGTGCCCCTCGCACGCGACGTACTCGGCCCTCGGGACGACGCGCTGGTGCGCCGGGTAGAGGTTCTCCCAGGCGGCGGCGTGCTCGCCGCGGTAGAGATGGCCGAAGACCTGCTCCAGGAACTCGACCGGCTGCTGCTTCGGCTCGCTGCCGCCGCAGCCGCCGACGACGGCGAGCAGCGCCGCGGCGAGCAGCGTCGGGAGGATGCGCACAGGGGCATTCTGCGGCACGCGGTAGGCTCCGCGCTCGTGGAGCTTCACCGCGGCCGGCTGTTCGACCACGTCCACCTCCGCGTTCGCGACCTCGAGGCGAGCAAGCGCTTCTACCGCGCGGCCGCCGAGTCGCTCGGGATCCCGGTCGGCGCCGAGGGCGACGGCTTCTTCTGGATCGACGAGCTGTTCGTGAGCGACGACGCGGCGCCCGGCGGCCCGTTCCACATGGCCTTCCAGGCGCCCGACCGCGAGGCCGTCGAGCGGTTCCACGCGGCCGTGCTCGCCGCGGGCGGCCGGGACAACGGCGGTCCCGGCGAGCGCGACTACCACCCCGGGTACTACGCCGCCTATGCGCTCGACCCGGACGGGAACAACGTCGAGGCGGTGCACCACGGGCCCGCCGAGCGGTCGGCGCCGTCGGTCGTGCTGCGAACGCCGGAGTAGGGGTGGCTTCACCCGAAGAGCCCGCCGCGGCGCTGTCGCGCCTGCTCCAGGGCTACCGGGTGACGCAGGCGATCCACGTCGCGGCGACGCTCGGGATCGCCGACCTGCTCGCGGACGGCCCGCGCACGGCGGACGAGCTCGCGGCCGAGACGGGGACGCACGCGCCGACGCTCGCGCGGCTCCTCCGCGCGCTGGCGTCCCTGGGCGTCCTCGCCGAGGGCGACAACGGGCGCTTCGCGACGACGCCGGTCGGCGACTGCCTCCGCTCCGGCGAGCCCGGCTCGCTCGCCGACTTCGCGGCGTTCGTCGGCCGCCCGTACCACTGGGAGGCGTGGTCGGCGCTCGTCCAGAGCGTGCGGACGGGCGAGAACGCGTTCCGGCTCGTGCACGGGCGCGACGTCTGGAGCTACCGGGCGGAGCGCCCGGAGGAGGCCGCGCTCTTCGACCGCGTGATGGCGACGCTGAGCGCGGCCGCGACCGAGGCCGTGCTGGCCGCGTACGACTTCGGCCGGTTCGGGCGGCTCGTGGACGTCGGCGGCGGCACCGGAACGCTCCTCGCGGGCGTCCTCGCCGCGCACCCCGCGCTCGAGGGCGTGCTGTTCGACCAGCCGCACGTCGTCGCCCGTGCGCCGGCCGTCCTCGCCGAGGCGGGGGTCGCCGACCGGTGCCGGATCGAGCCCGGGAGCTTCTTCGACGGCGTGCCCGCGGGCGCCGACGCCTACGTGCTCCGGTCGATCGTCCACGACTGGGGGGACGCCGAGGCCGTCGCGATCCTCCGCGCGTGCCGCGCGGCGATGGCGGACGAAGGCGTCGTGCTCGTGATCGAGCGGGAGCTCGGCGGGCCGAACGAGAAGCCGGACGCGAAGCTGTCGGACCTGAACATGCTCGTCGGCCCGGGCGGCCGCGAGCGCAGCCGCGACGAGTACGCGGCGCTGTTCGGCGCCGCGGGGCTTCGACTCGCGCGGGTCGTGCCGACGGTCGCGGGCGCCGACGTGCTCGAGGCGAGCCCGGCCTGAGCCTCCCGGGCTACCGCCGGACGCGGAACGGCGCGCGCACGACGGCGGCGGTGTTTCCCGCGGCGTCCCGTGCCTGGGCGGCGAGCCGGTAGCCCCCCGGGGCGAGCCCGCGACGGCCGGCACGCAGCGGGACGCGGACGGCGTTCGCTCCCGTCCGTCCGGTCGCGGCCACGCGCGGGCCGACGGGCACGAAGCGCCGGCCGAGCCTCCGCTCGACGCGGATCGTCACGCGCGCCGCCTCGGACAGCGTGAACCGGGCCGTGGCGGCGCGGCCCGACCGCGGCGCGCGCGGGTCGAGCCGGAGCCGGGTCAGCGCCGGGGCGGTCGTGTCGGCCGTCTCTCCGCCCGCGCGGTCGTACGCGGCGGCCACCTGCAGGCGGCCCGCACCGAAGGTGTTGTTCGGCACCTGCGTCGGCGAGTCGCCGCCGCATCGGTCCGGGCTCGTCAGCGGCAGCGCGCTCTCCCGCAGCAGCTGCTCGGTGGCGTCGACGTCGCGGCGGAGCCGCGGGAACGCCGACCACAGCAGCGCCACCGCGCCGGCGACATGCGGGGCTGCCGCGGAGGTGCCGCTGAGGACGCGGTACGCGCTCGGCGGGAAGGCCGAGCGGATCGCGGAGCCGGGCGCGACGAGGTCGGGCTTCGGGCGGCTGCTCCCGTCGGCGGTCACCGGGCCGCGGCTGCTGGAGGGGCGGATCGCATCGGACGCCTCGCTGCCGCCGACCGTGAGCACGGAGTCGTAGATCGCCGGCGGGAACGCGAGCGAGGAGCAGCGCGGGCCGTCGTTCCCGGCGGCGGCCGCCATCAGGATCCCGGCCGCGCGCATTGCGTCGACCGCAGGCTGGATCACGGCCGCGTCGCACCCCTCCTCCGGCGGGCAGACGTACGAGTTGACGACGACGTCGGGCCGTCGTGCGGGGTCGGGGTTGCGCCCGGCGAGGTCGGTCGGCGCGAGGAAGAACTGCAGGCACTCGACGTACGTGCTCGGGCGGCCCACGCCCTCGTCCATGTTCCGGCACCCGATCCAGCGCGCCTTCGGGGCGACGCCGATCGCGTCGCCGCCGTCGCCGCCGACCGCGATCCCGGTCACGAACGTCCCGTGCCCCGCGTCGTCGCACGGAGCCTGGACGGAGAAGCCGCACGGGTTCCCGCCGCTCCCGTCGACGTCGCCGTGCACGGCGTCCCACCAGGCGAAGTCGTGCCGGGCGGTCGTGCCGTCCCAGCCGCGGTACTGCGTCCGGAGCGCGGGGTGGTCCCACTGCTCGCCGCTGTCGGCGACGCCGACGACGACGTCCTGCCCCTGTGCCCCGCGGGCCCAGACCGCCGGCGCGCCGATCTTCTCGACGCCCCACTCGACCGCGGCCCGTCGCGCCGTCAGCGGTCCGCGCGGCTCGGACGGGCGGCGGAACGGGGCGTCGGCGACGACCGCGGCCACGTCGGCGCGCGCGGCGAGCGAGGCGACCAGGCGCCGGTCCGCCCGCAGCGCCAGGGCGTCCACGATCCAGTACGGGCGGAACGGGACGCCGCGCGCGCGCAGGCTCCGGGCGAGGTCCGCCTGCGCCGCGGCGGCCGTGCGCCGGAGCGTCGCAACGAGCGTCGAGGCCGCGACCTGCCCCGACGCCAGGCGGCGGCTCGGCACCTGCTCGCGGAGGAGGACGAGCACCGCCGTCCGCCCGCCGCCGCTCACGTCGCGGAGGACGGCCGGGTCGACGCGTGCCCGCGGCGTCGTGGCGCTCTCGCCGTGGCCGGTGGCGGCCACCGCTCCCGTCAGCGTCGCGCCGGCTGCAGCGAGGGCGAGCGACCTCCGGAGCGTCCACGGGCGTCCCACGCGGGACGAGGATCGCATACTCCGCGCCCGTCCTCCAGCCGCGCTCGGCCTCCCGCGTACAATCGCGCGCGGTGGCCTGGGACGTCCTCACCGACGAGCAGCGCGAGCTCCGTGATCTCGTGCGCGAGCTGGCCCGCGAGCGGATCGCGCCGCGCGCCGCCGAGATCGACGCCTCGCACGAGTTCCCGTGGGACGTGGTCGAGCTCTTCCGCGAGCACGAGGTCTTCGGCCTCCTCTTCGACGAGGAGTGGGGCGGCACCGGCACCGGCACGCTGCTCGGCCTCGTCGCGATCGAGGAGGTGTCGAAGGTCTGCGCCACCAGCGGCCTGCTGCTCGCGGTGCAGGAGCTCGGCTCGCTCGGGCTCAAGCTCGCCGGCACGCAGGAGCAGAAGGAGCGGTGGCTGCCGCGGCTGGCCTCCGGCGAATGGCTTTGCGCGTACGCGCTGACCGAGGCCGGGTCGGGCTCCGACTCGGCGGCGATGCGGACGACGGCGCGGCGCGACGGCGACGCGTACGTCCTGAACGGGAGCAAGCGCTTCATCACGAACGCCGGCGTCGCGCAGCTCTACACCGTGTTCGCGAAGACGGATCCGGAGGCGGGCCACGCTGGCATCTCCGCGTTCGTCGTCGAGGCCGACGCGCCGGGGTTCGAGGTCGCGCGGCTCGAGCCCAAGATGGGGATCAGCGGCTCGACCACCGGCGAGCTCGCCTTCGACGACGTGCGCGTGCCGGCGGCGCACCTCCTCGGCCGGGAGGGCGAGGGCTTCAAGCTCGCGATGCGGATCCTCGACCGCTCGCGGCCGGGCGTGGCGGCGCAGGCGCTCGGGATCGCGCAGGGCTCGACGGACTACGCGCTCGAGTACGCGAAGACGCGCGAGACGATGGGGAAGCCGATCGCGCAGCACCAGCTGATCCAGGCGAAGCTCGCGGACATGGAGACCGAGTGCGAGGCCGCGCGCGGCCTGCTGTACCGCTTCGGGCGAATGGCCGACGAGGGGATCGACGGGCCCGAGCTGACGAAGGCCTCGGCGATGGCGAAGCTCAAGTGCGGCGACGTCGCGATGTTCGCCTCGACCGAGGCCGTGCAGATCCTCGGCGGCTACGGATACATCAAGGAGTACCCGGTCGAGCGGTTCATGCGCGACGCCAAGATCACGCAGATCTACGAGGGGACGCAGGAGATCCAGCGGCTCGTGGTCGCGCGAGAGATGGTGCGCGAGTCGCGCGCGTTCCTGCTCGCCGGCGTCTCGTAGCGCCGCGCCTGCTACCGCGGCGCCGCCGGCATCAGGGCCGGTACTGCTGCTCGATCGTCCGCACCGTGTCGTTGTCGACGCCGATCCAGACGCCGCTCTGGAGCGTCTCGAACAGCTCGATGTCGCTCGTCCCGGCGACGATCGCGGCGAGGTCCTCGACGGAGACCTTCGTCGGCCCGAGCTGATCGCCCTGACGGGTCAGCACGCGCACGTCGGCGTCGTCGGCGACGAAGAACGTCAGCAGCCGGTGGCCCTCCTCGACGACGTAGTTGTCGTTCGGGACGGGCTGGCCCGGCTCGACGGCGCCGTCCTCGGCGGCCGCCCGGTTCGCCGTCTCGCCGGAGAGGAACCACGCCGGGTCGAAGCGGAGCTCCCAGCGGCCCTCGACGCGCGGGAGCGAGTCGATGTGCCCGTAGTACGTGCGCTCCGCCGGCGCGGCGAGCCCGCCGCTCGTCCCGGTCCCGGCCGGCACCGTGGTCGTGACCGTCTCCGTCGTCCCGCCCGCGCAGCCCGCCGCGACGATCGCGACGAGCGCGAGCGCCGGCACGAAGCGACAGGGCCTCACGCGCCGAGTCTAGTCCGGCGACCCCGCCGTCCGGCTACCCGGGGACGGCCGCGGGCGGATAGCGGACGCGGATCTCGTCGACGAACGCCGCCAGGCGGTCGGCGAGCGCGGCGTCGCGCAGCTCGAGCACGTTCTCGGCGTTCTTCTCGCCTGAGCGGGAGAGGTTGAAGCTGCCGACGAAGACGATGTCGTCCGCGATCGTCACCTTGGCGTGCATGAAGTCGTGCAGGCTGCCCGGCGACCACGGGATCGAGCGCTTGCCCGAGAACCCGCCGCGCGTCAGCACCGTCTCGAGCAGCGGGATCTTCCACGTCGACACCGCCTGCGCGCGCCACTGCGAGAACACGTCCTCGACCTGCGTCTGGTCGACGATCCCCGACAGGTCGCAGCGGCCCTCGCCGGCCACCTCCGCGAGCGTCGCCAGCACGGGCCCGGAGGTGAGCACGGGTGAGGCGACGCGGATCCGGCGCTTCGCGCGGCCGATCGCGCCCGCGATCCGGTGCGAGAGCGCCTCGCCGTACGCCGGGCAGAACCACGGCCGGACGCGGGTGCCGCCGAGCGAGATCCGGCGCGGCTCGACGTCGCCCGTCTCGACGACCTCCTCGCCGCGCCACAGCTCGTCGAAGTTCAGCCCGTAGGCGGTGGCGAGCTCGGACGACGCGACCCTGACGACGACGTTCTCCTGCCGCGACCAGGAGTCGTTCGTCCAGTTCGTCGACCCCGTCCAGACGTCCGTCGCGTCGCGGATCACGTACTTGTGGTGCATCAGGTCGGGAACGCCGGCGATGGCGAGGGTCGGGAAGGGCAGCGCCTCGACGTCCTCGGGCACCGTCTCCGGGGGTGGGGGCACGGGGACCGGGAACGGGTGGTCGACGTTGTAGATGAGCCGCACGGCGACGCCCCGCGCGGCGGCGCCCGTCAGCGCCCCGAGCACGAGTCGCTCCGCGTCGCCGTCGAGCCGGAGGTCGTAGAGGGCGAGGTCGAGCGTCCGCTCGGCGGCTGCGAGGAAGGCGGCGGCGTCGCCGGCGACGGAGGCCGCGTCCTGGCCGCCGTCGGTCAGCGTCCGGAGCTCGATCAGCGCGCCGCGGCGGCCCGGAGGGACGCCTTGTGCGCCCGCTTGGCCGCCTGGTAGTCGAGCAGCGCCTGGTGCGAGTCGACGTCGCCGAGCGTCGGATGCGGCGGCACGAGCGCGGCCGCGCTCTCGACGCCGAAGCGCTTCGCCAGCACGGCTCCGAGCGACTTGACCTTCATCTCGCCGAACCCGGGCAGCGCGGCGATCCGCCGGCGCAGCTCGTCCCCGTCGGCGGCGCCCTCCCACACCTGCGCGGCGTCGCCGCCGTACTCCGAGACGATCGCGCGGCACAGCTCCTGGACGCGCCTCGCCATCACTCCCGGGAACCGGTGCAGCGCGGGGCGCTCCGCGAACACGCGCTCGAGCGCCGCCGTGTCCATCCCGGCGAGCTCGGCGGCGTCGAGCCGGCCGACCCGGCGCTCGAGCTCGCGCGGCCCGGCGAACGCCTTCTGCACCGTCACCTGCTGGTCGAGCGCGAATCCGATCAGCAGCGCGAGCGGGTCGCGGGCGAGCAGGGCGTTCGCCTCGTCGTCGTCCGTGAACCACAGGCGGTCGGGGCGCGTCGCCATCGGCACGAACCCTACCGGCGGCCCCCGAACGGCGGCCCCAACCTCGGCGATGTGTGGCGGCGCGGCGGCGCGGGCACCTGAGCGGCATGGACACGAACAAGCCCACGGAGAAGGTCGCCGACCTCGCGCGCGAGGCCGACCGCGGGCGCTCGGAGCGGACGCCCTGGCTCGCGCTCGGCGGCGTGAGCATGGCGATCGGAGCCGTCGTGCTCGTGCTCGTCGCGATCCTGCTGCTCGTGTACTGGCTGGCGTAGCGGGAGGACGCACCCCGGGGGGTACCCTCAGGTGGTGCCCGGGCCGCTCGACGCCTTCTCGCCGCGCACGCGCGCCTGGTTCGAGCGCGCCTTCGCCGGGCCGACGCCCGCGCAGGAGCTCGCGTGGCCTGCGATCGCGAGCGGCGAGCACGTCCTCGTCCAGGCGCCGACGGGGTCGGGGAAGACCCTCGCGGCCTTCCTCTCCGGGATCGACCGCCTGAGCGCGGCGCCGGGCGAAGGTCTCCGCCTGCTCTACGTCTCTCCGCTGAAGGCGCTCAACTACGACATCGAGCGGAACCTCCGCGGGCCGCTCGCAGGCCTCCGGTCGCAGCTCCGCGTCGCCGTCCGCACCGGCGACACGCCGCAGAAGGAGCGGCGCGACATGCTCAAGGACCCGCCCGACATCCTGATCACGACGCCGGAGTCGCTCTACCTCCTGCTCACCTCGCAGGCCCGCGAGCTGCTGCGGCGGGTCGAGACGCTGATCGTGGACGAGGTGCACGCGGTCGCCGGGACGAAGCGTGGCGCCCACCTGGCCATCAGCGTCGAGCGCCTGGAGCGCCTCGTCGACAGGCCGATGCAGCGGATCGGCCTCTCGGCCACGCAGCGCCCGCTCGAGGAGATCGGCCGCTTCGTCTCGGGAGCACGGCCGATTCGCCTGGTCGACGCCGGCGTCCGCAAGGAGCTCGACCTGCTCGTGACCGTGCCCGTCGAGGATCTCCGGGAGCTGCCGTCGAACGCGTCGCTCTCCTACCCGGTGCCCGCGGACGGGCAGGAGATGGACGCCGGCACCGAGCTCGGCGCGCGCTCGATCTGGCCCTCGATCTACCCCGAGCTGCTGAAGCTCGTCGAGGCGCACCGCTCGACGATCGTGTTCGTCAACAACCGGCGACTCGCCGAGCGGCTCGCGCTCCGGCTCAACGAGCTGGCGGGGAGGGAACTCGCGCGCGCCCACCACGGCTCGCTCGCGCGCGAGCAGCGCGTCGAGGTCGAGGAGCTGCTCAAGGGCGGTCGCATCCCCTGCCTCGTGGCCACGTCGAGCCTCGAGCTCGGGATCGACATGGGCGCGGTCGACCTCGTCGTCCAGGTCGAGAGCCCGAAGTCGGTCGCCCGCGGGCTCCAGCGCGTCGGGCGCGCCGGCCACGAGCTCGGCGCCGTCTCGAAGGGGCGCATCTTCCCGAAGTTCCGCGGCGATCTGCTCGAGTCGGCCGTGGTGGCGAAGCTGATGCGCGAGGGCGCGATCGAGGAGACCGCGATCCCGCGCAACCCGCTCGACGTGCTGGCGCAGCAGATCGTCGCGATCGCGTCCGAGGAGGAGATCCGCGTCGACGACCTCCACGAGCTCGTCCGCAGCGCCTACCCGTTCGCCGACCTGTCGCGCCAGCAGCTCGAGAACGTGCTGGACATGCTCGCCGGCCGCTACCCCTCGGACGAGTTCGCGGAGCTGCGGCCGCGGATCGTCTGGGACCGGACCGGCGGCGTGGTGCGCGGGCGGGAGGGGGTGCGGCGGCTCGCGGTCACGAACGCCGGGACGATCCCCGACCGCGGCCTCTTCGGCGTCCACCTCGTCGACGGCGGCGGCCGCGTCGGCGAGCTCGACGAGGAGATGGTCTACGAGGCGCGCGCGGGCCAGACGTTCCTGCTCGGCGCGTCGACGTGGCGGATCGAGGAGATCACGCGCGACCGCGTGCTCGTCTCGCCGGCGCCGGGCGTGCCGGGCGCGGTCCCGTTCTGGAAGGGCGAGGGCGTCGGTCGGCCGTACGAGCTGGGCGCCGCGATCGGCACCGCCTCGCGCGAGCTGGTGGCGCTCTCCGAGGAGGCTGCCCGCACGCGGCTCCGCGACGACTACCTGCTCGACGAGCGGGCCGCCGGCAACCTCCTCACCTACCTGCGCGAGCAGCAGGAGGCGACGCGTGCCGTGCCGTCCGACCGCACGGTCGTCGTCGAGCGGTTCCGGGACGAGATCGGCGACTGGCGGCTCTGCATCCTCACGCCGTTCGGCGGGCGGGTGCACGCGCCGTGGTCGATGGCGCTGCAGGCGCGGCTGCGGGACTCGCTCGGCCTCGAGGTGCAGGCGCTCTGGTCGGACGACGGGATCGCGCTCCACCTGCCCGATGCCGACGCGCCGCCGCCCGTGGACGACGTCCTGATCGAGCCGGAGGAGCTGGAGGAGCTCGTCGTCAACGAGGTGGGCCAGACGGCCCTGTTCGGCGCGCGCTTCCGCGAGAACGCCGCCCGCGCGCTGCTGATCCCGCGCCGCCGCCCCGGGGAGCGAACGCCGCTCTGGCAGCAGCGGCTCAAGGCGCAGTCGCTGCTCCAGGTCGCGCGGAAGCACGGCTCGTTCCCGGTGATCCTCGAGACCTACCGCGAGTGCCTCCAGGACGTGTTCGACCTGCCGGCGCTGAAGGACGTCCTGCGCCGGCTGCGCACGCGCGAGCTCGACGTCGTCGACGTGGAGACGGCCAGCGCCTCGCCGTTCTCGGCGTCGCTGCTGTTCGACTACGTCGCCACGTACATGTACGAGGACGACACGCCGCCGGCCGAGCGCCGCGCACAGGCGCTGTCGCTCGACCGCGAGCTCCTGCGCGAGCTGCTCGGCGCCGAGGAGCTGCGCGACCTGCTCGACGCGGCCGCGGTCGAGGAGGTCGAGGCCTCGCTCCGGCCGACGCCGCGCAACGCCGACGAGCTGCACGACCGCCTGCGGCTCCGCGGCCACCTGTTCGAGGGCGAGTACGACGCGGGGTTCGCCGAGACGCTGCTGCGCGAGCGTCGTGCCGTGAGGGCCCGCCTCGCCGGCAGCGACGCGATCATCGCCGCCGAGGACGCGGGACGCTACCGCGACGCGCTCGGCGTGATGCCGCCGGGCGGGCTCCCGGAGGCGTTCCTCGAGGGCGGGGAGGAGCCGCTCCGCTCGCTCGTCGTCCGCTTCGCGCGCGGCCGCGGGCCGTTCACGACCGCGGAGGCGGCCGCGCACTTCGGGATCGACGTCGAGCCCGTCCTGCGCGAGCTCGAGCGCGACGACCGGCTCGTCCGCGGCGAGCTGCGCCCCGGCGGGACCGAGCGCGAGTGGTGCGACCCGGACGTCCTCCGCCGGCTGCGCCGCGCCTCGCTCGCCGCGCTGCGGAAGGAGGTGGAGCCGGCGGAGCAGCGGGCGCTCGGCCGCTTCCTGCCGGCCTGGCACGGGATCGACCGGCGGGCGACGCTCCGCGAGGCGCTCGTCCCGCTCCAGGCCCTGGCGCTGCCGGTGGCGCTCTGGGAGTCGGACGTGCTGCCGCGTCGCGTGCCCGGCTACCGGCCGAGCGACCTCGATGCGCTGTGTGCCTCGGGCGAGGTCGTCTGGGTGGGCGCCGGGCTCGACCGCGTCGCGCTCTTCTTCCGCGAGGACGCCGCCGCGCTCGGCCGGCCCGGGGGCGCGCCGCGGCCCGAGGGCGAGGCGCACGAGGCGATCCGGGGCGCGCTCGCGCGCAGCGCGGAGTTCTGGCCCGACCTGCTGGCGGCGACGGAGCTCGCCGGCGAGGCGGCGCTGCCCGCGCTCTGGGACCTCGTCTGGGCCGGAGAGGTGACGAACGACGCCTGGGCGCCGCTGCGCGCGCAGCGCCGCTACGGGATCCCGACGGCGGAGCGCCGCGGCCGCCGCTTCGAGCGGCGTCGCGCCCGCGGGATCACGGCGACGCAGGGCCGCTGGTCGCTCGCCGACCGGCTCTTCCCCGGCCCGTCCGACCGGCGCGCGCTCGCGGAGCTGCTGCTGGAGCGCCACGGGATCGTCACCCGCGACGCCGTCCGCGCCGAGGGCATCACGGGCGGGTACGGCGCCGTCTACGGCGAGCTGCGCTCGCTCGAGGTGCTCGGCACCTGCCGCCGCGGCTACTTCGTCGAGGGGCTCGGCGGTGCGCAGTTCGCGCTGCCCGGCGCCGTCGAGCGGCTCCGGGAGCTGCGGCCGCGCGAGGAGGACGAGAACGCACCCGAAGCGCTCGTGCTCGCCGCCTCCGACCCGGCGCAGCCGTACGGCGCGGCGCTCCCGTGGCCGAGACGGGCAGGCGCCCGCGCCGCCCGGGTCGCCGGCGCCCAGGTCGTGCTCCTCGGCGGCGAGGCCGCCCTCTTCGTCGACCGCGGCGGACGCTCGCTCGTCCCGCTCCGCGACCCGTCCGAGGACTGGCTTCGGCCCGCGCTGGCGGCCCTCGTCTCCTACGTCCGTGGCGGCGGCGCCAAGCGCCTGGCCGTCGAGCGGTTCGACGGGCAGCCGGTGGCCGAGAGCGCGCTGATGCCGCTCCTCGTGGAGGCGGGCTTCGTCGCGGGCCCGCGGCGGGCGGTGCTCCGGCCCTAG
>DATIDD010000030.1:0-50059 GCA_035456465.1 Gaiellaceae bacterium | reverse complement strand
GCGTCGCGCTCGCGTGGTCGGCGGCCGGCGGCCTCGCTGCCCGCCTCGACGCGCCCGCGCTGACGTTGCACCTCGAGGACGACGCGTTCCCGGTCGTGCTGCCCGTCGTCGCCGCCGACGGCTCCGTCACGCTTCCCACCGAGGCGTGGGACGCGATCGAGGCGCTCCTCGGCCGCCTCGCCGCGCTCTTCCCCGGGATCGTCGGGGACGTCGTCGGGCTGCTGGGCTGGAGCGGGCGCGTCGAGGTCGGCCGGCCGGCGCTGCGCCTCGCGGAACTCGTGGCCGATCCCGCGGCGGCGTTCGCCGCGTGGATCCCCGAGCTGGCCCTGAGCGAGCTCGGGCCCGCGGCGCTCGGCGTCCTCGCAGACCTGCTCACTGCCGCCGGCCCGATCGGCGGCGCGATCGAGGGCAGCGGCCACCCCGACGACCCGTACCGGCTCGCGCTCGACCTCGGCGCCGGAGTGCCGGAGCTGGCGGTGTGGTTCCCGCCGGCGGGGCTCGAGCCGCGCGTCGTCGCGGCGCCCGAGTCGATCCGGGGCTGGCGCCCCGGCGACGCCGCGCTGCCGCCCGACGCGCTCGCGGACGCGATCGCCGCCGAGGCGCAGGTGTCGGCCGAGGTCCGCGACCTCGCGTACGGGCGGGACGTCGCCGGCGGGCTCGCGGCACTGGGCACGCGGTGGACGGGCGGCGACGGCCGGATCGCGCCGCCGGAGACCGCGCCCGACGGCGTCACGGTCGAGCGGTACGCCCTCGCCGCGGGTCAGCTGCTCGCGCGGCTCGACCTCGAGGACCTGCTCGGGCGTGTTCCGGCGACGACCGTGTACGTCGCCGTCGGGGCCGCATCCTGGCCGGATGCCCCGGCCGGCCGCCGCGTCGACCTCACGGCTCCCGGGCTCGCGCCCGAGATGCTCGCCGCGCCGGCCGCCGCCGCGGGCGACTGGTTCGTCGCGCTCGGCGAGCGCGCAGCGTGCCGCCTCGCCTCCGGCGACGACGACGGCACCGTCGGGCAGGCGGCGCGCCTGCGCCGGGTGCTCGACGCGCTCGCCCCGCTCGGCGCCGACCTCGCCGTCGTCGCGCTGGACGGAGCGGGGCACGCGGCGCGCCTCGCCGCGCAGGACCAGGCCGCCGTCGCCGACGTCGTCACCGTCGGCACGGCGCTCGGCCCCGTGTCACTGACCGCGGTCTCGACGCAACCGACCGCGGACGCGCTGCGCCTGCTGCAGCGGCTGCTGCCGCAGCCCGCGGCGGACGAGGACGAGGATCTCGCGCTCGGCCGGCACCTCGTCGGCGCGCTGGCCGCGGTCGCCGACCTCGCCGACCCCGCCGTGGAGCTCCGCCCGGCTGCGACCGCGCTTCCGGCGCCCCGCGCGGGGCTCACCACCACCGCGGTGCTCGGCGCCGTCACGGCCGAACAGGTGGGGCGGGCCCAGACGGCGATCGTCGCAGCGGGCCTGGCCGCACGGGCACGCGCGCGCGCCGCGACGCCGCCGCCCGACCCCACCGGCGTCCGTGCCGGGGTGCGGCTGGCGCTGCCGCCGACGACCACCGGGACGCTCGTCGTCGAGGGCGACGCGCTCGTCACGCTCGCGGGCTACGACCGCGCGGGCGGCGTCGTCCACGACCGCGAGCTGAGCGCACGGCTGATCGTGCGCGACCGCCTCGGCTGGCTCGCCGCCGGGCCGGACGTCGCGCTGCGGATGGTGAGCGCCGACGTCACGGTCCCGCTCGGCGGCGCCGGCCCCGGCCGGACGTCGATCACGCTCCACGACGCACGCGCGCTCGGGATCGACCGCGAGCGCCTCGTGCTCGGGACCGATCCCGACGCCGTGTCGCTCGCGCCCGAGGCCCGGCTGCTGCTCTCGGTGGCCGTCCAGCGACTCGTCGCCGACGTCGCCAACCCGGTCGCGGCCGCGCTCGCCGGGCTCCTGGAGCAGCTCGGCCTCGTCGCCGCGGGCGGCTCCGTCCCGACCGCCTTCGAGCAGCTCGTCCACGACCCCGCCGGCCTCGTCGCGGCGCGCCTCGCCGCCGCGCGGGACGCGATCCAGGTCGCGCTCCAGGGGCTCCTCGGCCCGCTCGGCGCCGCGGTCGACCTCGACGCGCGCACCGTGCACGTGAGCGCCGGCGGCGCCGGCGCGGGCCTGTTCGGCTGGCGCGGCGAGCTCACGGCCGGGCCTGCGGGCATCGGCGGGAGCCTGACCGTGGGGCCGGAAGGACCGCCCGGCGCGGCGGGGGCGCTCCTCCTCGACGTCGTCCTGGCGCCCTTCGCGGCCTCGCTGCGCTGGGCGCGGCCGTCGGCGCCCGTCGAGGAGGTCGCGCTGTGGCCGGAGCCGAGCGCCGACGCGATCGCCGCCGTGCTCGCGCGCGCCGCCCCGAGCCTCGGCGCCCACGTCGCGCTGGAGGTGATGCGGCTGGCGGACGAGGAGGCGCGGCCGGTCGTCGACGCCGTCCTCGACGCGCTCGGGATGCTCGGCGGCGACCCGGGTGACGAGCTCAGGCCGCTGCGGCCGCTGGCCGGCCTGCTCGACGACCCCGCGGGTTGGCTGCGAAGCGCGGAGTCGATCGGCGGGCAGCCGGCGAAGGCGCAGGCGCTCCTGGACGCGCTGCGACCGCTCACCGGGCTCGGCGGCAGCGCCGGCGACCCATTGCCGCTGGACGAGGGGGTCTCGCTCTCGGTGCGCGCGGACGGCGCCGACCTCGCCCTCGAGCTCGGCGTCGACACCGCCGCGTGGACGCCGATCGCGACCCCGCTCGGCCGGCTCGCGGCGGGCCTCGCGGCCGGCCTGACGGTTCCCGCGAGCGGGCCGCCCCGCGCGACGCTCGCGCTCCACGCCGGGCTGACCGGGGCGGCCGCCGGCCGCGAGGCGGTTCACGTGCGGCTCGGAGCGAGCGGCGTCGAGGTCTTCCTGCGCCCCTCGACCGGGGCGGACGTCCCGCTCGTCCCGTTCGCCGGCCTGGGCGGGCTCGCCGCGGCGGCCGAGCGGGCGCTGCCCTTCCTGCTCGACCGGCTCGCCGCGCAGCCCGCGCCGGTCGGGCCCGCGGTCGCGGGGGTCGGCGACGCGCTCGCGCTCCGGTCGGGGACGCCGCGCGCGTTCGACGGCGACGCGCTCGCCGCCTGGGCGGCCGACCCTGTCGCCGCGCTCGCGACCGCGGTGCCGTCGATCGTCTCGACCGGGCTGACGACGCTCGCGCCGCTCGTGGACGCGGTGGTGCCCGGGAGCGTGAGCGTGACCGCGACGCCCACCGAGCTCACGGCGGCGGTCGCAGGGATCGCGCTCGCCTGGGCCCCGAGCGACGGGCGCGTGGCGGTGAGCGGGGCGGGGCTCGCCGTCCCCGGGATCGAGCGGCTGGGCTTCACGCTCGCGCTCTCCGACGCCGGGCTGGACGAGCTCACCCTCGCGCTCGGCCCTGCCGCGATCGCCGCCGACACGATCACGCTGCGGCCGTTCGTCACCGTGGCGGCGGGCGCCGCCCCCGCGGGCGGGCGGCGGGTCGCGGCGGGCCTGGCGGTCGACGACACGCACCGCTTCGGCGCCCGCTGGCTGCTCGACGACGGCTCCTTCGCGCTGATCGCGAGCGACGGGCCGATCGCGCTGGCCACGGACGACGCCGACCCGGCCGCGGTCGCCCTGCGCGCGGTCGAGGCGGTCGCCGACCTCGTCGCGGCCGTGGCCCTCGGCACCGGCGCCGTGCAGGGGCTGCTCGACACGGCGGTCGGCGCGAAGCAGGTGCGCGACCTGCTGCGCGGCGTGCTGCTCGAGGACGTCGCCGCGCCGACGGCGCTCCTCGACGGCGTGTTCGACCCGGAGACGGCGCTCGACCGGGCGCAGAAGCTCGCCGCGAACGTCGCCGCCGCCGGGCTCTCGCTCACGCACGAGGGGATGGAGCTCCGCTTCCTCTCGGACGCCGGCGTGATCGGCGTGCAGGTCGGGCTCACGAAGCGCACGGAGCTCGTTTCCGGCGACGTGACGCTCTGGCTGGAGAACGACGACGAGTGGATCGAGGGGAACCCGCCGGGCAGCGGCGGCCTGTTCGTCGGGCTGGTCCCGGCCGCCGGTCCGCTGCGCTTCGAGCCGAGCCTGACCGTGAACGGCCTCGGGCTGCGGATCGGCAAGACGAGCGGGCCGCTGGTGGACGTCGGCGTCACGCTCGAGTCGATCGCGCTCCACACGTTCGCGCGGCTCGGCGTCGGCGTCCCGAAGGGCGCGGGGATCCAGCTCGCGTTCGCCAACCTCGCCGTCTCCGCGTCGGGCGCGAGCGGCGGCAACGGGATTGCGAGCGGGATCCTGCGCGACTCCGGCAGCCAGCCCCCGAAGCCGGCGTTCTCGCCGTCGCTCGCGATCCAGCAGCACGGGACCGACCCCGTCCACGTCACCCTGCGCGCCGGCCCGGGCGAGGGCCCGTGGTGGATCGCGATCCAGAAGGGCTTCGGCCCGCTGTACCTCGAACAGGTCGGGCTCGGCGTCACGATGCCGCAGCAGCGCGTCGAGCGGATCTCGCTGCTGATGGACGGGTCGGTCTCGCTGTTCGGGCTGACGTGCGCCGTCGACGACCTCCAGATCACGTACCTCGTCTCGCGCGGCGACTTCTTCAACCCCGGCAACTGGGAGGTCGACCTCGCAGGGCTCGCGGTCAGCGCCGACCTCGCCGGGCTGACCGTCTCGGGCGGGCTGCTCAAGTCGGGGACGCCGCCGAACGTCGAGTACCTCGGGATGCTGCTCGCGCGCTTCGGCGTGTACGGGATCACCATCTACGGCGGCTACGGCGAGGGCGTGGACGACGGTCAGCGGTTCGTCGCGTTCTTCGCCGTCGGCGCCGTGATCGGCCCGATCGGCGGGCCGCCGGCGTTCTTCCTCACCGGGATCGGCGGCGGGTTCGGGATCAACCGCGCCCTCGTCGTGCCGACCGACCTCTCGCGGTTCGGCGACTACCCGCTGATCCAGGCGCTCGACATCGCCGCCTCGCCGGTCGACCCGATGGACCAGCTGCGCTCGCTCGGGGCCTTCTTCCCGATGGAGCGCGGCACCTTCTGGTTCGCGGCGGGGATCTCGTTCAACAGCTTCGCGCTCGTCGACGGGATCGCGGTCGTCGCGGTCGAGGTCGGCGACGGGCTCGACATCAGCCTGCTCGGGCTCGCGCGGATGGCGCTCCCGCGGCCGCAGGTCGCGCTCGTCTCGATCGAGATCGCCCTGCTCGTCCGCTTCTCCAGCTCGGAGGGCGTGATCTGGGTGCAGGGACAGCTCACCGACAACTCCTGGTTGCTGTATCCCGACGTGCGACTCACCGGCGGGTTCGCGTTCGTCACCTGGTTCAAGGGCGAGTACCGCGGCGAGTTCGTGCTCACGCTCGGGGGCTACCACCCGGACTTCAACAAGCCGGGATACCCGCAGGTGCCACGGCTCGGGCTTCGCTGGGGGATCGGCGACGCGATCGTGATCAAGGCCGGGAGCTACTTCGCGCTCACGTCCGAGGCGGTGATGGCCGGCGGCGACTTCGAGGCGTCGGCCGAGTTCGGGCCCGCCTGGGCGGAGGTGCGCTTCGGCGCGCACGGGATCGTCTACTTCGACCCGTTCCGCTACAAGGTGTCGGCGTACGCGCGGATCGCCGCCGGCGTCACGATCGACACCTGGCTGTTCGGCGAGATCACGATCTCCGTCCACCTGGGCTGCAGGATCGAGGTCGAGGGGCCCGACTTCCACGGCAAGGCGACGTTCGAGGTGGGGCCGGTCGGGCTCACCGTCGAGTTCGGCAGCTCGACGCAGCATCGCGCCGACCCGCTCGGCGCGGGCGCGTTCATCGACAAGTACCTCGAGCGCGGGAGCGTCGGCGGCGCGCGGGCGCTCGCGGTCGTGGTCTCGTCCGGCGCGCAGCCGTCCGGCGGCGACGCGCCGACACCCGACGGCTCGTCCGACCGTCCGTTCGTCGTCGTCGCCGAGTTCTCGCTCGTGCTGACGAGCACCGTCCCGGCCACCGACGTCCGGGGGGCCGGGGGCGGCGCCGCCCTCGTGCCGCACCAGACCCCGAGCCGGGCGCTGGGCGTGGCGCCGATGGGCACGGGCTCGATCGCGCCGACGATCGAGCTCTCGTGGGTGCGCGGGACGGTGCAGGCGTTCCCCTTCGCGGCGTCGGCGCGGCCGCACGGCGCCTTCCCGGTCGGCGTCTGGGGACCGCCGGGCGACGACGACAACCGCCGGACGCCGAAGGGCGAGGTGATCGAGGCGCTGAACGAGCTCGACCTGGTCGCGCGCGCGACGGAGTCGCCCGGCGGGCCCGAGATCCCGTACTACCAGGTCGAGATCGGCCCCCGGAAGCCGCTCCCGTTCACGCGTCGAGCCGTGGACGCGGCGCGCATCCGCAACCGCGGCGTCGCGCTCGCCGCGCTCGTCCCGGAGCCCGCGAGCGTGGACGCCGCGTTCGCGACGGCTGCCCGCTGGCTCGCCGACCGCTCGAGCCCGACCGGCCTCGCGGCCCTGCGCGGCGAGCGGCAGGCACCGCCGCGGTTCGGGACGCTCGGCCAGGAGCTCGACGCGGTGGCGGCCTCGGAGATCCCCGCGGTCGGCGAGCCCGTCGTGCGCCCCGAGGTCGACGCGCTCGTGTACCCGCCCGCGGCCGTGGGCGTCCTCGCCGCGTCCGGCATCGCCTCGGCCCGGACGCCGCCGACGGGGACGACCGTGGCGGGTTCGGCGCGGCTGTGGCGCACGCCGCCGCCGACGCTCGCGAGCGTCGAGCTCGCGCGCAGCCGCTCGATCCCGGCCGAGCTCGTGCTGCTCGAGGCCGACGCCGTCCGCGCCGGCAAGACGCGCACGGTCGTCGCGGCCGGCGAGGTGCCGGCGACCGCGGTCGCCCGGGCGAACCCGGCCGCCGTCGGCAGTCACGGGGCGGACGGGCGGGACCGCCTGCTCGGCCTCACCGCGTCGCTCTCCGCCGGCCGGCGGACGCCCGCGGCGCGGAGCACGCCCGCCGCGACGCTGGCCGCCGGCGAGGTCGCCGTCCTGCGGATGCCGAACGCCGACCGCGACGTCGGCGCCGGCGACCGTCCGCGGCTCGGCGTCCGCGGCGGCCCGGCCAGGCTGGTGGGGATCGCGAACGGCGGCCAGGTGGTCGCCGACGTCGATCTCGGCGGCGAGGGCGGGGAGGAGGCCTGGACGGTGGAGGCCGGCGTGGAGCGCGTGGCCGTGATCGCGCTCGGGTCGGGCGCGGAGCGCGAGGCCGGGCTGGCCGGGTGGCACGCCGGGATGCAGCTGCCGTACGTGGGCTGGTCGACGGCGCTCGGCGCGCGCTGCACGGTCCGCTCGTCGGGGCAGGGGGTCGCGCGCCACCGCGAGCGGTCGCAGGCCGGCTGGGTGGAGGGCGCCGAGCTCGCCCGCGGGCTCAGCACCGTGGCGACGCGGTTCTCTCTACCGGTGACGACGGTCCTCGTCGTGCTCGACGACCCGGAGGCGTTCGGCGGCGACGTCGGCGGCCGCCGGCTCGTGCTCGGGCTCGACGGGGCCACGCGGGCGGCCGACGGCGCCGGCGCCGAGCGCCCGCCGGTGGTGCTGTCGGCGGAGAACCGCAGCGTGCTCGCCTACGACGTCGTCCCGTCCGGCGGCCCGGTCACGGTGACCGTCGCGACCGAGGAGGGCTGGTCGCTCGCCGGCGTGCTCGGCGCCGTCGACGTCACCTCCGAGTCGGCGCTCGCCGCGATCGCCGCGCGTGGGCCCGACGGCGCGCTGCGGCCGCTCGTCCCCGGCAGCGGCGGGGGCGTCCGGCTCGTCTGGCTCGGCGAGAAGCCGCGCCGGCGCGCTCCGCGGAGCCCCAGGCCCGCCGCCAGGCCCACGGCGAGAGCCCGATCGAGAGAGCGAGGTCGATGATGGCACCCCCGAGGCGCGGGCACTTCGTGCTCCACTCGAACGTCCTCCCGCCCGTCACGGCCGGGAAGTACCAGCTCGTCAGCGACCAGACGGGGACGCCGTTCGACGTCGAGGCCGAGCGGACCCACGTGACGGTGAGCTCGCCGCGCTACACGATGCCGCCCGGGCAGATCCTCTCGAGCTTCCCGCCGGCCAACGGCGAGGGCGCCTGGGGCGACCGCCTCCCGCAGATCGTGCTCAAGCGCCGTACGCTCCCGTGGGAGCGCAACCCGGCCGGCTCGGCGGCCGTGTCGACGACACCGTGGCTGGCGCTCGTCGTGGTGGCCGAGGGCGAGGCCGAGCTGTCGACGCCGTCGCCGGTGGAGCAGTGCGTCACGCCGGGGACGTCGTTGCTCGACCCGGCCGACCGCGACGTCGCGGAGGGCGTGTACCTCGCGGTGACCGAGACGGTGGTGCGGAAGCTCTTCCCGACCCAGGAGGACCTGCCGCTCCTGGTCCACGTGCGCGAGGTCGACGTCCAGGACACCGAGCTCGCGGCCGGGGACGACGACGGCTGGGCGGCGGTCGTGCTCGCGAACCGCCTGCCGGTCTACGACACCGCCGCCGACAGGCCCGTCCGCTACCTCGCCTGCCTCGTCAACCTCGAGGGGCAGCTGGCGGCGCTGCCGGCGCCCGTCGAGCACGTCGACTTCTTCCAGTTCGAGCTGGCGCAGGACTGGACGATGCTCGCGACGAGCGAGACGCACGCGGACCAGTTCGTGACGGGGCTCTCCGGCACCGCCGCGGAGCTCGTCCGCGGCGAGCTCGACGTCGCGGCCGCTCCCGCGGCCCCAGCGGTCGAGCGGGAGCGGCGCCTGCCGTCGATCGGGCCGGCGCTGGACGGGAGCGCCACCGCCGCGCCGCACGCGGAGCCGGCCGCGGCGGCGTGGAGCCTCGGCCCCACCGAGGCGGTGGCGGCGGCCGCGCTGGATCCAGACGCGGCCCGCGTCGTGCGCGACACGATGGGAATCGGCTTCCGGCTGCCGATCGAGGCGGTGGCGAAGGCGCGCGAGCGGGTGCTCCGCTTCCCGGTGCTCGCGTACTGGTCGTTCACGACGAGCGACGGCGCCACGTTCGAGACGCTGATGCAGGACCTCGACGTCGGCCTGCTCGGCACCGTGCCCGAGCCGGCGCCCGAGGCGCCGCCGAAGCCCGCCGGCTCCGAGGTGGTCGAGACCGGCCACGTGGCGCTCGAGCACCGCACGCGGCGCGGCGACTCGACGAGCGCCTGGTACCGCGGTGCGCTGGTGCCGCACCCGACCGACCGCGACGCGCCGAGCGACGGCCGCCTCCCGGTCGCGCACTCGGCCGACCAGCTTCGCCGCGTCGTCCCGGACGGCCGCGAGGACCTGTCGTACGCCGCCGCCTACGAGATCGGGCGCCTGCTCGCGCTCTCGCAGCTGTCGATCGTGTCGGCGCTGCTGCGGTTCCGGCAGGAGCAGTTCGGCGCCGCGCGCGTGAAGCACCTCGTGGAGACGCTCGTCCCCGGCGCGCTGCTGCCGCCGCTCGACGACCTCTTCGACCTCGGCCACCTCGTCGGCACCGGCCTGCTCGACCGGGTGGCGGCGGCGCCGGCGCGGGTCGTCGGCCCGTCGCGGCCGGTCGCGGATCCCGGGCGGCCGCTCGAGCTCGCCGGCAGCCTCGACACGATCGTGGCCGAGGGCCTCGGGCTCGACCTCCGCGCGCTCCGCAAGACGGCCGAGACCGTGGGCATGGTCGCGGCGCTGGCGGCGACGGACGTCCCGCTCGTGAGCTTCGGGGACGAGCCGGTGCGCGAGGGCCCCGAGGTCGAGGCGATGGGCGCGACGCTGCACGCGGAGATCGCCCGGCTCGCGTCCCTCGTCGCTCCCTCGCCCGTCGGGGGGCCACGCGCGCCGCGTGCCGCCCGCGGCGCGGCTGCGCCGCCGACGCGCGACGCGCTCGACGAGCTGATCGACCGGATTCCCGCCGACGAGGAGGAGGACTGATGCCGCTCACGATCGGCGCCGAGCTCGTCTACGAGGCCGCGCGCACGGCCGTCACGCAGCTCGTCGGCGAGCTCGTCCACCACGACCCGGACGACGGCGACCACGTCGTCCCCGGGGAGCTGCGCCGGTTCCTCGCCGGGCTGCGACTGCTCCAGGGCGTCCCGTTCAGCTACCTCGTGCCGGACGCGGACCTGCTCCCGCCCGAGTCGATCCGGTTCTTCTACCTCGACCGCCGCTGGACCGACGCGCTCGTCCAGGGCGCGCTCAGCGTCGGCACGATCACCACCGCCGACCGGGCGCAGCTCGAGGCCGTGTACCCGCACGTCCGCGACGACGTGGACGAGGCAGAGCGCGTGATTCGCAGCCCGCTCGGAGAGGAGCGGCTCGCCGGCGCCGGCGGCGCGATCACGGGCTTCCTGCTGCGGTCGCGGGCCGTCTCCGGGTGGCCCGGCCTGCACGTCCGCGCCTACCGCCGCGACGTGATCGCGGACGACGCGCTCACGACCGAGGCCGAGTCCCATCCCGACCGGATGAAGCTGCTGCGGCTCGACCGGCTCGCCCCGGCCGTCCTGCTCGTGCTGATCGACGGCGTGCCGGAGGTCGTCCACATCGAGGAGCCGCGCCGCGGCATCCAGTTCGGCGCGCGCCTGGATCCCGAGGACCCGCCGGAGCAGCGGCGCGCCAAGGTACGGATCCGCAACGCGAGCACCGGCGACCCGGTGCCGCCGAAGGACGACTTCACGACGGCGAACTCGATCGACGTGCCGTTCCGCGGCGGCGCGCCGGGCGTGATCGACCTCCGCCGGCTCCGCAAGCTGATGGTCGACAAGCCGGTGCCGAACATCGGGCCGACGGTCGAGCCGCACGAGTACGCGCTGCAGATGCTCCGCTTTCCCTACCGCCAGGTCTTCGGCGACCCCGACGACCGGGAGGGCGGCAAGTTCTACGACCTCGACCGCTTCACGGTGACGACGAACTTCGTCCAGCTCCAGGGCCGCCTCACGGCCCGCCTGGCCGAGCTCCCGGTGGAGGACGCGTGATGAGCGGACTCGACTTCGATCCCGAGACGCTGTCGACGGTGATCCGGTCGAAGCGCTTCCTCGCGCTCGACCGGGCGGCGGTCGACGTCGACACGATCCGCACCTGGGACGACCGGCTGCTGCGCGACCTCCGTCTGCTCGTCCCGATCGACCTGCAGGCGCTCGTCGTCCCCGCCGGCGACGACGAGCCGATGGTGCGCCTGCCGCTGCTGCTGGCGGGGAAGGGCGGGGACGCGAGCGACCCGGACGCCGCCATGCCCGAGCCGTTCGATCCCGGGACGCCGCGGCCGCCCGGCGTGCACCTCCACTGGGCGGTGCCGGATGCGCTGCTCCGCGGGCGCCTCGAGGAGCGGCCCGCGGCCTCCGCGAACCGCCTCGGCCTGCAGGCGCTCCCCGACCGGTGGGTCGTGCTGCGGATCCTGCTCCCGCGGAACGCGAGGGAGGCGGCCGTGCGCGGCTGGGTGCTCGAGGCCGACCGCGCCGTCGCGGTGCCGCTCGAGGAGTGGAGCGAGGGCTCCGCCGCGTCGCGCGCGGCCGAGCCCGCAGGCGTCGCGGTCGCCCCGGACGACCTCACGGGCACGGTCGGTGGCTCGGTGACCTGGGCGGCCGTCTACGACGCCGTGCTCAACCGCTTCGCCTTCCACGATCCGCTCGACGACCTCGCGGCGGCGGCCTCCGGCGGCGTCGACGGGAACGCCGCCTCCTACGTCGTCGCCGGCTGGTGGTCCCGTCCCGGCGCCGACCCGCTCGACGCGGCACGCAGCGCGGCGAGCTTCGCCGAGCTGCTCGACGGCCTGCGCTGGCGGCTGCTCGACGAGGCCGGCGACGCCCGCACGTCCCAGCTCCGGCGCTCGAGCAGGTCGGAGCTGCGCAAGGCGCTCGGCCTCGAGACCGCGGACCGCTTCGGCGAGGCGCGGACGGGCGCGGCCGCGCTGCGCGCCCCGCGGGCGGCGGCGACCTCCCCGGCCTTCTCGCCGATCGACGAGACGATCGCGCGCCGGACGGTCGTCGCGGCCAGCTCGAAGTTCGCCGCCGGGGCCATCGACCGCTACGTGACCGAGCCCTGGCACCTCCGCTCGTCGCTCCTGCACGGCGCCGTCTACGGCGTTCCGGTCTCCGGCCCGACGCCGGTCGACACGAGGCCGGCATCCGAGGCGCTCCGCGTCGCGATCGGGCGCCACGACGACGACGTGGTCGGCGCGCTCGCCTCGGTCCCGGGCGCGCCCGCGTCCGCCAGGGCCGACACCGAGCGGGTGCTCGCGGCCTTCACGGCGCAGAAGCTGAGCCGGCTCGGCTCGGCGGAGGGCGCCGTCGAGGTCGAGGAGCACCGGCACGACGCCGCGTTCGCGTCGCTCCCGGGGGGCACCGCCGGCACCGACCGCTTCCTCAGCGGCGGCCGTGAGGGGACGCAGGTCGCGACCCGGCGCGCCCGGCGCCCGACGACGATCGACAAGGGCGTCGAGAAGGTCGCCCACGGCTCGACGCTCGACGCCACGCTCGTGTTCTCGAAGCGGCAGTACGACCTCGTGCTCGCGAGCGAGAGCCACGTCCACGAGGTGATGCAGGCGGCCGAGGAGGACGTCGTGCTCCCGGCCGAGCCGCGCGTCGTCGCCCGGCCGGCGCCGCGCTTCGCGTTCCCGACCGACCCGCTCGTCGGCGTGCAGGGCGCGCGGCGAAGCCTCCGGCACGGCCGCGACGGGCGCGCCTCGCCCGACGGCAAGCTCACCTGCCGCTGGCCGACGCAGGTGATCGGGGAGGTGCAGGGCGTCGTCTCCGGCGACCGGCTCGTCCGCTCGCTCGGCAGCGGCGCGATCCCCGAGGAGGTCGTGCTGCTCGCGCGCGAGGCGGTGCTCCACGACCCGTATCACGTCGCCTGGCTCGCCGCCGCATCCGTCGGCTCCGGCCGCCCGTCCACCCCCGTCGCACGCCGGCTGGCCGCGGAGGCGGCGATCCGGTTCGGCCGGGACGGCACCTACGACGGCACCACCGCCGCCCTCGCGCCCAAGGCGGGCTCCTTCGAGCGGCGCTGGGTCGCCGACGAGCTCCGCCGCTTCTCGCTCGTCAAGGGCGTCGACCCCGATCCGGTCGGGGTGACGGCGTGGTCGCAGCCGTGGGTGCCGCTGTGGCTCGAGTGGGAGGTCGAGGTCGAGACCCCGGCCGATCCGAGCCTCGGCGGCTGGGCGCTCGGCGACGTCGACCTCGAGCGCGACGACGCGGAGCTCCCGGCACCGTCGCCGCACGCAGTCCAGGGGCGCTCGCTGCTCACGACCGGCGCTGCGACGACCCTGCGCGCGGCGGTGCTCGACTGGCTCGCCGCCGAGGACGCCCGCGAGAGCGGCGGCGGCATCGGGGAGGCGGACGAGGCCACCGAGGACGCGCTGCGCCGGCTCGCCCAGGCGGTCGCCGAGGTGGACCTCGTCACCGCGACGCTCGACGGGCTGCGCCACCGGCTGCTCGGGCTGCCGGCCCGCGACGGCCTCCGGCGTGCGGTGGACGGGGACGGAGGGATCGCGCCGCCCGCGCCGGTGGGCGCGCCGACCCTGCTCGTCGGCGACCGCCTCCGCCTCACGCGGGCGCGGCTCGTCGACGCCTTCGGACGGCTGCTCGACGTGCCGGTCGACGGCGCCTCCACGGCCGTCGTGGGGGCCGTCGAGGGCGATCCGGGCGCGCTCCGCCTGCGGCCGCGCCTGACCCGGCCGTCCCGCTGGCGGTTCCACTTCGTCGACGCCGCCGCGCCGGCGGCCGCGCCCGACGCCGCGGAGGCCCGGGTCGACCAGGTCGACCCGACGCTGACGGTGAACCCCGTCGCGGGCTTCCTGCTCCCCGACCACCTCGACGAGAGCCTGGAGGTGTTCGGCGTCGACGGGCAGCCGCTCGGCGAGCTGCTGCACGAGGCGGTCGGCGGGACGGTCGTGTGGGAGATCGCCGCCGGACGGGAGGGACCGCCCGACGCGGGCCCGTCCTACGGGCTCGCTCCCGTGCAGCAGTCGCTCGGCTGGCTGGCCGCGGGCGTCGTGGCCGCAGACGCCGCCGCCCGCACCGCCCCCGAGCCGCCGCGGGAGTCGGCGCTGTCCGCGCTGCTGCGCGCGATCGACACGACGCTGTGGACGGTCGACACGTTCGCGCTCCTCGGCGGCGAGCACGTCGCCGGGCTCGTCGGCCGGCCGATCGCCGTCGCCCGCGCCCGGCTGCGGCTCGAGCTGCGCCCCGAGGACGACCTCGACCTCTCCGACCCGGCACGCGCCGCCGAGCGGGCGGCGGCCGAGGAGGCGCTCGCCGCGGTCGCCTTCCCGGTGCGGATCGGCGAGCTGACCCGCACCGACGACGGCGTCCTCGGCTTCTTCGTCGACGACGACTACAGCCGCTTCCGCCTCGTCGACAAGGCGGTCGCGGCGTTCGCGCCGGAGAGCGGGCGCAGCCGCGGCCAGCTCGGGCTGCTCGGGGAGTCGGGGCCGCTGCCCGACACGGCCGCGATCACCCACCCGTACGTCGTCGGCACCGGCGAGGGAGACACGATCCACCTCCACGTCGGCCAGACCGTGACCCTGACGCTGCTGATGCACCCGGCCGGCAAGGCGCACCTGACCTCGGGGATCCTCCCGCGCAAGGCGCTCGCGCTCGCCCGCGACTGGGTCGGCCCCGGGCTCGCGGCGATGGCGCCGTCGCTCCGCACCGGGCCGGTGCTCGTGGAGACGGATCTCGATCCGGAGCAGCAGGTGCGGCTGCCGAAGGTGTCGGTCTTCGGGCAGAACCAGGCGTTCCTCTGGCGCGACACCCCGGCGACGTGGCGGACCGACGCGATCCTCGCGGCGACGCAGACGGCGCTCCTGCCCGACACGCCCGCCGCGTTCCGCGAGGGGTGGGTGCGGGTCGTGCCGGAGCCGGCGGAGGGAGGAGGCGAATGAGCACGTACGAGTGGCCCGAGGCCGGCCGGGAGCGCGACCGCGACGACGCGGTGGGCCGCGAGCGCTTCACGAGCGTGCGCCTCCCCGACCTGGGGCTCGACGAGGCGCTCGCGGCGGCACGCACGACCGCGCCGCGCGGCCCCCGCGTGGCACGCGACCGGGCGCGCCGGATGGGCGTCCCGTTCGCGCCCGCGAACGAGCGCCTCAACCTGTGGATCCCGCTCGGCCCGATGACGGTCGTGAACGGACAGGCGGAGGGCCGGCCGCGGGTGACGGGCCGCGTCCGCTCGCTCTCGGTCCACCCCGACGGGGATCGGCTCTACGCCGCGGCCGCCAACGGCGGGATCTGGTACTCCGGCGACGGAGGCGGCACGTGGCGGTCGATCGGCGGGCTCGCAGCCACGGACACGGCGGGGATCACCCGGCCCGCCCACCGCCACGCCTGCGGGGCGATCCTCGTCCACTTCGGCGCCGGCGAGGCGCTCGACGAGGTCTTCGTCGGCACGGGCGAGATCACGCCCAGGACGCGCGCGCGGCCCGGCTCGCGGCTCGGCGGCGTCGGCATCTTCGTCGCCACCGGCCCGGCCTCGAGCACGTCGGACGACCCGTGGGTCCGCGAGTCCAAGAACCTCGTCGGCGAGGGCGTGTACCGCCTGGCCGCGGAGCCCGACGGGACGCGTATCGTCGCCGCCACGTCCATGGGCCTGCTCGAGCGCCCGGCCGCGCCGGGGGCGGACGTGGACTGGACGCGGGTGGACGCGGAGCCCTTCGACGCGTTCGAGGGCGTGTGCACCGACGTGCTCTGGACGGCGGGCGACGGGCCGCGTCCGGCGCGGCTCTGGGTCTGGGCGACCGGCAAGCAGGCGGGGCTGTGGGTGCGGGCCGACGGCGAGACCGCGTTCACGAAGATCGCGACGCCGAACTCGTCGAAGCGGCGAAGCGCCCTCGCCGCCTCGACGCCGCCGACGCGCGTCTACGTCTTCAACAACCGCTACGCCACCGACGCGTCGAGCCGCAAGCCGGCGCTGTACCGGGTGGACGCAGCGGGCGCCACGCTCGCCACCGCGGACGAGGTCGTCGACGGCGTCCCGGACGACGTGCTCGGCGAGCAGGGCGACTACGACATCGCCGTCACCGTCCATCCCACGAACCCGGACCTCGTCGTGCTCGGCGGCATGGCCCTCCAGGGCACGAACCCGGCCGGCGACTCCTTCGAGGAGGAGGACGCCGCGATCTTCGCCGCGGAGGTCGGGCTCAAGGCGGGCAAGCTCACCTACGGCCACGCCGCGGCGCCCGCGATGATCGGCGTCGGGGCCCACTCCGACGTCCACGACCTGTGGTTCGCCGACGGGGGCGACAGCCTCTTCGCCGCGTGCGACGGCGGCGTCTTCCGCTCCGACAGCCCGACCGACCTCGTCGGCTTCGTCGCCCGCAACGACGGCCTCGCCGTCGTCGAGTCGAACTACGTCGCGTCGCACCCGACGTGCGAGGGGTTCGTGGTCGTCGGGCTCCAGGACAACGGGATCATCGAGCGCGTCTCGACCGGCGTCTGGCGCACGACCGGCGAGGGCGACGCCGGCGGCGTCGCGTTCGACCCCGTGGACCCGAGCCGCTACGTGCGCCAGAAGTTCGAGGCGCGCTGGGTCGCCTCCGCCGGCGGCGGCTTCGCGAAGATGCTGAGACGCGGGGCGTCGCTGACGGACGACGGCAGGAAGGAGCGCGACGACGCCGCGTTCTACTCGACGCCGGCCGCGATCAGGCACACCCGCGGCGGGACCGACGTCGGGCAGGTCCTGATCGGCACCGACCGCCTCTGGTACACGGACGACTGGGGATCGACCTGGGCGACGCTGCCGACGGCGAGCGACCCGATCACCGCGGCGACGTACAACCGCAAGCAGGACCAGCTGCGCGAGCCGATCATCGTCTGCCGCTGGGCCGGAACCGAGGTCGCGTGGGCGCTCGGCGAGGGGATCGTCGTCCGCTACGCGCGCAAACCGGGCACCGCGCCCGCGGCGACGAACGGCCCGGGCGCGTGGACGCGCGAGGTCCTGCTCAAGAAGGGCGTGAAGAACAAGAAGGACGAGACGTCGGCCGAGGGGCCGGTGCGCGAGGCCGTGGCGTGGACCGACCTGGCCGTCAACCCCGAGGCCGGCGGCGCGCAGCGCGGGACGAGAGGCGCCGTCTACCTCGGGACGACCGGCCACCGCACGAAGGAGGCGGTCGACACGCTCTGGTGGTTCGACGGCACCGACACGTGGTACCCGACGAAGCTCCGCGAGCGCGTCGGCGCGCCCGTCACCGCCGTCCTGTGCGACCCGGCCAACCCCCACCACGTCTACGTGGGAACGACGGTGGGCGTGTTTCGGGGCGTCAGGACGCTGGCCGCGGGCCACGACCCGGCGTGGGTCTGGGAGTCGCTCGTCAACGGGCTCCCCGAAGCGGCCGTGGAGGACCTGTCGCTCTTCGACTCCGGCGGCGTCCGCCTGCTCCGCGCCGCGATCGCCTCGCGGGGCGTGTGGGAGCTGGAGCTCGACGCCGAGGTCGTCGACCTCACGTACCTGCGCGCCCACGACGACGACCTCCGGCGCCGGCTCCCGAGCGTCGACCTCGACCGTGAGGGGAGCCTCGTCCCGCGCTCGTGGCACGGCAGCCCGGACGTCCGGCCGCGCCTCGTCCCGACCGCCGTCCCCGCGCCTTCCACGCTCCCCTGGGTCCGGGACGACGTCCACCTGCGGACGGAGCCGCTGCGGCGCTTCCAGGCCGCGCTGCGCTCGCAGACGGGCGACCTGCGCTGCCGTCCCACGGGCAGGTGGGACCTCTACTTCGAGGAGGTCCTCCGCGACCACGGCTTCCCGACCGACGCCCTCGGCGACGTCCTCCTCGACGAGGCGCACTGGAACGCGACGATGGTCGCCCCGCACGCGACGGCCGATCCCTGGGGCCCCGGCCGGCCGTCCGAGGCCGACCTGCACGACTTCACGCCCCGGCTCCGCGAGGGCGACGCGACCGAGACGTCGTGCAGCCTCCCCGACGGGCGGGTGCGTGTCGACGTGGTCGTCCACCGCCGCGGGCTCGGCGAGGTCGACGGCGCGGACGTCCGCGTCACGCTCCTGCACTGGATCGACCCGAAGACGCGCAACCGGGCGGCCTACGACGACGCCGGGACGTGGTTCGGCGGCGACGTCCCCTGGACCGGGGCGGTGAACGACGTCCTCAACTCCGCGGGCGGGACGACCTCGAAGACGTTCGGCCAGGGCTGGGCGTTCACCGAGAGCGGGTCGACGCGGCGCCGGACGCTCGCCGGCCAGACGCTCGACTCCTCCCGCTCGGGGATCGTCACCTTCGACATCGACCTGCGCGGCGCGCGCACGAACCTCGTGGTGCTGCTGGTCGCGGTGCTGCGCGCCGGGAGCGACGTCGCCCTCGCGAAGCGCCCGCTCCGCGACCTCGTCCTCGAGAGCCCGAACGTCGCCGTGCGCTCGCTTCGCGTCAACCCGAGCTAGAGAAAGGAGAGGAGGCTCGATGGCCAGGAAGCTGCTGAAGGTCTGCTTCGTCCACCCCGGCGGGCGGGACGACGACGACCCCCGCGACGCCGCCGCGGAGGAGATCGCCGCGCGCGAGCGGCCGGACAACGTCCGCGTGACGCCGGTCCGGTCGCTGCTCTCGGCCCGTGCGGCGGTCGAGAAGCTCCGCCTCTGGGACAACGGCAAACGCCTGCGCGTGCGCTTCCTCGACGGCGACCCGACCGTGCAGCAGAAGGTCGCCGCGATCGCGCCCGAGTGGGAGCAGTACACGAACCTCACGCTCGACTTCGTCCGTGACGGCGCCGCCGAGGTGCGCATCTCGTTCCGCGACGTCGGCTTCTCGTGGTCCACCGTGGGCACCGACGCGCTCACCCGGCCGCGCACGGTGCCGACGATGAACTACGGCTGGCTCAAGCCGACGACGGCCGAGCGGGAGTACCGCCGGGTCGTCCTGCACGAGTTCGGCCACGCCCTGGGGATGATCCACGAGCACCAGAACCCGGCAGCCGCCGGGCAGATCCCGTGGGACAAGCCGAAGGTCTACGCGTACTACGCGCGCCAGGGCTGGTCGCAGCGGGACGTCGACGAGAACATCTTCGACGTCTACGCCGAGGACGCGACGAACTTCTCGCGCTTCGACGCCACGTCGATCATGGAGTACGCCGTCCCCGACGAGCTCACGATCGGCTCCTTCGCGATCGGCTGGAACACGGAGCTGTCGGAGCTGGACAAGGAGTTCATGCGCCGCCAGTACCCGAAGGAGTCGCCCGGGGTCGTCGACCTCGAGGTGGGCGGTCCGACCCACCAGGCCGACCTCTCGGTCGGCGCGGAGGTGGACGGCTACCGCTTCGAGGTCGCGACCGCGGCCACGCACATCATCGCCACGAGCGGCGCGACCGACGTGGTGATGGCGCTCCAGGGGCCGAACGACCCCGGCGCGGTGCTCGCGTGGGACGACGACCGCGGCCGCGGCGCGAACGCGCGCATCGTCCGCAAGCTCCAGCCCGGCGAGTACTGGCTGACCGTGCGGCACAAGCAGCCGACGGGAACGGGCGCGTACGGGATCGCGGTGAAGACGCGGCGGCGCTGAGGCGTCAGTCGAGCGGGGCAAGGCGAACGTCGCGCTCGTCGGCGTCCGCGGCCGCGAAGCGGAGGAAGCGGCGTCCCTCGGCGGCGACCGAGGCGGCGGCGCGCCGCGGCAGCCGGCCCCCGTGGCGGACGTCGAGGATCGCCCGGTCGCCGTCGCGCTCGAGCCGCCAGAGGCCGCAGACGCGCCCGTCGACGAGGAAGGAGCCCGCGCCGTTCGTCCATGCCCGCCCGATGCGCGCACGGACGTCGGGAGCGACGAGGCGGCCGCGGTTTGCGTGCGAGAGCAGGACGTTGTCGTACTCCGGCAGGAACCGCGGCGGCGCCGGCGTGTCGGGGTCGGGGCGGGGCGCGTCGGGCAGGTCGACGAGCTCGCGGCCGCGCTCGTCGCGGAACGCACGGAGGCGCGGCCGGAGCCGGTCGACGACCGCGCGCAAGCCGGTCAGCCGCGACCACGTCGCTGCGTCCGCGACCGAGGCAGGCCCGAACGCGGCGAAGTAGCGGAGGACGACGTCGTCGAGCGAGGGCAGCGTCGCGAGCGGCCGCCCGAGCCACGCCTCGGCGGTGGTCGTGACGACGCCGCCGCTCAGGCCCCAGAGGCCGCGCGGCGGCACCTGTACGAGCGGGAGCAGGCAGCGGCACGCGTAGGCGAGCGCGGCGGGGTCGTGCTGGGGGAACCGTTCCGCCAGCGCGGCGCGGAGCTGCGGGCCGCTGCGCGGCTCCGCGAGCGCCTCGCGCGCGACGGCCAGCACGGGCTCGAGCTCGACGCCGGCGAGCAGGGGCGAGAAGTCGCGGTGCCGCGCGAGCTCGCGGTCGAGCACCGGCTGGACGAGCGGGCGCAGCAGCAGGGCGTCGTCGGCGGTGACGAGGTGGATCGTCCCCCGCATCACCGTCGTCCGCACGACCCGCCGCTCGTGGAGCAGCCGAGACAGCTCGTCCGGGCGGAAGCCGTCCAGCCGGGACCAGAGCGCCGTGTACGGGTCGCGAGGCACCTGCGCCTGGAGCCCGACGAGCCGCTCGACCGCCTCGAGCGGCGACAGCTCGGCGCGCTGCAACAGCAGCTGGCGCGCGAGCGTCGCCCGGCCCAGCGCCCGGTCGCTGAGCAGCTCGGCGCGCACGCCGTGATTCTGCGCCGCCGGCCGAACGTGCCGCGGCCTCACGCGTGCTCAGGGCGACGGCGCTGGCCGCCGCGCACCCGCCTCGGCCGGCGACGTCCGCGGCCGCAGGCGCCGCCACGGCAGCGCCCGCCGCGAACGACGTCCGCGGCCGGTGTGGACGCGCCGCGCCTCCTGAGCGAGGGTCGCGCACCGCTCGTCGGCGAGCAGGCGCCGTGCCTCCGTGTCGTACTCCATGGCTCCTCCTCTCGGAAACCGGTGGCTTCCGTGCTCCTCGAGCGTGCGCCATGCCGGTCATCGACCGCTCACGTGGCGGTCACGCCGGGCGAACGCGACCGCGAGCCGCGCCCGCCCGGATCGCGACCCGTTATGCTCCCCCCGTGGCGCAGCCCCGGGCCGCGGAGCAGACGAAGTTCCTCCTCGACGAGTCCGAGCTGCCGCGCCGCTGGTACAACATCCGCGCCGACATGCCGACGCCGCACCAGCCGGTGCTGCACCCCGGCACCGGGCAGCCCGTCGGCCCCGACGACCTCGCTCCGCTCTTCCCGATGGCGCTCATCCTCCAGGAGGTGAGCGACGAGGCGGAGATCGAGATCCCGCCCGAGGTGCTGGACCTCTACGCGCTCTGGCGGCCGACGCCGCTCTACCGCGCGCACCGGCTCGAGCGGGCGCTCGGCACCCGCTCGCGGATCTTCTACAAGTACGAGGGCGTCAGCCCCGCCGGCAGCCACAAGCCGAACACGGCCGTCGCGCAGGCTTTCTACAACAAGCAGGAGGGACGGACGCGCCTCTCGACCGAGACCGGCGCCGGCCAGTGGGGGAGCGCGCTCGCGTTCGCCTGCAAGCTGATCGGGCTCGAGTGCAAGGTCTACATGGTCAAGATCTCGTACGACCAGAAGCCGTTCCGGCGCTCGATGATCCAGGCGTGGGGCGCGACGATCGTCGCCAGCCCCTCGGAGGAGACGCAGGCGGGGCGGGCGATCCTCGCCGAGCACCCGGACTCGCCGGGGAGCCTCGGGATCGCGATCTCCGAGGCGGTCGAGGACGCGGCGGGACGCGAGGACACGGCGTACTCGCTCGGCTCGGTGCTGAACCACGTGCTGCTGCACCAGACCGTGATCGGCCAGGAGGCCCTCGCGCAGATGGAGCTCGCAGGCGCGTTCCCGGACGTGGTGATCGGCTGCGTCGGCGGGGGCTCGAACTTCGCCGGGCTCGCGTTCCCGTTCCTGCGCGAGAAGATCGCCGGCCGCGACATCGACGTCGTCGCGACGGAGCCCGCGGCGTGCCCGACGCTGACGCGCGGCGTGTTCGCCTACGACTTCGGCGACACCGGCAAGCTGACCCCGCTCGCGCCGATGCACACGCTCGGGCACGACTTCGTCCCCGAGCCGATCCACGCGGGCGGGCTCCGCTACCACGGCGTCGCGCCGCTCGTCTCGCAGCTCGTGCTCGACGGGCTCATCCGGGCGGAGGCGTACCTCCAGAACGACGTGTTCGCCTCGGCGGTGCAGTTCGCCGGCACCGAGGGGATCATCCCGGCGCCGGAGTCGTCGCACGCGATCCACGGCGCGATCCTCGCCGCGCAGGCCGCCGACGAGGCGGGCGAGGAGCGGACGATCCTGTTCAACCTCTCCGGCCACGGTCACTTCGACATGGCCGCCTACGACAACTACTTCGCCGGGAAGCTCGTCGACGTCGCGCTCGACGAGGCCGAGATGGAGCGCGCGCTGCGCGCGATCGAGGATCTCCCGAAGCCCGCCGAAGCGCGATAGCTCGGCGCGTTCGCTCAGCGCGTTAGTTCCCGCCCGGTCCGGGCACACTCTTGGGATGGCGCGCCGCCTGCGCCACCTGCCTGCGGGCATCGCAGTGCTCGCCCTCGTCGCGCTCGTCCTGTCGGGCACGACAACCGCGGCCTCCCGGCCGTGTGGCGACCGCGTGCTCGACGACTGGGCCGACGGACGCATCGACGGCGTGTACGCGCCGGAGTGCTACGCCGCCGCGCTCGCGTCGCTCCCGGAGGACCTCCGCGCGTACTCGTCCGCCCAGGAGGACATCGAGCGCGCGCTGCGGCGGCGCCTGACCGGCGAGGCGCCACGGCCGGACACGGCGCAGGCGCCCGCTCCGGCGCCCGCCTCCGAGGCGCCGACGACGACGCGGGCGGCCGCGCCGAAGCGGACGCTCGCGGGACCGGGCACGACGCGGCCCGCCGACACGGTGCCGGCGGTCCCGTCGGGCTCGCACGTCGCCGCCGCGCAGCCGCCGGAGCCGGCGGAGGCCGACGCGTCTCCCTGGCCCCTCGCGCTCGCGCTCCTGGCGGCGGGGTTGCTGCTCGCCGGCAGCGTGCCGGTCGTGCGCCGGCTGCGCGCCCGCTGATCAGGCGCCGCCGAGCACCCGCTGCGCGACGGCGAAGGCGGAGTTCGCCGCGGGAACGCCGCAGTAGATCGCGGTCTGCAGCAGCACCTCCTTGATCTCGTCGTCGCTCAGCCCGTTCCGGCGTGCCGCGCGGAGGTGCAGCTCCAGCTCCTCGAAGCGGCCGAGCGCGACGAGCGCGGTCAGCGTGATGCAGCTCCGGGTCCTGCGGTCGAGCCCCGGCCGCGTCCAGATCTCGCCCCACGCGTACCGCGTGATCAGCTCCTGGAAGTCGCGGGTGAAGTCCGTCGTCCGCTCGACCGCCGCGTCCACGTGCTCGTCGCCCAGGACCTCGCGCCGCACCCGCATCCCCTCGTCGTACGTCACCCCCGCAGCACCGCCTCGGCGAACGCGCCGGGCTGCTCGACGTTCGCCAGGTGCGCCGCGTCGAGCTCGACGACGGGCCCGAGCTGCTCGAGCAGGCGCCGGTTCTCGTCGCCGACGACCGGATCGTGGGAGCCGAGGATCACGGTGGTGGGGACGTTGATGCGTGGGAGGTCCTCGCGCAAGTCCAGCGCCGCGATCGCCTCGCACGCGCGCGCGTAGCCCTCGGGCGGGATCGACAGGAGCATGCGGCGCCAGCGGTCGCGGTCGGTGAAGCGCTCCGTGAACCAGCGGCCGACGACGACGTCGGCGACCGCTCCCATGCCGTGCTCGCGCACCGTGGCGGCGCGCTCGAGCCACTGGTCGCGCGGCGGCAGGTACGGGGCCGCGCAGCAGACGACGAGCCGCTCGATCCGGTCGGGCTCGTGCGCGGCCAGCCACATCCCGACCATGCCCCCGAACGAGAGGCCGCAGAACGCGAACCGGTCGAGCCCGAGCGCGTCGGCCAGCGAGAGCACGCCCTGCGCGAGCTCCTCGATCGTCCGTGGGCCGGCCGGGGAGCCTCCGTGCCCCGGGTGGTCGTAGCGGACGAGCAGGTGGTGGGCGGCGAGCGCGGAGGCGTTCGGCTGCCACATCGCCCGGGTCGTCCCGAGCGAGCCGGAGAGGACGAGCGGCGGCCCGTGCCCCTCGACGACGTGGTCGAGCCTCACTCGACCTCGCCGCGGAAGCGGGCGAGCGCGCGGTCGACGAGGGCGCCGGCCGAGCCGAGGTAGTCCTCCGGCGGAAGGTCGCGTCCCGCCTCCGACGTCGTCTCGGGACGGAGGTTGGCGCGCATGCGTCCGGGATCCACCTGCAGCTCCTCGAGTGCCTCTCGCACGTGCCCGGCGGCGCCGCCCGTGAGCGCGAGCAGGTCCGAGAGCGCCTCCCACTCGGCGTGCCAGGCGCCCGCGGCCCGCTCGTGCTCGTGCTCCCCGTCGAAGCCCGCGGCCAGCGCGTGGGCCCGCCGCGCGCACGCGCGCGCGAGCACGGCCGCGACCGGGTTGCGCTTGTGCGGCATCGTCGAGGAGCCGCCGCCCTCGGACGGGAGAGCCTCGCCGACCTCCGGCTGCGCCAGCAGCACGAGATCGAGCGCGGACTTGCCGCACGACGCCGCGACGGCCTGGAGCGCGGCGACGAGCTCGCGGACGGGCCCGCGCGTCGCGTGCCACGGGACCGCGGGCTCGTCGAGCTCCAGCCCGGCGGCGTACGCGCGGAGGACGTCGAGGCCGCGGTCGCCGAAAAGCGCGAGCGTCCCGGCGGCCCCGCCCAGCTGCGCCGTCGGCCGCCACGCGACCAGCCGCCGCCGTCCGTCGAGCAGGCCGTCGAGCCAGACCGCCGCCTTCAGCCCGAACGTCGTCGGCACCGCCTGCTGCAGCAGCGTCCGCCCGGCCACGGGCGTGTCGCGGTGCTCCTCCGCCAGGCGCGCGCACGCGCGGGCCGCGCCGTCGAGCTCGGCGAGGACGAGGCCTCGCACGTCGCGTGCGACGAGCATCGATGCCGTGTCGAGGATGTCCTGCGAGGTGGCGCCGCGGTGGGCCTCGGGCACGCCGCTGCGCTCGCGGAGCGCGCGCACGAGCGGCTCGACGGGGTTGCCGACGCGCCGGCCCGCGGCGGCGATCGCGGCCGGGTCGTACAGCGACGCGTCGCAGGCCTCGGCCAGGCCGTCGACCCCCGAGGCCCGGGCCAGGGCCAGCTCGGCGTCGAGCATCGCCTGCAGCCAGGCGCGCCCCGACGTCGCGGCACGCACAGCGTCCGGCACGAAGATCGGCCCGAAGAGCTCGCTCATACCCGCTCCAGCCCCGTGTAGTTCTCGGCCAGCGACCGGGCCGCGACCTCGGACGTCGTCACGTACCGCAGCTGCGACAGCTGGAGCCGCAGGTCGAAGGCGTCGCCGCCCGGCTGCAGGTGGAGCATGCTCGTCATCCACCAGGAGAAGTGCTCGCAGCGCCAGACGCGTCTCAGGCACTCGCGCGAGTACCCCTCCAGCGGCGCGCGGTCGCCGGTCCGCACGCGTCGCACGAGCGCCTCGGCGAGCACGCGCACGTCGTGGATCGCGAGGTTGAGCCCCTTCGCGCCCGTGGGCGGGACGATGTGCGCCGCGTCGCCGGCGAGGAAGAGGTTCCCGTACTGCATCGGCTCGGCGACGAAGCTGCGCATGCCCGTGACGCCCTTCTCGAGGATCGGCCCCTCGTGGAGCGTCCAGCCCTCGACCGCCGTCCGGGCCTGCAGCTCCTCCCAGATGCGCGCGTCCGGCCACGCGGCGACGTCCTCGTCGTGGTCGACCTGGAGGTAGTAGCGGGACAGCTGCGGCGAGCGGAGCGACAGCAGCGCGAACCCGCGCTCGGTGTGCGCGTAGACGAGCTCGTCCATCGACGGCGCCACCTGCGCGAGGATGCCGAGCCAGCCGAACGGGTACTCGCGCTCGAACGTGCGCAGCACGCCGGTGGGGATCGACGGCCGGCAGACGCCGTGGAAGCCGTCGCAGCCGGCGATCGCGTCGCACTCGAGCTCGTGCGCGCGGCCCTCGTGCCGGAAGCGGATGCGCGGCCGGTCGCCCTCGAGCTCGTGGACGCTGACCTCGGCGACCTCGAACAGCAGCGGCAGGCCCGCCTCGAGGCGGGCGCGGATCAGGTCCTTCACCACCTCCGTCTGCCCGTAGATCACGATCGACCGTCCCGTCAGCTCCCGCATGGGCAGGTGGTGCCGCTCGCCGTCGAACTGCAAGTGGATGCCGCCGTGGACGATGCCCTCGCGGTCCATCCGCTCGCCCACGCCGGCGTCGCGCAGCAGGTCGACCGTCCCCTGCTCGAGGACGCCGGCGCGGATCCGGTGCTCCACGTAGTCGCGGCTGCGGTCCTCGAGCACGACCGACTCGACGCCCTCGCGCGCCAGCAGCTGCGCCAGCGTCAGCCCGGCCGGACCCGCGCCGACGATCCCGACCTGCGTCCGCAAGTGCCTGCTGCGCCTAGAACGGGAACGGGTGGGTGCCGCTCTGCACGGTGATCCAGCGGAGCTCGGTGAACTCGTCGATCACGGCCTGCCCGCCGAAACGGCCGTAGCCGCTGTCCTTCACGCCGCCGAACGGCATCTGCGGCTCGTCGGCGACGGTCTGGTCGTTCACGTGGACGATCCCGCTCTCGAGCTGCTGCGCGAGCGCGAAGCCGCGGTCGGGATCGCTCGTGATGATCCCGGCGCTGAGGCCGTAGCGCGTCGCGTTCGCGCGACGGACGGCGTCCGCGGGATCGTCGGCCACCTCGATCGCGACCACCGGCCCGAACGTCTCCTCGCGCGCGAGCTCGGAGTCCTCCGGCACCTCGGCCAGCACCGTCGCCTGGAAGGCCGGCCCGACGGCCTCGCCGCCGGCGAGCACCTTCGCGCCCTTGGCGACCGCCTCCTCCACGCGCGAGCGCACGGTCTCGAGCGCGTGCTCGCTGATGAGCGGCCCGATGATCGTGTCCTGCTCCTTTGGGTCGCCGGCCTTTAGCCCCTGCGTCTTCTCTGCCAGCCGGCGCGTGAACTCGTCCGCGATCGAGCGCTCGACGATCAGCTTGCGTGCCGACATGCAGATCTGGCCCTGGTGCAGGAAGGCGCCGAAGGCGGACGCGTTGACCGCGTAGTCGAGGTCGGCGTCCCCGAGCACGATCAGCGGGTTGTAGCCGCCCAGCTCGAGCACGATCCGCTTCAGGTTGCGCCCCGCGGCCTCCGCGAGCTTGCGGCCCGTGCCCGTGGAGCCGGTGAAGTTGAGGCGCCGCACGGCCGGGTTCTCGACCAGCTCGTCGCCGATCGGCCCGGCCTCGCCCGGCGCGTGCGTGACGACGTTCAGCACGCCGGCCGGCAGCCCCGCCTCGGCGAAGATCTCGCCCCAGAGCAGCCCGCCGGCGATCGGCGACCACTCCGACGGCTTCAGCACCACGGTGTTCCCCAGCGCCAGCGGCGCCGCGATCGAGCGCGACGAGAGGATCAGCGCCGCGTTCCACGGCGCGATCGCGCCGACGACGCCGACCGGCCGCCGGATGCCCAGTGCCAGCTTGCCGGGGTTGTCGCTCGGGAGCACCTGACCGAGCGGGGCGTACGGGATCGCCGCCGCCTGCCGCAGCAGCCCGGGGACGAAGTGCAGCTGGAACATCGAGAAGCCGAAGCCGGCGCCGGTCTCGCGGGCGAGGAGCCCGGCGACCTCCTCCGCGCGGGCCTCGAGCAGGTCGGCCGCCCGCAGGAAGATCCGCTGTCGCTCCTCCGGCGCGGTCTCCGACCACGCCGGGAAGGCGGCCGCGGCGGCCTCGACCGCGCGCCCGGCGTCCTCCCGGCCGCCGGCCGGCACGTTCGCGACCGTCTCGCCGCTGAACGGGTCGCGATCCTCGAACGTCGCGCCGCCCGCGGCGTCGACCCACTCGCCGCCGATGAACTGCTTCGCCTCGCGGACCTCCGTCGCCTGCGTCGTCGCCATGAGAGCCTCCTAGTCGCGGGTCGCGGTGATGTACGTCCAGCAGCAGCGGAAGGTGGGGCGTCCGCCGAAGATCGTAGTCAGTGACTCGTGCAGGAGCTCGGCGCGATCGGCGGTCGCCTGCTCCGACGCCGGCGCGCCGTCCACCTTCGCCGACCCGCCGACCCACCCGAGCACCGCGTCGGCGTAGGCGGCGAGGAACTCGTACCACTCGTCGACGTCCGCCTCGATCGTCCGCTCGGTCACCTCGTCCACGACGAACCCGGCGCGCCGCAGCGCGTCGAGGTAGTGGTCGAGCGGCCGCGGCGCGAGGAAGACGCGGTCGCGCCACGCGAGGTAGGCCCGCATCCGCTCGTCGTCCTCGAGCACGTCGCGGTACGCCGCCCAGCGCGGGTCGGTGCGCACGAGCCCGGTCGCGACCTCGTGGACGACGTACACCGTCTCGTCGATGATCCACTCGTTCTCGCCGGCGCGCGGGTTGCGGACGTTCCCGGAGTTGATGCGCACGCGGCCGCCGGGCCGCAGCACGCGCCCCCACGCGCGCAGGGTCGCGTCGAGGTCGTCGTAGAGGTGGATCGCGTTCGTCGACACGAGCGCGTCGGCACCCGGAAAGGCGTCGCCGACGACTTCGTCGACGTATTGGAGACGCCCCTCGTCCTTGAGGTAGCGCAGCCGGCGGAAGGCGACCCGCTCGTCGGCGCGGAAGCGGTCGAGCGCGACGCGGAGGAACTTCGGCGAGCTGTCGACGATCAGCATCCCCACCTGCCGGTCGAAGACCCGTAGACGCAGACGGTCCAGCAGGATCCCGGTGCCCCCGGAGTAGTCGATCAGGATCTGGCCCTCGCGCAGGTCGCCCGCGAGCTGCTCGACGGTGAGGTCGAGGTTGCGGTACCAGCCGTGGTTCTCGACGGTGTCGTAATGGAGGCCGAACGCGTCCACCGGCTGGTCGACCCAGTCCTCCTCGGGGATCCGCGGGAACCCGTCCGGCCACGCGAACGTGTAGGCGCGGTCGCGGAAGGGGTCGACGACGGGTCGGCTCAGGCCGACGTGGGCCGCCAGCAGCTCCGGCAGTCGCCGCGGGGCCAGCCGGCCCCACCCGCACGGGGTCGCGAGCCCGAACTCGCCCGCGGCCTCGTGGGCGGCGGCGATCCGCTCCCGTGTCTCGTGCTCGGGCTCGCCCGGGTGGAGCACGCCGAGGTACAGCTCGCTACCGGCGTGGAGGCGGAGGTCGCGGAGCGGCGCGACGAACTCGCGGGCGGGTCGCTCGCGCGCGACGGGCATGTGCACCCAGCTCAGAGGCCGGTCGAGGCTCGCCGCGAGCGCGTTCGCGATCTCGACCATGCGGCTCATGTCGCCGGGGACGTGGCGGGGCGTCTGCTCGTCGTGGCCCGAGCAGAAGTGGAAGCCGAGCTCGACGTCCGGCGGCACGAGGCGGCTGATCCGGATCAGGCGCTCGAGGATCGCGCCCTTCACGTCGGGGAACCAGACCGGGACGTCGCCCTCGAGCATCCCGAACTCGAAGTTCGTGTCCCACTGGAGCGCGAGCTGGTCGTGGGGGACCCCCTCGAGGATCCGCTCCAGCTCGAGCGTCATCGCCGCCTCGTACGCCCGCTCCGCGACGGCCTGGTCCTCGACCGCGACGAAGGCGCTGATCGGGGCGAGCGGCGTCGGCAGCGAGACCTGGAAGCGGCAGCCGCGCGGGAGCGCGCCGTCGCGCTTGAGCACGCCGAACGTGCGGAACGACGTGGCCGCCGCGTCGGCGTAGCCGAGCGACTCGAAGCGGAGGTCGGAGCCGTCCTCGCCCTCCCGCAGGCGCAGGCGCGGGAGCGCGCGGTAGGAGTGGGGCGTGGGGGGCGCGACCTCGAACTGCGGCCGCGAGCTCAGCACCGGGTACTGCCAGACGATCCAGTCCGCGCGTGGCCCCGTCTCGCCGTCCGGCAGGCGCCGGACCCGGTCGCCCAGCTCGCGGCCGACGACGCGGAAGACCTCCTCGGCGTCGGCGAGCGGGACGCTGCCGACCAGATGCGTGCCGAACGGGACGAAGCCCGCCCCCGTCGCCGCCGGCTGAGCGCTCGCTACGACCACGTCAGGCCCTCCGCACCTTACACCGGCCCGCCCACCGTCCATCCATCGCGCCGCCGCGCGCCGGCCCGGCACGAGCTCGGCGAGCGTGATCCCGACGCGCTCGGATCGAGCTCGTCCGGGATCCCGTCGAGCGGCGGCGGCAGGCTCGCGAAGACGGTCCGCAGGTCGGCGCCGAGGAGCGCGACGGCGACGAGGAAAGCGAGGCCGCGGCGGGGCATCGCGCGACCATCGACGCTTCCGAGCCCGCGCGTCGAGGCTGGTATACATCGGCCCATGGCGGCTTCGGGCCAGGCGGCGCAGGGGGTCCCGCCCGCGCGTGGCGTCGCCGCCTCCCGTCCGGGCGTCGGGCTCGGGCGGCTCTCCGACATCCTCGTCCCGGTCGTGTCGATCGGGCTCGGGCTCGCCCTCTGGGAGCTCGTCTCGCGTGCCGGGCTCGTGTCCGAGACCGACCTGCCGTCGATGACCGCGACCGTGCGCGAGCTGTGGGACCTGGCTCACACGAGCGCGTTCTGGCACGACGTCGCCTACACCGTCCGCGGATGGGGGCTGGGGCTCCTGATCGCGACGGTGCTCGCCGTGCCGCTCGGGATCCTGCTCGGCGCGAGCGACTTCGCGTCCACCGCGTTCCGCGTGCCGATCGAGTTCCTGCGCCCGATCCCGTCGGCGGTGCTGATCCCGCTGCTCTTCCTGACCTTCGGCACCTCGCTGAAGAGCGAGCTGTTCCTGGCGGCCTTCGGCGCCTTCTGGCCGCTGCTGGTGCAGACGATGTACGGCGTCCGGGACGTCGACCCGGTCGCGGTCGACACGGCACGCTCGTTCGGGGTCGGCCGGCTCGAGCGCCTCGTCCGGATCACGCTGCCGAGCGCGCTGCCGTACATCGCGACCGGGCTGCGCATCTCCTCGACGGTCTCGCTGATCCTCGCCTTCACGGCCGAGCTGTTCATGGGGTCGCCGGGGCTCGGGCAGGCGATGAACTACGCGAGCTCCTACGCGCTGACCGAGCAGCTGTACGCGCTCGCGCTCGCGACCGGGCTCCTCGGCCTCGTGATCCACTTCCTGACGAGCGCGCTCGAGCGCCGCGCCCTGCGCTGGCACCCGTCGCAGCGGGCGGAACGCGCCGCATGAGCGTCCGCACGTACCGCACGCTCAAGGTGGGCGCGGAGATCGTCGTGCCGATCGCGATCCTCGCCCTCTGGCAGCTGTGGACGGCGACCGCCGACTCCCAGTACTTCCCGAGGCTCTCGACCATCCTGGTCACGTTCCGGGAGCTGTGGCTCTTCGACAAGTTCAGCGAGCACGTCGTCCCGAGCCTGGTGCGGATCGGGCTCGGCTTCGGGATCGCCTCCGTCGTCGGGGTCGCGCTCGGGATCCCGATCGGGCTGTCGCGCCGGACGCGGCGGTTCGCGATGCCTCACATCGAGTACTGGCGGGCGATGCCGCCGCCGGCGCTGCTGCCGATCTCGATCGTCCTGCTCCACGACATCGGCAACAAGCAGAAGGTCGCCTTCATCGCGTTCTTCTGCCTGTTCCCCGTCCTGCTCAACACGATCGACGGCGTCCGCGGGATCGAGCCCACGCTCGTGGACACGGCCCGCTCGTACGGCGTCCCGCGCCACGAGCGCATCAGGCGGCTGGTGCTGCCCGCGGCGCTGCCGCAGATCATGGCGGGGATGCGGACGAGCCTCTCGCTGGCCGTGATCATGATGGTGCTCGCCGAGTGGTTCTCGAGCACGAACGGCGTCGGCTACGTCCTGCTGGACTCCAAGAACACGTTCCAGATGGCTCCGATGTGGGCCGCGATCGTGCTGATCGGGCTGCTCGGGTACCTGCTCAACCTCCTCTTCCTGCTCGTCGAGCGGCGGGTGCTCGCGTGGCACCGCGGCTGGCGCGCGGCGACCCCCCAGTAGCGATGCTCGAGATCCGGGACCTGGCGAAGACGTACGGCGCGGGCTCCAGGGCGACGAGGGCGATCGCCGACGTGTCGTTCACCGTCGCCGACCGCGAGCTCGTGTGCGTCGTCGGCCCCTCCGGCGGCGGGAAGACGACGCTGCTCAAGTGCGTCGCCGGGCTGCTGCGGCCGACGGACGGAGAGGTGCTGCTGCGCGGTCGCCGCGTCACCTCGCCGCCGCCGGAGATGGCGCTCGTCTTCCAGGAGTACAGTCGCTCGCTGATGCCGTGGACGTCCGTGCGGAACAACGTCCTCCTGCCGCTGCGGCACAAGAAGCTCTCGCGTGCCGAGCGTCGCTCGCTCGTCGAGGAGGCGCTCGAGGCGGTCGGGCTCGCCCGCTTCATGGACCACTACCCCTGGCAGCTCTCGGGCGGGATGCAGCAGCGGGTGGCGATCGCGCGCGCGCTCGCCTACCAGCCGTCGATCCTGCTGATGGACGAGCCGTTCGCCTCGGTCGACGCCCAGACCCGCGGCGATCTCGAGGACCTCGTGCTCCAGGTCCGCGAGGAGTTCGGGGTCACCATCCTGTTCGTCACGCACGACATCGACGAGTCGGTCTACCTCTCCGACCGGATCGTCGTCCTGACGCACGCGCCGGCCGAGGTGAAGGAGGTGCTCCGCGTCGATCTGCCGTTCCCCCGCGATCAGCTCGAGACGAAGGAGCTGCCTGCGTTCGTGCATCTGCGGGCGCACGTGTACCGCCTGATCAAGCGGGAGCAGCTGCCGGAGGCGGAGCCGATCGAGACGGAGCGCGCGGCGGCCGCGGAGGCGTAGGCGCAGCGGGCTTGGCAACGCTCGGCCGGCGATTCATAATCGCTCGGTCTGACTGTCCGACAATCTGCCGTGCGCTTCCGTCGCGGCGAACGAGAGAGGATCACATGACACGAACCACTGCGGGCGGTCGCCGGCGGCCGAGGTTCCTCGGGGTCGCCGTCGTCGGCCTGGTCGCGCTCCTCGTCACCTTCGCGGGCACCGCAGCGAGCGCGCCCGAGAGGCGGAACGCGACCGTCACGATCACGGTCAACACGCTCCCGATCGCGAACGCCCTGCCGATGGACCTCGGGATCAAGAAGGGCTTCTTCGAGGCGCAGGGGATCACGATCAACAAACGGACGCTCCAGAGCGGGAACGACGTCGTGCTCGCGACCGCGGCGGGGAACGGCGAGGTCGGCTACCTCGGCTACGTGCCGATGTTCATCGCGAGGACGCAGGGGATCCCGCTCACGCTCCTGGCGCAGAGCGAGGTCGAAGGGACGAGCGAGCAGGACAACTGGCAGAACATCCTCGTCAAGGGCTCCAGCTCGATCCGTACCCCGCGCGACCTCGCGGGGAAGACGATCGCGGTCAACGCGCTCAAGGGCGTCGGCGAGGTGATGATCAAGGCCGCGCTCAAGAAGGTCGGCGTCAACCCGAACTCGCCGCGGCTGCTGGCGCTGCCGTTCCCGGCGATGCGGACCGCCCTCGAGAACGGCCAGGTCGACGCGATCTGGACACCCGAGCCGTTCCTCTCGCTCGCGATCAACGCCGACGGCGCGCGGACGGTGATGGCGCCCGGCCCCGTGCTCGGCCGGTTCTGGCCGATCGGCGGCTACGCGGCGCTCGCGAGCTGGACGCGGCAGAACCCGGGCCTGGCACGGCGGTTCCAGACGGCGATCAACCAGTCGATCACGTACGCGCAGGCGCACCCGGACGAGATCCGCGAGCTGCTCCCGGCGGCGCAGCGGAACAACCGGCTGGCGATCTGGACCCCGCTCGTCGACCGCGAGAAGCTGGCCCAGCTCGCCCGGTACACGAAGGAGTTCGGCGTCATCACCACGCTGCCGAACCTCGCCGCGCTGATCCCCAGCTCGATCCCGGGCGGGAAGACGCTGCAGGGGGCGGTCGGGAATCGCTTCATCCTCCTGCGCCAGGACGGCAAGGCCGTGACGCGACTCACCGCCGGGCGGTACACGTTCGTCGTCAACGACACGTCCCGGACGCAGAACTTCCGCCTCAAGGGGCCGGGCGTGAACCGGTCGACGAGCGTCAGGGGCACCGGCCGCGCCACCTGGACGCTCACGCTCAGGAAGGGCGCCTACACCTTCAGCTCGAGCGCCCGCGCGTCGCTCAAGAAGACGTTCAGGGTCGTCTAGCGCACCGCCGTTCGGAGGGCGCCCGCGCGCGGCGCCCTCCGACGGTCAGGGCGCGAAGTGCGCCGTCGGCGCGACCGCGACGTCGAGGAGCAGCGGCTCCGTGCGGGTCGCGAGCGTCGGCACGACCTCGTCGAGCGCCGCTACGAGCTCGTCGTGCGTCGCGACGGTGCGCGCCGGGCAGCCGAAGCCGCGGGCGAGCGCGGCGACGTCCACCTCGCCGAACCCGGGCCACGGCGCGTCGAGCCCGTGGCGCTCGGCGAGGCGGTCCATGATCGCGTAGCCGCCGTTCGAGAGGATCACGTAGAGGACGCCCGCGCGGTAGTGCGCCGCGCTCCACAGCGCCTGGATCCCGTAGAGCGAGGAGCCGTCGCCGACGACGGCGACGACGGGGCGGTCGGGCAGCGCCAGGCGCAGCCCTACGGCTCCGGGGAGCGCGAAGCCGAGCCCGCCCATCGCGGCGCTGACGAACCCGAGCGGCTCGCGGGCGAGCAGGCGCTCGTGCAGCTCGGGCCGGTCGACGGGCGTCTCCTCGACGACGATCGCCTCGCGCGGGAGGCGCTCGGCGAGCGCCGCGAGCACGTGCGACGCCGTGAGCGGCTCGCCGGGCCCGGGCGCGGCCGGGGCCGGGGGCGGCTCGACCCCGGACGCCCGCGGCGCGTCGCGCTGCGGCAGGCGCTTCGCCAGCTCGCGGGCCGCCGCCGCCGGGGGCGCCAGGACGGCGAGCTCCGCCGGGCTCCGGTGCAGCTCGGCCGGGTCGTCGCCGACGACCGCGACGCGCGTCCCCGCTCGCGTCAGCCGGCCCGGCGCGTACGGCGACTGCCGGAACACCGGCGCGCCGACGACGAGCACGACGTCGTGGGGCGCCAGGCGCTCGCGAAGCCGCGGCCGGTCGGCCGGGAGCACGCCCGCGAACAGCGGATGATCCTGCGGGAACCCGGCCCGCGCGCCGAACGACTCCTGGAACACGGGCGCGACGAGGCGGTCGGCGAGCTCGACCAGCGCCGCCCAGGTCTCCGTGTCGTCGGCGCCGGCGCCGACGACGAGCGCGGGCGAACGGGCCTCGGCGAGGAACGCCGCGAGCGCGTCGACGCCGGCGGCGTCCACGGTCGACGCGCGGACGACGCGTCCCGCCGCCGCGTCCTCGCGGTCGTCGTCCGCCGGTTGGAGCCAGTCGTCCATCGGCACGACCACGACCGCAGGCCCACGCGCCGTCTCGGCCTCGTGACAGGCGCGCTCGATCGCGCCGGGGACGTCCTGCGCGCGCACGGGCTGGTCGCTCCAGACCGGGTACTCGCCGGCGAGCCCCTGCAGCCGTCCCGTGAGGAAGGGCTCGAACACGAGGTGCCGACGGTCCTGCTGGCCGACGACGATCACGATCGGCGCGCGGTTGACGCGCGCAGTCGCGATCGCCCCGGCGGCGTTGCCGAGGCCCGCGGTCGTGTGCAGGAGCGCGAGCGCCGGGCCGCCGCGGCCGAGCGCGTACCCCGTCGCCATCCCGATCACCGAGCCCTCGTGCAGCGCGAGCACGAAGCGGAGGTCATCCGGCAGCCCTGCCAGGAACGGCACCTCGGTGGAGCCGGGGTTGGAGAAGAGGGTCGTCAGCCCGCGCCGGCGGAAGACGTCGAAGGTCGCGTCCCTGACGGTCGGCGCTAGCCCCACACCTCCTCCGCGACCTCGACGATCAGCCGCAGCTTCGCGACCTGCTCGTCGTAGCTCAGCACGTTGCCCTCCACCGTCGACGAGAACCCGCACTGGGGCGAGAGGCAGAGCTGCTCGAGCGGCGCGTACCGCGAGGCCTCGTCGATCCGCCGCTTCAGCAGGTCCTTCGACTCGAGCTCCCCGCGCTTCGTCGTCACCAGCCCGAGCACCACCTGCTTGTCGCCCTTCGGGAGGAAGCGAAGCGGCTCGAAGCCGCCGGACCGCTCGTCGTCCCACTCCATGAAGTACCCGTCGACCTCGAGCTCGTTCAGCAGCGCCTCGGCGACGAAGTCGTAGCCGCCCTCGGCCGCCCACGACGAGCGGAAGTTCCCGCGACACATGTGCGTGGTCACGGTCATCCCCTCGGGCCGCTCGGCGAGCGACTCGTTGATGTGGCGGATGTACTCCACGTGCTGGCGCTGCGGGTCGCCGCCGATCGAGGCGATGTACTCGCGCTGGTGGGGGTCGTTCATGTACGCGAGGCTCGTGTCGTCGAACTGGAGGTAGGTGCAGCCGAGGTCGCCGAGCCGCCGCACCTCCTCGCGGTAGGCCGCGGTGAGGTCGGCCCAGAACGCGTCCAGCTCGGGGTAGACGGTCTCGTCGATCGCGGCCTTGCCGCCGCGGTAGTGCACCATGCTCGGCGACGGGATCGTCAGCTTGGGGACGTTCCTCGTCACGGTCTGCTGCAGGAAGCGGAAGTCGTCGCCGAAGATCGTCCGCGACACGCCGAGCCGGCCGTCGACGTGGAGCGCGGCGGGCGTGAACTCGATCTCGCCCTCGGGGTTGAAGAACTTGACCGCGATGTGCCCGGCCTCCTTCGTGATCCCGTCGAGCTGGTAGATGAAGTCCATGTGCCACGACGCGCGCCGGAACTCGCCGTCGGTGGCGGACCGCAGGCCGACGTCCTCCTGCATCGCGACGACGTCGCGGATCGCGTCGTCCTCGACCGCGCGCAGCTCGGCGGCGTCGATCCGGCCGGCGGCGAGGTCGTCGCGGGCCTGCAGCAGCCGGGGCGGCCGGAGCAGGCTGCCGACGTGGTCGGCGCGGTAGGGCGGTGTCGTGCGTGCGCTCACTGCGATCCCTCCTGGGATGCCTCCTGGTCGGGCCAGAGCTGGAAGAAGGCGGTCGCCACGTCGCCCTGCAGGTGGATGTCGAAGCGGTAGCCGCCGTCGTCCCGCTCGGCGACCATCGTCGGGTCCTCGGCGCCCGCCGGGTCGAGGTAGAGCCGCGTCAGCGCGGGCTTCAGCAGGCCGCGGGCGAACAGCGTCAGCTCGAACCGGCGCGCCCGCTCGGGGACGAGGAAGGCGTAGCGGCCCTCCTTGTCCGTGCCGCACCGGCCCCAGCCGGAGGCGGGGTCCCAGAGCTCGAGCATCGCGTCGTCGATCGGCGCGCCCTCGCCGTCGAAGACCTGTCCCTGCACCCGGACGGCGCCGCCGGGCAGCTCGTGCTGCGGCCGCACGCACAGGCCGAGCGCGAAGTACGGCCCCACGGTCTGCGACGGGGTCCTCATTCCTCCACCGGCGTCCGTCGCAGCACGATGTCCCACCGGAAGGCCAGCGCCCACTCCGGCACGGTCGTGTCGAGGTCGAAGCTCGAGACGAGCAGCTCGCGCGCCTTCGGGTCGCGGACGGAGTTGAAGATCGGGTCGTACGGGAACAGCGGGTCGCCGGGGAAGTACATCTGGGTGACGAGGCGCTGCGTGAACGCGCGCCCGAACACCGAGAAGTGGATGTGCGCCGGCCGCCAGGCGTTCGGGTGGTTGCGCCACGGGTAGGCGCCCGGCTTCACGGTGACGAAGCGGTACGCGCCGTCGGGCCCGGTGAGGGTGCGGCCCGCGCCGCCGAAGTTGGGGTCGAGCGGTGCCGGATGCTGGTCGACCTCGTGGTGGTAACGGCCCGCGGCGTTGGCCTGCCAGATCTCCACGAGCGTGTTGGGCACGGGCCCGCCCTCGTCGTCGAGCACGCGGCCGGTGACGATGATCCGTTCGCCGAGCGGCTCGCCGTCGAACCGGGTGGTGAGGTCGGCGTCCCCCGATGACACCTCGTCGACGCCGAAGACCGGCGCCGCCAGGTCGTGCAGCTCCTCGGGGAGCGTCAGCAGCGCCCGGGAGGGCGACCGCGTCACGGTCGACCGGTAGTCCGGGTACAGGTACGGCGGGTCGATCTCGCTCAACGCGCTCCTTTCGTCCGCAGCGCGCGCAGCGCCGCGAGCTCCTGCTCCGTGGGGGGTCGAATCTCGCGCAGATCCTCGGCCACGCGCAAGTCCCAGGCGGTCGCCGCGCGCACCTGCTCGGCGTCGACGCCGGGGTGCACGTGCGTCAGCGTCAGCTCGCGGTCGTCGCCGCGGGGCTCGAGGATCCCGAGATCCGTGACGACGACGGAGACACGCGTGCCGAGGCTCGTGGTGAAGTCGAGCTCCCGGACGAACGTCCTCGTGCTCTGCCGGAGCAGCACGAAGACCTCGCGCGCCGCGGTGGCGATCTCCGGCGCACCGCCCGCGCCCGGGAGCCGCACCTGCGGGTGCGCGTAGTCGCCGATCACGGTGCTGTTGAGGTTCCCGTGACGGTCGATCTGGGCCGCGCCGAGGAAGCCGACGTCGACCCGGCCGCCTCCGAGCCAGTAGGCGAACAGCTCCGGCACCGAGACGACCACGTCCGCCGTCTCCGCCAGCTCGCCGTCGCCGATCGACAGCGGCAGCTCCGTCGGCTTCGCGCCGATCGTGCCGCTCTCGTACACGAGCACGACCTTCGGCGCGTGCGTCGCCCGTGCGAGGTTGGCGGCGAGGGACGGCAGCCCGATCCCGACGAAGCACACCATCCCGTCGCGGAGCCGGCGCGCCGCCTCGATCGCCATCAGCTCGTCGGGCCCGTACGTCAGGGGCATCATGCGGCGACCTCGGCCTCGCGCAGGCTGCGGTGGTACTCGACGACGTCGGCCGTGCCCCGGACGTGCCGGTCGATCCAGGCGGTGAAGGCGTCGCGGTCGCGGCTGAGGGCATCCCAGCGGACGTAGAAGTCGTTGTCGCGCTCGGAGTACCCGTGCGCGTACGACGGGTGCGCGCCGCCGGGGGCGAGCGCGACCGCGGTCATGACCCAGGACGGTAGGAAGACGCCGCCGGGGCGCGGCTCGAGCGAGTCGACGATCGCCTCGACGGTGACGATCGAGCGCTTCGAGGCGAGCACGGCCTCCTTCTGCACGCCCGCGATCCCCCACAGCTGGACGTTGCCGGCGCGGTCGGCCTGCTGCGCGTGGATCACGCCGACGTCGGGGCGGTGGGCCGGGACCGCGGCGAGCTCCTCGCCCGTGAACGGGCAGGTGACGGTCGCGAGGCGCGTGCGGGTGGCGAGGTCGGTGCCGACGTAGCCGCGGAGCACGCCGAACGGCAGGCTGGCGGCGCCGGCGGCGTACGCGGCCGCCATCCCGGCGTGCGAGTGCTCCTCGAGCTCGAGCGGCCCGGGCCAGCCGTGCTCGACGGCGTCGCGGAGCCGGTGGAGCGAGCCCACGCCGGGGTTCCCGCCCCACGAGAACACGAGCCTGCGCGCGGCGCCGACGCCGATCAGCTGGTCGTAGACGACGTCGGGCGTCATCCGCACGAGCGTCAGGTCGCGGCGGCCCTGCCGGATCAGCTCGTGGCCGGCGGCATGCGGGATCAGGTGCGTGAAGCCCTCGAGCGCGACCGTGTCGCCGTCCCGCACGAGCTCGGCGACGGCGTCGGCGAGCGACGCGATCTCGGCCACGGCGTGGATCGTAGACCGAAGCGCGCGCGCCGATTCCGGTTGCGCCGGAACGGGCACGTCAGGCTGACACCGACCGAAGGAGGCCATGTGAACGCGCTCCCGTTCGACGAGTCCGAGATCGAGACCCTCCGCAAGGGCGCCAGCGGCGCCGGCCTGCTCGTGGCCGTGAGCGACCGGGGCTTCTTCGACACGTTCAAGGAAGCTGGGGCGCTCGCGAAGCACATGGCGGCGGCGCGAGGCGACAACGACAGCCCGCTCCTCCGGAAGCTCGGCGAGGGCCGCCGCACCGGCTTCGGCCTGACCGACTCGCCGCAGGAGGTCGAGCAGGAGACGCTCGCCGCGCTGCAGTCGGCGGTGCAGCTGCTCGAGAGCAAGGCGCCCGAGGAGCTCGACAACTACCGCTCGTTCGTGCTCGAGCTCGCCCGGTCGGTGTCGTCGGCGGCGGGCGGCGGGGAGGAGGCCGAGGCTGCGGTGATCGAGAAGCTCTCGGCCGTGCTCGGCGGCACGGCCGCCGCCGGCTGAGGCAGGAGCGCCCGAGAGGGGCGGTTAGACTCGCCGTGTGAGCGCTCGCGGCTCGTTCTTCCTCGGCGCGCAGCTCGACGAGGGCGGGACGGCGGGCGGCCGGCTCGAGCTCGAGTCGAGCGAGCTCACCACCCACGGCGTGATCGTCGGGATGACCGGATCGGGGAAGACCGGGCTCGGGATCGTGATGCTCGAGGAGGCGCTCCTGGCCGGGATCCCCGTGCTCGCGCTCGACCCGAAGGGCGACATGGGCAACCTCGCGCTCACGTTCCCGGAGCTCGCGCCCGCCGACTTCCGTCCGTGGGTGAACGAGTCGGACGCGACCGCGGCAGGCATGTCCGTCGACGACTTCGCCGCGAAGACCGCGACCGAGTGGAAGGAGGGGCTCGCCTCCCAGGGAATCGACGGCGCCCGGGTCCGGCAGCTCCGCGAGTCGGCCGACCTGACGATCTACACGCCCGGGTCGACCGCCGGCGTGCCGCTGAACCTCGTCGGCTCGCTGCGGGCGCCCGCGCTCTCGTGGGACACCGAGGCCGAGACGCTTCGCGACGAGATCGAGGGGCTCGTCACCAGCCTGCTCGCACTCGCCGGGATCAAGGCCGACCCGCTCTCGAGCCGCGAGCACGTGCTGCTCTCGAACCTCGTCGAGCACGCCTGGCGGGCCGGTCGCGACCTCGACCTCGGCGCGCTCATCGGCGAGATCCAGGCGCCTCCGGTGCGCAAGCTCGGCGTCTTCGACGTCGACGCCTTCTTCCCGCCGAAGGAGCGGACGGAGCTCGCGCTGCGGCTGAACGCGCTCGTCGCAGCGCCCTCGTTCTCGGCGTGGGGCGAGGGCGCCGCGCTCGATCCCCAGGCGCTGCTGTTCACGCCCGAGGGGAAGCCGCGGGCGGCGATCGTGTACCTCGCGCACCTGTCCGAGGAGGAGCGGCAGTTCGTCGTCACGCTCGTGCTCTCGAAGCTCGTCACGTGGATGCGCGGGCAGTCGGGGACGTCGGACCTGCGCGCGCTCGCCTACATGGACGAGGTCTTCGGCTTCGTGCCGCCGACCGCCGCGCCGCCGGCCAAGAAGCCGATCCTCACGATCCTCAAGCAGGGCCGGGCCTTCGGCGTCGGGCTCGTGCTCTCGACGCAGAACCCGGTCGACCTCGACTACAAGGCGATGTCCAACGCCGGGACGTGGCTGGTCGGGCGGCTCCAGACGGAGAACGACAAGGCGCGCGTGCTCGAGGGGCTCCGCTCCGCCGCCGGCGGCACCGACGTCGCGGCCCTCGACCGCGCGATCGGCGCGCTCGCGAAGCGGCAGTTCCTGCTGGTCAGCGCGAAACGCGCCGAGCCGCGGCTGTTCTCGACGCGCTGGGCGATGTCCTACCTCCGCGGGCCGCTGACGAAGGACCAGGTCGCCGCGCTCACGCCGCGCGGGCACGCACCGGTGCCCGCCGGGCCGGCCGCGGGGCCGGTCGAGCCGGCGCGCGACGCGACCCCGGTCGCACCCGCCTCCGCCTCGGGCGTCCCCGTGCGCTACCTCGACCCCTCGGCGCCCTGGGCCGCGTCGGTCGGCGCTGGGCCCGGCGGGAGCCGCCTGCAGGCCTTCCTCGCGGCCCGGGTCAGCCTCCGCTTCGACGACACCGCCGCCGGGATCGACGACGCGGACGAGTTCGAGGCGCTCTACGGCCCGCTCGACGGCACGTCCGGCAACGGCCTCGACCTCGAGCGCGAGACCGTGGTCGACTACGACGATCGCGACCTGCGGCCGGAGCCGCCGGCGGGCGCCGCGTACGTGCTCCCGGAAGCGCCGATCGGCGAGAGCTCGTTCTTCCGCGACGCCGAGCGCGACATCGAGCGCCGGCTCGTCGACCGGCGAGCGCTGGAGGTGCTCCGCAACCCGGTGCTGAAGCTCACGTCGCGTCCGGGCGAGAGCCGGGAGGACTTCCTCCGCCGCTGCGACGAGGCCGGGCAGGCGAAGGCCGACGAGGAGGCGGCGAAGTTGGCGCGGCGCCTGGAGGCGAGGAAGGACCGCCTCGAGTCCGCGCTCGAGCTCGCGCGGCGCCGCGTCGAGGAGCTCGACACGGACGTGCGCTCGCGGGCGACCAACGAGCTGGTGGCCGGCGCGGGCGCCGTCCTCGGCGCGATCCTCGGCGGGAGACGGAGCGCCCGCTCGATCGGGACCGCGATCGGCGGGGCCGCTTCGCGTCGCGGCATGAGCGAGCGGACGGCGGAGCGCCGGCGCACGGCCGAGGCGAAAGTGCAGCAGAAGACGGACGACCTCCAGGAGCTCGAGCAGGAGCTCCTCGACGAGGTCGCCCGGATCGACGAGGAGTGGAAGGCGAAGGCGGAGGAGGTCGAGGCCGTCTCGATCCGCCTCGAGGCGGCCGACGTCCGCGTGACCCAGCTGGCGCTCGTGTGGGCGCCGACGACGTAGAGGAGGAGAGCCATGTCCGTCGCCAAGGTGATCGAGCTCACGGCGAGCTCGCCGGAGAGCTTCGAGGACGCGGTGCGCGCCGGGATCGAGAAGAGCGGCGAGAGCCTGCGCAACATCAGGAGCGCGTGGGTGTCGGAGCAGAGCGTGGTCGTCGAGGACGGCAAGATCAGCGAGTTCCGGGCCACGATCCGGATCACGTTCGTCGTCGACTAGCGCGATGCCGAAGGCGAGGCAGGACGGGATCGAGGCGATCCGCCGCCTCGAGCTCGCCGACCGGCCCGACAAGAAGGCGGCGATCGACCGCCTCTACGGGCAGACGAAAGCCCGCGCGGCGGCGCACGGGTTCGCCCGGAACGTCCCGCCCGACACGATCACGGACGAGAACGGGGCGGAGGTCCCGAACCCGATCGCCTACCCGGAGGTCGACGGCACCCTCCCCGCGCTCGTCGACGGGCTCGCGGCCCTCCGCGAGGACGTCGCCGGACTGCGGGCCGAGGTCGCCGAGCTGCGCTCGTCCCTCGCCACCCGTCCGGCGGCGGACGACGCGGCCGTCGCGGAGCTGCGCCGGGAGGTCGAGGAGCTCAAGCTCCGCCCTTTCGCGTAGCCGGCGCCTGGCTCGGCGACACGGCGCTCGGCTCGTTCACGGCCGACTCCCGCGGCGCGTTCTTCGTGGAGCAGGGCTTCCGCGCCGTCTACCCGAAGCTCCACCACGGGCCGGCGCCCAACGCCGACACGCTCGCGCTGCTCGACGGCGGGTGGCGCGACGGGTGGCGCCGGGCCGGCGTGCTCGTCGTCGGGTGGGGATGGCTCGAGGGCGACCCGGTCGCGGAGGCGCAGCTCGCGGTCGACCTCTGCCGCCGCTACGACCTGGACGGCTACATCGCCAACGCCGAGGTCGCGTACGAGGGCTGGGCCACGAACGCCGGGAAGTCGCGCGTGTTCGTCCAGGAGTTCCGGCGGCTCGCGCCGCGGGCGCCGCTCGCGGTCTCCGGGCTGGGCGCGGCCACGGCGCCGTGGGTGCGGGAGCTCGACTACTGGGCCTGGCTCGACGCCGGCGCCGTGTTCATGCCGCAGATGTACCCGAACGAGTTCGGGGACGTCTATTCCGTCGCGAACTGCCTCGCCCACGCCGACCGGATGCGCGACGCGTCCGACCGGCCGCGGCCGATCCCGCGCCGCCTCGTCGTGCCGACGCTCGGCACCTACTCGAGCCGGTTCCCGTACAGCGCCGCCGCGTACGCCGAGGAGCTGGCCGCTGCGGGCACGGTCGGCTTCAACGTCTTCCTCGGCGAGACGGCGGGCGACGACGACTACCGCGCGTTCGGCCGCGCGATCGCGGAGCGGGGGATCGCGCTGCGCTAGCCGGCGAAGAGGACGACGAGCAGGACGCCGATCCCGAGGGCCGCGCCCGCCGCCGTGAACAGCGCCACCGCCAGCGGCTCCGGCGGTGCGTAGCCGCCGGCCGCGAGCGCACGGTCGACGGCTCGCTGGCGGGCGTAGCCGTAGAGGACGAAGGCGACGCCCAGGACGGTGAAGCCCGCGCCCACGAGCTCGTACGGCCACGGCTCGACGTCGTCCGCGACGGCGGGAACGAGCTTCCCGGCCCCGATCCCGACCGCGAACGCCGTCAGCCCGCTGCGCCACCACGCGAGGATCGTTCGCTCGTTCGCGAGCCGCGTCCTCCGCGTCGCGTCGCGCGCCTCGTCGACCAGGTTCGCCACGCGGCGAGGCTACCGGGCGCGGCCGCAGCGCGTGCGCGCCGGGGACAGTCCCTAGGACTGTCCCCGGACATGGCCGAGGTGTCACGAGTTCGTGCCGATTCGTCCACGGCCGCCCGCGCACTAGGCTCCCACCATGAAGGAGGAGCTCGTGGCGCTCGTCCGGTTCGCGCGTCGCGTCACGGCCGCGGGCAGGGTTCACGTGCCCGCCACGTGCCCCCGCTCGGAGGAGGCGACCTAGCGTGGCGGAGCCGACCCGGAGACGTCGCGTCGAGGGGCTGGTCGAGGGGCTGGTCGAGCGACGTGAGAGCGCGGTCGCCTACACGCGCGACCGCGTCCCGGGCGGCAACGCGATGCTGGAGGCGCTGGAGCGCGAGCGCGACTCCGGTGGGGGGCTCATCGCCGGCGGCATCGCCTACCGCTTCTTCCTCTGGCTGCTTCCGTTCGGGCTGACGGTGGCCGCCGCGCTGGGGCTGTGGGCCTCGCGCGACGCCCAGGGTGTCGAGGACGCGGCGCGGGAGTTCGGCATGGGCGCCGTCGCCGCGAGCTCGGTCGCGAGCGAGCTCTCGGGGAGCGCGCAGAGTCGCTGGGCGCTCCTCGTGATCGGCCTCGTGTTCACGAGCTGGTTCAGCGTGGGGGCGGTCCGGGCGCTCAGGCTGGCGTCGTCGCTCGCGTGGCAGCTGAAGCCGACGAAGGTGCCGAAGCCGGCGATCGCGGTGCTGGCCTACAACGCGCTCTTCCTCGCGAACTACGCCGGTGCGGCGGTCCTGGCGTGGTTGCGGCACGCGCTCTCGTTCGGCCCGATCCTCGGCGCCGTCACGCTCGTCTGCGTCCCGACGGCCGTCGCCTACGTCGCGTTCCGGTCGCTCCCACGCCGGAGCGACGACTGGCGCGACCACCTCGCCGGCGCGCTCGTCGTCGGGATCGGGACGCAGCTCGTGCAGATCGCCGTGATCCTGTACTTCGCCCCGAAGCTGGAGAGCTCCTCGGAGCTCTACGGGACGCTCGGGGTCGCGGCGACGCTTCTCCTCTGGCTCTACGTGCTGGGGCGTCTCGTCACGATCGCGCTGTTCCTGAACGCAACGCTGTGGGAGCGGCGCGTCACGGGAGCGGCGTCGACTCGCCCGGCCTGAGCACGCGGACCTCGACCTCCGGCGCGACGGCCGCCGTCGCCCGCACGAACGCCTCGACCGGTTCCCGCGTGAACGCCGGCGCACCGCGCAGGCCGTGCTGGGCCGGGAAGTACGTTCCCCAGTGGATCGGCACGGCGACGCGCGGCCGCAACCGGCGCACCGCCTCGGCGGCGCGCTCCGGGTCGAGGTGCTGGCCGCGCCCGAGCGTCGGGCCCCAACCCCAGATGGGCACCAGCGCGAGATCCAGCTCCGCCACGAGCCCCTCCAGCTCGTCGAAGAGGTCCGTGTCGCCCGCGAAGTAGGCCCTCGCGGAGCCCTCGACCGCGTACCCGAGCGCGCGCACGTCGCCGGGGAACGGCGGCCGGCCGCCCTGGTGCGCCGCGGGCGTCGCGCGGACGGTCAGCGCGCCGATGCGGAGCTCGTCGCCGGGCTCCAGTTCGGTGACGGCGGCGAAGCGGCGCCGTCGCAGCAGCGGCCCGAGACCGCGCGGGATGACGATCGGCAGGTCGCGGCCCAGGCGTTCGAGCGAGGGGAGGTCGAGGTGGTCGAGGTGCCCGTGGGAGACGAGCACGGCGTCGACGCCCCGGAGCGCCCTGCGGTCGACGGGCACCACTCGCCGGAGGTGGGCGACGCGGTTGCGCAGCACCGGGTCGGTGAGGAGGCGGACGCCGTCGAGCTCGACGCGGACGGTCGCGTGCCCCACCCACTCGACGATGCCGCTCACGCGCGCTCGGGCTTCCGGAGAGCGACAACTCCGCGCCGGACGTCGCGCCGGAGGCGTCGGGTCACGGCGCTACGAGCCGCTGTCGCCGAGCTTCTCGCGCAGCGTCTTGCAGCTGTCCGCGTTGCGGAACCCGTCGCGGAGCTCGCCGGCGGGGTCGAGTTCCTCGATGCGCGAGAAGGTCGCCTCGATCTCGGTGCCGGCTCGCTCCACCTCGGCGGCGATCGTCGCGAGGCCCTCGAGGAACGCGCTCAGCGACCCGGACTGGAGCTCGCCGGTGGTCGTCCTGATCCGGGAGATGCCGACGCGGAGCTCGTCGGCGAGCGCCTGCAGCTCCTCCTCGATGTCGTCACCGGCCTCGGTGTCGGGCGGCCCCACGTCGGCGAGTCCGTCGGCCAGGTCTCGCGTCGCGTCCTCGGCCGCCCCGACGCGTGCGCGGTACGTATCGAGCGGGTTCCCGTCGGCCTCCGCGTCCTGCGCGATCCCACGGATGTCCTCGACCCACTGGTCGACCTCGCTGCAGACGTCCCCCGCCCAGCTCTGGGCCTTCGGCTCGCCGCCGCAGCCGGATGCGAGGAACGCGGCGGCGAGGGCGACGGCGCCGATCGCGGTGCGGATCACGCCGGGAGCCTATTCCGTGCCGCGGCGACCCGCACGCCGGTGCGCGCTTTGGCGCGCGGTCCCGGGCGGCCTATGCTCGCGTCCGTTGGGAACGGCAGGTCGGCTCGGCTCGCAGTCCCGTCCGTCCCCGGGGGTCACGACCGAAAGGAGCGCTCGTGCCCGTTGCCACCACGTTCTGGGAGACGTTCTTCCTCCTGCTCATCTTCCTGCCGCTGATCATGATCTGGGCCTTCGCCCTCCTCGACGTGTTCAGGCGAGACGACCTGGGCGGGCTCTCGAAGGCGATCTGGGTCGTCGTGATCATCTTCCTGCCCTTCATCGGAACGCTGATCTACCTGATCGTGCGACCGCCGGGCGCGACGCAGGAGGAGCGCGTGATGATCGACCAGGCGAGCCGCGAGTTCGTGGAGCGCTACTCGCCCGACGACCACGCGAGCCAGCTCAAGGTGCTGGCCGACCTCCACGATCGCGGCAAGCTCACCGACGAGGAGTTCGCCGCGGAGAAGCAGCGCCTGGTCGGCGGGGAGACCGGGCCGACGACGAGCTAGGGGCGGGAGACCGTGACGGCGGCGGAGGCCTCGGCGGCCTTTCCGCCGCCGGTCGCCCGCACCGTCACGCGGTGCAGGCCCTCGGTCTCCGCCGAGGTGTCCCAGGCGAACGTCCACGGCGCGCCCGTGAGGGTGGCGCGGACGGTGCCGTCGACGACGAAGTCGACCCTCTCGACGGCGCCGCGGACGTCCGCGCTCCACTCGACGGTCCCGGCGAGCTGCTGCCCGTCGACCAGCGACTGCGCCGCGATCGTCGGCGCCGGCCCCGCGACGCCGTTCGTCACGTAGACGACGGCGCGACGCGTGGCGAGGCGGCCGTCGACGGCGCGGGCGCGAACCTCGACCGTGTGTCGCCCGTCGGCGAGGCGTCCGGAGTCCCAGCGGAACGCGAACGGCGCCCGGGTGTCGTGGTCCACGCGCCGGCCGTCGATCCGCAGCTCGAGCCGGCGCGCCTTCGCGCCGCCGACCTGCGCCCGCACCGGCACGATCCCCGAGACCGAGGAGGGCAGCGCGGCACGCACCGTGAACGGCCGGTTCGAGACGCGCACCGCGAACCGCGTCCGCGTCCACGAACCGCGCGGCCCGTAGGCGCGAAGCTCGAGCGTGTGACGTCCGTTGCGCACGAGGAACGTGTTGAGGCCGGCGCCGCGGGCGAAGGCGAACGGCCTCGTCCGGTCGCGCCAGCGGAGCCTGCCGTCGACGAGGAAGTCCACGCGCGCGATCCGGGCGCCGCCGGCGACCGCCGCCCACCGTCGGCGCCCGCGGAGGATCTGACCGGGCCGGATCGACCGCGAGTCCACCGTCAGCCTGATCCGCGGCCTCGGCCGGGGCGGGGTCGCGTATCGGCGCACGAGCCGCAGGTACCGCGGCCAGTCCCAGCGCGGGCCGGGGTCGGTGTGCGCGTCGGAGCCGCCGAGCTTCGTCGGGTCGAAGGGGTTCGGCACCTCGTCGTGCCCGATGATGTGGCGCCGGTCGATCGCCATCACGCCCCGGCGGGCGATGTACGCGACGAGCCGTGCCGAGGCGTGGTACTGCGCGTCGGTGAAGCCCGCCGCGTCGTCGACGAACCCCTCGTGCTCGATCCCGATCGACTCCGCGTTCACGCGCCAGTTCCCGGCGTGCCAGGCGATGTCGGAGTCGTGGACGAGCTGCACGATCCGCCCGCGGCGCGAGACGATGTAGTGCGACGACGCGTGCGAGTGCTGGTTCCGCAGCCAGCTGATCGAGCCCCAGAACGGGCCCTCGGTGACGTGGACGACGATGCAGTCGATCGCCTTCGGGCGGCGGTGCGACTTCGTGAAGTTGCCTTCGCCGCGGAGCCACGAGACCTTCGGGCGGCGCAGCTCCGCCGCCGACGCTGGAGGGGTGCCGAGCGCGGCGACCGCGATCGCGGCGCCGGCGACGACGAAGACGTTCCGCAGCGTGCTCATGCCCTGGTCGACCCGTGTGCCTCTTGACCCGTGTGCCTTCTGACCCGTGAGCCTTCTGACCCGTGTGCCTTCTGACCCCCGGGGGCCCTCCGCCCCGAGCCGCAGGGTAGCGGCGCCGGCGCCAATCCGTCCGGACGTCGGTCGCGTATCACCCCCTGGAGCGACTGGCTCCCTTCCCCCGTCGAGGGCCCTCAGGGGCGCTGACGGCACCGGCGGGGCGCGAGCCTCCCCTCGCGCCCCGCTCGGTCTCGCGCGTGCGCGGCCGCCCCGCGGCGCGTGCGGAGAACCGCACCGGCAGACGCCTGCCCGCCCCACTGCCCCGGCGCCCGTCGCCGCCTAGGCTCGAGCCATGATCCGGCTCGACACCGAACGGCAGACGGCGGTGACGCTGACGCTCCTCAGCGCCGCGCTCGCACTCGTGCTCGCCGCGCCGGCGCTGCTCCTCGCGCTGGCGGCGTAGCTTCCGTCGGCTCCGCGCCGCGGCCGGCTGCGCCGGGCGATCCTTGACCGTTCTCCGCCGCCCCTGAGAGGATCGCCGCGGGGTTGTGACGGACCGGGAGGTGGGCATGGCGGAGACTCGGAAGGTCGGCGCGGTCACGTACCGCGAGGCCGGTGGCGACTACTTCGAGAAGCGCCGGCTGCGGCGCCACGCAGGGGTCTGGTCGCTCTGGGCGCTCGGCGTCGCGGCGGTCATCTCGGGTGACTTCTTCGGCTGGAACTTCGGCCTCGCGTACGGGTTCGGCGGGCTGCTCGTCGCCACCGTGGTGGTCACGGTCATGTACTTCGGGCTGTGCTTCTCGATCGCCGAGATGTCGCCGGCGCTGCCACACACGGGCGGCGCGTACTCGTTCGCGCGGTCGGCGATGGGCCCGTGGGGCGGGTTCACCACGGGCGTCGCCGAGACGATCGAGTACGTGATCACGCCGGCGGTGATCGTCGTCGGGATCGGCAGCTACATGGACTCGATCTCGGATGACCTGTTCGGGTTCACCATGGCCCAGCCGCTGTGGTGGGCCCTCTTCTACGCGATCTTCGTCGGCCTGAACTACGTCGGCGTCGAGGCCAGCTTCCGCTTCACCGTGTTCATCTGCCTGCTCTCGCTGGCGATCCTCGCGGTGTTCTTCATCGGATCGCTCACCGAGCTCGACTTCACCCGGTTCGCGATCGACACGCAGGGCGGCTGGTTCACCGACGGCGTGCCCGGCGTCTTCTACGCGCTCCCGTTCGCGATCTGGTTCTACCTCGCGATCGAGGAGCTGCCGCTCGCGGCGGAGGAGTCCGCCGACCCGAAGCGGGACATCCCGCGAGGGACGATCTGGGGCCTGGTTACGCTCGTCGTGACCGGATTCCTCGTGCTGTTCCTGAACGCCGGGATCTCGCCGGGCTCGAAGGACCTGAGCACGTCGGGCGAGCCGCTGCTCGACGGCCTCAAGACGATCTTCGGCTCCGGCACGTCGGCGTCGCTGCTCGGCCTGGTCGCGGTCGCGGGCCTCGTGGCCAGCTTCCACACGATCATCTTCGCCTATGGGCGCAACATCTTCTCGCTCTCGCGCGCCGGCTACTACCCGCACTGGCTGTCGGTCACCCACGGGAGGCGGAACACGCC
>DATIDD010000029.1:0-17500 GCA_035456465.1 Gaiellaceae bacterium | reverse complement strand
CTTCTGGCTGTTCCGGAGGGCCGGCAACGTGCAGAACGCCCTCGGCTCCTTCGGACGGTCGCGCGCCCGCCGCTACGAGGCTTCAGGAGACAAGGTCACCTTCGCGGACGTCGCCGGGATCGAGGAGGCCAAGGACGAGCTGGGCGAGGTCGTCGACTTCCTGCGTAACCCGGACAAGTATCGCAAGCTGGGCGCCCGGATCCCGCACGGCGTTCTGCTCTCCGGGCCTCCCGGGACGGGCAAGACGCTGCTCGCGCGCGCGGTTGCAGGGGAGGCTGGCGTGCCGTTCTTCTCGCTAGCGGCGTCCGAGTTCGTCGAGGCGATCGTGGGGGTCGGAGCGGCGCGCGTGCGCGACCTGTTCAAAGAGGCGGAGGAGAACGCGCCGTCGATCGTCTTCATCGACGAGCTGGATGCAATCGGCCGCTCGCGCACGAGCGGCGTGGCTGGATTCAGCGGCGGCAACGACGAGCGGGAGCAGACGCTGAACCAGATCCTGACCGAGATGGACGGCTTCGACCCGGCGACGAGCGTGATCGTGCTCGGGGCGACCAACCGACCCGACGTGCTCGACCAGGCGCTCCTCCGGCCGGGGCGGTTCGACCGTCGGGTCGCGGTCCAGCCCCCCGACCGTTCCGGGCGCGAGGCGATCCTGCGTGTGCACACCCGCAGCGTCCCGCTCGGCCCCGACGTCGACCTGGCACGCATCGCTGCGGCAACGCCGGGGATGGTCGGAGCAGACCTCGCCAACCTGGTGAACGAGGCTGCGCTCACCGCCGCGCGGCGCGACCACACCGTCGTCGTGGAAGCGGACGTCACCGACGCGCTGGAGCGGATCGTGCTCGGCGCGGAGCGCAAGGTGATGCTGGGCGAGGACGATCGTCGGCGGACGGCCTACCACGAGGGCGGGCACGCGATTGTCGGGATGCTGACGCCCGGCGCCGATCCGGTGCGCAAGGTCTCGATCATCCCGCGCGGGATGGCGCTGGGAGTGACGTTCTCCGCCCCCGACGCCGACCGCTTCAGTTACCTGGAGCCGGAGATCCGCGCCAAGATCAAGGTCTCCCTCGGAGGTCGCGTCGCCGAGGAGCTCGTCCTCGGTGAGATCAGCACCGGCGCGGAGTCGGACATCGAGCAGCTGACCGCGCTCGCCCGGCAGATGGTTGGCCGTTGGGGCATGAGCGACGCGCTCGGGCCGATCTCCGTGATCCCCCGTGACGGATCGGGGCCATTCCTCCCCGGCGCAGCCGAGGTGGCACCGGCGACCCGGGAGCTCGTCGACGACGAGGTGCGGCGCATCGTCGCCGAGGCACACGAGGAGGTCGTCACCCTCCTGACGGAGAATCGGGCGCGGCTCGACGCGCTTGCGAATGCACTGCTCGAGCAGGAGACGCTGGACGAGGACGACGCCTATGCGGCTGCCGGCGTCACACGCCCGCCGGCGGCTCCGGCCGGAATGCTCGCCGCGGCGGCACGCTCGAGGACGTAGCGCGAGATCATCCAACGGGGCTGCGGTATGCCTCGCCGCGTCTCGCGACGAACAGCCCGCCGCTTTTTCGTCGTCCAACCAACCGACTGTGATGCATGGCCGCACCGTACGATGAGGTCATGACGCGCTACCTGCACACGATGTACCGGATTTCAGACCCCGAGCGTTCGCGGACGTTCTACGAGGCGCTGGGCTTCGAGTTCCGCCGCGAGTTCCCGATCGTTCGCGACGGCGAGCATGAGGCGACTAACTACTTCTTCGGCGTCCCAGGGCAGGAGGAGGAGCTCGAGCTCACGTTCAACCACGACGGGCGCACGTACGACCTCGGCACGGGCTACGGGCACGTCGCGCTCGCGGTCGACGACCTCGACGCCACGCTCGTGCGGCTCGCGGACCACGGGATCGAGCCTGAGCGGGAGCCGTACAGGGTGCGCGAGGGCGGCAGGAGGATCTGTTTCGTGCAGGACCCCGACGGCTACCGGATCGAGCTGATCGACCGCAGCGGGACCTAGCCTTGCCGCGTAGCGGCGGCCGCAGGATCATGCGTTCGTGCGCGGAACGCGAGCCGGCGTCGCAGTCGCCGCTGCGGCGCTGATCGTCGGCGGCGCGGCCGGCGCGCCGGCCGCCGCGCCGAAGCCGCCGACGTACGGTTCGCAGCGGCTCGTGTTGCGGACGGACGTCGCCGACCACGGCACGCCGCGGATCGAGCAGTCGGCCGATTTCAACAACGACGGGTACGTCGACGTCGTCCTCGCCCGCGCGAACCGGCCCACGTTCGACACGTATCCGCTCCAGATCTTCCTCAACGACCGGCACGGCGGCTTCTACGACGCGACGAGGTTCGTCTTCGACGGGCCACCGCCGCGCTTGCAGTTCCCCCGGGAGCTCGTCGTCGCCGACTTCAACCGCGACGGCCGCCCGGACGTCTACGTCGCCGACCACGGGTACGACGCCTTCCCGGGCCCGGGGTACCAGAACACGCTCGCGCTCTCGACGCCGAGCGGGAAGCTGCGCGACGCGACCGCCGACCTGCCGCAGCGCTTCGACTTCACGCACTCGGCGACGGCCGCGGACGTGAACGGGGACGGCACGCTCGACCTCTACGTCGGCAACACCTACACCGACGCGCTGAAGGTCCCGCCCGAGATCCAGCTGAACGACGGCACCGGCCGGTTCCGCAGCTGCGCCGACTGCCTCCCGGAGCTGGTCCGGAGCAAGATCACCGTCCCCTGGCACCCGCGGCCGCTCGACGGGCCGACGTACACCGCCTCCGAGCTCGTGGACGTGAACGGCGACGGCGCCCCCGACCTCGCGCTGGCCGGGAACGGCTACTACCGCGTCGACCAGGACGGGATCGTCACGAGCGACCATCAGATCCTGCTGAACGACGGCACCGGTCACTTCCGCGTCCTCGCCGGCGCGCTACCGCCGCGGCCGTTCGACAACACCGGCTACGGGATGGACGTGCGCGGCATCGAGCTCAACCGCGACGGCAGGACCGACCTCCTCTTCACGTACGCGAAGACCGACCCGTACGGCCTCGGCCGCTGGATCCAGCTGCTCGTCAACAACGGCGACGGCACGTTCCGGGACGAGACGTCGGCGCGGCTCCCGCAGGCGGACAACACGGCGCCGACGTTCATCTCGTACCTGCTGCTCGTCGACCTGAACGGCGACGGCGCCGACGACGTGTTCGCGCAGCTCGTCAACGGCGCGAAGGACCCGCCGCCCGTGTACCTCAACGACGGCCGCGGGGCCTTCCGGCCGCTCGCACCCGGGTACGGCAAGACGGTCGACAACGTCTTCACCATGGTCGACGCCCGACGCGACGGCAGTCGGGACCTCTTCACGACCAGCACCTACGACTATCCCGTCGCCCGCAGCTACGTCGTCCCGCAAACGGGGAAGAAGATCCGGCCGGGCACGCCGGCGGCTCCCAGCATCGTCCGCGCGGCCTCGGGCATGCTGCTCTCGTGGCCGTACGAGTGGGGCGCCGCCCGGTACGAGGTCTGGCGCGCGCCGTCCCGGACCGGCAGGCGCGCGCGGATCGCGACGACGCGGCTGATGCGCTTCGCCGACCCAACGGGCTCCGTCGGCTCGGTCTACTGGCTGCGGGCCGTCAACGCGGCGGGCGCCGGCGCGTTCGGCGAGCCGGCGCTCGCGCGCTAGCGGCCCCGGCGCGGTGACGAGCCGGCCGCCGCTGTACGGCCCGGGGCAGTCGGCGTTCGCGCGCTACCTCGAGCGTCGCGAGCTGCGCCGCCCGGACCTCGTGGCGCGGGAGCACCGGCGCCGCCTGCTCGCGGGACTGCGCGGACGCGTGATCGAGGTCGGCTGCGGGGACGGGCGCGCCTTCGGGCTCTACCCGTCCGCGGTGACCCGCGTGCTCGCAGTCGAGCCCGATCCCATGGCCCGGGCGGTCGCGACCGAGCGCGCTCGCGCCGCGCCCGTCCCGATCGAGGTGGTCGGCGGCGTCGCGTCGGCGCTGCCGGCGGAGGACGGTGCCTTCGACGCGGCCGTCGTCGTCTGGGTGCTGTGCAGCGTCCCGGACCAGCCGGCGGCGCTCGCCGAGCTGCGGCGCGTGCTCGCGCCCGCCGGGGAGCTGCGCTTCTACGAGCACGTCCGCTCCGGGCACGCGGCCTTCCGCGCGCTGCAGGGGGCGGCGGACTCGCTCTTCTGGACGCGTGCGCTCGGCGGCTGCCGGACCACGCGGGACACGCTGGCCGCGATCCGCACCGCCGGGTTCCGCGTCGTCGCGCTCGACCGGGGCTTCCACTCGTCGTCGCCGCTGACGGTCACGTCGGCGCCGTACGTGCTGGGCGTCGCGCGCGCCTGAGCCGCGCTACCGCGCCCGGTCGGGCCCGCGGCCGTCGAGCCCCGCCAGCACGGCACGGCCGCGTGCGCTGAGCGCGACCGTGGACCTCGTCGCGAGGCCGCCGCGCCGTGAGACCTCGACGAGGCCGTCGGCGATCGCATCCTCCCAGACCGAGTGCCGCGGGCAGCTCGTCCGCCACACCTCCACCGCCTCGTCGTACGTGCGCGGGCGCGTCCGGATCCACGCGAGCAGCTGTGCCGTCGCGGACGCGACGGGCGGCGTCGGGGCGGTCTGCGGCGAGCGCACGATTCACAACGGTACCCGTCCGGTCGACCGCTGCGACGGGCGCCGGAAGCGGGCCTAGCGCCAGTCGACGGCGACGACGTCGACGGCTTCCTCGAGGCCGGGCAGGACGGTCGAGCGCGGCTCCGACACGCGGAACGCCGTCCGGACGCCGTCGAGGGTGTCCGCGCTCACGAGGATCTCGCCCGCCCCCGCCGCCGCGCCGATACGCGCGGCGACGTGGACGCCCTGCCCGCCGTAGTCGGTGGCGGCGGCGCCGCTGTGGAAGGCGCCGCCGGTGTGCGCGCCGATCCGGACGCTCGGGGCGAAGACCTCGGCGTCGAGCGCCCGCTGGATCGCGACGGCGGCCTCGATCGCCCCCTTGGGATGGTCGAAGGCGGCGAAGAAGCCGTCTCCCGTCTGCTTGATCACGTCGCCGCCGGCCTCGACGATGCGCTCGCGCAGCAGCTCGTCGTGCCGCGCCAGCAGCTTGCGCCACTTCTCGTCGCCGAGCGTCTCGAGGAGCTTCGTCGAGTCGACGATGTCCGTGAAGAGGAACGTGCGCCGCGCCTCGAGGCGGCCGAGCAGCTCCTTCGCGCGCTCCGCGTCGAGCGTCGCGCCGAGCCGCTCGAACGTCGTCAGCGCCGCCTCGAGCTCGTCGGTCGCGGCGTGCCCGTCGTCCTGCCGGCGGAAGGCGAGGCCGAGCAGCATCCGCGCCTGCGCCGTCTCGTACGGGGCTCCGACGCGCTGCCATCCGTCCCGGGCGCGCCGCAGGGAGCCGACGGCCGCCTCCACGTCGTCCTCGGCGAGCGCGATCCGGCCGGCCGCGAGATCGACCGCGGCGTCGAACGCGGGCGCGCGGCGGCCGTCGATCTTGTACGAGTCGACGAGCCGCTCGAGCTCCTCGGTCGCGGCCCGCGCCGACTTCAGGTCGCCGGCGGCGAGCGAGACCTCGACGCGGGCCGGAAGCCGCCGCACCCGCGCGAATGGGTCGGTGGTCTCCTCGAGCGACCGCCTGACCCCCGCCACGGCGGCGTCGACCTTGCCCTCGGCGAGGCGCAGCAGCGCCAGCCCCGGCTGCGGGTCGCGCCCCAGCTCGTTCGCCGTCCGGTACGCCTCCTCTGCGGCGGCGAACTCCCCGCGGCGGCGGCGGATCTCGCCGATCTCGTAGTAGCCGCCGGCGGTGATCCGGCGATCGAAGTCGTGCAGCTCCCGGCAGGCGGTCAGGGCCTGCTCCTCGGCTGCGGGCCAGTCGCCGCTGAGCCGCAGCATCTCGGCCCGGTGGACGCGGCACGCGCCGGGGAACCCGGTCACGTCGAGGCCGTCGCACCACCGGTTCGCGGAGACGGTGCACTCGGCCGCACGGCGGTAGTCGCCGACGTCCTGGTACGAGCTGATCGCGATGCACTGGACGAGCCCGGTCGAGTACGGCCGGAGCTGCCCCGAGACGGCGGTCGCCTCGTCGAGGAGCGCGAGCCCCTGGTCGACCTCGCCGCCCAGCACGAGCGCCCGTCCCTTGCCGACGAGCGCGAGCACCTGCGTGTCGCGGTCGCCGAGGCGCTCGGCGAGCTCGAACGCCGCGTCGAAGTTCGCGATCGCGTCGGGGACGGGCCCCTCGGCGAACAGGACGTTGAGCCCGCGCGTCAGCGCCAGCGTCGCGTGCTCGAACGACTCGGGCTGGCCCGCGAGCAGTCGCTCCGCGTTCGCGAACCAGCCGTGCGCGATCGTGTACTCGCGACGGCCGATGTGATCCCACGACAGGGTGAGCGCCAGCCGTGCGGCCCCGCGCTTGTCCCCGGACGCGGCGAAGCCCGCGTGCGACCGCTCCCGCAGCGCCATCGCCTCGTCGAGCCTGCCCGTCCACCACGCGGCGTCCGCGAAGCGCTCGAGGTCCTCGGGCGTCAGCTCCTTCGCCTCGATCCCGGTGTACGCGTCGTACGCCTCGCGCCAGGCGCTGCGCGCCACGGCGTCGCGGGCGGCCGGGATCGGGTCGAGGAGCTGGGACAAGGGCCCTCAGATTGTCACAACGGTCCGGCGGGCCGCCAGGGCGGCACCGGCCGCGGGCCTGCATCGCCGTGCGGCCCGACACGCTCGCGCGCGCTGCTCGTCCCCCAGTAACGTCACGGCGTGCACGCTGGGGCTGGGTGGGCTCGTCGGACGGCGGCGGTCGGCGCCGCAGCGGCCGTCTGCGCGGTCGGCGCGGCCGCGACAGACGCGGCGGCGAGACCCGGGACGACACGGCTCGGGCCGACGCTGCGATTCCGTCTCCCGCTGCGCCGCTGAGGCGAGGCGCCGGGGTGCTGCGCGCGCCGCTTCGACCGGACCAGGACGCCTTCGGCCGGCTGCTCGCGGACTACGCCGCCGGTGGCAGGCCTGTCTCCGTCGAGGAGCGCGACGACGGCGCGGTCTTCACCTCGCGCGTCGACTACTGGTTCGCGCCGTTCCGCCGGTGGTGGCCGCAGGAGCGGCGGGCGTTGCGCCTCGTCCGCGGCCGCGCGCTCGACCTGGGCTGCGGCGCCGGGCGCGTCGCGCTCGAGCTGCAGCGCCGCGGCCACGACGTCGTCGGCGTCGACGTGTCGCCGCTCGGGGCCGAGGTCGCGCGCGGGCGCGGGGTCGCCGACGTGCGCGTGGGATCGCTCGACGTCGTCCGCGGCGAGCGCTTCGACACGATCGTCATGCTCGGCAACAACGTCGGCCTGCTCGGAGGAGAGCGGCAGGGCCGGGCGCTCCTCGGCCGTCTCGCCCGCCTCGCCGGGGAGGGCTCGCTGCTGCTCGCCGGCTCGTACGACCCATACGACGGCGCCTCGGACGCCGCCCGCGCCTACCAGCGACGGAACCGCGACCGCGGCCGGATGGGAGGCGTCGAGCGCCTGCGGGTTCGCTACCGGCAGTGGTCGACGCCGTGGTTCGACTGGCTCTTCGCCTCGCGGGACGAGCTCCGAGCCCTCGCCCACGGGACGGGGTGGAGCGTGACGCGCTTCGTCGACGAGGGGAGCGGCTACGTCGCCGTGCTGGAGCGCGCGTCGACGCCGTCGCCGACCGGGCACGAGACGCCGGTGCCGCCGATCCCGCAGTAGCCGTTCGGGTCCTTCGCCAGGTACTGCTGGTGGTACGGCTCGGCGTAGTAGAAGCGTGGCGCCTCGCCGAGCTCCGTCGTGATCGGCCCGTAGCCCTCCGCCGTCAGCCGCCGCGCGTACGCGTCGCGCGACCGCTCGGCTGCCGCGCGCTGCCCCTCCGTCGACCAGTAGACGGCCGAGCGGTACTGCGTGCCGACGTCGTTGCCCTGTCGCATCCCCTGGGTCGGGTCGTGGCCCTCCCAGAACGTCCGCAGGAGCTCGTCGTAGGGGAGCCGTGCGGGGTCGAAGACGACGAGCACGGCCTCCGCGTGGCCGGTCCGGCCGCTGCAGACCTCCTCGTAGCTCGGGTTGGGCGTGAACCCGCCGGCGTACCCGGCCGCGGTGGTGAAGACGCCCGGCAGCTGCCAGAACAGGCGCTCGGCGCCCCAGAAGCAGCCCATGCCGACCACGGCCCGCTCGAGCCCGTCCGGGAAGGGCGGCTCGAGCGGCGTCCCGAGCACGAAGTGGTCCGCCAGGCCCGACACCGGCTCGTCCCGGCCGGGAAGCGCCTCGGCGGCGGTCACCATCCGGGGCTCGGCCGAGAACAGCACGCGGCAAGCGTACCGAGCGGCGCAGCCTCCGGGGCGTCGTGAAGAAGGCCGTTGAAATAGGGGCGTGTCCGGGGTCGGCGGGCGCGAGGCGGACCGCTTCCCGCCGCCTCCACTCGGGCGCGAGGTGGGAGCGGGAACCGCGGCCCTCGGGCTTTGTGCGAGGATCGTCCGGCGTGACGGACGCCATCGACAGGCCCGGTGCCGCTCTCGGAGGGGCGGTCGAGCCGCGCATCAGCTACGTGATCGCGCGTCTCGAGCGGGCGGTTCGTGCCGCCATCAACCAGCGGCTGCGCCCCTTCGGCCTGACGACGCTGCAGTACACGACCTTGAGCGTGCTCGGCGCGCGAGGACAGCCGCTGTCGAACGCGCAGCTCGCACGCCGTGCCTACATGACGCCGCAGTCGATGATCGAGGTGATCGACGCCCTCGAGCGCAAGGGGTTGATCCGGCGAGGCCCGCACCCGAACCATCGCCGCGTGTACCCCGCGACGTTGACCGCGAAAGGACGGCGGGTGCTCGCCGCGTGCGACGTCGCCGTCGAGGAGATGGAAGAGGAGATGCTGGCCGAGCTCGACACCGACGAGCGCGAGACGCTCCTCGCCTCGCTGAAGATCTGCGTGCGCTCGCTGCACGCGGGCTTCCCCGAGTAGCTCCGCCCCGAGAGGGTTTCCGGGGCCGCCTCCTTGACAGTGTCAGGGAGGCTGATACAGAATCCTCCCGCTGATCACACCGCCCCGGGGGCCGATGGAAAGGGCCTGAGGCGTGATCCGAAGGGAGGAGCCATGGTGTCGATTCCGCGCCCGCAAGCCCGTTGGCTCGCGGTCGGCCTCGGCGCGTGTGCACTGGCCGCGCCCACGCTGAGCGGGAGTGCTGTCTCGTCGATCGACGATGCCGGTGGCGTCCGTGAGATCACCGTCGTCTCGAACCGCGCGGACCTGATCTCGGGAGGCGACGCCCTCGTCTCGGTCGACCTGCTCGCGAGCCCGCGAGCCGTGCGGGTCGAGCTCAACGGCACCGACGTCACGAACGCGTTCGCGATTCGCCCGAACGGCCGCTTCGAGGGCCTCGTGACCGGCCTCGCCGAGGGCAAGAACGTCCTCCACGTGCGGCCGGGGAACGGCGTCGGGCGCTGGATCGAGATCACGAACCACCCGATCGGCGGCCCCGTCTTCTCCGGAGCGCAGCTCCAACCGTGGCTCTGCCGCACGCAGCTCCAGACGAATCCTTCGCTCGGTCCTGCGATCGACGAGCAGTGCAACGCGCCCACCGCGGTCGAGCGCTTCTACCGGAACCTCGGCGGCCAGTTCGTCCCCTACGACCCGGCGAGCCCGCCGGCACCCGAGAGCATTCAGCAGACGACGACGGACCAGGGGAAGTCGGTGCCGTTCATCGTCGAGCGCCTCACGGGGACGGCCGACCGCGGCATCTACCAGGTCGCGCTCCTCGTCGACCCGACGAAGCCGATCTCACCGTGGTCGAGGGAGCAGCCGTGGAACCACAAGTACGTCAACTCGTTCGGCGGGGCGTGCGGCGTCAATTACCAGCAGCCCACGGTCGGGAACCAGCTCCTCGGCCAGAACGTGGCGCTGCTCGCGCGCGGCTTCGCCGTCGGCACCTCGAGCCTGAACACCTATCTCAACCAGTGCAACGACATCGTCTCGGCCGAGGCGCTGATGATGACGAAGGAGATCCTGACGGAGCGCCACGGCCGGATCCGCTACACGATCGGTACGGGTGGCTCGGCCGGGACGATGCAGCAGCACCTGATCGCGGAGGCGTATCCCGGCCTGCTCGACGGGCTCGCGACGAGCCTGCTCTACGAGGACCACTGGTACCAAGTCGTCAGCTCGTTCGACTGCATCCTGCTCTGGCGCTACTTCGGCCTGGGGAACGCGCTGCTCGGCTTCCCCGCCACCGGCAACCCGCTGTTCGCGACGGCCGCCGAGCGCCAGAAGGTGTGGGGCTCGAACCCGGCGAACCCGGACGACCTGTGCGGATCGAAGATCGTGTTCACCCTCGTCGAGCTCGTCGCTGGCTCGACCTTCGGGTGCTCCGGGCCCCCGAACACGCCGCCGTGGCGGTGGGATCCGGTGACGAACCCCAGGGGCACACGATGCACGATCCAGGACTACCAGAAGGCGATGTTCGGAGTCGGCCCGGACGGGAAGGCGCCGCGGCCGCTCGACAACGTCGGCGTCCAGTACGGCTTGGAGGCGCTCGGCCGTGGGACGCTCACGCCCGAGCAGTTCGTCGACGTCAACGAGCGCATCGGCGGCCTCGACATCGACGGCGTCTGGCAGCCGGAGAGAACCGAGGCGGACGTGGGTGCGCTGGAGACGCTCTACCGCACCGGCCGCATCGTCAGCGGGCGCGGCGCGGCGAGCGCCGCGGAGATCGAGGTGCGGAGCAACATCACCGACACCGGGTTCCATCCGCCCTTCCACTCCTTCACGTACCGCGCGCGACTCGACCGCACGAACGGCAACCACTCGAGCCACGTGATCTGGGTTCCGAACGGCGGGCAGACACCCGACCAGATCCTGAGCCTCGACGCGTGGCTCGCCGCCGTGGAAGCCGACACGAGCGACGATCCGCTCCCGGTCAAGGTCGCGCGCAACAAGCCGGCGGAGGCCGTCGACGCGTGCTTCCGCGCCGGCGGAGTCGTGCAGGACGTGATGTGCGACGGCGACTGGCAGTACTTCTCGAACCCGCGGCTCGTCGCGGGCTGGCCGTTCACGCTCGACCACTTCAAGTGCCGGCTGAAGCCGCTGGCTCGCGACGACTACCCGGTCTCGTTCACCGACGACCAGTGGCAGCGGCTCCAGCAGGCGTTCCCGACCGGCGTCTGCGACTACACGAAGCCGCCGGTCGGCCAGCAGCCGTCGATCCCGTGGATCACGTTCGCCGACGGCCCGGGAGGACGTCCGCTGGGCGACCCGCCGACCTCGCAGGGGCCACCGGGGACGGCTCCCGGGACGTGACCGTTCTGGCAGGGAAGGTCGCGATCGTCACGGGCTCGGCGCGCGGGATCGGCCGCGCGGCGGCCGAGCTGCTCGCCGAGCACGGTGCGCGGATCGTCGTCAGCGACGTCGACGCGGAACTGGCCGAAGAGGCGGCCGCGCGGCTCGGCGACGCCGAGGCCTTCGGCGGCGACCTGACCGACGACGGCGTCCCGGAAGCGCTCGTCCGGAAGGCCGTCGACAGCTTCGGGCGGCTGGACATCGTCGTGAACAACGCCGGCTACACGTGGGACGGGATGGCGCACAGGATGAGCGACGACCAGTTCCGCGCGATGCTCGAGATTCACACGGTCGTGCCGTTCAGGCTGCTGCGTGCAGCCGCGCCGTACCTCCGCGACGCCGGCAAGGCCGACAGGGAAGCCGGCCGCGAGGTGTTCCGCAAGGTCGTCAACGTGACCTCCGTCTCCGGAACGCAGGGCAACGTGGGCCAGGCGAACTACTCCGCCGCCAAGGCCGGCCTCGTCGGCTTGACGAAGACGCTCGCCCGCGAGTGGGGGCCGTTCAGGGTCAACGTCAACGCCGTCGCGTTCGGGTTCGTGGAGACGCGGCTGACGGCCGCGTCGGACGACGGCGGCGAGACGATCAGGCGGGGCGACGCCGAGATCCGTCTCGGGATCCCGGCGAGAATGCGGGAGCTCGCGCCGACGATCATCCCGCTGGGCCGGCCGGCGACCCCGCAGGAGGCGGCCGGGCCGATCTTCTTCCTCTGCACGCCGTGGTCGAACTTCGTCCACGGGCAGGTGCTCACCGCGAGCGGGGGGCAGACGTCGGGGATGACCGCGTGAGCGCCGTCGCCGACTTCCGCCTCGAGTCGCTCGGGGCGCAGGGGCCCGAGCGGCGCTACGTCGTCACCGCCGAGGCGATCCGCGCGTACGCCGCCGCCACCGACGACCGTGCCCCCGCCGCCGCCGAGGGGAGGGTCGCGCCGCCCGTCTTCGCCATCGTCCCGGTCTGGGAGACGATCGCACCGGCCTCGCGTTCCGTCGTCTCGGAGGAGGCGCGCAGACGGGTCGTGCACTACGCGCAGGACCTCGTCCTCCACCGGCCGCTCGAAGCCGGGATGAGCGTCGTCTCGTTCGCGATCCCGGTCGCGCTGCTCGAGCATCCGAAGGGCGCCCAGCTCGCGATCAAGACCGAGACGCGCCTCGACGACGGCGCCCTCGTCAACGAGCAGTACGTGACCGAGTTCTTCCGCGACGTCTCCGCGGGGACGAGCAGCGGCGACCGGCCGCCGGATCACCGGCTCTCCGACGACCTGCGAGGCGGCGAGCCGCTGGCGGAGCTCTCGTACCCGGTCGCCGCGGACCAGACCGAGCGCTACGCCGCCGCTTCGGGGGACGACTTCGAGATCCACCTCGACGACGCGGCGGCACGGGCGGTCGGCCTGCCGGGCCGCATCGTGCACGGCCTGTGCACGATGGCGCTCGCCGGTCGCGCCGTTCTCGAGGCCGCCGGAGTCGAGGACCCGGGCGCGGTGCGCAGGCTCGCCGTCCGCTTCTCCGCTCCGCTCCGTCCCGGCGGTGTCGTGACGACGCGGGTCTGGCGGCTCGCCGGCCGGACGACGTTCGGCTTCGAGGCGCTGGACGCGAGCGGGACGACCGTGCTCCGCGACGGACGGGCCGAGCTCCGGGCGTGAGCGCGATCGACCTCGACACGATCGTCGCGATCGACGTCCACACGCACGCCGAGGTGGGGCGCGGCGGGGAGGACGGGCTCAGGCCCGAGTGGAGGGCGGCGGCGGCGCGCTACTTCGGCGAGCACGCGCTGCCCACGGCCGACGACGTGGCCGAGTACTACCGCGCCCGCCGCCTCGCGGCCGTCATCTTCTCGGTCGATGCGGAGACCGTCACGGGCCGGCGCGCCGTGCCGAACGAGGAGGTCGCCGAGGTCGCCGCCGCGCACCCGGACGTGCTGATCCCGTTCGCCTCCGTCGACCCGAACAGGGGCGGCGCGGTCGAGGAGGCGAAGCGCCTGATCCGCGACCACGCCGTGCGGGGGTTCAAGTTCCACCCGAACATTCAGGGCTTCTTCCCGAACGACCGGAGCGTCTACCCGCTGTACGAGGTGGTCGCCGAGGCCGGGCTGCCGGCCCTCTTCCACACGGGCCACTCCGGCATCGGGTCGGGTCTGCCCGGCGGCGGCGGCATCCGGCTGAAGTACTCGAATCCCATGTACGTCGACGACGTGGCCGTTGACTTCCCGGAGCTGCCGATCGTCCTCGCCCACCCGTCGTTCCCGTGGCAGGACGAGGCGCTCTCGGTGGCGCTGCACAAGGAGCAGGTGTACATCGACCTCTCCGGCTGGTCGCCCAAGTACTTCCCGCCGCAGCTCGTCCGCTACGCGAACACGCTCCTGCGCGACCGCGTGCTGTTCGGGTCGGACTTCCCGATGCTGACCCCGGACCGGTGGCTCGCCGACTTCGAGGAGCTGGACATCAAGCCCGATGTGCGACCCTTGATCCTCAAGGAGAACGCCGCGCGGCTCCTGGGGTTGAAGCGTCCTTGATCGACATCAGGCTCCCTGATATAACCGCGGCCATCGCGATGCGAGGCCGCTTCGTGTGGGAGCGCTCCCGATGCAGGGGTTGATGCAGGACGTTCCGCTGACGCTCGACCTGATCCTGCGGCGGGCGGTTCAGCAAGGTCACGGGCTCCACGTCGCGTCGGCGGGAGCCGACGGCGTGCGCCACCTGGCGTGGCCGGAGATCGGAGACCGGGCGCTGCGTGTCGCGGGCGCGCTCGACCGGCTGGGCGTGCCGGCCGGAGCGCGTGTCGGGACGTTCGCCTGGAACAGCCATCGCCATCTCGAGCTCTACTTCGGCGTCCCCTGCAGCGGGCGCGTGCTCCACAGCGCGAACGTCCGGCTCCACCCGGATCACGTCTGCTACGCGATCGACCACGCCGGTGACGAGGTGCTGTTCGTCGACGCCTCCCTCACCCCGACGCTCGCACCGCTCCGTGACCGTCTCGGCGTCCGGGAGTACGTCGTGATGGACGACGGAGCTCCCTCCCATGACGCGTTCGCCGACTGCCCCGGCTACGAGGAGCTGCTCGCGGGATCCGAGCCGGTCGAGGCGCTGCCGGAGCTCTCGGAGGGCGGCGCGGCCTCGGTCTGCTTCACGAGCGGCACGACGGGCCGGCCGAAGGCCGTGGTCTACTCGCACCGCTCCGTCGTCCTCCACGCGATGGGCGCGCTGATGGTCGACTCGCACGCGATCCGCCGCGGCGACGTGGTGCTGCCGCTCACCCCGATGTTCCACGTGAACTGCTGGGGGCTGCCCTACTCGTCGGCGCTCGCGCCGGCGAGCCTCGTGCTGGCCGGGTCGGACACGAGCCCGGCGGCTGTCGCGCGGCTCATCGAGTCGGAGCGTGCGACCGTCGTCGCCGGGATCCCCACCTTCTGGGTGCAGATGGACGGCGTCTTCGCGAGCGGCGAGTTCGACCTCTCCTCGGTTCGGCGGATCCTGTGCGGCGGCGCGGAGGCGCCTCCGTCCCTCATCAGCCGGTACCTCGAGCGCGGCATCGACTTCCTGCACGCGTGGGGCATGACGGAGATGTCGCCGAGCGGCACTGCGAACTGGCTCGCCGCTGACGGAGGCGTCGACGACGCGGGGCCCGGGCGGCCAGTGCCCGGCGTGGAGCTTCGCCTGGTGGGCGCGGACGGAGCGGAGCTCCCCTGGGACGGCCGCTCCGTCGGCGAGCTCGAGGCGCGCGGGCCGTGGGTCGCCCGCGCGTACCACCAGCCCGACGACGACGCGAACGAGTCGCGCTTTCGTGACGGCTGGCTGCGAACCGGCGATGTCGCGAGGATCCGTCCGGACGGCAACGTCGAGCTGGTCGACCGCGAGAAGGACCTCGTCAAGTCCGGCGGCGAGTGGATCAGCTCGCTCGACCTCGAGCGCGCGATCGTCTCGCATCCGGACGTCGTCGAGGCCGCCGTGATCGCGGTGCCCGACGAGCGCTGGGGCGAGCGCCCCGCCGCACTCGTCGTGCCGGCGAAGGACGCCCGTCCCGACCCCGAGGAGCTCCGTGCGTTCCTCGCCGGGAAGGTCGCGAGCTGGTGGCTCCCCGAGGTCATCGAGATCGTCGTCGACCTCCCCAAGACGGCGGTCGGGAAGTACGACAAGCGGCGGCTGCGCGAGGAGCATGCGGCGCGGCTCGCGACCGTGCTCGAGTCGGCACGGACACCCATCGAACAAGGAGCGACCCGATGAAGAGAGTCCTCGCACTCCCTGCGGCCGCGCTGGTCGCGCTGTTGGTCCTCACCGGCTTCTCGACCGGCGAGCAGGCCTTCCGGGGCACGGTCTACCTGGGCATGGACACGCCGCTGACCGGGCCGCAGGCGATCGTCGGTCAGGGAGACCGCGAGGCCGTCCTGGCGCTCGCCAGGTACTGGAACAACCGCGGCGGCATCAACGGCCGCCGGCTCGTCGTGGACATCCTCGACAACGCGTCGAACCCGTCGCAGGCGGTCCAGAACGTGCAGCGCTTCACGTCCGACTCGAAGTACGTCGGCATCCTCGGCTCGGGCAATGCCGCTGCTGCGGTCGCCACCGCGCCGCTCGCCACCGAGGCGCGAATCCCGTTCCTGCCGCTGTCGCCGCCGACGCCGCTCGTCTCGCCGCCGCGGCCGTACATCTTCGTGGCGCTCCCGACCTCGCGGCTGTACGCCTACAGCATGGCGCGGTACCTGCGCTCGCGCGGCATCCGTCGGATCGCGCTGATCGGCGACAACGGCGGCTTCGGCCGCGACGGCGTCGGCCAGGTCCAGGCGCTCGCCCGCAGCTACGGCTTCACGATCACGGACTCCATCGTCTTCTCGCCGACGGCGACCAGCTTCGCGGCCGAGCTGTCGCGGGTCCGGAACTCGGACGCGCAGGCCCTGTGGATGTGGACGGTCACGCCGGCCGGCAACACGATCGTGAAGGAGTTCCGGCAGCTCCGCCTGCCGCAGCGGCTCGTCCTGACGGGCGGGAACCTCTCGTCGCAGTTCCTGCAGGCGACGTGTCCGGACGTCAACGGCGCCCTCGTGAACGGCTTCCTCGGGAACGTCTGGCGGCAGCTTCCGCGGAAGCACCCGAGCCGCCCGCTCGCGCAGCTCGTCGAGCGCCTCGTCGGGCATCCGATCTCCGTCTTCAACGTCGACGCGTCGACCGCGATGTTCGCGTTCAAGGCGGCGATGGAGCGCGGCAGCTTCACGCGGCAGGGGATCAACACGGCGCTCGAGCGACGGCTCAAGGGATTCCCCACCCCCGGCGGCCGGCTGTACTTCGGGCCGCGCAACCACAGCGGCATCCAGATGAGCAGCATGTGGGTCGGCCGGATCGCCTCGTGCAAGCCGGTGGCGGTCTCCGGCGCGGCGTTCGCGAAATAGGCGCGCCGGCCGAGAACGGAGACGACGCCGCGGGCCTCGCGTGCGAGGTCCGCGGCGTCACGAAGTCGTTCGGCGGCCTCGCCGCGGTCGACGACGTCACCCTCGGCGTCGAGCGCGGCTCGCTGACGTGCCTGATCGGCCCGAACGGCGCGGGGAAGTCGACGCTGCTCGGCTGCATCTCCGGTCTTGCTCGGGTCGATGCGGGGACCATCGTGGTCTTCGGCCGGGACGTCACGCGCTGGACCGCGCATCGCCGGACGCGGGCCGGACTCGGCGCCGTCTTCCAGACGACGCGGCCGCTCGAGCACCTCGACGTGCTCAGCAACGCGATGGTCGGCTGCCACCCCTGGACGCGCGCGGGCTTCGTCGCGGCGATGGTCCGTGCGCCCTGGCAGCGCCGCGAGGAGCGGCGCATCGAGGAAGAGGCGTTGCGGGCGCTCGAGCTCGTCGGGCTCGCCGACCGGGCCGACGCCAGGGCCGGCTCGCTCCCGCTCGGCCAGCTGCGGCTGCTCGCCGTGGCGCGCGCCTTGGCGCAGCGGCCCAGCGTGCTCCTCCTCGACGAGCCCGCGGCCGGCCTTCGCGGCGCCGAGAAGGCGCGGCTGGCCGAGACCCTGCTCGCGCTCCGGGGCCGTGAGCTGACGCAGATCCTCGTCGAGCACGACATGGGTTTCGTCGGTGCGCTCGCCGAACGCGTGATCGTGCTCGACCGCGGGCGCGTGGTCGCCGACGGGACGGCCGCCGAGGTTCGCGCGAACGAGCGTGTCGTGGCGGCCTACCTGGGGTCGGCGACGCTGTGACGCTGCTGCACCTCGACCAGGTGGTCGTCCGCTACGGCCAGGCGGTCGCCGTCGACGGCGTCT
>DATIDD010000028.1:0-2695 GCA_035456465.1 Gaiellaceae bacterium | reverse complement strand
GCCGGAGGCCGATTCCGTGCTGCGGTAGGGGAAGACGGCGAGGGCGGACTCGCGCATCAGCTCGCCGACCTCGTCGTCCGGGAGGTAGCCGAGCCGCCAGTCGATCCGGTCGGCGACATCGAGCTCCTGCGCGAGCGCCCGCACCGGCTCGATCGGATCGAGTGGATCGCCGGCGAAGACGAGCCGCGCATCCGGGACGTCGACCAGCGCGCGCACGAGCACGTCCAGGCCCTTGTAGCGGCGGATGAGCCCGAAGAAGAGCAGCGTGCGCCCCGACGGGGGCTCGATCCCCGCGCTTGGAGGCGCGTCGAACGTCCCGTGCGGGATCCGCACGACGCGCTCGGCGGACACGCCGAAACCGGCGAGCTGCTCGACGCCGCTGCGGGTGTGCACGACGATGCGGTCGAAGGCGCCGTAGAGCGCCCGGCGCGCCGCGTCGTCCGCCTCGCCCGAGTGCGGGAGGACGTTGTGGGCCGTCAGGACCCTCGGCCGGGGCAGGCGCCGCGCCCAGACGAGGTCGCGCCGGCCGAGCGGCAGCCACTGGACATGGGTGACGTCCGGGCGCGCTCGGCGGAGCCGGGCGAGCAGGCGCGCGACGCTCGGCCCGTACTCGAGGGCCTTCAGCGGCAGGCGGAGCCGCGAGCGCGGCGCCCGGCGCAGCAGCCGGCCGCTGAGCGGCAGGAAGAGCTCGTTGCGCCTGTAGCCGTCCGGCTCGGGCGGCTCGGTGAAGGCGAACGGCGAGGTGAGGAGCTCGACCTCGTGGCCGCGTGCGGCGAGCGCCGAGGCGAGGTGATGGTCGTACGCAGGCGAGTACGAGGGCGGATCGAGCAGCGCGATTCGCACCGGGCCAGCATCATAGGTTCGCGCGGGAAGCCTTTGGACGTCCTCTACTTCCACCAGTACTTCGCCACACGCCGGCGCTCGACCGCCACGCGGTCGTACGAGCTCGCGCGCCGGCTCGTCGACCGGGGACACCGCGTGACGATCGTGAGCCGCGACACGCGCATGCTCGAGGCAGGACGCGAGAGCCGCCCGCGCGGGCGGCTGATCGCCCGCGAGCAGGTGGACGGGATCGACGTCCTCTTCCTGAACGTCCCGTACGCGAACCGCTACCGCACGCCCGTTCGGCTCGCGTCGTTCACGGCGTTCACGATCGCGGCCGGCGTCGCCGGCGCGCTCGAGCGGAAGCCGGACGTGGTCTTCGCGTCGTCGACGCCGCTCACGATCGGGATCGCGGGGCTCGCGACGGCGCGGTTGAAGCGCGTCCCGTTCGTGTTCGAGATCCGCGACCTCTGGCCGGCCGTCCCGGTCGAGCTCGGCGCCCTGCGGAGCACGCCGGCCGTCCGGAGCGCCGAGTGGCTCGAGCGGCGGCTCTACGACGGCGCGAAGAAGATCGTCGTCCTCAGCGAGGGAGCGCAGCAGGACCTGGAGCGCCGCGGCATCCCCGCCGAGAAGCTGTCGCTGATTCCGAATGCCGCCGACCTCGACGTCTTCCGTCCGGGGGTCGTCGACGAGGGCTTCCGGGCGAAGCACGGGCTCGAGGGGAAGTTCGTCGCGCTGTACGCGGGGGCGATGGGCCGCGCGAATGGGCTCGACCAGCTCGTCGAGGCGGCGCAGGCGCTGCGTCGGCGTGGCGATGAGCGGGTCGCGATCGTGGCGCTCGGCGACGGCGGAGAGCGCCCGCGGCTCGAGGAGCGTGCCCGGGAATCGGGGCTCGACAACCTCCGCTTCCTGCCGCCGGTCCCAAAGGAGGAGCTGGCGGGCATCGTGGGCGCAGCGGACGTGACGCTGACGATCTTCGCGCCGTATCCCGTCCTGGAGACCAACTCCCCGAACAAGTTCTTCGACTCGCTCGCAGCGGGAAAGCCGGCCGTCGTGAACCTCGACGGCTGGGTGCGCCGCCTCGTCGAGGAGAACGACGCGGGCGCCTGGGTCGCGGCCGGCAACCCCGAGGCGCTGGCCTGGGCGCTGAGCGCGCTTGCCGGCGATCCCGAGCGCGTCGAGCGGATGGGGCAGAACGCCAGGGCGCTCGCGGAGCGGGAGTTCTCCCGCGACCTCATGGCCGAACGGCTGGAGCGGACCCTGGAGGAGGCGGTCGCGGGGTGACCAAGGCCGTCGTCTTCGGCCTCCTCCACGCCGGGCTCGCGGTCACCCGCAGCCTCGGCCGCGCGGGGATCCCGGTCGTCGGGATCGCCTGGAATCCCCACGACTTCGGGCTCAAGTCGCGCTACCTGGCCGGAAAGCACCTCGTCGAGGGCGACCGCGCGGCATTCGAGGCGGTGCACGCCGAGGCGGCCGGCGGCCGCGTCGTGCTCTTCCCAGAGCGGGACGAGCACGTCGAATGGGCGCTCGACCACTGGGACGACGTGAACGCGATCGCCGACATGCCGCTGCCGGCCGACTCGCAGGCGGTCGTCCGGCTCCGCCGCAAGGACGTGCTCCCGCAGGTCGCCGCAGAGGCCGAGGTGCCGTCCCCCGGCACGGTGCTCGCGGACGGTGCCGCGGCCGTTCGCGAGGCGGGGCTCCGACCGCCGATGGTCGTCAAGGCCGTCGAGGGTCAGGAGTTCGCGCTCACGTTCGGCCACAAGGCCCTGGTGGCCCAGAGCGTCGACGAGGCGCTCGCGGTCGCCCAGGAGGCCCGCGACCGCGGCTTCCAGACGATCATCCAGGAGATCGTCCCGGACTCCCACGAGCG
>DATIDD010000027.1:0-9872 GCA_035456465.1 Gaiellaceae bacterium | reverse complement strand
TCGAGCAGAACGCCGCGCTGCTGGAGCTCGCTCAGGCGCGCCTGGGCCGCCGCATCACGCGAGTCGGTCGAGACAAAGCTGTAGATAAACCCCCGCATGGTGACGAGGCGCTCGCGCAGATCGCCGAGCTGCGCCGCCGGGTGCCGGGCGCAGACCGGATCGGCTCGCCGGAGACCCCGGAGCAGCGGCGGCTCGTGCTGACGTGGGACGAGGCGTGAGCGCCGGTGCGTGACGTCGCGATCGACGACGTCCCTCGCGCGGTCTCGTCACGCCGCGGCGTCGAGGCGATCGCGGGCGCGGCCGTCGAGCACGTGAGGCGGGCGCACGGCGGGCTGAGCGAGGCGGGTGGTCAGGCCGGGCCGCGATCCGGGCCGATCAGGTGCTCCGGCGTCCCGTGCTCGCGGAGGAAACGCGCCTCCTCCGGGTCGCGCGGGCGCTCGCGCCGGTACGGCCGTGGCAGACCCGCGGTGAGCCGCTCGATCCTGCGCCGCTCTCGGTCGTGCCGAGCCAGCCAATCCTCGATCCGCAGGCGTCGCATGGCCTCAGGGTAGTCGCAGACGCCGCGCAATCTCGTGCAGCTCCCACGTCTCGACCGCTTCTCCCCGACGGAGTCGCTGCGATATCCGCTCAACCTCCGCGAGCGTCGGGAGGAGCCGTTCGGACTCGGCGCGTCGCACGAGTCGGGCGTGATCGAGGTCGTCCGAGGAAAGCAGCGCGACGCTCTGCTCCGCAGCGTCGACGTGGCCCGTCCCGACGAACTCGTGCAGCCGGTACACGAGCGCGTCCTCCGGGCTGAGCACGAGGACCGTCGCTCCGGTCGAGAGCTGCACCTCGGTCACCTCCTCCTCGGGCGCCGGGAAGCTCGCCGGCGCCTCGACGAACAGCCCGGCGTCCTCGACGACCCAGTGCCGCCCGCGCTTCTCGAACCCGAGCTCCGCGAGCAGGTCGTCCACCGCCGGCCCGTGCGGCAGATAGAGGTCGATGTCGCCGGTCGAGTACGCGCCGTGTGTCCAGAGCTCGACCGCCAGACCGCCGATGACGATCGCGCGAAAGCCGATCCGCTGCACGAGCTCGTCGATCAGCGCGACGACCGCGAGCTTCCGCTCCGTCTCGTTCGGCAGCGCGAGCGCGGCGTCGAGGCGGTCGCGGCCGTCCATGCCGCGAGCGTACTGGGCCGCGCCGGCGGAGCCGAAGCCAGGGAGGGTCTGGCCCCGATCGAGGCCAGACCCTCCGAGCGTCTCAGCCGCTCAAGCAGCCGCCGTGGGCGCCGCGCGCGGCCGCTCCTCCTTCGCGAGGATCGGCCGCAGGACGTAGTAGAGCCCGCCCGAGACGACGAACGCCGCCAGCCACGACAGGTCGGTGTTGTTCGTCGCCTTCGCGATCGGCCCCTGCATGAACTCGACGAGGCCGTACTCCCACGACCAGCCGGCGACGAGGCCGACGAGCGCGGCGATCACCGCCGCCCAGTTGATGTCGCCGTACCGCGCCGTCGCAGGGTCGTCGTAGAGCCCGGCGACGTCGATCTTGCCGCGCCGCACGATGTAGTAGTCGACGAGCATCACGCCGCCCCACGCAGCGATCCAGACGACGACCGAGACGAGCCACTTGTCGAAGTCCTGCGCGAAGCTGTCCGACTGGATGAACGCGATCAGCGCGATCGTGCCGACGACCGACACGGCGAGCGCCACCTTCCACCGCGCGACCTTGATGTCGAGCGAGAGCGCCGCCAGCGTGGCCGAGTAGAGGTTGAGGATGTTCGTCGCGACCGGCCCGTGCATCACGAGGAACAGGATCAGGATCGACGTGCTCCCGAACGCCGCCGTGACGAGTGCCGCCGGGTCGGTCTCCGTGCCGGCACTCGCGATCGACGCGCCCACGAAGCCGAGCCAGACGGTCGGGACGAAGATCCCGGCAAAGGTCGACCAGAACACCTTCCGCTCCGGCGTGCCGGGCCGGATGAAGCGCGTGTAGTCGGACGACCAGGAGAGCCAGGTGATCCCCCAGCCGATGCCGATCGCGGTCATCAGCTGCGTGATCGCCGTCCACTTGTCGCCGCCGCCGACCGTGCTCGTGTTCCAGACGACGTCGACCTTCGTCCAGGCCAGCACGGTCATCAGCGCCATGATCGCCGCGGCGATCGGGACGGTCCACTTCTCGAACGACTGGATCCAGTAGAAGCCGACGACGGCGATCACGACCTGCACGGCCATGATCCCGATCCCGACGACGTACTTCGCCGTCGTGCCGGGGTTGTCCCAGCCCATCTCGTCGAAGATCCCGAGCACGAGGTCGAGCACGACCCAGGTGTTCACGCCGAGCCAGCCCATCGTCATCAGCATCTGCGCGGTCGCCGGGAGGTAGGCGCCGCGGCGGCCGAAGGCGGCCCGCGAGAGCACCATCTGGTTGACGCCGGTGCGGTGGCCCATGATGCAGAAGAGGCCGAAGAGCGCGCAGCCGGCGAGGTTGCCGACGACGAGCACGGCCAGCGTCTCGACGAGGCTGAGCCCGAGGAGGATCCCGAGGGCGCCGAGGACCCAGTTGATCGGCGCGAGGTTCGCGCCGCCCCAGATCCAGAACTGCCGCCACGGAGTCGAGTTCCGATCCTCCGCGGGGATCGGCTCGATGCCGTGTTCGTCGAGCCGCACGTCCACCAAGTCGGAGCCACGCTGATCAGCCATGCGTTCCCTCCTGTGAGACGAGTGCCGGCGGCATCTTCCTCCGCGGGCCGGACGGCGACAAGCCTTGTCCGGCCGGGTGAGGCGGACTAGGCTCGCGCGTCGTGAGCGGGACGCTCGTGCTCGAGGGCGGCCTCGTCGACGTCGGCGGGGGCGAGTTCCGTCGCGGCGACCTGGCGATCGTCGGCGGCCGTGTCGTCGCGGACGCGCCGGAGGGCGCCGAGCGCGTCGACTGCTCCCGCTTCCTCGTCGTCCCCGGGATGGTCAACGCCCACAACCACTCGAACGAGAACTGGTTCCGCGGCATGTGGGACAACCTCCCGCTCGAGCCGTGGATGCTGTTCTCGTACCCGGCGCTCGCGGCGCCGGCGCAGACCCCGGACGAGATCTACCTCCGGACGACGCTCGGCGCGATCGAGCAGCTGCGCTCCGGCGCGACGTGCGTCGTCGACTTCCTGTACGAGCTCGACGGCCTCACCGACGAGACGCTCGACGCCGTCGTCCGCGCGTACCGGGACGTCGGCCTGCGCGCGCTGATCGCGCTCGGGATCGGCGACCGCGCCTACCACGAGACGGTCGTGCTCGAGGAGGGGCTCGTCCCCCGCGGGCTGGTCGAGCGGCTCGAGCGCGATCGGCCGCCGTCGTGGGAGGAGTGGGAGCGCTTCGTCCGGCACGCGGTCGCGCGGTTCCACCGGCCGGACGAGGGGATCTCGGTCTGCCCGGCGCCGAGCGGCCCGCAGCGCTGCACCGACGAGCTGCTCAGGGGGTGCGCGGCGCTCGCCGACGAGCTCGACCTGCCGATCCACATCCACGTGCTCGAGACGCGGATGCAGGCGGTGTCCGGGCAGAAGCTCTATGGCACGACGCTCGTCGAGCACATGGACGCGATCGGCTTCCTCGGCCCCCGCGTCTGCTTCGCGCACGGGATCTGGCTGACGGCGGGGGACCTCGAGATCGTCCGCGACCGCGACGTCTCGATCGCCCACAACCCGGTGTCGAACATGAAGCTCGGCAGCGGGATCGCCGCGGTGCCGGCGCTGCTGGCCGCGGGCGTGAACGTCGCGCTCGGCACCGACGGGATGTCGTCGAACGACGGCCTCGACATGTTCGCGTCGCTCAAGCAGGCCGCGCTCCTGCACAAGCTCTGGGGGATCGACTACGAGCGCTGGACCGGGGCGGTCGAGGCGTGGCAGCTGGCGACGATCGGCGGCGCGCGCCCCGCGGGCGACGGGGACGGCCTCGGCCGGCTCGAGCCGGGGCGGCGCGCGGACGTCGTCCTGCTCGACCTCGAGAGCCACGTGTTCACGCCGCTGAACGACCCGCTGCGCCAGCTCGCGTTCGGGTCGTCGACGCTGGCGGTCGACTCGGTGCTCGTCGGCGGCGAGTGGAAGGTGCGCGGGGGCCGCGTCCTCACCGTCGACGAGGCGGACGTCCTCGCCCGGGCCCGCGAGGTCGGGGCGCAGGTCGTCGGCCGGTTCGACGAGGCGTTCGAGCTCGGGCGCCAGCTGCTCGCGCCGCTGCGCGGCGGGTGGCTCGAGGCGCTGCGGACGGACGTCGGCGTCGAGCGCAAGCTGGCGCTCGCCCCCCGGCCGAGCTGAGGTCGTCGGCGATCCGCCGACCCGCGGCGGCGAGCGGCTAGGAGCGCGCGAGCCGGCGCGGGATACTCAGACCGTGATCGCACGGACCGCCGAGGTGAGCGCAATCGAGCGGTTCGTCGCGACGGGCGCCGGCCACGGGGGCGTCCTCGTGCTCGAGGGCGAGGCCGGGATCGGGAAGACGACGCTCTGGGAGGCCGGGCTCGACGCCGCCCGCACGCGGGGCCTGCGCGTCCTCGCCGCCCGCGCGAGCGGCGCGGAGGCGCAGCTCGCGTTCGGCGGGCTGACCGACCTGCTCGAGGACGTCGACGAGGCGGCGTTCGCGACGCTCCCGGCGCCGCAGCGGCCGGCGCTCGACGTCGCGCTGCTCCGTGAGGTGCCGGCGGGCGTCTCGCCCGAGCCGCGGCCGGTGGCGCTGGCGCTCCTCAACATGCTGCGCGCGCTCGCGGGCCGCGAGCCGGTGCTGGTCGCCGTGGACGACGTCCAGTGGCTCGACGCCGCGTCGGCCCAGGCGCTGGCCTTCGCCGCTCGCCGCCTCGACGGTGAGCCGGTCGGCTTCCTGCTCGCGAGGCGCCCCGGAGTCGCGACCGACCTCGAGCGGACGCTGGAGCGCCGCCGGCCGGAACGCCTCGTCGTCGGCCCGCTCGGCCTCACGGCCACGGGACGCCTGCTGCTGGAGCGGCTCGAGCTGAACGTCCGCCGCCAGCTGCTGCGCCGCATCCACGCCGCGTCGCGCGGCAACCCGTTGTTCGCGCTCGAGGTCGGACGCACGCTCGCCGAGCGCGGGCCGCCGGCGCCGGGTGAGGAGATGCCGGTTCCCGACGTCGTCGAGGATCTGCTCGGGACACGCGTCGAGCGGCTGCCCCGGGCCGCGCGGAGGCTGCTGCTCGCGGTCGCGCTGAGCGGCGGCCTGAGACGGTCGCAGCTCGCGGCGATCGGCGAGCCGGCCGCGGTCGACGACGCCGTCGAGGCCGGAGCGCTCGTCGTCGACGGGGAGCACGTGCGTCCGTCGCATCCGTTGCTCGCCGCCGCCGCCACCCAGCGGTCGACGCCGGGCGAGCGGCGCGAGCTGCACCTCGAGCTCGCGCGCGCCGTCGAGGACGAGGAGCTGCGCGCGTTCCACCTCGCGCTCGCGACGGAGCAGCCGGACGAGCAGCTCGCGGCGACGGTCGGCGCGGCGGCCTCGGCGGCGGCGGCGCGCGGCGCGGCGCAGGAGGCGGTCGTCCTCGCGGAGCACGCGCTGCGCCTGACGGCCGACGGCGAGGCGCGCACGCGCCGGGTGCTCGCGCTCGCCGAGCACCTGAACGTCGCCGGCGAGCAGGTCCGGCTGACGGAGCTGCTCGCGCCGCAGCTGGAGTCGCTCCCGCCGGGCGAGGCGCGTGTGAGAGCGTGCCTCCTGCTCACCAACGGCGCCGTCGAGAGCAACGACGAGGCCGTGCGCTACCTCGAGCGGGCGCTGGCGGAGAGCGGGGACGACCCCGCGCTGCGCGCGCACGTCCTCGCCGAGCTCACGGTGAACGACTCGCTCGCGCGGCTCGAGCGGCTGGACGCGGCCGAGGAGCGCGCGCGCGAGGCCGCCGCGACCGCTCGCGCGGCGGGGCCGGAGGTCGAGCGCGCGGCGCTGTACGCGCTCGCATGGGCGCGCGTCCTGCGAGGGCACGCGATCGACGACGTCCGCGAGCGCTCCGAGCGGATCTCGGAGACGCCCGCGTACCTCGCGGTATCGCCCGATCGTCCCGCCGCGCAGCGGCTCGTCTGGCGCGGCGAGATCGGCGAGGCGCGCTCGACGCTCGCGCAGCTGCTCGCAACCTCCGACGAGCGCGGCGAGTCGATCTCGTACGCGCTCCAGCGCATCCACCTGTGCGAGCTCGACCTCCGCACGGGCGGGTGGGACGAGGCCGCGCGACTCCTCGACGAGTGGGAGCGCGACGGGGAGTTGCTCGTCTGGCCGTGCTACGACCGCTGCCGCGCGCTCCTGGCAGCCGGCCGCGGGCTGCCGGACGAGGCGCAGCAGTGGGCGGCGGACGCGATCGCGCGCGGGGAGCGGATGGGGATCCGCTGGGACGTCCTCGAGGCGCTGCGGGCGCGCGGGATCGCCGCGCTGTTCGCGGGCGACCTCGCGCTCGCCGAGGAGAGCCTGGGGGCGGTCTGGGAGCACCTGCGGCGCGAGGGCATCGAGGAGCCCGCGGCCTTCCCCGTCGCTCCCGACCTCGTCGAGGCGCTCGTCGAGCGCGGGAAGCTCGACGAGGCCCGCGCGGTGACGGAACGGCTGCGCGCACTCGGCGAGGAGCACGACCATCCGTGGGGCCTCGTGACGGCGAAGCGCTGCGCCGCCCTCGTCCGGCTCGCCTCGCCCGGCGGCGACGACGACGCGGCGACGGCGCTCGCCGAGGCGGCGACCGCCCTCGGCGAGCTCGGGCTCCCGTTCGACCGGGCACGGGCGCTGCTCAGCCTCGGCCGGGCGCAGCGGCGGCTGCGGAAATGGGGCGCGGCGCGCGAGTCCCTCGACCGGGCCGCGGCCGACTTCGACGCGCTGGGCTCGACGGGATGGGCGGATCGGGCGCGCGCGGAGCGGGCGCGCGTCGGCGGACGGCGCGCGGCGGCCGGGGGCGGCCTCACGCCGGCGGAGCGGCGCGTGGCGGAGCTCGCGGCGGACGGGCTCGCGAACAAGGAGATCGCCGGCGAGCTGTTCGTGAGCGTACGCACGGTCGAGGTGCACCTCAAGCACACGTACGAGAAGCTCGGGATCCGCTCGCGCACGCAGCTCGCGCGGCGCCTCGCCGAGCCCGCCCAGCACCCGTAAGAACCCGGCGCCCGTAAAGACTGTGGGTCTCCGGTATTTCGCGCAGCCCGGCGCGGACCTACCGTGGAGCTCGTTCCTCGTGCTTCGCAACCGGAGGTGCTCGACATGACCCGCTCCATCCGCCTGATCCTCGCGCTCGCGTGCGCCGCGGTGACCGCTGCGTCACTGGCGCTCCCGGCAGGCGCCGGCCCGCAGGCGCCGTCCGTCCCCGGCACGATCGCGGTCGAGGACGGGCACAAGGTGTTCCTCGTCGGCCACGCCGTCGGCGACCAGATCTACTCCTGCAACGCCGTCGGCGACGGCTACGCGTGGGGCTTCGTCGGCCCGCGCGCCGACCTGTTCGACGACCGCGGCAAGCTCATCGCCACCCACTTCGGCGGCCCGACCTGGCAGGCCAGGGACGGCAGCTGGGTCAAGGCGCAGCGCGTCGACGGTGTCAAGGTCGACGCCGGCGCGATCGACTGGCTGCTGCTGAAGGTGTCGTCGCAGTCCGCCGGCTCCGACGGCGACCGCCTCGTCGCGACGACCTTCATCCAGCGGATCAACACCGTCGGCGGCATCGCGCCCGCCGCGGCCGGCTGCAACGCCGACACCGTCGGGACGATCGTGCCGGTCGCCTACGAGGCGGACTACTACTTCTGGAAGGCCGCCGCCTGACCGAGGCCGGCAGGCCGCTCCCTCCTTCCCCCCATCGGCCGGCCGGCGGTCCCACGCCGGCCCGGCTCCCCTGAACGAGAGGAACGAGATGACCCAGACCATCGCACGGTCCTACGTCGGCATCGTCAAGCAGCGGCAGCAGCAGGCATGGGCGAGCGGCGACTTCGCAGTCGTGGCCGCCAGAATCGTGCTCGCCTCCGAGCAGCTCGTGGACAGCGCCGATCTCCAGGCCGGCTGGCGCGTGCTCGACGTCGCCACCGGCAGCGGCAACGCGGCCATCGCCGCCGCCCGCCTCGGCTGCGAGGCCGTGGGCGTCGACTACGTGCCCGCCCTGCTCGAGCGCGGGCGCGAGCGGGCCGCCGCAGAAGGCCTCGACGTCGAGTTCGTCGAGGGCGACGCCGAGGCGCTGCCGTTCCCCGACGAGTCGTTCGACGCCGTCACCTCCGTCTACGGCAGCATGTTCGCCCCCGAGCAGCGGCAGGCCGCGGCGGAGCTCCTTCGAGTCACCCGCCCCGGCGGCACGATCGCGCTCGCGAGCTGGACGCCGGACGGGTTCATCGGCGAGCTCTTCCGCACGACGGCGAAGCACGTGCAGCCGCCGGCGGGCGTGCCCTCGCCGATGCGCTGGGGTACCGAGCATCACCTGCGGAACCTGCTCGGCCATGGCATCTCCTCGCTCGAGACGACGGAGCGGACGTTCACGTTCCGCTTCCCGTCGGCGCACGCGTTCGTCGACTTCTTCCGCCGCTGGTACGGCCCGACGCTGCAGGCGTTCGCGGCGCTCGAGGGCGCCGCCCGCGACGCGCTCGAGCGCGACCTCGTCGTGCTCGTCCGGAGGCACGACCGGCTGCGTGGCGCCGCGGTCGCGATTCCCGCGACGTACCTCGAGGCCGTCGCCGTCACCCACTGAACCCACCGAACACGAAGGGAACCGAACGATGAAACCGATGTCCACTCCACGCGCACGGCGCAGGTTGCTCGCAATGAGCGCGCTCGCCGGCGCCCTCTCCGCCGCGGCCCTCGGCTTCGCCGCCGAGCCCGCGTCGGCCGCCTACGCCGCGAAGGTGAAGACGGGAACGCTCACCGTCACCGGCGACGCCGCGAGCGACAAGCTCGCGCTGCGGCTCGCACCCGGCTCGCCCGGGACGCTCCAGGTCGACGTCGGCGACGACGGCACAGCCGAGTTCAGCTTCGACCGGAGCACGTTCACCCGCATCGTCGTCGACGCCGGGCGCGGCGACGACCAGGTCCGGATCGACAGCACCGGCGGCGTGTTCACGGACGAGCTCGTGACGCTGAGCGGCGGCCCGGGCGCGGACACGCTCCTCGGCGGCTTCGGCGACGAGGCGCTCGTCGGCGGTGCCGGCAACGACGTCCTCGACGGCGGTCCCGGCGCGGACCAGGTCCTGATGGGCGACGGCGACGACCGCATCAGCTGGGACCCCGGCGACGGCAGCGACGTCGTCGACGGTCAGAAGGGCGTCGACCGGCTCGACTTCAACGGCGCCAACGTCGGCGAGACGATCGGCATCTCCGCCGCCGCCGGGGGCCACGTCCGCTTCACCCGGGACATCGCCACCATCGTCACCGACCTCGACAACGTCGAGGCCGTCGCCTACCGCGCCCTCGGAGGCGCCGACACGGTGAACGTGAACGACCTCGCGGGGACGGATGCGAAGACGGTCGCCGTCGACCTCCAGCTGTTCGGCACCGGCGACGGCCAGGCGGACAGGGTGATCGTCGGCGGCACCGGCGGCGCCGACCAGCTCGACGCCTCCTCGACCGGCGGCGGCCTCGCCCTCTCCGGGCTCGCCGCACAGGTCACGGTCAGCGGCGACGAGACCGCCCTCGACGCGGTCGCGGTCGCGCTCGACAGCGCCGACACCGCCCGCTACCTCGGCAGCGCGGCCAACGACACGATCGCGCTCGCCGACATCGCGACGGCCGCCAGCGTCTACGAGACCGGCTCGCCGCGGCTCGACGTCACGGGCGGCAAGCTCGTCGTGCTCGGGAACGCCGGCGCCGACACGATCGGCGGCACCGGCAACCTCGCGGCCTTCACCGCCCTCACGATCGACGGCGGCGACGACGGCGACACCCTGCTGGGCAGCCACGGCGTCGAGACGCTGCTCGGCGGCAACG
>DATIDD010000026.1:0-2230 GCA_035456465.1 Gaiellaceae bacterium | reverse complement strand
CGCAGGTGCGCATGCTGCGCTCGCGGCTCCCGGCGGATGTCCCGGTCGGCACGGTCGACAAGTTCCAGGGGCAGCAGGCGCCGGTCGTGCTCGTCTCGATGGCGAGCTCGACGCCGGACGACGCCCCGCGCGGCATCGGCTTCGCGTTCGACCGGTACCGCTTCAACGTCGCAACGTCGCGGGCCCAGTGTCGCGCGGTCCTGGTGTGCTCCCCGAGGCTGCTCGACGCCGATTGCCGGACGGTCGCCCAGATGCGGCTCGTCAGCGCCGTCTGCCGGTTCGCCGAGCTCGCCTCCTCGAGCCTGTAACCGCTCTGCGCGACAGCCCGACCGGTCGGGGTGACAGGATCGCGCCGTGACCGAGCCAGCCGCCCCACCCGTCGCGCCCGAGCTCGACCGCGGCGACTACCTCAAGACACTCGTCTTCGCCGCACTGCTCGGCGTGCCGGTCGCCTTCGCCGCCGTGCTCTTCCAGACGGCGATCCACGACCTCATCCACTTCGTCTGGGAGTACCTGCCGCACGAGCTCGGGTGGGAGGAGCCGGCGTGGTGGTACATCGCCCTGGTCCCCGCCCTCGCAGGGGTGATCGTCGCGGCGGCCGTTCGCCTCCCGGGGCACGGGGGCCATTCCCCGCTCGAGGGGATCGCGATGGGGGACGTCCGGCCCGCCGACCTCGGCAGCATCCTGCTCGCGGCGCTCGCGACGCTCGGCTTCGGCCTCGTGCTCGGCCCCGAGGCGCCCTTGATCGCGATCGGCCTGGCGATGGGCGCCCTGGCGGTGCGCCTCGTCGGGCTCGGCGGCACCACGGCGCACCTCCTCGTGCTCGCGGGGGCGTTCGCCGCGATCGCGGCGCTCTTCGGCGGGCCGCTCGTGGCCGCGCTCCTCCTCTTCGAGATGCTGGCGATGAGCGGCGCGATCCCCGCGCGCATGATGGGGGCGGCGCTCCTGCCCGGCTTCGTCGCCGCGGGCTCCGGTGGGCTGATCTTCACCGGCGTCGCCGGGTGGTCGGGGCTCTACCAGCAGAACCTCGCGCTGCCGGGAATGCCGGCCTACGACACAGTGCGGCTCGCCGACCTGGCCTGGTGCGGGCTCGTCGCGGTCGCCGTGGCCGTGATCGTCGTCGCGGCCCGCCACGCCGGTTTCGGTGTCGCGCGTCGTGCGGTCGAGCGGCCCGCTCTCGCGCTCGTCGTCGCGGGGCTTCTCGTCGGCGTCCTCGCCGTGCTCTTCCGCGCCCTCGCCGACCGTCCCGTCGACCTCGTTCTGTTCTCGGGCCAGTCCGCGATGCCGGCGCTCGTCGCCGAGGGCTCCGCCGGCGTGCTGCTCCTGCTCGTGGTGGCCAAGAGCCTGGCCTACGCGCTCTCCCTGGGTGCGGGGTTCCGCGGCGGGCCCGTGTTCCCTGCGATCGCGGTCGGGACCGCGCTCGCGGTTGCCGCCGCCGACGTGCTCCCGGGCCTCGCCGTCACCCCGGCCGTGGCCACCGGGGTCGCGGCCGGCGTGGCCGCCGTCCTGCGGGCGCCGTTCAGCGCGGCGTTGCTCTCGTCGGTCCTCGTCGGGACGGCGGCGGTCGACGTCGCCCCGCTCAGCGTGCTCGGGGCCGCAGTCGGGGTGCTCACGGTCATCGCCCTCCCGGACCCGAAGCACGCGCCGACGGAGTAGTCGTGCGCATCGAGCTCGTCGAAGGGGACATCACCGAGCAGGTGGTCGACGCGATCGTCAACGCGGCCAACTCGGCGCTGCTCGGCGGCGGCGGCGTCGACGGCGCGATCCACCGCCGCGGAGGGCCCGAGATCCTGGAGGAGTGCAAGGCGCTGCGGGCGTCGTCGCACCCCGACGGCCTGCCGGCGGGCGACGCGGTCGCCACGACCGCGGGTCGGCTGCCTGCGCGCTGGGTGATCCATACCGTCGGGCCGGTGTACTCCGGCGAGCCCGGTGAGAGGGAGACGCTGCGCAGGTGCTACACCCGGTCGCTCGCCGTGGCGGACGAGCTCGGCGCGGAGACCGTCGCCTTTCCGCTGATCTCGGCCGGTGCGTTCGGGTGGCCGCTCGAGGACGCGGTCGCGCAGGCGCTCACCGCGCTTGGGCGCGCGGAGACCGCCGTCGCCGAGGCGCGGCTCGTGCTCTTCGGGGCGGATACGTTCGCGGCCGCCCGGCGCATCTTGGCCGGTTAGTCCGGCTTCGCGCCCATCGCCCAGACGGCGACGATCCAGCCGATCAGGGCGAGCGCGGTGAT
>DATIDD010000025.1:0-2214 GCA_035456465.1 Gaiellaceae bacterium | reverse complement strand
GCTCGTCCTGCTCGCGCTGCTCGCGCTTGCCGTCGTCGTCGCCCTGCTCGTCCTGCACGGGATCGTCGCGAACTGGGACGAGACCAAGGCAGCCGCCTCGAAGGCCGCCGACAAGGTGACGGGCTGGGCGCACGACGCCGGTGCCGAGGGCACCTCGAGCGCCACCGACCAGGCGAAGAAGGATGTCCCGGCGATCGGCGAGACGCTCCTCAAGGGCGTCGCGAGCGGCATCCGCGAGCTCACGTCCCTGGCGTTCTTCGTGTCGTTCGCGCTCTTCAGCACGTTCTTCCTGCTCAAGGACGGCCCGGCGATTCGTCGCTTCGTCGATCGTCACCTCGGCATCCCGGAAGAGGTGGCGCGAGTCGTGACGGCCAACGTCCTCGGCTCGCTCCGCCGCTACTTCCTGGGCGTCACGATCGTGGCGGCCTTCAACGGAATCGTGGTGACGCTCGGCGCGTGGCTGCTCGACGTGCCGCTGGCCGGGACAATCGGGGTCCTGACGTTCGTGCTCGCGTTCATCCCCTTCATCGGGGCGTTCGTTGCCGGCGCGTTCGCCGTCGTGATCGCGCTCGGGTCGCAGGGGACCGGCGTAGCCGTGGCCATGCTCGTGGTCGTCCTGCTCGCGAACGGCACGCTGCAGAACGTCGTCCAGCCGATCGCCTTCGGCGCCACCCTGGACCTCAATCCCCTGGCCGTTCTCGTCTTGACCATTGGAGCGGGATGCCTGTTCGGAATGATCGGGATGGTCGTTGCGGCGCCGATGGCGTCGGCCGCCGTTCACATCAGCAGAGATCTGACCGCGGCGCGGGCCGGCGCCCGGGCGGACGCCCCTCCGCCGGTGGAACCTGCCTCCGTGACCTGAAAACGATGCGAGTTCCTAGAGCCGGCGAAACGTCTCGCGCGTACCGATCGCGATCCGCGGCCGCTTCGCGGGATCGAGCCAGCGGAGCGTCTGCACGAGCACGCCGGCCGGCAGGCTGACGCATCCGTTCGTGGAGTTGCCCGTCTGCGCGTGGAGGAAGATCCCCGAGCCGCGGCCGGGGACGACCGGCCGCATGTTGAACTCGATCACCGCGAAGTGGCGGTAGGCGGTGCGCTCCTGCCAGAGGCCCGGCGTCGTCGTGCGAAACGGCGGTCGGGTCCCGCACGGGACGTGCTGGAACCTGTTGTACGTCGGCGACCGTGGGTCCTCGTTCCACCAGTCGCCGCAGCGCAGGCGGCGGTACCGGTAGCGCACGCCGGGGTTCGGCGCGTTTCCGTACATCGTCGCGCCGAGGGTGTAGACGCCCGTGGGCGTCGTCCCGTCGCCTTCCCGCCGCCTGTCGGCGAGACCCTTCCAGCCGACGCGCGCGCTCCACGCCCCGGCGAAGGGCCGCCAGCAGCCGTCTCGGTCTCGCTGCCAGAGGCGGAGCGCCGCGCTCGTCGTCCGGTACGCCCGCGCCTCGACGGTGACGAGCTGGCGCGCCGGGCCGATCGTCCTCAGGCGGCTCGGGAGGTTGGGCGGGCAGGAGGCGGCACCGCCGGCGGTCGGTCCGGAGGCGACGAGGGCGGCGCCGGCGACGGCGAGGGCCACGGCGAGCGATCGCACGGCCGCTGAGACTACCCTCGGGCAATGGCGAAGCTCGCCGTCGCGGCCGTGCTGCTCCTGGTGCCCGTCGCCGGCGCGACCTCGCCGCCGCCGTTCACGGCGAAGGTCGCGCGCGTGACGGCCGCCGACCTGCCGTACTCGTGGCGCCCCGGCTGCCCGGTCGGCCCCGCCCGGCTGCGCGCGGTCCGGATCCGCCACTGGGACTTCCGCGGCCGGTCGCGCGTCGGCGTGCTCGTCGTCGACCGCGCCGTCGTCCCCGACGTCGTCTCGGTCTTTCGCCGGCTCTACGCCGCGCGGTTCCCGATCCGGCGGATGCTCGGCGTCGAGGTCTACCGAGGAAACGACGACGCGTCGATGCGCGCCGACAACACGTCCGCCTTCAATTGCCGCTACGTCGAGGGCACGAGGCACTGGTCCGAGCACGCGTACGGTCGCGCAATCGACGTCAACACGGTCGAGAATCCCTACGTCCACGGCGGGCTGGTCGAGCCGCCGGGCGGCCGCGCGTTCCTCGACCGCTCGCGGCGCCGGCCGGGCATGGCCGTCGAGTCCGGCGTGCTCGTGCGCGCATTCGAGGCCGTCGGCTGGGGCTGGGGCGGCCGCTGGCGCTCCGCGAAGGACTACCA
>DATIDD010000024.1:0-2726 GCA_035456465.1 Gaiellaceae bacterium | reverse complement strand
CCGTCCGGCAGGCCCTCGAGCTCGGCGCGGGCGCGCCCCCAGAAATCCGCCGTCCGCTCGGCCTCGTAGTCGGCCAGGTTCGGCGTCACGGCCGGAGCGCTGCCGGCCTTCACGATGGTCGCGTAGGTCACCGCCGCGAGGATGCCGAGAGTCGCCGCCGCCGCCATCGGGGCACCCGCGGAGGCGCGTGCGGGAAAACACCGAGCCCCGGAGGGCCGTGCTACCCCGGGGCCGCGCCGTTGCCCGGCGCTTCCGGGAGGCGCAGCCGGATGCGCGTTCCGCCGCCGTCGGCGCGCTCGGCGGTGACCTCGCCGCCGTGGGCCTCGGCCACCTGCCGGACGATGGCGAGGCCGAGCCCCGAGCCGGGCTGGCCGCGGGCGGACGGCGCGCGGTAGAAGCGGTCGAACACGTACGGGAGATCCTGCTCGTCGATGCCCGGGCCGTGGTCGCGGATGACCACCTCGCCGTCGCGGACGCTCACCTCGATCTCGCCCCCGGCCGGGCTCCACTTCGCCGCGTTGTCGAGCAGGTTGCCGATGGCGCGCTCGATCGAGCCCGGCACGCCGCTGACGACGGTCTCGTCGAGGTCGGGAACGAACGTGACGCCGCCACGGTTGCGCCGCACGCGGTCGATCGCCTCGCGGGCGACGAGGTCGAGCCGCACCTCCTCGCGGGCACCCGGGCCGTCGTCGACCCGGTCCAGCGCGACGAGCTCCGCGACGAGCTCGCTCATCTCGGCAAGCTGCTCGACGAGGTCGGCCAGGAGGCGCTCGCGCTCCTCGGGCGGCATGTCGTCCGAGCGGGCCAGCACCTCGATGTTCGTGCGGAGGCTGGTCAGCGGGGTGCGCAGCTCGTGCGAGGCGTCCGCGACGAAGCGGCGCTGGCTCCGGGCCGAGTCCTCGAGCGCGGCGAGCATCGTGTTGAAGCTGCCCGCGAGCCGGCCGAGCTCGTCGGTTCCCTCGTCGGCCATGCGGCGGGAGAGGTCGCGCGTCTCGGTCACCTCCTCGGTCGCCTCGGTGAGGCGGCGCACGGGCGCGAGCGCGGTGCGGGCGACGACCAGCCCGAGGGCGGCGGCGAGCCCGATCCCGCCGAGCGCGACGAGGACGAGGATCGTCCGCAGCCGGTCGAGCGACGCGTCCACCTCGGTGAGCGGGCGGGCGATCTGGAGGACGTATCCGTCGTCGATCGAGGTGGTCAGGATGCGAACGTGGACGCCCGCGACCTCGGCGTCGCTGTAGAACGAGCCGCCGCCGCCCTCGGCGGCCCGGCGCGTCTGCTCGTCGACCGGGAGCTCCAGGTCGTCCCCGGGCGCCCGGATCGCGCCCTGGGGGCCGAACACCTGGACGTAGCCGCCGGGCCCGCCCAGCTGCGGCCCGGGGATGCGGAGGAAGAACTGGTCCTCGCGCGTGCGCACGACGCCGATCGGGATGCGGGAGATGACCTCGGCCCGGTCGGCGAGCGCGTCGTCCACCTGGCCGCGGAGCTGGCTGCGGACGGCGAGGTAGGCGACGACCGAGGCGACGGCGACCGCCACGGCCACGGCCACGGCGGCGGCGATCGTGATCCGGGCGCGGAAGCTCATGGCTCGCGCAGCGCGTAGCCGACCCCGCGCACCGTCTGGATCAGGCGCGACTTTCCGCCCGCCTCGGTCTTGCGGCGGAGGTAGCCGATGTAGACGTCCAGCGAGTTCGAGGTGGCGCCGAAGTCGTAGCCCCAGACCCGCTCGAAGATGAGCGAGCGGGTCAGCACCTGCCGCGGGTTGAGCAGGAAGAGCTCGAGAAGCGAGAACTCGGTGCGCGTCAGGTCGATCGGCTCGCCGCCGCGCCGCACCTCGCGCGTCTTCGGGTCGAGCTCGAGGTCCTCGAAGCGCAGCGCCTCGCCCGAGCCGTCCGCGGTGCGGCGGAGCAGCGCCCGCAGCCGCGCGAGCAGCTCCTCGAGCGCGAACGGCTTCGTCACGTAGTCGTCGGCGCCGGCGTCCAGGCCCTCGACGCGGTTCTCCACCTCGGCGCGGGCGGTGAGCATGAGGATCGGCAGACGGCTGCCGGAGCGGCGGAGCCGCCGGCACACCTCGAGCCCGTCCAATCCGGGCATGAGGACGTCGAGGACCAGGGCGTCCGGCGCGCCGTTCGCCTCCGCCTCGAGCAGGTCGAGCGCCTCCTGCCCGTCGGCGGCGAGCTCGACGTCGTAGCCCTCGAGCTCGAGCGCGCGCCGCAGCGACTCGCGCACGGCGCGCTCGTCGTCCACGACGAGAATGCGCATGCGGGCATTGTGCTTGCCGCACCTGAGAGCACGCTAAGAACTCGACGCCGACTCGGCTTCTTACGGTCTTCTTAGGGCGGTCTCAGACGTGTCTTAGACGCCGTTGCTGGCATGGACGGCGCACACCTCCCGAAAGGAATCGCGTCATGAGATCCCGCACCACCCGCATCGCCACCGTCACCGCAGCGCTCGTTGCCGCCGCAGCCGTCGGCGCGGGCAGTGGGGTGACCGCCTTCGCGGCGCTCGGCTCCGACGGGGGCTCGACCACCGTCCGCCAGGTGACCGTGGAGAGCTCGCAGCCGGCGGCGTCGACCAGCGAGTCGCTCTCCGTCAGCGAGATCTACGAGGAGACCTACCAGAGCGTCGTCGAGATCACGTCCCTGTCCAGCCAGTCGTCGCCGCTCGGGGGCGAGCAGCAGGCGCAGGGCCAGGGCTCCGGCTTCGTCTACGACGCCGAAGGCAACATC
>DATIDD010000023.1:0-3848 GCA_035456465.1 Gaiellaceae bacterium | reverse complement strand
CGGGATCCTGCGGCGGCTGCGGCCGCCGGAGTCGAGCGAGCGCCCGGCTGCCGCCCACATCGAGCCGAACGGGCAGGCGCTGCTGGCCGGTGCCCTTGCCGTGCTCGGCCTTCCCCCCGCAGCGGGCGTCCTCACGCTGCCTGTCGTGTGGGAGCTGGCCTGAGAAACGAGGCTCTGGGCGAGAGCCCGCCTCAGAGACGGGTCTCCGTCAAGAGCAACTAGTCACGAATCTGTGCCGATCGCTCCCCAACGCGGGTCAGGTGGCAGACGCGGCCGGCCTCACTTCGGCGATCGGCCGGTTGGATTCGAACGGCGGCGGTGCGTCGACGATGAACTCGACGTAGCGTCGGCGTGCTTGCTCGGGGTCGAACCCGAAGCAGGCAAGGATCTCGCTCACGCGGAGAAAGCCGGGTGCGCGAACGAACCCGGCGGTCGCGGGAAAGCTCGTCCAGCGTGCGTCGTACGGTGAGGCGCAGAGCCCTGCCTCCACCGGGTTCCGCACGACGTAGCGGAGCGTCCACAGGAATTGCTCTTCACTCGTCTGCAGCACGGCGCCGAAGTGAGCTGCGAACACATGGGCCGTTCGACCCCAGCGTCGACCGAATCGAAGCGCGTAGCGCTGATTGAGCTGCTGCATGAATCGCGAGAGGCCGTCCTCAGGGCATCGAAGGATTCCGTGCCAGTGGTTCGGCATCAGCGACCAACCGAAGCAGTCGAGCCTGTGTTTCTCTATCGCGGCTCCGAGCAGCGCCTGGAACTCCGCGTAGTCGCCGTCGTTGAGGAAGATCGCCTGGCGGTTGCTCCCACGTGCGAAGAGGTGGTAGATCGCTCCCGCGATCCAGTCCCGTCTTGGTGTCGCCATCCGTTCACCGTAGAGGCAACTTCGCCCCCTGAACGACGCTGTTGAAACACTGGCACTGAATCGACACAGCTCGGTGTTGACGACGATCGGTCTCTGAGGCCGGTCGCCGTGCCAGCTCAGGCGAGCGGCGGCGGCACGCCCACCTGCTCGTCTGCCGCGGTCCGCGGGCCCGGCAGCGTGGGGAAGCAGAAGTCGAGCGGCGGGCGGCCAGGCTGGACGACCCACGCGTGGCCCGTCTCGCCGGACTCGAGCGCGACCCACGCCGCCTCGGCGACGTCCGCCGGGGTCAGGAGCGGGAAGCCGGCCCCCTCGAGCGCCGCCCGCGCCGCCCCCGCGACCATCGGCGTGTCTGCGAAGCCGGGGCAGACCGCGTTGATCGAGATCCCGCGTGCCGCGAGAGCCGGCGCGGCGCTCCGCACGAAGCCCACGACGGCGTGCTTCGTCAGCGCGTAGACCGGATCGTCGGGGACGGCCGTCAGCCCCGCGAGCGAGGCGGTGCAGACGATGCGCCCCCCGGAAGGCATCATCCGCGCCAGCCGGCGAACGCCGAGCACGACCCCGTCCACGTTCACGGCGATCGCGCGCCGGTAGCCCTCGACGGTGAGCTCGGCGGGATCGGGCGGCCCGCCGAGCACGCCGGCGTTGAGACAGGCGACATCGGTCGCGCCGACCTGGTCCCAGGCCTCCGGGTCGGAAACGTCGAAGCCCGTCACGAGGTCGAGCGACTCCACCTCGAGGCCTTCGGCGCGAAGCCGGGAGACGAGCGCGGCGCCGATCCCTGAGGCCCCGCCCGTCACGAGCGCGCGGTTCACGGGACGAGGACGACCTTGCCCGTGGACCGGCGGTCGGCGACGAGCTGGAGCGCGGCGTCGGCCTCAGCGAGTGGGAACGTCGCGCCGACGACCGGAGAGACGTCGCCTGCGGCCCATCGCTCGAGCAGCTCGCGGACGGCGTCCTGCACCGCTCGAGGGCGCAGCTTCATGAAGCGGCCGAGATAGAAGCCGGCGATGGAGGCGTTCCGGCCGACGAGGAGCGCCGGGTCGACCGGCTGCCAGGCACCGCCGGCGAAGCCGATGCCGACGATCGTCCCGAGCGGCGTCAGCGCTCTGATCGCCGCCGCGAACAGCTCGCCGCCGACCTGGTCCAGGATCACGTCGAAGGCGTCGAGCGTCGGGAGCTCGTCGTACGTCACGGCTGTAGCGCCGGCCCGCCGAACGTGCTCGAGCTTCTCGGTCGAGCCCACGGCGCCAACCACCTCGGCGCCGAGCGCCCGCGCGACCTGGATGCCGGCGCTGCCCACACCGCCCGCGGCTGCCGTCACGAGCACCCGCGAGCCCGGCTCGACGCGAACCTGCCGTGTGAGCGGAATCCACGCCGTCAGGAACGCGAGTAGGAACGCCGCGCCGTCCTCGAACGACGCGCCCTCCGGAAGGTCGAAGAGCCAGTCGTCGTCCGCGACCGCCTGCTCGGCGTAGCCGCCGCCGTCCTCGCGGACGAAGCCGATCACCCGGCGGCCGTCGCTCGTCTCGCCCGCGATCTCCGAGCCGGGGACGAACGGCAGCGGCGGAGCCTGCGGGTAGCGGCCCTCGCGGATGAGGACGTCGGCGTAGTTGACGCCCGCCGCGCGCACGCGGACGAGGGTCTGACTCTCCGACGGCTCGGGATCCGGCACGTCTCGGAGCTCGAGCCGCCGCTCCTCGTCGAGGACGACCGCCTTCACGACCTAGCGGCCCGTGAACTCGGGCGCGCGCTTCTCGATGAACGCGGCGACGCCCTCGGCGCCGTCCTCCGAGCGGAGGCAGCGGACGAAGCCGTCCGCCTCCCGGCGGAGGCCCTCCTCGAGCGGCAGGTCGCGTGTCGTCCGGGCCAGCTCGCGGAGCACCGCCACGGCGTGGGGCGACTGCGCCGCGATCCTGCCCGCGACCGCGAGCGCTTCGTCCTCGAGCCCGGCGGCCGGGACGACCTTCTCGACGAGGCCCCACGCGTACGCGGTCTCGGCGTCGACGAAGTCCCCGGTCAGGTTGAGGAACATCGCCCGCCCGTGTCCGACGAGCCGCGGCAGCCGCTGCGTCCCCCCACCGCCGGGGATCAGACCGAGCTTGATCTCGGGCTGGCCCAGCGTCGCGTCGTCCGCGCAGATGCGCAGGTCGCAGCACATCGCGAGCTCGAGGCCGCCGCCGAGGCAGTACCCGCGGATCGCGGCGACGAACGGCGTCCGCGCCGCATCCATCCGCCGCCCGACCTGCTGGATCCCGCGCGCGGAGCCACCCTCGGAGGCCGACTCGCGCAGCGCCGGGAACTCCTTGATGTCCGCCCCCGCCACGAACGCGCGGTCGCCCGCGCCGCGCAGGACGATCGCGCGCACCGCGTCGTCGCCGTCGAGCGTCTCGAGCTCTGCCTCGAGCTCCTCGAGGAGCGCTGCAGAGAGCGCGTTCATCGGTGGGTTGTCGAGCGTCACGAGCGCGACCGCGTCGCGGCGCTCGGACGAGACGAACGTCGCCATCCGCGCTCAGCCCTGCGACGTCGCGACGGGCGCCGCGAAGCGCTCTCGGAGGGCCGTCTTGCGGAACTTGCCGACCGCCGTCTTCGGGATCTCGTCGACGTACTCGAACCGGTCGGGGAGCCAGAACTTCGCGAAGTGCGGGGCGAGGTGGTCGCGGAGCTCGGCGTCCGTCGCAGTCGCCCCCTCGCGCAGGACGACGACCGCAAGCGGCCGCTCCGACCATTTGTCGTCGGGCACGGCGATGACCGCGGCCTCGGCGACGGACGGGTGGCCCATCAACGCGTTCTCGAGCGCGACCGTCGAGATCCACTCGCCGCCCGACTTGACGAGGTCCTTCGCCCGGTCCTGCACCTCGACGTAGCCGTCGGAGCCGATCGTGACGATGTCGCCTGTCCGGAACCAGCCGTCGTCCGTCCAGCGGTCGGCGGCCTCGGGCGCCTCGTAGTACGACGACGCCACCGAGGGGCCGCGCACCTCGAGCTC
>DATIDD010000022.1:0-3160 GCA_035456465.1 Gaiellaceae bacterium | reverse complement strand
CGGCCGCCGGAGAGCAGGTCGAGCGTCGCGGCGGTCGCCGCGGTCGTCGCGGGCGAGCGCGCCGGCATCTGCATGATCGCCGTGCCGAGCCCGATCGTTCCCGTGCGGCCCCCGATCCACGCGAGCGGCGAGACGGCGTCGGAGCCGTAGGCCTCGGACGTCCAGACGGAGTGGAAGCCACACCGCTCCGCCTCGTCGGCGAGCCCGACCCAGAACGCCGGGTCGTCGTACCCCAGTTGCAGCCCGAGGCGCACGCGGGGATCCTAGTCGCATGACCGACTCCCTCTTTCCGCCCGAGTACGTCGAGGCGCGTGGCCGTTACCGCGCCTTCATGGACGAGCACGTCTATCCGAACGAGTCCGCATTCGGACGCGAGGACGCCGCTGCCGCGACGCTCGTCGAGGACCTTCGCGGGCGCGCGCGCGACGCGGGCCTCTGGGCGCCGCACGTCCCGCCCGAGGCGGGCGGCACGGGGCTCGGCTTTCTCTACTACGCCTGCCTCAACGAGGAGATCGGCCGCTCGACGTACGCGCAGCTCGTCTTCGGCTGCCAGGCGCCCGACGCCGGGAATGCAGAGATCCTCCACATGTTCGGTACCGAGGAGCAGAAGGAGCGTTACCTGCGCCCGCTCGTCGCGGGCGAGGTGCGCTCGTTCTTCTCGATGACCGAGCCCGAGGTCGCGGGCTCCGACCCGACGTTGCTCCGCACGCGGGCCGTGCGCGACGGCGACGAGTGGGTGATCGACGGGCACAAGTGGTTCTCGAGCGGCGCCGACGGCGCCGCCTTCGCCGTCGTGTTCGCGATCTCGAACCCCGACGCAGAGCCCCACCGTCGGGGGACGATGATCCTCGTCCCCGCGGACGCGCCGGGCGTCGAGGTCGTGCGCCCGGTTCCCGTGATGGGGCACACGGGGCGAGGGTGGAGCACTCATTGCGAGGTGCGCTACACGGGCGTCCGCGTCCCCGTCGCGAACACGCTCGGCGAGGAGGGCGACGCGTTCCGGATCGCCCAGAAGCGGCTCGGCCCCGGGCGCATCCACCACGTCATGCGCTGGCTCGGGCAGATGCAGCGGGCGTTCGAGCTCATGTGCCACTACGCGAACGAGCGGGAGGCGTTCGGCGGTCCACTCGCGGACAAGCAGACGGTGCAGAACTGGGTCGCGGACTCGGCCGCGGAGATCCAGGCCTGCCGCCTGCTCACGATGGACGCCGCACGGAAGATCGACGAGGGATCGGAAGCGCGGGTCGAGGTCTCGCTGCTCAAGTTCTACGCCGCGCGGGTCCTCTGCGACGTCATCGACCGCGCGATCCAGGTCCACGGCGCCCGAGGGCTCACCGACGAGACGCCGCTCGCCGTCATGTCTCTGATGGCCCGCGGCGCGCGGATCTACGACGGCCCCGACGAGGTCCACCGGATGGTCGTCGCGCGGCGGATCCTCCGCTCCTTCTCCGACGGCGAGGGGTGGGCGTTCTCGTGACCTGGAGGCAACGGCCATGAGCTCTCCGCTGCCGACGCTTCGACGTTCCCCCGGGCCGTTGCTCCTCGAGCTCGACCTCGCCCGCGGCGTCGCGGAGACGCCGCCGGCCACGCCGCTCCGGGCGGTCGGCGCGCGTGGCGTTCCGGTTCTCCAGGCTCTGGTCGAGGCGCTGAGGCGGGCGGAGCGCGACCGGGAGGTCGTCGGCCTCGTCGCACACGTCGGGCCGCGTCCGATCACCCTCGCCCAGTCCGGCGAGCTGCGCGACGCCGTGGCACGGTTCCGCGGGTCGGGGAAGGTCGCGGTGGCCTGGACGGAGAGCTTCGGGGAGCTCGACGTCGGCAACGTCGGCTACCACCTCGCGTCGGCGTTCGAGGAGATCTGGCTGCAGCCGAGCGGCGGCGTCGGCCTCACCGGCGTCGTCGCCCGGGCGGTGTTCGTGCGCGAGGCCCTCGACCGGCTCGGCGTCGAGCCGCAGCTCGGACAGCGGCACGAGTACAAGACCGCCGCCGACACGTTCCTCCGGAGCGAGATGTCGGAGGCGGGACGCGAGATGGCCCACCGGCTCGCGGAGTCGGCCACCGAGACCATCGTGGGCGACGTCGCCGCCTCCCGTGGGCTCGACCCCGCAGCCGTGCGGGAACTCGTCGACCGGGCGCCGCTCACCGCGGCGGAGGCGCTCGAGGCGCGCCTCGTCGACCGCCTCGGGTACCGCGACGAGGCCTACGCCGCGCTGCGCTCGAGGCTCGGCGACGTCCGCCTCCTGTACCTGGAGCGCTACGGCCGTCGCCGCGAGCGCCGTGGGACGCTGCGGCGCGCCGTGACCGGCCGCCACCGCCCGGTCGTCGCGCTCGTCCGCGCGTCCGGCCCCATCCACCTCGGTCGCGCAGCGTCGTTTCCCTGGGGCGGCCCGAACGTCGGCTCGGACACGCTCGGCGCAACGCTGCGCGCCGCGGGGCGCGATCCGGCGGTCAAGGCCGTCGTCCTCCGGGTCGACAGCCCGGGCGGCTCGTATGTCGCGAGCGACGCGATCCGCCGGGAAGTGCTCGCGCTGCGCCAGACCGGCAGACCGGTGATCGCCTCCATGGCGACGGTCGCCGGCTCGGGTGGCTACTACATCGCGATGCCGTGCGACGCCGTCGTCGCCGGCGCGGCGACGCTCACCGGGTCGATCGGCGTGCTCGGCGGCAAGCAGGTCGTGAGGGACGCGCTCGGCCGGGTCGGGGTCAGAGTCGACACCGAGTCGGTGGGGGCGCAGGCCGAGATGTTCTCTGCCCAGCGGCCGTTCACGGACGAGGAGTGGCGGCGGCTCGAGGCGTGGCTCGATCAGGTGTACGCCGATTTCACCGAGAAGGCGGCGGCCGATCGCGGGATGCCCGTGGAGCGGCTTCGCGAGGTCGCGCGCGGGCGGGTGTGGACCGGCGCCGACGCTCTCGCGCACGGCCTCGTCGACCGGCTGGGCGGCCTCGAGGAGGCGGTCGCCGTCGCCTGCGAGCGCCTCGGCGTGCGACGCGACGACGTCGACGTCCGTGTGCTGCCGCACCTCGGGATCCTGCGGCGGCTGCGGCCGCCGGAGTCGAGCGAGCGCCCGGCTGCCGCCCACATCGAGCCGAACGGGCAGGCGCTGCTGGCCGGTGCCCTTGCCGTGCTCGGCCTTCCCCCCGCAGCGGGCGTCCTCACGCTGCC
>DATIDD010000021.1:0-7906 GCA_035456465.1 Gaiellaceae bacterium | reverse complement strand
GTCTCGATGACGGCGCGCTCCTCCGCGGTCAGCTTCCCCGGCTTGTTGATGATCTCGGCGGGGATGCGGATCTTGCCGACGTCGTGGAGGAGCGCGGTCAGCTCGGCGTCCCGCTGCGTCTTCGCGTCGAGCCCGAGCTCGGCCGCGGTGGCGACGACCAGCTCGACGACGTCGCGGCTGTGCGTGCCGGTGTACGTGTCGTCCGCCTCGATCACGTCGCCCAGGAGGAGCGCCGTGCCGCGGTAGGCGCGGCCGAGCTCGAGGGCGTGGTCGATGCGGCGCGTCCGCTCCTGCGCGAAGAACGCGAGCAGGCCGACGAGCGGGAGCGCGAGGACGAGGGCGTACGGCTGGTCGAACGCGACGACGGCGACGAGGAAGCCGGCCGGCGCGAGCGCGAGGTCGACCAGGTAGACCGGCGCCGTCGCGCGCAGCTGCTCGCGCGCGGGGACGCCGAACGCGTAGCGGGCCCGGGCCGCGGAGCTCGCGAAGTCGAGCGCGAACTGCGCGCCCAGCGCGAGGCCGAGGACGGGCAGCACCGACCAGGTCGGGTCGGGCTCCCCGGCGGCCGCGAGCACGACCGCCGGCCCGAGGGAGTGCCAGGCGCTGAAGACCTCGAGGAGCGCGCGCTCCCCGTGCACCTTCCCGCGCACGACGTCCACCGCCGCGCAGAGCACGAACCCGAGCGCGACGCAGAGCGGCACGACGCCCACAGGAAGCAGGAAGAGCATCGGGACGAAGACGATCTCCGTCGGCACTGCGAAGCCTGGGCCGACCTCGAACTCCACACGCGCGGCGAGCGCGTAGGCGAGCACGAGGAGGACGAAGACGCCCGGGGACGTCGCCCGGTCGGACGGCGTCAGAAAGGCGAAGGGGGCCGCGACGGCGAGGAAGGCGAGCGCCCCGACGAGCGCCGCGCGGAAGTCGCGCGCGCCGAGCCGCTCGGGCGCCCGCGCGCGGGCGTCCTCGATCAGCCCGCCGGCCTGCGGGTCGAGCTCTGCCGCAGTGGACGGCGCCGCGGTCATCTCCAGACGGATCTTCGGGGCGGGGAGCGGCGCCGGTGTCACTCGAACGGGGGATCGTGACGCCCGCGATCCCTCCTGCGAGGGATGCGCGGCGCGGTCTCGCGGAGACACTGAGACGACCTGCGGCAAGGAGAGACTTGCGGTCATGGGACATCTCGTGCGGCACATCGTTCTCGCGCTCGTCGCGTCACTCGCGCTGGCGGCACCGGCGCACGCCGGCTCCTTCGGCGACTCGGCGGCGCCGTGCGATGGCCGCACGGTGGAGCAGCCGTTCCTGCGCTGGCTCGACCCGATGCGCTACGTGCTGGCTCCGAACGGCGACTTCGAGCGCGGCTCGGCCGAATGGACGCTGAGCGGCGGCGCGAAGGTCGTGGCCGGCAACGAGACGTTCTACGTCGGCGGCGCGGGCGACTCGCGCTCGCTCTACCTCCCCGCCGGCAGCTCGGCGACGACGCGGCCCATGTGCGTGCAGCTCCTGCACCCGACCGTGCGGTACTTCGGCAAGAACCGGGCGGCGCCGCTCCTCTCGAGCCTGCGGGTCGAGGCGCTCGTCGAGAGCCCGCTCACCGGCGGCGTGCTCGTCCTCCCGGTCGGCGTCCACACCGGCCCGAAGAGCTGGCACCCGTCACTCCCGGGCCTCGTCCTCGCGGACTTCCTCTCGATCCTCGGCGACGACGCCGAGTTGGCCGTCGCCTTCCGCTTCAAGCCGCTCGGCCGCGCCGCCGCCTGGCAGATCGACGACGTCTACGTCGATCCGTTCAGGAACCGCTAGCGAGACGGATCACGAGCGTCTCGTCCCGGGCCTCGAGCTCGCCGCCGAGCGCGCGGACGAGGAGCGCGGCCGCGGGCGCCGCCAGCTCCCTCGCCTCCTCGCCGAGCACGACCGGCTGGGCGCTGCGGGAGAGCGGCGACAGCTTGAGGTCCGCGCCGTCCACGTCGAGCGAGACGCTGTCGTGGCCCCCGAAGCGCGCCGCCGCCCGGGCGAGCTGCGAGAGCGCGCGGGCGGTCGGCTCGGGGTCGACGAGGACCGGCGCGCCGGTGCCGGTGACCGCCACGCGCCCCTCCTCCAGGCGCCCGGCGGCCTCGTGCGCGAGCTCCAGCGAGTCCTTGGCGGCGAGAGCGGGCTCGTACTTCCCCGCCTCGATCCGGGCGACCAGCCGGAGCTGGTCGACGAGCTCGTCGATCTGCGCCGAGGCGGCGCCGATCATCTCCAGATAGCGCGGGGCGGGCGCCTCCAGCGGCAGCTGCTCCAGCGTCCGCGCGAACCCGTAGACGGTCGCGAGGGGCGTGAGGATGTCGTGGCAGGCGACCGAGACGAGCTCGGCGAAGCGCTGGTCGTTGGTCATGTCACCGGGCTGCTACGTTCTGAGGGATGGAGCGGAGACTAACGGCGCCGGCGGGCACGGTTGACATGCAGGCCTCCGTCCCGGAGGTGCAGCTCGGGCTCTCGCGTGCGGGCGTGACGGGCGTGCAGAAGGCGGTGCGGATGCAGCACGGGGGCCGCGATGCCCTCGTCTCCGCCGAGATCGACTGCTTCGTCGACCTCGACCCGGCTCGCAAGGGCGTGCACATGTCGCGCTTCCCCGAGCTCTTCGAGGAGGCGATCGACGAGCTCGTCATCGGCGAGATGCTCCTGGTCGAGAGCCTCGCCGAGCACATCGCCCGGCACATCGTCGAGCGTCAGGACGCCCTCCGGGCCGAGGTGAGGATCGCGGCGCGCTATCCGATCGAGCGCACGACCCCGGTCACCGGGCTGCGCACGCAGGAGCTGGTGACGCTGATCGGGCTCGCGACGGCGTCGCGCACCCGCTCGCGCCGGCTCGTCGGCGTCGAGGCGACCGGCATCAACGCCTGTCCGTGCGCGCAGGGCCTCGTCCGCGACCAGGCTGTGGAGCGGCTCGGCGACGCGGGGTTCGAGGACGCCGACGTCGAGCGCATCCTCGAGCTCGTGCCGCTCGCCACCCACAACCAGCGCGGCCGCGGAACGCTCTACCTCGGCACCGACCTCCGGCTCGACGCCGAAGACCTCGTCAAGCTGGTGGAGGGCTCGATGAGCTCACCGGTCTACGAGCTCCTGAAGCGCCCGGACGAGCTCTTCGTCGTCGAGCACGCGCACCTCTCGCCGCGCTTCGTCGAGGACTCGGTGCGGCTGATGGTCAAGGGCGCCCTCGACGCCTACGGCGAGCTCGACGACGACGACTTCGTCCTCGCCCGCCAGGTCAACTTCGAGACGATCCACAACCACGACGTTCTCGCCGAGCGCTTCGGCACCGTCGGCGAGCTCCGCGCGGAGCTCGCGAACGGCGGCGGGGCCCACAGCGCCCGCCACACCGAGCTCGGCGACTGGCTCCGCGCCGTCTGACCCCGGCCAAGTAACACTCTGTTACTTGGGGAGGGGCTGCGTGGGGGCCCGGCGCGATGCGGGCTCTGACCCGCGGACGCGTCCTTCAGGGCCACGTCGTTCCAAGTAACAGACTGTTGCTTGGAGGGTCAGACGCGGTTCGGGCCGAGCGGCGGGGTCGGGGGCGGCGGGTTCGACGCCGGCCCGGAGCCGCCCAGGCGCGGGCGGCGGAGCTGGATCCGGTTCTCCTCGCCCGCGAGGAGGCGGCGCACGTTCGTCCGGTGGAGGACGATGATGGCGAGCGCGGCCCCCGCGGTGAAGGCGACCACCGGCCACGACGAGTCGAAGAGCAGCGCCCAGAGCGGCAGCGAGACGGCCGCGACGATCGACGCGAGGGACGCGTAGCGCGAGACGAAGAAGACGACGAGCCAGACCCCGGCCGCCGACAGGGCCGCGAGCGGCGCGACGGCGAGGGCGACGCCGCCGGTCGTGGCGACCATCTTCCCGCCCCGCTGGAAGCCGAGGAAGAGCGGCCGCCAGTGGCCCACCATCGCGGCGACGCCGGCGAGCACGCCGACGAGGTCGCCGCCGAGCCACATCCCCAGCAGGGCGGCGGCCGCGCCCTTGGCGATGTCGAGGACCGCGACGGCGATCCCGAACCTGAACCCGAGCGACCGCCAGACGTTCGTCGCGCCCGGGTTGCCGCTCCCCAGCGTCCTGATGTCCACGCCGCGCAGGAGCCGCGGGAGCCAGTACCCCCACGGCATGCTGCCGAGGATGTAGCCCGCGGCGATGAGGAGTCCGTCGGTCAGATCTCGATGGCGTACCCGGCGACCCAGCCGTTGACGACGTCCCAGTCGAGGTTCTCGAAGAAGGCCTCGATGTAGGACGCGCGGTCGGTCTGGTAGTCGAGGAAGTACGCGTGCTCGTAGACGTCGAGGGCGACGAGCGGGGCCGCGTTCCAGATCGGGAACGTGTTCTGCGCGTCGCCGACGTAGTTGAAGAGCCGCTGCTCGTCGAAGTCGTACGCCGTCCAGGCCCAGCCGCGCCCGGCCATGCCCGTCGCCTTCAGGTCGGCGCGCCAGTTCTCGGCGCTGCCGAAGTCGCGGGAGATCAGCTCGCCGATCGCCCCGTCCGGGCTCCCGCCCCCGCCGCCGAGGTGCTCGAAGTAGACCTCGTGGTTCTTGACGCCGCCGATGGCGAACGTCAGGTCGACCTTGAGCGCGCGGATCTCGGAGTAGACCTGATTCGCGGCCGCGAGGTCGACCTCGCCGAGCTTCGCCAGGATCTCGTTCCGCTTCGCCACGTAGCCCTGGTAGAGCTTGTAGTGCGCCTCGACCGAGGCGCGGGAGATGCCGTCCATCTCGAGGAGCTCGGGCCTGAGCTCGCGCGCCGCGATCTCCGCCCGGTTGAAAGCCAATGTCGCCATGCCAGCCTTTCCGTCGACTCGTTTACGCGCGCGGGAGCTTATCGTTCCCGGGGTGAACGACTACCGGGCTGCTCTTGTCACCGGCGGCACCGGGCGCGTGGGGAGCGCTATCGCCGCACGCCTGGAGGCGGACGGGTTCCGGGTCCTCGCCGCGGGACGCCGCGACGGCGACGTGGCCGACCCCGCAGCCGCCAGGGCGCTCGTCGCGCGGGCCGCGGCCGAGCTCGGCGGCCTCGACCTGGTGGTCCACGCCGCCTCGGACGGGTTCGTGCCGCGGCCGGTCGAGGCCGTCTCCGAGGAGGACTGGGACGTCGCGTTCGGCGCCACGGCCAAGGGCAGCTTCTTCGTCGCGCAGGCCGCCGCCCCCCACCTGCGCGCGTCCGACCTCGGGCTCCTCGTCCTCGTCGAGGACGTCGCCGCCTACCAGCCCTGGCCCTCCTTTGCGCCCCACTGCGCGGCGAAGGCGGCGCAGGCCATGCTCACCCGCGTGCTGGCGAAGGCGCTCGCGCCGGAGGTGCGGGTCTGCGGCGTCGCCCCCGGGCCCGTGGCGGTCGAGGCGGGGCAGGAGGAGCGGCGCGCGGCGGAGACCGTGCTGGGCCGGGTCGGCTCCCCCGAGGACGTCGCCGGGGCGGTCGCCTACCTCGTGGGGGCGCCGTTCGCCACCGGCACGTCGCTGGTCGTCGACGGCGGCAGGCTGCTCCGGTGACGGTGCGCGCACAATCCGCTTGCGGCTTGTGTTTCGTATAGCCGTGGCGTATATGTCTGTTGCCGTGTCAGCAGCCGAGAGCGACTCCCGGCTGATCGAGCGTGTCGCCGGGGGGGACCGGGACGCGTTCACCGAGCTCTACCGGCGCTTCGCGCGGCCGGTGCTCGCCATGGCCATGCGCCAGCTCGGGGACAACGGCCGGGCGGAGGAGGCGGCGCAGGAGACCTTCGCCGCGGTCTGGCGCTCGGCGCGGAGCTATCGGGCCGACCGCGGCTCGGCCTCCGCGTGGCTCTACGCCGTCGCCCGGCATGCGATCATCGACCGCGCCCGGCAGCGGCGCGAGCCCGTCGTCGAGGTTCCGGACGAAGCGACCACCGAGGCCGGCCCGGCCGAGCAGGCCGAGGGTGCCTGGCTCGCCTGGCGCGTCCACAGCGCGCTCGAGCAGCTGCCCGAGCGGGAGCGCGCCGTGCTCGAGCTGGCGTACTGGAGCGGCCTCTCGCAGGCGGAGATCGCGAGCTATCTCGACGTTCCGCTCGGCACCGTGAAGACGAGGACGCGCACCGGCCTGTCCCGCCTGGCCGGCCTGCTCGAGGAGGTAAGGGCATGAGAGAGCCCCCGGATCTCCGCGAGCTCGTCGGCGGCGAGCTGCCGCCCGAGGAGCTCGACCGGCTCGGTCGCGTCGACGCGCTGCTCCGCGGCGTCCCGCCGCCGCCGCACGACGTGCCCGCGACCCTCACGCAGGCGGTGGCCGAGGTTCCGCTCAGGGGCAGGCGCGCCCCGCGCCGCCGCGTCGCCGTCGCGCTCGCCTTCGCCTCCCTGCTGATCGCCGCGAGCTTCTTCGCGCTCGGCCACTGGAGCGGGAGCCGCTTCGTCACCGACTACGCCGTGGAGCTGGCGCCGACCGCCCGCGCGCCGGACGCGACCGCGCTCGTCCGCGTCGGCGCACGCGACGCGGACTCCGGCAACGTCGAGCTCCTGGTCGACGTCTCCGGCCTGCCGCGGCTCGACTCGAACGAGGCGTATGCCCTCTGGCTGGAGAAGGACGGCGAGTGGGCCGCCACGTGCGGCTACTTCGCCGTCGGCGAGGGCACGACGACCGTCCGCATGACGGTCTCGTACGAATTCCGGGACTTCGACGCCTGGGTCATCTCCGGCAGTGACCGCCGGGAGGAGCCGCCGCCGCTCCTCGTGGCCGAGATCCCGGACGCCTAGGGAGCGGTGCGGCCGGCGGCGACGAAGGCCTCGTACGTCACCGGCATCTCCTCGGCGAGGAACCGCTCGCAGGCCTCCGCGTAGCGGCGGATCTCGCGCTGGGCGGTCTCCGCGGCCCGCAGCGAGACGAAGTTCATGAGCGCGCGCGCGTTCACGGTCCAGTAGAACTCGGTGTAGGCGCCGACCGGCATGACCGCCCGGGCGAGCTCGCGCGCGACGCCCTGCTCGACCAGGCGCTCGTAGGCCGTGTACGCGGTCTCGTACACCTCCCGGAGCTCCTCGCGCGCGGTCTCGGCGAGCTCGGGGTCGACCGGCTCGAAGGAGTACGACCCGGGCTTCCCGACCTGGGTGCGGACGTCCTCGGCGGCCGGCACGTAGAAGTCGTCGGTCGCCTTCGCGTAGCGCATGCTGAACTCGTTGAAGGAGCCGATCCGGTGCCGGAACCACTCGCGGGCGACGAAGATCGGCGCGCGGATGTGGAAGCGGAACGCGTTGTGCTCGAAGGGCGTCCCGTGCCGTTCGCGGAGCAGGAACCCGATCAGCCCGCGGTCGGCCTCGTCCAGCTCCTCCTTGCGCCTGGCGAAGCTCACGCGCGCGGCGTTTGCCACCGAGAGGTCGCTCGCCATCGCCTCGTCGAGCCTGACGAAGCCGTGGTCGAGGACCTCGATCGTGCGGGTCTGCGGTACGGACGCGGACGCGACGCTCACCGAAATCGAGTCTATCGGCGGGTCCTGTCGGAGCCGAAGGTTTGAGTAGAGTCTCGTGCGGCAGATGCGGCAAGCGGGGTCACCGGTGCGCGGCCTGGGCCTGACGGCCTGCCTTGCCGTTCTCACGCTCGGGCTCGCGGCGCCCGCCGCCGCCCAGCAGGACGAGGAGGAGCGCCCGCTTCCGGCGCCCGTCCCGGTCGCCGACGACGCCCTGACGGCCGCACTCGAGACCGGCGAGCTGTCCGAGGCGGAATACGTCCTCGAGCGCGCGCGAAGCCTCTTCCAGCTCGCGCGCGTGCGCCGCGAGTTCGGCTACGTCGCCCGCCCGGACGGACGCGACGCGACGCTGATCCTCCGCGACCTCGCCCTGCGCGTCGACGACCTCTCCGGGGCCGAGCGCGCCGCGGCGAAGCGGATCCTCGCGCGGCCGGACGACCCGGATCCGGGGCCGGGGCAGGACCCGAAGGTACCGATCGGCGACGGCTGGAC
>DATIDD010000020.1:0-20613 GCA_035456465.1 Gaiellaceae bacterium | reverse complement strand
CCGGTCGCGGCGGCGGCCGGGCCGAACCTGCTGGACGGGATGCCCGCGATCGTCCTGCTCCAGGTGCTCGTGCTGCTCCCGGCGGCGCTCGTGGGCGTCTACGCGCTCGGCGCACGGCTGGCCGGACGGGCGGTCGGGCTCGGGGCGGCGTTGCTCTGGGTCGCCGGCCCGTGGGTCGCGATCCCGCTGTTCGACGCCGACTACCACGAGAAGTTCGTCGACCAGTTCCTCCCGCAGGCCCTGGGGCTCACCGCGATGTCGGATCTCCCGTCCACCGTCGCCCTGCTCGCCGCGGCGCTGCTCACCGTGCGCGTGCTCGACCACGACGACGTGTGGGCCGGCGCCGCCGCCGGTGTCGGGGCCGGCCTCGCGCTGGCGATCAAGCCGTCGGTGGCGCTCGCGCTGCCGGCCTTCGCGCTCGGGCTCGCGGTCGCGGGCCGCTGGCGGGCGATCCTCGGCGCGTTCGCAGGGCTGGCGCTGCCCGTGCTGGCGCTCGTCGTGTGGAAGGCGCGCGGGGTCGGGTACCTGCCCGCCTTCACGAGCGGCGAGGCGCACGTGGCGGCAGGGGGCGTCTTCACGCCCGTCGAGAAGTACGTCGACTGGAGCTTCGACCACCTCCACCAGATCGAGCGCGACCTCCGCGGCGAGTTCTTCAGCGTCCGCCTGCTCGAGGTCGCCCCGCTCGTCGGGATCGTCGGGCTCGCGCGCCGGACGCTGCCGGGCGCGATCCTCGTCGGCGGCTGGTTCTGGCTGGTCGTCCTCGTGAAGGGCGGGTCGAGCCTCGCCTCGATCGACTCCGGCTCGTTCTTCCGCTACGTGATGCCGGTCTACCCCGCCTTCTGCGTGCTCGTCGCCGCGCTCCTCCTGCTCGTCCCGACCTACGGCCGGCGCCTCGCCGCGGTATCGCGCCCCGGGCCGCCGTCGCGGCGCACGTCGATCGCGGTCGCGGCGCCTCTGTCGCTCGCGTTCACGGCCGTGCTGGCGGTCACCGCGCTCGTCACCCCGGTCGACCGGCCGGTGACGGTGCGCTGGGCGTCGACGCAGCCGCTGATCCCGGTGGTGGACGACCTGCAGCCGCAGGCGTCATCCGACGGGAAGCGCGTCACGCTCCGGTGGGAGGACGCCCCGCCGACCAGTGCGGCGACGTTCTACCGCGTCTTCCGCGGGCGCGACGACGACCTCGACTGCAGCGACGACGGCGGCGCCCTGTACTGCACGCTGCTCACGCAGCCGGTCGGGCAGGTGCGCGAGCCGGTCTTCAGCGAGGAGCCTCCCGGGCCCGGCCGGTGGATCTACCGCGTGTCGGTCGCCGCGGACTACCGCGACGACCCGAACGAGGGCGATCCCGTCGTGATCAGCGGACCGGTGGCCGTCTCGACCTCGTGACGGGCGGGCGCGCCGGGGTCTCGCGCGCGGCCGCCGTCGTCGCGGCCACGGCGTTCGGCGCCGCCTGCGCCCTCGCCGTCGGCGGCCTGGCCGACGACCGCGACTGGGGCGACGTCGGCCATTACGAGGTCTTCGCGGACCGGATCCGGGACGGAGAGATCCCGTACCGCGACTTCTTCGTCGAGTACCCGCCGGCGGCGCTCGCGTCGTTCCTCGCGCCGGACGTCTTCGGCGACTACCGGCTCGCGTTCAAGCTCACGATGGTCACGGTCGGGCTCGCGGCGCTCGCGTGCGTCGTGCTCGCGCTGACACGGCTCGGGGCCACCCCGGTCCGCGCCGCCGCCGCGCTCGGAACGTTCGCCGTCGCGCCCCTCGCGCTGGGGCACCTCGTGCTCAACCGGTACGACCTCTGGCCGACGGCGCTGCTCGTGGCCGCGCTCGTCGCCCTGCTGGCGGAGCGGCAGCGGCTGGCAGGCGCGCTCCTGGGCGTCGCGTTCGCCGCGAAGGTCTTCGCCGCGGCGGCGGTCCCAGTCGTCGCCATCAGGCTGTTTCGAACCGGAGGCGCACGCGCAGTCCGCACCGGATCGGCGAGCTTCGCGATCGCAGCCGCAGCGTGCTTCGTGCCGTTCGCCGTCCTCGCGCCGGGCGGCGTGGCGTACAGCCTCTACAGCCAGGCCTCGCGCCCGCTGCAGGCGGAGACGCTCGGCGGCTCGCTCCTCCTCGCCCTCGACAGCGCCACCGCGTACGAAGCGAACCTGGCGGCGGGGCTCGCGATCGAGCTGCACGGGACGACGGCGGACGTGCTCGGCGCGCTGACGACCGTGCTCCAGGTCGCGGCGATCCTCGCGGTCGCAGCCGCCTACTGGCGCGGCCCGGAGACGCAGGAGCGATTCGTGCTTGCGTTCGCCGCCTCGATCGCGGCCTTCGTCGCCTTCGCGAAGGTGCTCTCGCCGCAGTACCTCGTCTGGCTCGTCCCGCTCGTGCCGCTCGTGGCGCCGACGGCGGGGCTCGTCGCAACCGCGATCCTCGTCTGCGCGCTCGTCGCCACGCAGCTGGAGGTGCACGGCTTCGACGGCCTGTCGGTCGCGGACTGGGCGGCCTGGACGCTGCTGACGCGGAACGTACTGCTCGTCGCCCTGTTCGCGCTCCTGCTCCGGACGCTCGCGCGACCCGCGTCTCAGCTCACGGCCGCCGCTCCCTGACCGACTCGGCGAGCCGCTCCTCGAGCAGCGCGAGCCGCTGGGCCAGCATCGTGTTCTGGTCGGCGAGCTTCGACACGACCGTCGAGTAGTGGAGCAGCACGAGCAGGATGAAGAGCACGGCCACGGCGAAGAGCACCGCCGGCGGGTAGCCGGTGACCCCGAACCAGCCGGCAATCGTGTTCAGCGCGCCGCGCCATGCGGAGAGGCCGAGCAGCACGAGCCCCGTGAGCAGCCACAGGAGCGCGTAGCGCTCGCGCAGCCGGCGGCTCCGGATCAGCTCGAACACGACGACGAGCAGGACGACGGACGCGGCGACACCGGCGAGCGAGACGACCCAGGGCGTCAACGGAGCCTCAGTCCTCGTCCTCGAGCGGGACGACGTTGCGGCGGAACAGGCCGACGAAGAGCGCGAGCGACACCTTGACCGCGTAGTAGATCGACCGGAGCGCGGTGATCGACGACTCACCGGTCTCGCGCTCGCGCATCGTCACCGGCACCTCGACGAGCCGCAGGCGGTGGCGGTGCACCATCACCGTCGCCTCCACCTCGGGGTAGTCGTGCGGGTAGTCGGCGGCGAAGAGCCTGATCGCCTTGCGGTTGCACGCCTGGAAGCCGGAGGTCGTGTCGGTGACGCGCTGGCCGACGATGCGGGAGACGAGCCAGGCGAAGAAGCGGATCCCGATCCGGCGCGCGAGCGGCGAGCGCCAGCCGGGCTCGCCGACGAACCGCGAGCCGACGGCGATGTCGGCCTCCCCCGCGAGCACCGGCTCGAGCAGCCTCGGCAGCTGCTCGGGGTCGTGCTGGCCGTCCCCGTCCAGCCGGACGGCGAGGTCGAACCCCTGCTCGAGCGCGAAGCGGAAGCCGGTCTGCACCGCGCCGCCGATCCCGAGGTTGAACGGGAGCCGGACGACGCGCGCGCCCGCCTCGGCGGCCACGGCGGCCGTGCGGTCGCCGGAGCCGTCGTCGACCACGACCACCTCGAGGTCCGGGTCGAACACGAGGATGTCGCGGACGACGGCGCCGATCGCGTCCTCCTCGTCGTGCGCCGGCACGATCGCGACGCGCCGCAGCGCGACCGGGGTCGCGACGGCCGCACGCTGCTCGCGCGTCAGCGCCGCCTCAGACACGGACCCCGAGTCCGGCTCGGGCGCCGACGAGCTCGAGCAGCTGCCGCGCGCGGTGGGCGTAGGTGTGCTCGTCGAGGACGCGCTCGCGGGCCCGGCGCCCGAGCTCCTCGGCCGCGGCGGGGTCGTCGAGCAGCGACCGGTACGCGTCGACCGCCTCGTCGGCGCCGCCGACGACCAGCAGCTCGCTGCCGGGGTCGAACCAGCGCTCGATCCCCTCGTACGGGTTCGACACGATCGCGGCCGCGCAGGCGGCGAGCTCGAACGGGCGCGCCGTGGACGAGGCGAACGTGGTCGCGTGCGACCGGCGCGTGACGTTGAGGTTGACCCGCGCGGCCGAGATCGCGCGCGGGAACACGTTGAACGGGACGTCGCCCAGCTCCCGCGCCGTGCCGACGTCGCCGCGGAAGTCCCGCCCGCCGAGGGCGAAGTCGACCTCCGGCAGGCGGCGGCTGGGCTCCCCGACGAGCTCGCGCATCCAGTCGCGGCGGAACTTGTCGCCGTAGCCGTAGAAGAAGACGTCGGCCTCCTTCTCGACGGGCAGCGGCGCGAAGAAGTCGGGGTCGGCGCCCCAGAAGATCGCCTCCGCGCGCCGCGCGCCGAGCTCGCGCAGCCGGCCCAGCCCGCCCTCCGAGTTCGAGACGACGAGGTCGTACTCCGACGGGTCGGCGCCGTAGTAGTAGTTGAACCCCGTATCCATCCCGCCGTGCTCGGGGAAGCTCATCGGCACGTCGCCGTCGTAGAAAACGACCGGGACGCCGTGGCGCTCCCGCAGCAGCGTCGGGATCCCGCGGAAGTGGCTCATCGGGACGGTGAAGACGACGACTGCGTCCGGCCGCTCGGCCTCGACGAGCCGCTCGAGGTGCCGCCGCCAGCGCGGCGTCACCCAGCGCCAGACCACCTCGCGCACGAACCGGTCGGTGTCGCCGGGGTCCCGCTCGTCGCGCCGCAGGTAGCGGTCGCCCTTGACGCGGGCCAGGACGTCGCGGGCGCCGGCGTAGAGCTCGCCCTCGCGGAAGGTCGGGTTCGGCGCCGTGCGCCACCACGGCGACTCGACGGGCCGCCCGCGGTAGGGCGTGACGACGAGGTCGACGCCGACCTGGTGCAGGCCCTTCCACAGCTGCCACCACGCGGGGGTGCAGCCGTAGCGGAAGTCGAGGTCGACGGCGGACGCGACGGCGATGAGCTTCGGCGCGCGCATCGCGTCAGTGTACGAGCGGGCGGTGATGGATCAGTAAGCGCCTCGTGACCGGAACACCGCCGGGACCGTCTTCAGCAGGATCGAGATGTCGAGCCAGATCGACCAGTTGTCGAGGTAGTAGAAGTCGAGCCGGACGAGGTCGTCGAAGCTGAGGTCGGAGCGGCCGGCGATCTGCCACAGGCCCGTCATCCCCGGGAGCACGAGGTAGCGCTTGCGGTGCCAGTCCTCCAGCCGGGCGAAGTCGCGCACCGGCAGCGGACGCGGGCCGACCAGGCTCATCTCGCCGCGGAGGACGTTCACGAGCTGCGGCACCTCGTCGAGCGAGAACCGCCGGAGCACGGCGCCGACGCGGGTGACGCGCGGATCGTCACGGATCTTGAACAGCGGGCCCTCCGCCTCGTTCGCGCGCTCGAGCTCCGGCTGCCGGTCGGCCGCGTCGGCGTCCATCGTGCGGAACTTCAGCATCGTGAACTCGCGCTCGTCGAGGCCGACGCGGCGGTCGCGGTACAGCACCGGGCCGCGCGAGTCGAGCTTGATCGCGAGCGCGAGGAGGAGCAGGAACGGGAGCCCGACGACGACGCCGAGGCCGGCGACGACGAGGTCGAACGTGCGCTTCGCGACCCAGTCGGCGCCCGCGAACACGGGCGGCCGCAGCTCGAACAGCGGCACGCCCTGCCCGGGGACGTACTCGACGCGGTGCGTCAGGAGCTCCGTCGTCGTCGGCGCCACGCGCACGGTCACACCGGATCGGTGCGCCTGGTCGACCAGCTCGAGCAGCTCCTCGTCGTCGAAGTCCGACTCCGCGACGATGAGCTCGTCGACCCGCTGCCCCGCGAGCACGGACGGCACGACCGCGAGGTCGGCGACGTCGCCGAGGAACTCGTACTGGATGCCGCTGCGGCCCGACCCGAGCGTCCGCCGGAGGTCGACGACGTGGTCTCCCTTGCCGACGAGCAGCGCGCGCCGCCGGACGCCCGCCGACCAGAGGAGCTCGCGCGTCAGCAGGTCGTAGCTGGCGCGCAGGACGCCGACGATCAGCGTGCTGAACAGCACCGCCGTCGGCGCGAGCCCGAACGTGTTGAACTCGTGCCCGGAGCCCCAGGCGAACCCGACCGTCAGCAGCCCGACGAGCAGGAGCGACGGCAGGATCCGCCCCGCCCCGGCCCGCACCTCGCGGCTCGCGTAGAGCCCCGCCTGCCAGAACACGAGCACGGTGACGAGCGCGAGGAACGGCAGCCAGTTCTCCACCGCCTCCCAGAGCACCCCCCACAGCGGTGGCCAGTGCCCGTAGACGAGCTCGCGCGCGACGAGCGCGGCGTAGAGCCCGAGCACGATCCCGGTGAGGTCGATCGCGACGAGCACCGCCACGCTGGCCGTCCGTCGGATCGCGGCTCGGAGCGGCCTGGGCGACAGGACGTAGGGACGCGCCGACCGGACGTCTCCCGCGGGGGCCGGCTTGCTCACGAGGCGGCCCAGTCTATCCCCGCCGGCGGCGACGAGCCCTCGAGGACTTCGGCCAGCGGCCGCTCGGGCGCCTCGACGCCCACGAGCGCGTCGAGGTCCACCGCCCGCCCGCGCCGTCCGAGGGCGGCGAGCGCGGCCACGAGCGCGAGCCTGCGGCGCGCGTCCAGCAGGTCGGTGTCGTGGAAGTAGACGTGGACCCAGCGCGGAAGCCGCCGGAGCGCGAGCCGCGCCGCAGCGCCGAGGGAGTGCGTCGAGGGCAGCGCCGTCAGCAGCGCCCCGCTCGGCAGCCGCAGCCGCGCGGGGGCGTCGAGCTGCGCCCGGCGCGCGCCGGGCTCGAGGTACGACGGGCGGAACGCGGTCGGCGTGCAGTCGGCGTAGCCGAGCGCCGCCGCCGCCTCTGCGACCCCCGCGTCCGTGTACCAGCCGCCGCCGCAGAACAGCGTCGCGGGGACGCCCTCCGCGCGCAGGCGCTCCCCCTCGTCGAGCACGCGCGCCGCGGGGTCGCCGCCGGTCGGGCGCGCGTGGCCGGGCGCCGTCCAGTGGGTGTGGTGGCCGAGGGGCCCGCGCCCCGCCGCCGCCCGCGCCCGCTCGAGCCACGGCTCCCAGCGCTCGCCGGCGGCCTCGTCCGGGGGACGCAGCAGCGCGGCGACGGCGAGCCCTCCCGGCCGCCGCCGCTGCAGCTCGGAGAAGCGCCGCCAGGTCTCGTCGTCCAGCGGCCGCTCGACGTGGCAGGAGACGGCGACCGCCCCAGCGCCATAGCCTTCGCTCTCGTGCGCCACGGCCGCCAAACGTACGCCATCGTCGCGGTGGCGGCCGCCGTGCCGCGGCTGGCGGCGCTGGCGATCGAGCGCGGCGACATCCTCGAGCAGTTCACGGAGAAGAGCGACGACTTCGCGCGGACGCTCGCCGCGAGCGGGACGTTCGGGTTCCTGCCGGGCGAGCCCTCCGCGTACACGCAGCCGCTGTACGGCTGGTTCCTCGCAGGCCTCTACTGGACGTTCGCGCGCGAGTGGCTCGTGGTCGGGCTCGCGCAGACCGCCGTCGGCGTGGGCACCGCGCTGCTCACGACGGCGATCGGCGTGCGCTTCCTGTCGGCGCGGGCCGGGCTCGTGGCGGGGCTCCTCGTCGCGCTCCACCCGTACCTCGCGTGGCACGACGTCCACGTCAACCGCGAGGTGCTGGACGGTTTCCTCGCCGCCGCCCTCGTGCTGGCGGCGCTCGCCACGGCGGAGCGCAGGACGCTGCCGTGGGCGGCGGCCACCGGCGCGCTCGCCGGCCTCGCGATCCTCGGCAACGCCCGCCTCGTCGGGATCCCCCTGGTGCTGGCCGGGTGGCTCCTGTGGCGGCACGCGGGCGTCGTCGCGGCCGCGGCGGTCGTCGCCGCCGCGGCCCTCGTCGTCGCGCCGTGGGTCGTCCGGAACCAGGTCCAGGTCGGCTGCGCCGCGATCACGACCGACGCGAAGGCGCTGTGGAAGGCGAACAACCTCGCCACGTACGACACGCTCGCCGGGGGCGGCTGGATCGACGACGTCCCCGACCCGCCGGCGGCGCCGCCGACGCCCGAGGACGCGGCGCGGCAGGGCCTGACCGTCGACGAGTGCGCCCAGATGCGCTTCTACCGCAGGCTCACGACCGAGTTCTGGCGGGAGCATCCCGGCGAGAAGGCGAAGCTGGCCGTGCAGGCCGTTGGAATGCTCTGGGACCCGCGCGGGACGCGGACGGAGGAGGGCCCGGGCGCCGGCGGGTTCCGCGAGACGGCGCGCGAGTGGCTGCTCCCGCTCTACGTCGTGCCGCTGCTCGCGCTCGCGCTCTACGGGCTGACGGTCGTACCCAGACCGCTGGCCGTGCTCGTCGTGCTCCTGCTCGCGTACGTGACGCTGACGGCGGTGCTGTTCGCCGGCGCGACGCGCTACCGCGCGCCGTGGGACCTGCTGCTGGCGCTGCTCGCCGGCGCAGCCGTCGACAGGCTGCTGCGCGCGAGAGCCGCCCGGTAGATCTCGTCGAGCCGATCGGCGGGGCGCTCCTCGGCGAACGCCGTCACCGCCCGGGCGCGCCCCGCGGCGCCCATCGCCGCTGCGCGGGCCGGGTCGGACGCCAGCGTGACGAGAGCGTCGCGGAGGGCGGGCACGTCCCCCACCGGCACGAGCAGCCCGGTCTCGCCGTCGGCGACGAGCTCGGGCAAGCCGCCGACCGCCGACGCGACGACGGCGCGCGAGCGCTCCATCGCCTCGAGCGCGACCATCCCGAAGCCCTCCCCGCGCGACGGGACGACCAGCGCGAGCGCCGACTCGAGCAGGGGCGCGACCGGCGAGACGTGCCCGAGGAAGCGGACGGCGTCGTCGAGCTCCAGGCGCCGGGCCAGCGACCGCAGCTCCTCCTCCAGCGGCCCCGCGCCTGCGACGTCGAGCGTGAGGCCCGGCACGTCGCGCCGCGCGGCCGCCACCGCCCGCACGAGCGTGTCGTGGCCCTTGATCGGAATCAGGCGTCCGACGCAGGCGAGCCGCGGCTCCGGCGGCGGAGGCGGCGCCTCGGGCGCCGCGGCGATGCCGTAGTGGACGACCTCGAACTCGTCGGCGTCGAACCCCTCGACCCCGGCGAGGTGCTCGGCGAGCCCCCGGGAGATCGCGATCTGCACCTGGGCGAGCCGGGATGCGGAGCGGTCGACGAGCGCGAACCCGCGCCGCAGGCGGAAGTCGTTGAAGCCGTGCTTCGTCGTGAGCCGCAGCGGGACGCGGGCCGCGACGCCCGCCGGGAGCGCCAGGAGGTCGGCGTGGACGAGGTGCGTGTGCAGGATCGCCGGCCGCTGCCGCCGGAACGCCGCGAGCAGGCGCGCCCCGGCGAGCGGGTCGAGGTCGAGACGCATCCGCAGGGCCTCGACCGGCACCTCCCGCTCCCCCAGCCCGGCCACGAAGCGTGCGGCGCCCTCCTCGCCCTCGTGGAGGACGACCATCCGCGCGTCCCAGCCCCGCGCCCGGAGCAGCGGCAGCACCGACAGCAGGTGCGCCTCCGAGCCGGAGATCCCGGAGACCTTCTGGACGTGGAGGACGCGGGTCGCGTGCGTCACAGGCCCGCGGCCTCCAGCACGCCCGCCGCCCAGGTCTCGACGGAGTGCCGCGCCTCGACGCGCTCGCGCAGCGCGCGCCCGATCGCGGCGAGGTCGGCGCCCGGCAGCGCCTCGATCCTCGCGGCCAGCTCGTCCGGCCGCTCGCGCGTGAACAGCAGCGGCGGCTCGAGCCCTGCGACGAGCCCGTCGAACACCGGGTTCGACGCGAGCACCGGCACGCAGGCGGCGGCGGCCTCGTACACGACCTTGTCGGGCGCGCCGGCCCGCATGTTGTTCACGAGCGCCGTCGCCCCGGCGAGAAGCGCGGGCACCTCGGCGCGCGGCACCGGCCCGCCGAGCGTCACGCGCCCGCCCTGCCCGAGCTCCGCGACGAGCGCCTCCAGCTCCCGGCGGTGCCGTCGCTCCTCGTCGGTGACGCACGGGCCGTGGGCGAGGAGCGTGACGTCGAGGCCCCGGCCGGCCGCCGCGGCGACGCCGCGCACGACCACGTCGAGCCCCTTGGCGGGGGAGTAGCGGCCGAGCGCCAGCAGTCGCACCGGCGGGCCGGAGGGGCGCTCGGTGCAGGGGAACTCGCGCAGGTCGATCCCGTGCCCGATCGCACGCACCTTCGCCGACCGGATCGGGAACGAGCGCGCGTCCACGGAGACGACCGCGCTCGAGGCGCGCTCCGCGAGCCGGAGCAGCCGGGAGCCGCGCCAGTGGGTGAACCAGAGCACGACTTTCGTGCCGAGCGGCCGCGCGAGGGGCGCGGCGAGCAGCGCGTAGATCGGCGACATGTGGGCGACGAGCGCGTCCGGACGCCGCCAGAGCTCCGCGGCCAGCGCGGACGCGAAGCGGAGCCCTCGCCCCAGGCGAGTCGGCGCCCCGAACGTCCGCACGCGCACGTTCGGCGGAAGCGCCGCCGGCTCGGCGGCCAGCGCGAGCACCGTCACCTCGTCCACGCTCCGGGCGAGCGCCGCGACCATCGGCACCGTCGCCGCGAGGTTCGGGTCCGCGGGATCGATCCGCTGCGTGACGAAGACGAGCCGCCTCATCCCGCGACGCGCTCGGCCAGCTCCCGCATCCGCCGCGCGTACTCACGCGCGTCGTACGTCCACCCCGACGCGCGCGCGGCGGCGGCGGCGCCCATCCGCTCCGCGAGCGCCCGGTCGGAGAGGACGCGGACGACCGCGTCGGCGATCCCACGAGGGTCGTCGGGGTCGACGAGCAGCCCTTCGACGCCGTCGCGGACGAGGTCGGGGATCCCTCCCACCCGCCCGGCGACGACCGCGCGCCCGCGCGCGAGCGCCTCGATGATCACGCGCGGCGTCCCTTCGGAGCGCGACGGCAGGAGGAGCAGCGTCGACTCGTCGAGCGCCTGCACGACGTCCGGGGCGCTGAGCGACGGCGTCCAGCTCGTCTGCCCGGGGAGGTCCGCGACGAGCCGCTCGACCACCGGCACGTGGAGGCCGCGACCGACGAGGCACAGCCGGGCCTCCGGCACCCGGGGCGCGGCGAGCCGCCAGGCCGCGGCGAGGCCGTCGACGTTCTTGTAGCGCTCCAGGACGCCGACGAAGAGCGCCGTGGGCCGCTCGGGCAGCGGCGCCGGCGGCGTCTCGGTGAACGCCGACAGGTCGGAGTAGGTGGTGAACACCGCTGCGGGCTCGACCCCCTGCTCGCGGGCCAGCCGCACCGTGAAGTCGGAGAGCGCGCGGACGGCGTCGGCCCGGCGGATCGCATGGACGGCGACGCGGTCGCCCAGGCGCCCGAGCAGCCCGCGCGCCGGCGAACCGTAGAGGCGCGTTGAGGCGCGCCAGTCGCCGTGGAGCTCGACGACCACCCTCGCGCCGCTCCCGGCGAGGCGGCGCGCGAGCAGGAGCGCCGCCCCTTCGAACGGGCTCTGTGCGAACGCCACGGCGGGACGGAAGCGGTGCAGCACGCGAGCGGCGCGGAACGTCAGCAGCGCGTAGAAGAGCGGCCCGTCGAGCGCCCGGGCGCGGACCGGCGGGACGAGCTCGAACGTCCCGTCCCCCGTCGGCGAGCCCGCGGCCGCGCTCGCGAGCACGCGAAGGTCGAACACCTCCCGCAGCGCGTCGAACTTGCGCGCGAGCGACGGGGAGAGCGGGAGGCGGTAGCGCGTCCGCCCGACCATCACCGCCCGCATCACGTTCCGCGCGCCGCCGCGGCGAGGATCTCCTCCAGCCGGCCGTAGACCCGCTCGGGCGCGTAGGCGGCGACGGACGGCGCAGCCGCCGCCCGCAGGCGCGAGCGCAGCTCGGCGTCGCCGAAGAAGCGCCTGACCGCCTCGGCGAGCGCCTCCGGGTCGCCCGGCTCGACGAGCAGGCCGTTGCGCCCGTCCTCCACGACCTCGGCGACGCCGCCCGTCCGCGTCGCGAGCACGGGCGTCCCGACCGCGAGCGACTCGACCACGCCGTGCGGGAAGTTCTCCCAGCTGGACGAGAGCAGCGAGGCGTCCGCCGACCGGAACAGCGCGAGCACCTCGTCGCGCGGGGCGGCGCCGAGGAAGCGGACGCGCGAGCGGAGGCCGAGCTCGGAGGCACGTCGCTCGAGCGCCGCCCGCTCGGGACCGTCGCCGGCGAGCACGAGGGTCACGCCCTCGACGCGCGCGACCGCCTCGAGCGCGACCTCGAGCGACTTCTGGGCCGTCAGCCGGCCGGCGAAGGCGAGCAGCCGCCCGGCCTCCGCGCGTGGCGCCTCGCCAGGCACCGCGACCGGGGCGGGGTTCGGGAGCACGCTGACGCGGTCGGCCGGCACGCCCCAGCCGACGGCGCGGTCACGGAGCCACGCGCTCGGGCAGACGACGTGCGCGGCGCCCCGAAGCACCGCGTCGCGCGCCGCACGCAGCGCCGCGGGGACCGGCCCGCGCGCCCGCGCGAACGCGTCGACGTCTCCGTGCGCGAGCCCGCGGCGACGGGCGCGCTCGAACGCCGGGTCGGCCGTGAGCTTGACCACGTAGGGACGCCCGGCCAGGCGCGCGCCCGCGGCGCTGCGGCCGAGCATCCCCGTCGTGTAGACGACGTCGGCCGGACGCGCCCGCCGCGCCACTTCCCACGCGGCGCGGGCGTGCCGGACGCCGGGCGGACGCCGGCGCGACACCCAGTGCACCGGGTACGCCTCCGGCCGCGGCGCGGCCTCCGCGGTCGTCACCACCTCCACGCGGTGCCCCCGGGCACGGAGGAAGGCCGCCACCTCGGGCGCGTGGGATGCCGGGCCGCCGACGTCCGGGGGCCAGATCCCGCTGACGACCAGGACCTTCACTGGGGCAGCGGGACGGGCAGGCGCCCGCGGCGCACGCGGGCGAACAGCAGCGTCCACGCGGCGGCGAAGACGACGGTGGCGACGAGCAGCGCGGCGGCCGCGCCGGTGGCGCCCCAGGCGGCGCCGAGGACGAGCGTGAGCGGGACGAGCACGAGCGTCTCGAGCCCGTGGGTGGCCACGCGCAGGTTCGGCCGTCCGATCGTGACCGGGAACGACTTCGTCCACCCGAACACGAACTGGAGCACGGCCGCGAGCAGGACGAGCCGCGCCGCGTCCGTGGCGGCGACGAACTCGGCTCCGAACACGATCCGGATCAGGTCGGGCATCAGCCAGAGGAGGGGCACGAGCAGCACCGCGGTCACGGCGGCCGCCCCCGCGCTGTAGCGGCGGACGCCGGCGAACACGCGCTCGCGGCGCCCCTGCTCCCAGTCGCGCGTCTGCTCGGTGAGCAGGATCATCCTCACCGGCGCCGACAGCGTCCCGAACGCCTGCTGCGGGACGAGCGCGGCGCGGAAGTAGCCGACCTGCACGGTCGGCGAGACGAGGCCGAGCAGCAGCGGCGCGAGCGACGTCCGCAGCGAGACGACGCCGGTCGCGAGGCTCGACTGGAGCACGAAGCTGCGGAGGTCGCGGCTCTCCGCCGCCAGCGGCTGCTCCGGCGCGGCCGGGAAGCGGCGGAACGCGACCAGGCCGGCGACCGCGACGCAGGCCGTGGCGGCGACCTGGCCGAGCACCATCCCGGCGACGGCCTCCGTGACGCCGATCGACGCGCCCACGGCGATCCCCGCGAGGCGCAACGCCATCGACAGCGCCAGCAGGCCGCCGCGGACGTCGTAGCGGCCTCGTAGGAGGAGCGCGGTCGCCGCCGGCCCCTCCGGCGCCTGGACGAGCGGCAGCAGCGCGGCGATCGCGAGCGGGGCGGCCAGCCCGTCGGCGTCGAACAGCGCGTCCGCGAAGGGCGCGAGCGCGAGGAGCGCGAGCCCGGCCAGCACCGCGCCGGCGAGCTTCAGCAGGAGGGCGCGCGAGAAGAGCCGCCGCAGCTTCCCCCACTCCTCCGCGGTGACGAAGCGGAAGCCGTACTTCGTCAGCGCCTCCTCCACGGTCAGGTCGAGCAGCGTCTGGAGCAGCCCGACGGCCGCGACGACGATCGCGAACAGGGCGAACTCGTCCACGCCGAGCAGCCGAGCGGCGACCACGGTGGCGAGGAAGCCGAGGAGCGCCGAGAGGTAGATGCCCGCGGCCGTCGTCGAGCGGCGACCGGTGAGCCGCGAGGCCATACGCGCCGAGTATAGTGGCCGCCCGTTGGCCGTCCGGTCGCTCAATCCGGCGCTCGCGGAGCGCCTCGGGGCCCGGCGTGCGGCCGTCGTCGCGCTCGCGCTGCCGGCGCTCTTCCTCCACGCCGAGTTCCAGCCGACGGTGTCGTTCCCGCTGGGGTCCGCGGACGTCGACGTGCGCCTGTCCGACCTCGCGGTGCTCGCCGTCGTCGCCGCCGCGATCGTGGACGGGAGGCGCCGCGGGTTCGGCGTCCTCGCCGCCGCGCGGTGGGCGTGGGTCGCGCTCGCGGCGCTCGTCGCCTGGGTCGCCGCGGCGGTCGCGTACGGCCCGCTCGTCCTCGACGGCTACCCCGTCGCCGAGAACGCCGTGACGGCCGCGAAGTTCGCCGAGTACGCGCTGCTCGCGCCGGCGCTCGCGCTGCTCGTGCGCGACCGCGACGACCTGCGTCCGATCGCGGTCGCGCTCGTGCTGTGGAGCGCGCTCGCGACCGCCGTCGGGCTGCTCCAGCTCGCGGGCCTGCACCTGTTCGACGTCAGCGATCCCGGCCGCCAGCGCTCGTTCCTCGGCCACCACGACTTCGCCGCGCTGTCGGGGGCGTCGCTCCTGCTGGGGCTCGCGCTGCTCGTGCTCGAGGACCGCCGGCGCTCGCTCCCGCTCGCCGCGGGCGCGATCGGCCTCGTCCTCGCCGCGCCGCTCGCCGGGGTCCTCGGCCTCGCCCTCGGCGTCGCCGCGCTGCTCGTGCTCGCGCGCGCGCTGCGGCCGTACCCGTGGCGGCGGGCGGCCGTCGCCGTCGCGGCCGTCGCCGTCGTCGCCGCCGGCACGGTCGCGATGCGCTCCGAGACGCTGACCGACTTCCTGCGCTTCCTGAGCACCGACGAGCAGACGCAGGACATCGAGAGCTACTCGCAGCGGACGCTGCTGCTGTACATCGGCGGCCGGATCTTCCTCGACCACCCCGTCGTCGGCGTCGGCCTGCGCGGGTCGGAGGAGCCGGCGGCGTTCGAGCCGTACCTCGCCGACGCCCGTGCCCGCTTCCCCGACGCGTCTCCGCTCGCGTTCCCGTCGCCGGAGCGCAGGTACGGCGTGCAGAGCCTCTACGTGCAGTCGCTCGCCGACCTCGGGCTCGTCGGCGCGGCGCTCCTCGTCGCGCTGCTCGCCGCCACGCTCGCGCTCACACGCCGAAACGCGGCCGGCGTGCTCGGAGTCGCGTGGCTGCTCCTCTGCGTCGGGCTGTGGGGGGCGCAGGGCCTCGTCGCGGGGCTGCCGCTCGGCGCCCTCACCTGGATCGCCGTCGGCCTGCTCGCCTCCGGCGCCGCCCAGGAGGCGCGCGCGTGACGGGCGACGACAAGCGCGCGCCGTCGCGCTCGTCGCCGGCGTACGCGGTCCGCGCGCCGCTCGTCCGCTGGCTGCGGGAGGAGGCAGATCGGATCGCGCGCGAGCGGCGGCGCGTCCGCGTCCTCGACGTCGGCAGCGGCCCGAAGCCGTACGAGCCGCTGTTCGCGCCGTGGGCCGAGGCCTACGTCGGCGTCGACCCCGCCGGCTCCGACCTCGTCGGGACGGTCGAGGACCTCCCGGTCGCCGACGCGAGCTACGACGTCGTCCTCTGCAACCAGGTGCTCGAGCACTGCGCCGACCCGGCCCGGGCGGTGCGCGAGCTGCGCCGGGTGACCGCCCCGGGTGGCCGCGTGCTCGCGTCCACGCACGGGGTGCAGGTGTACCATCCCGCGCCGGACGATCTCTGGCGCTGGACGCACACCGGGCTCGAGCGCCTGTTCCGCGAGAACGGCGACTGGAGCGCGGTGAGCGTGCGACCCGGGTCGGGGACGGCCGCGTGCGTCGGGATGATCGTCGGGACGTTCATGCACCTGCTCGCCAAACGCCTCGGCGCCGCCGCCGCGGCCAAGCCCGGCATCGCCGCCGTCAACGCGGCCTGCGAGGCGCTCGACCGCCGCGTGCCGTCGCTGCGCGAGCCGCAGCCGGGGACGCTGTTCGCCAACTACCACGTCGTCGCCGAGGTCGCCGCGTGATGGCGCGCCGCGTGCTGGTGACGGGCGGCGCGGGGTTCATCGGCTCGAACCTCGTCCGCGGGCTGCTCGAGCGCGGCGACGACGTCCGCGTGCTCGACAACTTCTCCACCGGGAGCCGCGCGAACCTGGAGGAGCTCGAGGGCCAGGTCGAGGTGATGGAGGGCGAGCTGCGCTCGTACGAGCGCGTCCACAACGCCGTCCGCAGCGTCGAGGTGGTGTTCCACGTCGGCGCGCTCGGCTCCGTGCCCCGATCGGTGCAGGACCCGCTGACGACGAGCGCCGTGAACGTCGAGGGCACGCTCAACGTCCTCCTCGCCGCTCGGGACGAGGGCGTCCGACGGGTCGTCTACGCCTCCTCGTCGTCGGTCTACGGCTCCGCCGTGCAGCTGCCGGCGCAGGAGGCGTCGCCCGTCGACCCGATCTCGCCGTACGGGGTCGCCAAGCTCGCCGCCGAGCGCTACTGCGTCTCGTTCAGCCGCGTCTACCACTCGTTCGAGAGCGTCGTGCTGCGGTATTTCAACGTCTTCGGCCCGCGGCAGAACCCGCACAGCCAGTACGCCGCCGTCGTGCCGCTGTTCATCACCGCGATCGAGGCGGGCGAGCCGGTGACGATCTTCGGGGACGGCGAGCAGTCGCGCGACTTCACCTACGTCGACAACGTCGTCGAGGCGAACATCCGCGCCGCCGACGCGAACGGCGCGAACGGGCGGATCTTCAACGTCGCCGCCGGCTCGCCGAGAAGCGTGAACCAGCTGGCCGAGACGGTGAGCGAGCTCCTCGGAAAGCCGGTCGAGCGCCGCTACGGCGAGCCGCGCGCCGGCGACCTCCGCGACTCGTACGCGGACATCGCCGCCGCCCGGGACGTACTCGGCTGGCAGCCGGAGGTCGCCTTCGAGGACGGGTTGCGGCGGACGGCGGAGGCGCTGCTTGGCTGAGCCGCCGTCGCGGGAGCCGGTCCGCGTCCTGCGCGTGATCGCCCGGCTGAACGTCGGCGGCCCCGCCCTCCACGTCGCCTACCTCTCCGCCGGCCTCCAGGAGCGCGGCTACGAGACGACGCTCGTCGCCGGCGAGCTTGCCCGCGGCGAGGAGTCGATGGCGTTCGTCGCGGAGCGCCGCGGCGTCCAGGTGCGCGCGGTGTCGGAGCTGCGGCGCCAGGTGTCCCCCGTCCGCGACCTCGTCGCCGCGCTCCGGCTGGCCAGGCTGATCCGGGAGCTGCGCCCGCACGTCGTGCACACGCACACGGCGAAGGCAGGGGCCGTGGGACGCGTGGCCGTCCTGCTGTCCGGCTTGCGGCCGCGCCCGGTCGTCGTCCACACCTTCCACGGCCACGTCCTCCGCGGCTACTTCGGGCCGCTGACGGCGGCCGCGTTCCGCCTGCTCGAGCGCCGTCTCGCGCGCACGACCGACGCGCTCGTCGCCGTCAGCCCCCAGGTGCGCGACGACCTCGTGCGCCTGGGCGTGGCGCCCCGCGAGAAGTTCGTCGTCGTCCGTCTCGGGATCGAGCTCGAGGAGCGCGTGCGGTCCGCGAACGGCTCGCGCGCCGGGACGCGCAGGCTGCTCGGGCTGCCGGACGACCGCTTCCTCGTCGGCTGGATGGGCCGGATGACCGCGGTGAAGCGCACCGACGACGTGCTGCTCGCGTTCGCGAAGCTGCGCGCGGGGGGCACCGACGCGGCCCTCTGCCTCGTCGGCGACGGCCCCGACCGCGACCACGTCGAGGAGCGCGCGCACGAGCTCGGCATCGCGCGCGACTGCTTCTACCTCGGCTACCAGGACGCCGTCGCCGGCTGGTACGCGGCGTTCGACACGCTCATCCTCCCGTCCGCGAACGAGGGGACCCCCGTCAGCGCGATCGAGGCGCTCGCGGCGCGGCGCCCCGTCGTCGCGACGCGCGTCGGCGGGGTCCCCGACGTCGTGCGCGACGGCGTCGACGGCTTCCTCGTCGAGCCCGGCGACGTCGACGCGCTCGCGCGGCGGCTCGGGGAGCTCGCGACCGACCCCGCCCTCCGCGAGCGGATGGGCGAGGCCGGAAGCGAGCGGGTGCTGCGGCGCTACGCGGTCGAGCGTCTCGTCGACGACGTCGACCGGCTGTACCGGGCACTGCTCGCGTCGCGCCCGGGCGGCCGACGCTCCTAGCGGAGCGCGCGGAAGACGTTGAACGAGGGCTTCCTGGCCCACCTCGACGTCATCAGCCCCGACTGCCAGCCGAGCCCGATGTTCGTGTCGTCCGTGAGCATGAACCAGGTGAAGACGTCGATCTTCGGGTGCCGCTTGGCGATCGCCCAGGCCTGCCGCAGGTAGGCCGCCTGCTGCGCGTTCGTGACCGCGAACAGGCGGTCCGGCGGGGTCTGGTAGCCGTACTCGGTGATCCAGATGCGCACGCGGTTGCCGTAGAGCCGACGCAGCTCCCGGTCGAGGTCGTTGATGTTCCCGAGCTGCAGGGCCGTCCTCGACCGCGGCTTCGCGTTCGGCTTCTCCGTGCGGTGGCCGTAGTACGGATGGTGGGCATAGGCGTCGAAGCCCTTCGCGCCGTAGCGCTTCATCCCCCGGAGGAACGCGAGCGGCGAGACCGACGGACGCGAGCTGCGCGGGCTGTTGTTGCCGCGGGGCGCGGTGACGCCGCAGGCGACCCGCTCCCCGGCGAGCAGCGTGCCCTTGACGCCCTGCACGACCGCGTTGCAGATCTTCGCGTAGCTCTGCGGCGACGAGAAGGTGCGGCGGTTCGTCGTCTGCTGGAGGAAGATCGGGTTGTTGGGCTCGTTCCACGCCGCCCAGTAGCGAACCGCCGGGATGATGCGACCGTCGGAGGGCTGCTTGAACGTGCCGCTGTAGCGGGTCGCGGCGGCGTAGGCGAAGTCGCGCAGCTGCGCGTACCAGCGTGCGCTCGAGGGCGGCACGTTGACCGGCTTGCGGCCGTTCGCCCACGGCGGCGTGTCGACGATCGAGAACATGATCTGGAGGCCGTTCTCCGAGGCGTACTCGACCGCGCGGTCGTAGATCGACCAGTCGTACTGGCCGTCGTTCGGGTCGGCCGGCCGCACCGTCGGGTCGACGCCGGCGACGCCGAGCCGCCCGCCCCAGTGCAGGTTGATCCGCACGATCTTCGTGCCGAGCTCCCGGATCGTCGGGTACGTGACGGTGGGATCGCCGGTGAGCGTGTTCCCGTCGTCGTAGAGCCCCTTGATCAGGTTCCGCGAGGCGGAGGCGGTCGACGCGGTCAGCGCGCACGTGAGCGCGGCGACGGCGCCGACGAGGGCGATGCGCTTAGACAGCAAGCGGTGACTCCTTCCCCTCGATCGACAGCAGCTTGCGAAGGCCGTCCTCGAGGTCGATTTCGGGTTTCCAGCCGAGCAGCTGCGTCGCCCGCGTGATGTCGGGCTGACGCACCTGCGGGTCGTCCACGGGCAGCGCCTCGAAGACGATCTCGCTGCGCGAGCCGGTGACCTTGATCACCGTCCTGGCGAGGTCGAGCAGCGTGAACTCGTTCGGGTTGCCGATGTTGACCGGCAGATGCTCCTCGGAGTGCGCGAGCAGGTAGAGCCCGCGGATCAGGTCGTCCACGTAGCAGAAGCTGCGGGTCTGCGAGCCGTCGCCGAACACGGTCAGCGGCTCGTTGGCGAGCGCCTGGCGCACGAACGTCGGAATCGCCCGGCCGTCGTGGGGGCGCATCCGCGGCCCGTACGTGTTGAAGATCCGCACGATGCACGTGTCGACCCCCTGCTGGCGGTGGTACGCCATCGTCAGCGCCTCGGCGTAGCGCTTCGCCTCGTCGTACACGCCGCGCGGGCCGATCGGGTTGACGTTCCCCCAGTAGGTCTCCGGCTGCGGGTGCACCTGCGGGTCGCCGTACACCTCCGACGTGGAGGCGAGCAGGAACCGGGCCCGCTTGAACTTCGCCAGCCCCAGCGCGTTGTGCGTCCCCTGCCCGCCCACCTTCAGCGTCAACAGCGGCAGCCGCAGGTAGTCGATGGGCGAGGCGGGCGAGGCCAGGTGGTAGAGGAAGTCCACCGGCTCGTCGATCTCCAGATGCGACACCATGTCGTGGTTGCGGAACACGAACTCCTCCTGGCGGAGGTGCTCGATGTTCTGCAGTGAGCCGGTCTCGAGGCTGTCCACGCAGATCACCCGCTCGCCCTTGCCGAGCAGGAGCTCGCAGAGATGGGACCCGAGGAACCCGGCCCCGCCGGTGACGACGGAGGTGGGCATCGCGGCGATGCTACTCGCGGCCGCGGCCGGGCCGGGGCGATTCTTACGTTCTCCTAACCCGCGCGGCCGCGGCCTCGCCGAGCAGCGCGGGACGAGCCAGCACGACCAGGACGAGGAGCGCGGCGGCGAGCTCGACGACGGCCCAGCCGGTGTTCGGCTGCGGCCCCGCGACGGTGTAGCGGTGGTGGAGGCCGCCCACGGCGATCGCGGCGGCACAGAGCAGCGTCTCGGAGCGGCCGAGCGCGACGCCCTGGAGCAGCATCCCGGCCGCGAGCGCGAGCGCGGGCGCCGCGAGCCCGGCCAGGCGGGGCTCGTTGCTCGCGTTCGCCAGCGGCCCGAGGAGGAGCGGCTGCGCCACGACCGCGGCCGCGACGAGGAGCGGCCCCCACGGCGGCGGCCCGCCGCG
>DATIDD010000019.1:0-15205 GCA_035456465.1 Gaiellaceae bacterium | reverse complement strand
CGCCGAGGCCGGCGCGCAGCCGTCACCGGTCGTCGAGCAGCGCCGCGTCGACGAACACGAGCAGATCGGGCGCAACGACCCCTGCTGGTGCGGGTCGGGCAAGAAGTACAAGAAGTGCCACGGGGCGTGATCCCGCCCGCGCTCGGCCGGCGGTCGGCTCCCGCCGGGCGGAGCCCGGCTCCGGCGCCCGCCTCGAGACGCTGAGCGCCGTCCACTCGGGGCCCGTGCGTCCGCACTGTCCCCCCTCGCTGGGGGGACGCCCAGCGCCGCGCCTGGAACGCACGGAGCGCGCCGTTAGCGGTGACCGCGAAGCGCTCCCGATCGCCCCTCCACGTCGAGGAGCAGCTCGAGCTCCAGCTCGTGCGCGATGGCGATGCCGCCGGCGCCCCGTGCCGCGATCGACGGCTTCAGGCGCCTGCGCGCGTCCGTGACGGCGTCGCGATGGAAGGCGACGATCTCCATCCCCCAGCGCTGGAAGAGCGCGAGCGCGCGGAGGTTGTCGTTCGTCGTGACGAGCCAGAGACGTCGGCAGCCGGCCGCGACCGCCGCGTCCCGGACGGCGTCGAGCAGCGCGCGGGCGACGCCGCGACCCTCGCGCAGGCTCGTGATCGTCACGACCTCGCACGTGTCGCCTCGCACCGCGTACGACGCGAGCCCCGCCCGTTGCCCGTCCAGGAGCGCGACGAAGCCCGGCAGCCGGGTGGGATCGACGAGCTCGCCCAGCCGCGCCACGACCGGCTCGCCCCAGCTCTCCGTCTCGACCGCGACCGCCCACGGCCTGTCGTCGTCGGAGAGACGGCGGATCTCGATCACGAGGGCTCCGGCGCCGGTGCGAGCCGCCCGGGGCTACGCGGCGCGGCCGCGGCCGTGCGAGGCGCGCGGCTGCGGGGCGTTCCGCTTCTCGCGCGCCTTCTTGCGGCGGCGGCGGTCGTTCGCCCAGCGGATCTTCGGTCTGGAGCCGCGTCCCATCGGCGCGAGGCTACCATCAGCGCCTGTGGCGGAGACGACGCTCTCCTTGGACGAGCAGCTGAAGGAGCTCGGGGCCCGGCTCGACTGGGTCCGTGAGTACCTTTGACCCCGCCACGCTGCAGGCCCGCATAGCCGAGCTCGAGGCCGCGATGGGCGAGCCGGGCTTCTGGGACGACCAGGCCCGCGCCGCCGCGATCTCGGCCGAGCACGCGAGGCTCGCGCGGCGGCTCGAGCGCTACGAGAAGCTCGTGACCGAGTTCGAGGACGCGCGCGAGCTGTACGAGCTCGACCCCGAGATGGCGGCGGAGATCGCGCCGACGCTGACGCCGATCCGTCGCGAGCTCGACCGCCTCGAGGAGGCGGCGCTGTTCACCGGCGAGTACGACGCGGGGGACGCCGTCGTGACGATCCACGCCGGCGAGGGCGGCACCGACGCGCAGGACTGGGCGGAGATGCTGCTCCGGATGTACCTCCGCTGGGCGTCCAACCGCGGGCTGCAGGCGGAGCTGATCGAGGCATCGCCGGGCGAGGAGGCGGGGCTCAAGTCCACGACGTTCACGGTTCGCGGCGAGAACGCCTACGGGATCCTCAAGGCCGAGCGCGGGGTTCACCGCCTCGTCCGCCTGAGCCCCTTCGACCAGGCCCACCGGCGCCAGACGAGCTTCGCGCAGGTCGTCGTCGCGCCGCTGCTCGCGGACGACGCAGCGGTCGAGATCGACGACAACGACCTGCGCATCGACACCTACCGTGCCTCGGGCGCAGGTGGGCAGCACGTGAACAAGACCGACTCGGCCGTCCGAATCACGCATCTCCCCACCGGGATCGTCGTCCAGTGCCAGAACGAGCGCTCCCAGACTGCGAACAAGGACACCGCGATGAAGGTGCTTCGCTCGCGCCTCGCGGAGCTGCGCGAGGAGGAGCGCGAGGCCGAGCTGGCGAAGGAGCGGGGCGTGGCGCAGAACACCGGCTTCGGCAGCCAGATCCGCTCCTACGTGCTGCACCCGTACCAGATGGTGAAGGACCTCCGCACGAACCACGAGGCGGGGAACGCGCAGGGTGTGCTCGACGGCGACCTCGACGGTTTCATCCACGAGTACCTGCTCGCCAAGGCTGCCGGCCGCGTCTGAGCGGCGGGCGCCGTAGCGGCCGCGGGACGTCTGTCCGGCAGGTGTCTGGGCTACACTCTCGCGAATCTCCGAGGATCCGGCTGGGCATCCGGCCCGCCTCACCTCCATGGATCCACTGCAGGAAGCCACACTGACCGAGACCCCCACAGCCATCGCTGATCCGATCGGTGCGCCGGCGGCCGCCCCCGGCCCCAGCGCCATGGTCGTGTTCGAGAGCGTGACGAAGATCTACGAGCCGAACGTGACGGCGCTGAAGGACGTCTCGTTCGTGATCGACAAGGGCGAGTTTGTGTTCATCGTCGGCGCCTCCGGCTCCGGCAAGTCGACGATGATCCGCCTGCTGCTGAAGGAGCTCGAGCCCACTGGCGGGCGCATCTTCGTCGGCGGGCGCGACCTCGGCCGGCTGACGGGCTCGAAGGTGCCGCTCCTGCGCCGCAACGTCGGCTGCGTGTTCCAGGACTTCAAGCTGCTCCCGAACCGGACGGCCGCCGAGAACGTCGCCTACGCGCTCAAAGTGCAGGGCGAGGGCCGCAGCTCGATCCGCAACAAGGTGCCCGAGGTGCTCTCGCTGGTCGGGCTCTCGGACAAGATGAACTCGCTTCCCGACGAGCTCTCGGGCGGCGAGCAGCAGCGCGTCTCGATCGCGCGCGCCGTCGTCAACCACCCGCCGCTGCTGATCTGCGACGAGCCGACGGGGAACCTCGACCCCGACACGTCCGTCGGGATCATGCAGCTCCTGTACCGGATCAACCGGGCCGGGACGACGATCCTGATGGTCACCCACGACCGCGAGATGGTCGACAAGATGCGCAAGCGCGTGATCGCGCTCGAGGACGGGCGGCTCGTCCGCGACGAGCGCCGTGGGGGCTACGTCACCGAGTGAGCGGAGTCGCGGGTGAATAGGGCGCGCATGCTCTTCGCGGAGTCGCTCCGCTCGCTCACGGCGAACCTCTCGACCACCGTCGCGGCGACGATGACCGTGCTGATCGGGATGTTCCTGCTCGGGCTCTTCATCGCGCTCGGGACCTGGGTGCTGTCGTGGTCCGACCACGCGAAGGAGAAGCTCCGGATCAAGGTCTACATGTGCACGACGGCGACGTGCCCGCAGGCGGGCGAGGCGACGCCGCAGCAGATCAACCGCGTGCGCGTGCGGCTGCTCGACACCCCCGGCGTCAAGGACGTCAGGTTCGTGTCCAAGGAGGACGCGCTGGCGATCATGGAGAAGCGGAACCCCGACCTCGTCGAGGGGCTGACGTCGAACCCGCTGCCGAACTCCTTCGAGGTGACGCCGGCGCAGGCCGAAGACGTGAAGGCGGTGTCGGCGTCGATCCGCGAGGCGGCGCTGCCCGGCGTCGAGAAGGTGCGCGACGGCGAGAAGGTCGCCGACCGGATCATCCAGGTGGCGACGGCGATCTCGACGTTCTTCCTCGTGGCCGTGGTGGTGCTCGTCGTGGCCTCGACGTTGCTGATCGCCAACACGATCCGCCTCTCCATCTTCTCGCGGCGTCGAGAGATCGAGGTGATGAAGCTCGTCGGGGCCACGAACTGGTTCGTGCGCGGCCCATTCATGATCGAGGGCCTGATCTGCGGCGTGCTCGGCTCGGTCGCGGCGATCGTGCTGCTGCTGCTCGGGAAGGAGCTCGTCGTCCCCGCGATCCTCGGCCGCATCGAGGCGGGCAGCGAGGTGGAGGCGGTCGCCTTCGCCTGGAACGCGCTCGCGCTGCTCGCCGTCGGGCTGCTGCTCGGCGCCGTCGGCTCCGGGCTGACGCTGCGGCGCTTCCTCCGGGTCTAGCGATCCCGGCTGGAGCGATCCCGGGTGGGGCGATCCGCTCGAGCCGTCCCGTGAAGGGCGCACCCGCGCCCCGCGCCGGCGAGCGTCGCCGAACGGGTGCGACCGAGGCAGGGCTGACCGAGCCGGCGCTCCTCGGGGCGCGCCGGGGGACAGTCCCTAGGACTGTCCCCGGACAGGTCCCATCTGCGCCGAGAGCGTGACGATCGCTCCACAGGGATGAGCGAGCCCGTCGTCGTCGAGCTGCAGCGGCGCGGGAAGCTGCTGCTCGGCGAGCCGTTCTTCGGTCCCGGCACACCGCTCGTGGTCGATACGAAGGGCGTCCGCGACGCCTCGCACGGTGACCTCGCGGTCCTGCGGCCGGGCCGCGGCCGAGCGCGCCTCGAGCGCGTGCTCGGCGCCGCCGACGACGTGGAGGCCGTGCTGGAGGGGCTCCTCGTCCAGGAGGGCGAGCGCGGCGGCTTCGAGCCGCACCAGCTCCCCGAGCCGACGCTCGAGGGCCGCACCGACCTGCGCGACCTCGTCACCTTCACGATCGATCCCGAGACCGCGCAGGACTTCGACGACGGGATCTCGATCGTGCAGGAGGGCGACGGCCTCCGCGCGTGGGTGCACATCGCCGACGTCTCGCACTTCGTGCCGGCCGGGACGCCGCTCGACCGCGGCGCAGCCCGGCGCGCCTTCTCCGTCTACGTCCCCGGGCGCGTCGCACCGATGCTGCCGCCCGAGCTCGCCGACGACGCCTGCAGCCTCCGCCCGCACGTCGACCGGCTCACGCTCACGGTCGAGGTGCCGTTCGACGCGTCGCTCGAGCCGGGCGAGCCGCTGTTCTACCGCTCGGTGATCCGCTCGGACGAGCGCTTCACCTACGGCCGTGTCGAAGAGCTCCTCGCCGGCCGCGAGCGCCTCGACGGGCCGCTGGCCGACGCGCTGCGGCTCGCCGAGCGGCTCACGGACGAGCTCCGCCGCCGCCGGTTCGCCCGCGGGGCGCTGAGGATCGAGACGCCCGAGCTCAACGTCGCGTTCGACGGCCGCGGCGGCGTCGAGCGGGCGTGGTTCGAGGGCGAGCCGCACGCGCACGTGCTCGTGGAGGAGCTGATGATCCTCGCCAACGAGTGCGTCGCGCGGCTGCTCTCCTCCCGCCGCCGCGAGGCGCTCTTCCGGGTCCACGAGCGCCCCGATCCGCAGTCGATCGGCCTCCTCGTCGCCAAGCTCGCCGAGCTCGGCGTGCCGACGCCGCCGGCGCCGGACGTCGAGGAGATGGGCCCCGGGGATGCCGCCCGGGTGGCCGCGGCGGTCGCGGAGAGCGTCACGGCCTACACCCGGCAGTCGGGACGAGGCCGGGAGGCGTTCCCGGCGCTCGTGCTGCGCTCGTTGAAGCAGGCGCGCTACCACCCCTCGAACCTCGGCCATTCGGGCCTCGCCAGCCCCGCCTACTGCCACTTCACCTCGCCGATCCGCCGCTACCCCGACCTCGTCGTCCACCGCGCGCTCCTGCGTGAGCTCGGCGTCGGCGACGACCCGCCGCCGGCCGACCTCGACGAGCTCGCGGGGTCGACCTCCGAGCGCGAGCGGCGCGCAGCGGAGATCGAGTACCGCGCGGACGACCTGTGCCTCGCCTGGCTGCTCGAGCACGTGCTGTTCGAGCGCGGCTGGGACGATCCGTTCGAGGGCGAGATCACGGGCCTGATCGGGTCGGGCCTGTTCGTCCGCTTCGGCGAGGTGTTCGAGGGCTTCCTGCCGGTGCGGCGGCTCGGCGACGACTACTACGAGCTCGACGCGCTGGGGACGCGGGTGCAGGGACGGCGCGGCGGCCGCGTGTACCGCCTGGGTGACCCCGTCTCCGTGCGGGTCGCGGACGTGCGCCGCCACGAGGGCAAGGTCGAGCTCGCGCCCGCCTCGGACGAGCCCGGAGGAATCCGCCGTCGCGCGAATCGCGTATGAACGTCGTCGTGAAAGCCGCCCTCGCGTTCGCGCTCGTCGCCTCGGTGCTGGCCCTGGGGGCCTGCGGGGGCGACGAGGGCGAGAGCTCCGCGACGACGTCCGCCGGCGGCGCGCCGGCGACGACGGGCGGGGGCGGAGGTGCCGTCGACGGCGCCGAGGTCTTCGCCAGCGCCGGCTGCGCGAACTGCCACACGCTCGAGGCCGCGGGCGCGAACGGCGACGTCGGCCCGAACCTGGACGAGCTGCAGCCGTCCAAGGAGCGCGTGGTGAAGCAGGTGACGAACGGCGGCGGCGTGATGCCGTCGTTCAAGGACCAGCTCAGCGAGGCGCAGATCGATGCCGTGGCGGAGTACGTCTCGAGCTCGACCGGCGGCGGCTCGAGCTCGTCCTCCCGCTACCGGTAGGCCGCGTGGCGGGCGCGGGGAGGCCGCGACGCCCCGCTACGATCGCGCGCGTGGCCAGGCCGAAGGGACAGAAGCCGATCGCGGAGAACCGCCGCGCGCGGCACGACTACGAGCTGCTCGAGCGACTCGAGGCCGGGCTCGTCCTGACCGGCACGGAGGTGAAGTCGCTGCGCGAGGGGCACGTCACGCTCGGGCAGGCGTACGCGGACATTCGCGACGGCGAGGCGTGGCTGCACGGCGCCTCGATCGCCGAGTACGCGCAGGGGAACATCGCCAACCACGAGCCCGACCGGCCGCGCAAGCTCCTGCTCCACAAGCGGGAGCTCGACTCGCTGATCGGCAAGACGAAGGAGCGCGGCCTCACGCTCGTGCCGACGCGGCTCTACTTCAAGGACGGGCGCGTCAAGGTCGAGCTCGCGCTCGCGCGCGGCAAGGAGCAGCGCGACAAGCGGGGCGACATCGCCAGGCGCGACGCCGACCGGCAGATCCAGCGCGCGCTCAAGGAGCGTGCCGGCCGCAGTCGCTGACGGTCACGACCACAGCGCTTCCTCGACGGAGGCGAGGTCGTGGCCGCTGGAGAACCGGTCGACGTGGGGAAGGGCCGCCCGCATCCCGCGCGCGAGCGGCGCGTAGGCCGGGCTCTCCTTCAGCGGGTTGAGCCAGATCACCCGGTTCGCGAGCCGCGCGAGCCGCGCCATCTGCTCGGCGAGCAGCTCAGGGTCGCCGACCTCGAGCCCGTCCGAGCAGACGACGACGACCGCGCCGCGGGCGACGTTGCCGTGGCCGTCGAGGAACGCCTTCAGCGAGTCGCCGATGCGCGTGCCCCCGTCCCAGTCGAGCACCTCGTCCGCCGCCCGCTCGAGCGCCGTCGCGGGGTCGGAGCACGAGAGCGCCCGCGTCACGCGGGTGAGGCGCGTGCCGAAGCAAAACGCCTCCCAGCCGGGGTCGCCCCTTAGCGCCGCGTGCGCGACCGTCACGAGCGCCTCCGACCAGGCGCTCATCGAGCGCGAGACGTCGAGCAGGAGCACGAGGCGCCGCGGCCTCCGTCGCCGGCGCCGCCGGGCGAGCTCGAGCGGCTCTCCGCCCGTGCGGAAGGAGCGCCGGAGCGTGCGCCGGAGGTCGAGGGAGCCGTCCCGCGCCCGCTCGCGGCGGCGGGTGCGGCGCTCCGGCACGGCGAGGCCGATCCGCGCGGCGAGCTCGGCCAGCTCCGCCAGCTCGTCGGGCGCGAGCGACGCGAAGCTCTTCCGTCGGAGCGACTCGGCGCGGCTGGCACGGGCCGACAGCCCCTCGCCCTCGTGGATCACGCGGACGGCGGCCTTCGCGGCGGGCGCATCGGGGGCGTCGCCGAACCAGCGCCGGAAGGCGGCGTCGTACGCGGGGATGTCCTCGGGCCCGGCGACGAGGGTCGCGCGTCCCGCCCAGTAGAGGTGGCCGGGGCCGGTGATCGACGCGCCGCGGCAGAAGTCGCCGATCCGGCCGGTGCCGACAGCGAGGCCCTCGTCGCGGAGCGCCCGTCCGAAGCCGACGAGCGGTGCCAGCGGGTCGGGCGGGCCGCGCTCAGGCATCGAGGAAGATCGCCTCGGCCCGGCGCAGGTCCTCCTGGTTCTTGATCGCCCACCCCAGCGTCGCGCGCCCCACGTCGCCGTTGGCCGACTCGGCGCCGAGCAGCCGGAGCGCGACCGCCCAGTCGATCGCCTCCGCCGCGCCGGGGCGCTTGTCGAGGTCGAGGTCGCGCAGCCTCGCCACCGCCTCGGCGACCGAGCGGGCGAGCGCCGCCGAGACGCCGGGCGCGCGCAGCCGGATGATCTCGACCTCGCGCTCGAGCTCGGGGAAGTCGATCCAGTGGTAGAGGCAGCGCCGCTTGAGCGCGTCGTGGAGCTCGCGCGTGCGGTTCGAGGTGATCACGACGGCCGGCGGGTCGGCGGCCGCGATCGTCCCGATCTCGGGGATCGTGACCGCGTAGTCCGCGAGCACCTCGAGGAGGAAGGCCTCGAACTCGTCGTCGGCCCGGTCGAGCTCGTCGATCAGCAGCACCGCCGCCGAGCCGGCGCGGATCGCGCGCAGGAGCGGCCGCTCGGCGAGGAAGTCCGGCCCGTAGAGCTCCCGGATCCGCTGGTGCGGGTCGGCCTCCTCCGCCTGCAGGCTCCGCGCGTACAGGAGCTGCCGCGCGTAGTCCCACTCGTAGAGCGCCTGGCCGGCGTCGATCCCCTCGTAGCACTGGAGCCGGATCAGCTCCGCGCCGAGGATGCCGGCGAGGGTCTTGGCCACCTCCGTCTTGCCGACGCCGGCCTCGCCCTCGAGCAGCAGCGGCCGTCGCATCTCGAGCGCGAGGAAGACGGCGGTCGCGAGGCCGCGGTCGGGCAGGTACGAGGCCTCGCCGAGCGCCCGCTCCACCTCCTCGACCGAACCGAAACCCACGGCGACATCGTACGGAAGGAGGCCGTGGAAATCGCCCCGGCCGGAGCGTATCCTCGCCCCTGTCCCAGAGCCGCCAAGGAGGTCCACGTGAGTCGGATCGCGGTCACCGTCAACGGCACGCGGCGAGAGGCGGAGGTGGAGCCACGCCTGCTGCTCGTCGACTTCCTACGCGACCACCTCGGGTTGACGGGCACGAACGTCGGCTGCGACACGTCGCAGTGCGGATCGTGCACGGTGCACCTCGACGGCGTGTCGGTCAAGTCCTGCACCGTCCTCGCCGTCCAGGCCGACGGGGCGTCGGTGCGGACGGTCGAGGGCCTCGCGTCGAACGGGTCGCTGCATCCGATCCAGGAGGCCTTCCGCGAGCACCACGGCCTGCAGTGCGGCTTCTGCACCCCGGGGATGCTGATGGCCGCCCTCGACCTGATCGACTCCGGCGAGGAGCTGACGGACGAGGCCATCCGCCGCGGGATCGAGGGCAACCTCTGCCGCTGCACCGGCTACGAGAACATCGTCAAGGCGATCCGCGCCGCCGGGCAGGTGACCGCGTGATGGCGGTCGCCGAGACACCCACCACCAGCCTGATGGGCGCGCCGGTCAAGCGCGTCGAGGACGCGCGCCTGCTCACCGGCGCCGCCAAGTACGTCGACGACCTGAAGCTGCACGGAAGCGCGCACGCCGCGATCCTGCGCTCACCGTACGCGCACGCCCGGATCCGCTCGATCGACACGAGCGCCGCGGCCCGGGCGCCCGGCGTCGTCGCCGTGTTCACCGGCAAGGACTTCGAGCACCTGCCGGCGCTCCCGTGCGCCTGGCAGGCCGGAGGGGTGGAGAACTTCGTCAACACGCCGCGGGTGCTCGAGATCGACCGCGTCACGTTCACCGGGGCGGGCGTCGCCGTGGTCGTGGCCGAGAGCCGCTACGCCGCCGAGGACGCGCTCGGGCTGATCCAGGTCGACTGGGAGCCGCTCGACACGATCGTCGACCCGGTGGCGGCGACGGAGGAGGGCGCGCTGCAGATCCACGAGAACGCGCCGTCCAACATCGTCATGGACTGGGAGTGCGGCGACGCGGAGGCCACGGACCGCGGGCTGGCCGAGGCGGACGTCGTCGTCCGCCAGCGCCTCGTCAACCAGCGCCTGATCCCGACGCCGATCGAGGGTCGTGGCGCGGCCGCCGAGCACGAGCCGTCGACCGGGCAGTACACCGTCTGGATGACGTCGCAGACGCCGCACATCATGCGGCTGCTGATGACGGCGTTCGTCTTCGGCATCCCCGAGACGAAGATGCGCTGCATCGCGCCGCAGGTCGGCGGCGCGTTCGGGACGAAGATCTTCCTGTACCCGGAGTACGTGCTCGTCGCCGCGCTCGCCGAGAAGGTCGGCCGTCCGATCAAGTGGGTCGAGACGCGGCGGGAGAACTACGTGGCGACGACGCACGGCCGCGACCACGTCACCGACCTGGAGATCGGCGCCAAGCGTGACGGGACGATCACGGCGCTCAAGGCGAAGACGTACGCGAACCTCGGCGGGATCCTCTCGACCGTCGCGCCCGGGATCCCGACGACGCTCTACGGCCGCATGCTGTCGGGCGCCTACCGCATCCCGGCGATCCACTGCCAGGTGCTCGGCGTCTACACGAACACCGGCATGGTCGACGCCTACCGCGGCGCCGGCCGCCCGGAGGCGACGTACGCCGTCGAGCGCGGCATCGACCTGCTCGCGCGCGAGCTCGGGCTCGACCCCGTCGAGCTCCGGCGCAAGAACTTCATCCCGCCCGATGCGTTCCCCTACGACCCGGCCGGGATCCTCAAGGGCTTGAAGTACGACACCGGCGACTACGAGAAGGCGCTCGACCGGGCGCTGGAGATCGTCGGGTACGAGGACTTCCGGGCCGAGCAGGAGGCGGCGCGGAAGGAGGGGCGCCACCTCGGGATCGGCTTCTCGACGTACGTCGAGCTCTGCGGCGTGGCGCCGTCGGCGTGGATCGGCACCGTCGGCGAGGGCTGGGGCGCCAGCATGTGGGAGAGCGCGAACGTGCGCGTCCACCTGACCGGCAAGGTCGTGGTCACCTCCGGCGCGCAGTCGCACGGGCAGGGCCACGAGACGACCGTCTCCCAGGTCGTGGCCTCGGAGCTCGGCATCCCGATCGAGGACGTCACCGTCGAGCACAGCGACACGCTCGGCACCCCGTTCGGCTACGGCACGTACGGCAGCCGCAGTGCCGCCGTCGGCGCCGTCGCCGTCTACAAGAGCCTGCAGCGGATCAAGGCGAAGGCGAGCCGGCTCGGGGCGCACATGCTCGAGGCCAGCCCGGAGGACGTCGAGTACGCCGACGGCAAGGTCGCCGTCAAGGGCGCGCCCGACCGGTCGAAGACGATCCAGGAGATCGCCGCGGCCGCCGCGCTCGGGTACGACCTGCCCGAGGGCGAGGAGCCGTTCCTCGACGACCTCACCTACTACGACCCGCCCAACTGCACGTTCCCCTTCGGGACGCACATCGCCGTCGTGGAGATCGACGCCGAGACGGGCGAGGTGATGCTGCGCCGCTACGTCGCCGTGGACGACCTCGGGCGGGTGATCAACCCGATGATCGTCGACGGCCAGGTACACGGCGGGATCGCACAGGGCGTCGCGCAGGCGCTGTGGGAGGGCGCGCAGTACGACGACGACGGCCAGCTGCTCACGTCGAGCCTGATGGAGTACGCCGTTCCGAAGGCCGAGTTCTTCCCGCCGCTCGAGGTCGAGCGCACGGAGACGCCGACCGACGTCAACCCGCTGGGCGTGAAGGGCGCGGGCGAGACGGGGGCGATCGCCTCCACGCCCGCGGTCGTGAACGCGGTGATCGACGCGCTCTCACCGCTTGGGATCGCCCACCTCGACATGCCGCTCACGCCCGAGAAGGTCTGGCGGGCGATGCAGCAGACGAGCTGACCGGAGGAGACGCGATGTACACGATGACACCCGCTGCGTTCGACTACCACCGGCCGGGAAGCATCGAGGAGGCGCTCGAGCTGCTCGCCGCCGACGGCGAGACGCGTGCGCTCGCCGGGGGCCACAGCCTGCTCCCCGCGATGAAGCTCCGCGTGGCCACGCCGTCGGCGCTCGTCGACCTCGGCGGGATCGCCGGGCTCGACGGGATCGCGCGGGAGGGCGACGCGGTCGTGATCGGCGCGCTCGCCACGCACGCGTCCGTCGCGTCGTCGGAGGTCGTGCGGGAGGCCTGCCCCGTGCTCGCGGAGGCCGCCGGGATGATCGGCGACCGCCAGGTGCGCAACCGCGGCACGATCGGCGGCAGCATCGCCCACGCGGACCCGTCGGCCGACTACCCGACGGTGACGACCGCGCTCGGCGCGACGATCGTCACCGCGAGCCGTTCGGGCGGCCGTGAGCTCACCGCCGACGAGTGCTTCGTGGACGTGTTCACGACCGCGCTCGAGCCCGGGGAGCTGATCACGTCGGTGCGCGTCCCGGCGACGCCGGCGGGGACGGGCGCGGCCTACCTGAAGCACTCCCACCCGGCGTCCCGGTACGCCGTCATCGGGGTGGCCGCGGTCGTCGGCGTCGAGGGCGGGTCGTGCTCCCGCGCCCGCGTCGTCGTCGGCGGCGCGACCGCTGCTCCCGTCGCCGTCCCCGTGGACGAGCTCGTCGGCTCGGAGCCGTCGGCGGAGGCGATCGGCGCCGCGGCAGCACATGTGCGCGAGGCGATCGGCAGCCCGTTCGGCGACACGTACGCGTCCGCTGAGTACCGGCTCCACCTCGCCGAGGTGATGACGCGGCGTGCGCTCTCGGCCGCGGTCGCGCGGGCCGGCTAGGGCTCCGGACGCGAGACGCAGCAGCGCGTCGCCGGGCCCGGCCGCCTGAGCTCGGGCCCGGCGAAGCCTGCGCTCACGCGCGGAGGACGACGCGGCCGGGCACGCGGCCGGCCTCGACGTCCGTCATCGCCTCGTTCACGGCGTCGAGCGGCCGCTCCTCGGTGATCACGCGCGTCCGCCCGGCGGCGTGGAGGTCGAGCACCTCGCGGAGCTCCGCGCGCGTCCCGACGATCGAGCCGGCGACGGTGATCCCCTTGAGCACCGTCGGCACGATCGGCAGCTCGAGGACGCCCTGCGGGAGGGCGACGAGCACGAGCGTGCCGCCGCGCCGGAGCGACGCGAGCGCCTGCCCGGCCGCGACCGGCGTCGCCGCGACCACGATCGCACGGTCGGCGCCGCCGAGCCTGCGGATCGCGCGTACCGCGTCCTCGCCGGACGCGTCGACGGCCTCGGCCGCGCCGAGCTCGCGCGCCAGCTCCAGCTTCTCCGGCACGACGTCGACCGCGACGACCTCGGCGCCCGCGAGCCGCGCGTACTGCACCGCCAGGTGGCCGAGGCCGCCGATCCCGAACACGGCGACGCGGTCGCCCTCGCGCGTGCCGGCCCGGCGGACCGCGGCGTACGTCGTGAGCCCCGCGCACGTGAGCGGCGCGGCGGCCACCGGGTCGACGCCGTCGGGCACGTCGACCACGTACGCGGCGTCGGCCGTCGCGTACTCCGCGAAGCAGCCGTCCCGCGAGTAGCCGGTGTTCCGCTGGCGCGGGCAGAGGTTCTCGCGGCCCGAGCGGCAGAGCTCGCACTCGCCGCAGGCGGTGCCGAGCCACGGGATCGCGACGCGCGTCCCGACCGCGACCGCCGACCCCTCGCCAGCGGCTTCGACGAGGCCGATCCCCTCGTGCCCGGGGACGAGAGGGAGCTCCGGCGCGACGGCCCAGTCGCCGTGCACGGTGTGGATGTCGGTGTGGCACACGCCGCAGGTCTCGAGCCGCACCAGCACCTCGCCGGCCGCGGGCTCCGGCCGCGGAACCTCCTTCACGGCCAGCGGCTCGCCGAACGCCTCGAGGACCGCGGCCCTCATGCGAGCGGGCCGCGGACGAAGATCCGGCCCGGGGCGGGGCGGTAGCCGTAGCGCTCGTTGAGGCGGCGGATCGGCTCGTTCCGCTCCTCGTTGTGCGTGGAGACCCGCTCGTACCCGTGCTCCTTCGCCCATCGCAGCTGTGTCCGCTTCAGCGCGCCGGCGACGCCGCGCCCGCGCCACGCGCGCCTGACGCCGGTCAGGTCGTGGAAGGCGACCGTCGGCTGCGCGTCCGTGAGGGAGAACTTCGAGTACCCGACGACCTCGTCGCCCGCGAGCGCGACGAAGGTCGCCTCGGGGCGGTCGCCGGGGCCGCCCATGTCGTGTGCGAGCCAGTCCTCGAAGGCCTCGACCGGCTCGTCCTCCTCGCCCGGGATGTCGGGCTTCGCCTCGACGTAGACGTCGTAGAGCGCCCGGGCGACGCCGGGGCGCTCGGCCCAGGTGACGATCTCGACGCTCGCCGGCGGATCGACGGGCGGCGGCTCGAAGCCTGCGAGCTCGAGCTCGAGCCTCGTCTCCCGGCCGATCTCCTCGAACCCGCGCCGCCGCGTCCAGGCGAGGCTCGCTTCGTCGCCCTCCTCGACGTTGCCCTTGAAGCCCCGGAATCCCTCGCTGCGTGCCCAGTCGGACAGGGCGTGGTAGAGGGCGGTCCCCACGCCTTCGCCGCGGTGCCGCGGGAGCACGGTGATCGTCCCGTACGCCTGCCGCGCCTCCCGCAGCTCGGGCTCGGCCACGCCGAGGGCCGAGCCGGCGTCCTCGCCGCCCACGACCGCGACGAGGCAGACGTGCGGAAACGGCTCGATGTACCCGCGGAGGTCGGCGACCGTGACCGCGCGGTCGGGAAAGACGCTCGTGACGACGCGGAGCCCGCGGGCGAGCGCGTCGTCGTCCTCGTCGCGGCTCAGCTCGATCGCGGCCATCCGGGCTACAATACGGCTCGACATACGGGGGCGACCTGGTTTCGACGTGGTCGGTTCTCCGGCAGAGCTGCAAGCCGAGGTCTCCGGTTGGCCTCGTAAAACCACCGGAACACCAAGTAAGTGCGGATAACGAACTCGCACTCGCTGCCTAACTAGTTAGGCAACGTGTCTCCCGGAGCTCGGCCCGTGGCTCCGGATCAGGCATCAGAGAACGGGCTCGGCGCCGAAGGAGAGCCAATCGCCGGAGGCGCGACACCGAAGGATGGCTGGCCCGTCGGTAGGTCGGTCGCACACCGGCCGGCGGGCGAGAGCAAAGGGCGGCCTAAGCTTGTAGACGCTCTGACCGGTGCGTCCGCGGACGCGGGTTCGATTCCCGCCGCCTCCACTTCCCCGGCTAGTCAGCGCGTTTTCGATCGGCGGCCGGGCGCGGCGCGCCACAGCCCGCGGCGCGTCACGTCCGCGCCCTCCGTGGTTCGTTGCTGATCCAAGCCAGAGCCGCGACCTACGGTAGGGTCGGACGGATGATCGGACAGCGTGCGCTCCTGGTGGTCGACGTTCAGCGCGGCTTCGAGGATCCGGCGCTCGGGCCCCGCGACAATCCCCGTGCCGAGGAGAACGTCGCCAAGCTGATTGCCGCGTGGCGCCGGCGCGGCGACCCGATCGTGGTCGTTCAGCACGATTGGCGGGGTGGACCGCTCGAGCGCGGCACGCCCGGCTTCGAGCTGAAAGAGGCCGTCGCCGGCGA